>NZ_JAANTH010000001.1:600000-1200000 GCF_011734195.1 Halobacterium sp. R2-5
GGACGCGCTGAGCCGGCCGCGGGGGACGACTTTCACGCGCTCGCCGACGGCGTTGGCCTCGACGTCTTCGAGGCGGTCGTCGCGGACGGGGACGGTGAGTTCGCCGTCGCCGACGAAGTCCCGGAGCACGTAGTACGTGAGGTCGTCGAGGCGGTCGTCGCTGAACCGGCGACCGACGGGCGGCACCGCGAGCCCGTACTCGGCGAGCGCGGCGCGCAGGCGGTGTCTGGTGGCGTCGAGCCACGCTCGCGTGTTGCGGACGGTGAGCCGGCGCGTGAGGAATGTGCGGGCGCGGTCGGCGACGAACTCCGCGCGGCCGTCCTCGTCGCCGAGCAGGCCCTCGACGTTAGCCTCCCAGATGCGGGACTTGCACTCGTCGATGAGGTCGTCGTCGCCGGGGAGGCGGTCGGGCTCGCGGACCGCGTACTTGGTGTCGAAGGCGTCCCGGCCGAGGACGTGCTCGCGGTAGACGACGACGGGCACGTCGAATCCGCGGAACGGGACGGTGTAGCGGGCGAGGCGCTCGGAGAGGAAGCGGTCGAGGTGCGGCGGGCTCGCCGGGAGGTCGGTGCTCGCGGGCGCGTACTCGCTGGTGTGGACGACCAGCGAGTCGGCCGCGGCGTCGGCGACTTCGACGCCGTCGTCGAGCGCGAGCGGCGTGAGCTCGCCGAGCCCGCGGAGCTCGCAGAGCGCGTGGAACTCGACGCGCCGGCGGGCGGCCCGCGAGCAGTCGGTGAGTCGGGCGAGCACGCGGCGGTGTTTCTCGCCGAGGCCGGCGGCGACGCGCTCTCGGGTCCCCTCGCGGGTGCGCGGGCGGGAGAGCTGTGCGTCCGCGAAGTAGTCGGTGACGCGGTCGAGCGCGGTCTCGTCGCCGGCGCCGAGCGGCGGCGTCCGGGCGTCGTACGCGAACCCGCCGTCGCGCTCGACGACGGTGACGACGACGCCGGGGTGGATCTCGTACTGGCTGCGGACCGCTGGTGCGTACCACGCGTCCGGGTCGTCCGGCGGCACCGGCGACGGGACGGCGTGGGCGGCGAGCGCTGACATTACGAGCTACTGCTTCGCTACTTAATTTAAACTCTCGTAAATAGTGGTAAACTTGCGCCGAGTGGCCCGAGTGAACCGTTCGCGAGACCTATGCTGTCAACACCGCAAACAACGGCGTGGTTCGGAACCGACGCGCCCCGTCGGTCGCCCTCCTCTGCGTGCTCGCGGTTTCGCTGGCCGCCGCGACGCTCGCGGACCCTCAGGAACCGACCGGCGGCAGCGGCACCGACTCCCAGTCCGGCGACGGCGGCGACGGACTGGGCAACCCCGAGCCGGTGGACGGCGACGGCCCCTTTCGTACGAGCCCGCCGTGCGTTCCGCTGCTCGCAACGCCCACGGCCGCCTTCGGAATCCTCGGATTCGCGGGCCTCCTCGGCCTGGTCGCGTACCGCCGCGACGGCGTCGTCCCCGCACTCGTCGTCGTGTTCGTCACTCGGAGCAGTGACTTCCATACGCCTTCTTCGCCCCACCGCGTTTAGTGATACATGTTGACACGATTACTCCTCCGCCAATCGTAATCCCTAAATCCGACAACGGCGTTTCTCGGGACGAGCCGAGGTAGCCTAGCCTGGCCAAGGCGGTTGCTTCGAGAGCAACTGTCCTCACGGACTCAGGAGTTCAAATCTCCTCCTCGGCGCTTCTCCGAGCACAACGTCGCGGACCTCCGGGTCCGCGACTCGCGCAGGAATCGCGGACGAGCGGGAGATTTGAACCCTGCAAGACGCAGCGCGAACGCAGTGAGCGACCGTCTTGCTCCGGTTCAAATCTCCTCCTCGGCGTCTGCGACTCGCTGCGCTCCTCGCTCACTACGTTCGCTGTGGTGCTTGCGTCGTCTCGACTGCCGAGCGCGCCGCCCCTTTCAGTCCCGCCACGTGTGGGTAGTTCTCGCTGATAGGGCCGGCCGCGAAAATCAGTAACGAGTCGCGTCAGTCGGCGGCCGTCGCGGCCTCCTGCTCGGGGAGGAGGCGGTCGAGCGCTTCGACGACGGCGGTGACGCTGGCGGCGGTGATGTCCGCGTCGCTGGCGTCGACGGTGACCGTGCGGTCGCCGCGCGAGACGGTGACGTGGACGGTGACGACGGCGTCCGTGCCGCCGGTGATGGCGTCGACGTGGTACTCTTCGAGGTGGAAGGTGACGTCGCCGAGCGCGTCCCGGACGGCGGTCATGGCGGCGTCGACGGGGCCGCTGCCGGTGCCGGCGGCGCTGTACTCGTCGTCGTCGACGCGCAGGCGGACCGACGCCGTGGGGGTGCCGCCGCCGCTCGCGGCGGTGAGGTCCAGTACTTCGACGCGGCGGTCGCGGCCGTCGCCGCGGACGTCGTCGGCGACCGCGAGCAGGTCGGCGTCCGTGACGCGCTTGCCGCGCTCGCCGAGTTCGTTCACGCGCTCGACGACGTCCGCGAGTTCATCGTCGGTGACTTCGACGTCGTGCTCGGCGAGCGCGGCGCGCACGCCAGCGCGGCCGGCGTGCTTCCCGAGGACGAGGCGACGCTCGCGGCCGACCGCCTCCGGGGGGTAGGGCTCGTACATGCGGTCGTCCTTGAGCGTGCCGTCGGTGTGGATGCCGGACTCGTGGGCGAACGCGTTCTCGCCGGAGACCGCCTTGTTGGGCGGGAGCGGGACGCCCGTGGCCTCCGCGACGGTCGACGCGAGGTCGTAGAGCTGTTCGGTGTCGACCGGTTCGAGGTCGTAGCAGTGCCAGAGCGCGACTGCGACCTCTTCGAGCGCGACGTTGCCGGCGCGCTCGCCGACGCCGTTGACGGTGGCGTGGACGAGGTCCGCGCCCGCGGCGACGCCAGCGAGCGCGTTCGTGACGGCGAGCCCGAGGTCGTCGTGGGTGTGGACGCTGACGGGGCCGTACTCGGACGCCGACGCGACGAGGTCGTAAACGCGCTCGGGGCTGGCGTGGCCGACGGTGTCGGCGACGCAGAAGCGGTCCGCGCCGGCGTCCGCGGATGTCTCCGCGAGCTCGTCGAGGAACGAGTCGTCGGCGCGGGAGCCGTCCTCGCCGATGACTTCCACCCAGAGCCCGTGGTCGGTCGCGTACTCGACGAGTTCGCGCGTGGTGTCGAGGACGCTCTCGCGACTGGTGCCGACTTTGCCTTCGACGTGCCGGTCGCTGGCGGGGACGACGAGGTTCACGCCGTCGACGCCGCAGTCGAGTGCGAGTTCGACGTCGCGCTTGACGCCGCGACAGAAGCTCGTGACCGTGGCGTCCAGGTCGAGGCCGGTGACGCGGCGAATCGTCTCGCGCTCGCCGGCGCTCGTGCACGCGCTGCCGGCTTCGACGACGGAGACGCCGGCGGCGTCGAGTTTGCGCGCGACTGTCGCCTTCTGGTCTGCGGTCAGCGAGACGCCGGGCGCCTGTTCGCCGTCGCGGAGCGTGGTGTCGAGGAACTGTACGTCGTGTGCGCCGCCGTCGAGAGCGGCAGGGAAACTAGTGCCGGAGAATTTCTCGGCCAGCCGCCGTGAGGCGACTTACTCTATCCTCCGTGCCGGTGTGGTCCGACATGGTGTACGTGTGTTGGCGGGCCGCACACGTTTGAACTTGTGGGGTGTGACAGTTGTTGCCTGTCAGGTGTCGAGCCAGACGTGGTCGCCGACCGAGATGTCGTCGGCGGCGCCCGCCGGGAGTTCGACGAGCGTGTCGCAGCGCGCCTCGCCGCGGCCCGTCCACGCGGAGAGGCGTTCGACGCGCTGGACTTCCTCGTTCTCTATCCAGAGGGCGTCGATGGCGAACGGCACGAACACCATGTGGACGTCGCGGCTGTCGGCGCCGTCGAAGTCGAAGACGAGCGCGTAGTCGCCGGGAATCGACCGTCGGAACATCAGCCCGCGGGCCTGCGAGAGGAACGACTCGGCGACGTCGACGTCGGTGGCGAGCGTGCGCGCGTCGCCGTCGCGTTCGTGGCGGAGGTGCACACCCGGAGTGGACGGCGGGCGGCGAAAAGCGTTACCCCGTCCGGCCGCTACGCCGGGGCGTGAAGAAGACCCCTACCGGGACCGCCGTCGGGGTCGACGACCCCTACGACCACGCGGGCGTCTGCGACTACGCGACGGGCGACGGGAAGTGCCGGTACGCGTTCGAGCACGGCAGCCACGACCCGGAGTTCGCTGACGAGCGCCGCGCCGACGACTTCGCGTGTCCGGTCGCGGACGGCGACTGGGAGTGGGCGGACTGCCCGCACTACCGGTGCCGCCAGCGCGACCGCGAGTGCGCGCGCTGCGGCCTCGAGGAGCGCCGGCAGGCGCACGCCGACGAGCAGCCGCTCCTCGAAGAACACCACCTCGCGTACGACGACGAGGAGGACGTCGGCCACGAGATCACGGTGTTCCTCTGCCGGTGGTGTCACGCGAAGGTCCACGACTCGTGGGCGCGCATCGACGACGACGCCAGCCCCGACCCGGAGGCCATCGCGACCGCGGAGGGCCGCCGCAGCGAGGAGCACTCCGAGCTCGCGTTCGACACCGCGGCCGAGCGCTTCGACGAGTGAGCGCTTCGACCCGGCGGCGCTCTAGCCGCCGGGGAAGCGCTGTCTCAACCGTCGCTCTCCGGAGTCTCCGCAGTCTGGTCGTGGAACTCGCGGACGTACGCCTCGGTCACCTTCTCGAGTTCGAGGTCGCGGACGATGGCTTCGACGTCGCGGTCCGCGGGGTTCCCGAACCCGCCGGCGCCCGGCGTCCGCACGCTCACGACCGTGCCCGGGTCGAGGTCGTGGACGGACTTCTGCGGGAGGCGCTCGCCCGCGTCGTCGTCGCCGTACTCGTCGGCGTCGTAGACGTACGCCGCGCCGCGAGTCCCCTCCTCGCCGCCCGCGATGCCGTAGGGCGCGTGCTGCTGACGGTCCGCGAGCAGGCTGAAGCGCGCGACGTGGTCCCGGACCTGGATGTCGCGGCGCAGCCCGAGGCCGCCGCGGTGCTCGCCCGCACCGCCCGAGTCCGGCCGGTAGGCGTACTGCCGGACGCGCAGCGGGTACGCCGTCTCCAGCACTTCGACGGGCGTGTTCATCGTGTTGGACATGTGGACGTGGACGCCGTCGAGGCCGTCGCCGTTCGGCCGGCCGCCGAACCCGCCGCCCTGCGTCTCGTAGAACGCGTACGGGCTGCCATCCCGCGGGTCCGTCCCGCCGAACGTGATGTTGTTCATCGTGCCCTGACCGGCGGCGGTTACGCGCTCGGGGGCTTCCGTGCCGAACGCGCCGAGCACGACGTCCGTGACCCGCTGGCTGGTCTCGAGGTTGCCGCCGACGACCGCCGCCGGCGGCTCCGGGTTGACGATGCTCCCCTCCGGCGCGTCGATGTCGATGGGCCGGTAGCAGCCGTGGTTCGGCGGGATGTCAGGGTCGGTCACGCAGCGGATGGCGTAGTACGTCGCCGACGAGGTGACCGCGAGCACGGCGTTCACCGGGCCCTCCGTCTGGTCGGCGGTGCCCGCGAAGTCCACGTGGACGCTGTCGCCGTCGACGGTGACGGTGGCGCACACGCGCAGGTCGGTGTTCCCGCGGCCGTCGTCGTCGAGGACGTCCTCGAAGCTGTACGTGCCGTCCGGGAACTCCTCCAGTTCCGCGCGCATCCGGCGCTCGGAGTAGTCCTGCACCTCGTCGAAGGCCTCGGAGAGCTCCTCGACGCCGTACCGGTCGACGAGTTCGTGGACGCGCTCGCGGGCGGTCTCGTTGGCGGCCTCCTGGGCGCGCAGGTCGCCGCGGCGCTCGTCGGGCGTGCGCACGTTCAGGAGAATCATCTCCATCACGTCGTCGACGACCTCGCCGCCCTCGAACAGCTTCACGGGCGGGATGCGCAGCCCTTCCTGGTAGATTTCCGTGGAGTCCGCGGCCACGGAGCCGGCGGTGGAGCCGCCGACGTCGGCGTGGTGCGCGCGGTTCGCGGCGTACGCGACGAGCGTCGGGTCCTCGGACTCCGGGTCCGCGAACACCGGGGAGACCAGCGTCAGGTCCGGGAGGTGGGCGCCACCGTGGAACGGGTCGTTCAGCAGCACCGCGTCGCCGGGCCCGAGGTCGCCCTCGAAGGCGTCGACGGCGGCCTTCACGGAGAACGGCATCGCGCCGAGGTGGACGGGCATGTTCTCCGCCTGGGAGACCATCTCGCCGCCCGCGTCGAACAGCGCACACGAGCAGTCGCGGCGCTCCTTGATGTTCGGCGAGTAGCCCGTGCGCACGAGGTTCGCGTTCATCTCCTCGGCGATGGCGGTGCAGCCGTTCCGGATGACTTCGAGGGTGACGGAGTCCACCATCACCGACCACCCCCCGTGTCCACGACGACATTCCCGTGCTCGTCGACGTCCGCGGTCTGACCGGGGTGGACGACGACCGTGCTCTCGGCGCCCTCGACGACCGCGGGGCCGTCGAAGGACGCGTCCGCCGGGAGCTCCGCGCGGTCGTAGATGCGCGTCTCGCGGGGCTCGCCGCCGTAGGTCACGGTCCGTTCTTCGCGAATCGCGCCCTCGACGCTACCCTCGCTCGCCGGCGGCTCCAGCGCGGGCGTGTCCACGCCGCCGCGCGCTCGGAGCCGGAGCGTCACCAGTTCGACGGGCTCCTCGCGGTCGGCGTGCCCGTAGCGCTGTTCGTGGCGCTCGTGGAAGCGCTCCACGACCGTTTCGAGCGCGCGCTCGTCGACCTCGCCGTCCGGGACTGGTACGGAGATTTCGAACGACTGGCCGGCGTACCGGAGGTCCGCGGTGCGCTCGTAGTACCGCGATTCGGGTGCGACCTCCTCGTCGTCGAGGCGCTGTTCACCCGAGTCGTGGAGGTCCGCGAACACGTCCCGGACCGCCCGCGGCGACACCTCCTCGATGGGCCGCACCCGGGAGACGCTGTAGTCGTACAGCACGTCGCTGATGAGCAAGCCGAGCGCGGAGAGGACGCCCGCGGTCTGGGGGACGACGACCTTCGGGATGTCGAGGTCGTCGGCGAGCCGGCAGGCGTGCAGCGGGCCGGCGCCGCCGAACGCGACCAGCGCGAAGTCCCGCGGGTCGTAGCCGCGTTCCACGGAGACGACGCGGAGCGCGCGCTGCATGTTCGCGTTCGCCACGTCGAGGACGCCCTGCGCGGCCTCCTCGGCGGTCATGTCGAGTTCGTCCCCCAGTTTCTCCTCGAACGCCGCCTGGACGTCGCCGACCGCCACGTCCAACTCCCCGGAGAGGAAGCGGTCGGGGTCGAGGCGCCCGAGCAGCAGGTGGGCGTCCGTCGTCGTCGGCTCGGTGCCGCCGCGGCCGTACGAGATGGGGCCGGGGTCCGCACCGGCAGAACGCGGGCCGACGCGCAGCGCGCCGCCCTTGTCCACCCACGCGATGGAGCCGCCGCCGGAGCCGACGGTGTGGATGTCGATCATCGGGACGCCGACGGCGTAGTCGCCGACCGTGACGTCCGTCGAGACGAGCGGGTCGCCACCCTGCACGAGCGAGACGTCGCAGGACGTGCCGCCCATGTCCATCGTGATGACGTCGTCGATGCCGCAGCGCTGCGCGACGAACGTCGCGCCCTGTACGCCCGCGGCGGGCCCCGACAGCAGCGTGTTCACGGGGCGCTCGCGGGCGGCCTCGGCGGTGATGAGGCCGCCGTTGGACTGCATGATCTTGAGCTCGGCGCCGACGCCGCGCTCGCGGACGTGGTCGCCGAGGTTCCCGATGTAGCGGTCCATCACGGGCTTCAGCGAGGCGTTCAGCGACGTGGTGAGCGTGCGCTCGTACTCCCGGATCTCGGGGAGCACGTCGCTGGACAGGGAGAGGGAGGCGTCGACGCCCTCCTCGCGGAACAGCTCCGCGACGCGGCGCTCGTGGGCGTCGTTCTCGAACGCGAACAGCAGCGAGACGGCGACGCTGTCCGCGCCGCTGTCGGCGACCTCGGCGGCGAGCTCGCGGACCGCGTCCTCGTCGAGGTCGCGGACGACGTTCCCGCGCTCGTCGAGGCGCTCGGGCACCTCGAAGCGGCGGTCCCGCGGCACGATGGGCGCGGGCTTCTCCGCGTCGAAGTCGTAGATGTCGGGGCGGTTCTGGCGCGCGATCTCGAGCACGTCGCGGAACCCTTCGGTGGTGACGAGTGTCGTGTCCGCCCACGTGCCTTCGAGAACGGCGTTGGTCGCGACGGTGGTGCCGTGGCTGAGGAACGCGACGTCGCCGAACGAGAAGCCGGCGTCGTCGGCGCTCTTCTCCAGGCCGTTCACGACGCCGGTCTCTGGGGCGTCCGGGGTCGAGGGCGTCTTCGTGACGTCGACGCGGCCGTCGTGGACGGTGACGATGTCCGTGAACGTGCCGCCGACGTCGACGCCGACGCGCGTGCCGTCCGCGGGGTTCACGCGATACCCCTCCGCGGTCGAGCCTGTGCTGTGACTACGTCGTCGGGCTGATTGATGTCCATGAGGAAGTCAGACACACGCTCGGATGGGCGTCGAAGGCCCACGGGAGCGCTCGTCGGAACTCGTCGACTGGGTCGTACTCATTGTCACGCCGTACCACCCCGAGCAAGTAAAACCTCCGCCGCGGAGAGGACGACCGCGTGCCGTCGGTGCGTCTCCAGCGTCGCGAACGGGTGGGTTTTTAGTCGCGAGTCGTCTACGCCGCTGCAATGACACGCATCCTCGTCGTCGACAACCACGGTCAGTTCACCCACCTGGAGCACAGGCTGCTCCGGGACATGGACGGGGTGGAGACCGAAACCGTCGACAACACGACGCCGGCGGCGGACATCGACGCCGACGGCCTCGTGCTCTCGGGCGGCCCCGACATGGCCGACACTGGGAACTGCGCGGACTACCTCGACCTCGACGTCCCCGTCCTCGGCATCTGCCTCGGCATGCAGCTCATCGCCGCCGAACTCGGCGGCCGCGTCGAGTCCGGCGAGTACGGCGGCTACGCCGACGTCGACGTCGAAATTCTCGACGACGACGACCCGCTCGTCGGGTCGCTCGCGCCCGAGACCCGCGTCTGGGCGAGCCACGCCGACGAAGTCGTCGAGGTCCCCGACGGCTTCACCCGCACCGCCGCCAGCGACATCTGCGACGTCGAAGCCATCTCGGACACCGACCGCGACCTCTACGGCGTCCAGTGGCACCCGGAGGTCGCACACACCGAGGAAGGCGAAGCAGTGTTCGAGAACTTCGTCGACGTCTGCGAGTAGGCCGATGACCGAGACGCAAGGCGAACTGGCGAGCCTCTCGAAGTTCATCTTCCGGGCGCCGCACTGGTACACGAGCGTCGCGCTCTCGCTGGTCATCGCGGCGCTCGCCGGCGTCGCCGCCTTCGACAGCCAGTACGTCCTCGAGGACGCCTGGCAGGGCGTCTTCTTCATCGGCGTGCCGACCGTCGTCGCGAGCCTCGCGACCACGCCCGTCGACCGCTTCTTCGGCGGCCAGCTCACGTACAGCCGGTCGTCACTGCTAGCGTTCGCGTGCGAGGTCGTGGTCGTCGTCGTGCTCGTCGCCGCCGGCGTCGTCTCCACGCTCACCGGCCGCTTCGGCCAGAACTTCGTCTTCGACGCGCTCGTCGCCGCGCTCGGGCTGGTGTTCGCGATCCGGTTCCTCGTCGTGCTCGCGGTCTCCCGGGACTCGCCGCTGGTCGCCGCGGTCCCCGCGAGCATCCAGACTGCCACCGCAGGGGTCCTGCTGTTCGTCTACAGCGGCACGATGAACCTCCTCACGACCGGCGGCAGCATCGCGAGCGCGTACCTCTCCCGGCCGGCCGAGGCGCCGCCGGAGATCCAGTACGCGTTCGTCCCCCAGGACTTCGTGCTGCTGGCGTTCCTCACCGCGCTGTACGGCGTCGCGGCGTACGCGTTCGTCGTCGCCATCGACCGGCCGTGGCAGCGCAGCCTCGACGTCAGCGTCCTCGACTTCATCAGCGGGTTCATCGGCCACATCGCCGAGGGCACCCGCGAACTGGAGGGGTTCTTCGAGCAGATCGGCGAGGAGGCCGTCGTCCCCGTGACGGTGCTGGCGTTCCGGACCACCGACGGCCACGAAGAGAAGGCCCGCTTCGTGCTGCCGATGATCCACCCCGGACCGATGGGCGAAATCGGCGGCGGCAACCTCCCGCAGCGGGTCGCCGAATCCGCTACCGGGCTGGCGTTCCCGCCCCACGCCACCGCCGGCCACGACTTCAACCTCGTCACCGAGCGCGAGGTCGAGACGCTCATCGACGCCGCCGACGACGCCTTCGAGTCCATCGAGTACGGCGACAGCGCCAGCGCCGGCGTCCGCGTCGAGGAGGGCGAAGCGAAGCTGCTCGGGCAGGCGTTCGGCGACGACGCGCTCCTCGTCTCCACGTTCTCGCCCGGCTACGCCGACGACGTCGAGTACGCCGTCGGGCTCGCCGCGACAGCCGAAGCCCGCGTCGAGGGCATGGACGACGTGCTGCTCGCGGACGCGCACAACTGCAACAACGGCCTGGGCGGCGACGACCTCGGGCACGTCTACCCCGGGAGCAAGCGCTCGTTCGACATGATCCGGGGCGCCGGCGAGGCCGCCCGCCGGCTCGACGACGCCGACGAGGGGCCGCTCGAACTCGGGGTCGCGTGGGACCGCACGCCGTGGCGACCCGAGGACGGCATCGGTCCGCTCGGCGTCCGCGTCGCTGTCCTCGAAGCCGGCGGCGACCGTACCGCGTACGTGCTCGTCGACGGGAACAACATGGAGCCCGGGCTCCGCGAGGAGCTCGTGGACGCCCTCGACGCCGTCGACCAGGCCGAAATCATGACCACGGACACCCACATCGTCAACACCGTCGAGTCCACGAACCAGGTCGGCGCGGCCATCGACTGGGACGAACTCGCGGCGCTCGTCGTCGAGCTCACCGAGGAAGCCGTCGACGACCTCGACCCCGTCGAGGCGGGCATGGCCAGCGAGCGCGCCGAAGTCACCGTCTTCGGCAACGACCGCACGGAGACGCTCGCCAGCCACGCCAACGCCGTCATCGCGATGGGCGGCGTGGTCGCCGCGCTCGCCGTGCTCGCGACCGTCACCATCAGCGTCCTCATCTTCTTCCTGACGTAGCCCCAGCGCCTCGCTGGCCCGGGCACAGTGCCGGATAATGACGGACGGGATATATTTTCGAGCGCCTGGGGGAGAATATTTGGATAACTAATTTAGGATAGTGTTGTGTCAACAAGTGTCGTGGTCTAACAATGGCTGACGATACAGAAGATATCGCTTCAGAAATGAGGCAAAAAGCGAAAATCGAAACACAGAGAAAACCCTCATCGAGGCGGTCCTTCCTCCGGGGACTCGGCGTCACCGCCTCGGCTCTGGCTCTGCCCGGCACTGCTCTCGCGACCCGAGACGGCTCCGACGGGGAGGACGTCGACGTTCACCGAGATATCACCTTCGCCGAACGGCCGGCAGTCGGCGAGGGGAGTCACACGGACGGCGAACTCAGGCTCGACCTGTACCTCCCACAGGAGAAGAACCCGAAACCGAGACCCGTGCTCGTGTACATCCACGGCGGGATGTGGCTGTTCGGAGCCAAAGACGCGGACCCGTACCTGTACGAGCACCTGGCGCGGCAGGGGTTCGCCGTGGCCAGCATCGAGTACCGGTTCATCCAGGAGGGACGCTTCCCCGCCCAAATTCGGGACGTCCGCGCGGCGATTCGCTGGCTTCGGGCGCACGCGAGCGAGTACGACCTCGACGGCGACAACGTCGGGACGCTCGGGTCGTCAGCGGGAGGCCACCTCTCTGCGCTCGCAGGGGTCACCAACGGAGTCGACGAGTTCGAGGGCGACGGACCCCACACCGACTACTCGAGCCACGTGCAGGCGGCGGGGTCGTGGTTCGGCCTGTTCGCGCTCCACAAGATGGTCGAAACTGCGCCCCCGGAGAGCGACTTCCCGTACGAACAGCCCCAGTCACCAGAGTCGCGACTGGTCGGAGAGACGATCGAGGACAACCCCGAGGCGGGCAAGTACGCCAGTCCGATTACGTACCTCGACAAAGACGACCCGCCGCTCCTGCTCTACCACGGGAAAGACGACGGGCTCGTGGGATACGGACAGAGCGAACTGATGTACGAGAAGGCCCGAGAACTCTGCCACGACAGCTCCCTCTACCTGCTCGACTCGCTCGGCCACTCTACCAACGATGTCTATTCGGCACTCGAGAGCAAGCCACCAGCCGAGGGGACTACCCGAACAGTCCACTGTCGCCCCTCCGAAAACGCCCCGGACGAACGAACGAAAGACGGGCCGGTCGCCTCGATGAAGGACGTGGAACAGTTCTACCGGAAGACGTTGCGAGACTGACGCGCTCCGCGTCCCCGAACCCCGCTCTCGCTGAGGCCGATTTCGTCGGACAACGGGTGAGCCGTACAGCTAGCGCCGTCGCTACGGAGTCGGCGAAGAACGGAGAGAAGTCCGCTACGCTTCGTCGAACAGGTCGTCGACCGCACCGCGCGCCGCGAGCGCGGCGTCCTCCGCGACCTGCTCGACGTCCGCGTCGGCGTCCGGCGCGTGCACGTAGACGTCCACGTCCAGTACGCCGTCCTCGAACGTCACCGTGACGTCGAGGTCGTCGACGTCGCCGGTCGCCAGCCGCGAGAACACGAGGCCCTCGGCGGCTTCCGCGGCGGCCTCGACGACTTCCTCGTCGGTCGGCTCCTCGGCGGTTCCCATCAGTTACGCGCTCGGGCCGCCCATCGGACCGCCGCCGCCGGCGCCGCCGAGCATGTCCTGGAGCTCTTCCTGGAGCTCCTCGAACTGCTCCTGCACGCGCTCCTCCTGCTTCTGGAGGGTGTCGACGCGGACTTCGAGGTTGTCGACCTTCTCCTCGAGGTCGTCGGCGGCGTCGTCGTAGTCGGTCTCCACGAGGAGCTCGCCGACCTCGCGGTACATCGTCGCGTCCTCGTCGATGTCGTCGAGGGCGTCGAGGGCGGTCTCGGCGTCCGAGAGCTGTGTCTCGGCCTGCTGCTTCTGGGCCGCGACCGTCTGCGCTTTCTCCTGAAGGTCCTGTAGCTGCTCGAGTTTCTCCTGTGCTTCCGGCGGCAGATTACCCTGCATACCTTCGAGGAGGTTCGCCCGACAGAAAAACCCCCGTATTACGCCCCGAGGACCAGCCGACGGCGACGACGCCGGACTCGCGCAGCTCAGCGCCGCTCGCGCCGCGCAGCCGCTGCCGCGCGCTCGGCGACCTCGACCAGCGTCAGCCACGTGTTGTTCCCGGCGCGCAGCGCGGTCAGGTCCGCGGCCTCGACCGTCACGGTGACCGTCGCGCCGTCGCGCTCGACGGACGCCTCGCTGCGGTCGCCCTCGATGTCGCCGGCCTCCACCGCGACGCTGCGCTCGACGACGCGAGCGACAGCGGGAGAACCGTAGTCGAAAACCAGGTCCGTTCCGTGGGCCACCGTCCGTTACCGGACGTCGACTTCCTTGACGTCGCGGCTCCGCTCTTTCAGCAGGACGCGGTGCCCGCAGTACGGACACCGGACCCCGCCGTACTCGTCGAGTTCGACGTCGCGCTTACAGCGGGAGCACTTGTACGCCATTATTCCTCGACGGCTTCGACGTCGGCCTCGACTTCGACGTCCGCGTCGCCCTCGCCGAGCGCCGCGCGAATCGAGCGCGTGACGGCGCGCCCGCCCGGGGTCTGCGGCTTGTACGCGCCGCCCGCGTACTTGTGACCGCACTTGTCGCACTGCCAGACGCCAGTGCCCTCGCGGGCGACGGCGTCGGAACCGCAATCCGGACAGGTGTGGTCGTCGTTCATCTCGTCCTCGATTTCGGAGACGCGACGCCGGGAGACGCGGCCGTAGCGCGCGCCGAATCGGCCGGCGCTCCCCGCGGAGCCCTTCTTAGCCATAGTGGACGCACCTACCGTCGGGTCGCACATGAACGCTACGGTTCAGTCTCGTCTTCTCCCCGTCAGCGCGTCGCTGAGAACGCGACGATTCAGTCCCGCAGTCCCTCGTCCGTGAGCGCGTCGTTGAGGTCGGCGCGCACGCGCTCGCCGGTCTCGCGGTTCATCGCCGTGGTGACGACGCGGTTCTCCTGGACACTGGAGCCGTCCCGGACGAGCAGCCGGAGGTTGCCGTTGTCGTCGGCGCGCGTGACCTTCGCGCGGACGCCCGTCCGGGAGCCGGAGCCGCCGGCGTCGATGGGGCCCGGGATGACCTTCTTGACGTTCGGGTGGGCGGCGACCGTCCGAATCGCCTGCCGGCCGTCGCGGTCGCCGATGAGCGTGGAGTGGCGGCCGCCGATCTTCTCGCTGGCGGGCTCGTCGACGACCTCCAGCGAGCGGTCGCCGCGGCGCTCGACGACCGCTTCCACGGGATTCTCGCGGGGGACGCGGTAGACCTCGTAGCGGAGGTCCGTGCGCACCGCCGAGATGACGTCGTGGTCGCCCGCGACGAAGACGTCCTCGGGGCGCTTGCGCCGTATCTCGTCGGCGATGCGGCCGGCGAAGTTCCGGAGTTCGACGACGCCCGCCTCGCCGCCGTCCTCGGGGACGGTCGCGATGTCCGTGCGGCCGACGACGTCCTCGTCGTCGAGGAACGTGAGCGTGGCGTGGTCGCGGTCGCAGGCGGCGACGACCCCGTCGCAGTTCGCGGTGTCGCAGACCAGGCAGTAGTCGCCCGGCTTCCGCAGCGGAGTCCCGCACCGCCGGCAGTCCATACCGGGGGAAGTCCCGCCGCGCGCAAAAGGTCGGTGTTTCGCGTGGTGGACGGGACGCAGCCGCGAGCGCCGCGCCTCAGACGTCCACGCCGACGTCCTCGGCGGTGAGCACGTCGGGCAGCGAGCCGTCGCGCTCGCCCTCGATGTCCGCGAGAATCTCCTTGAAGTAGGCGTTGAACAGCTCGGGGTGCTCGCTCATCGGGAAGTGGCCGATGTCCGCCATCTCGACGGCGACCGCGCCGTCGCCGATGCCGTCCGCGACCGCCTCGCCCATCTCGGGGTCGGTGAGGTAGTCGTACTCGCCGTTGACGGCGTACAGCGGGCACTCCGTGGCGTCGATGTCGCCGAGCTTCTCGCGGTAGTCGTGGTCGACGGAGTAGTAGTAGAGGTCGCCCTTGAACACGCCCGTGGCGCCCTGCTCGTAGAGGTACATCGTCTCGCGGCGCGCGGGCTCGGGGCTCTGCTTGGCCATCAGCCCCCAGCAGGAGTACGCGTTGACCTCCGTCGTGTTGATGTGGGCGTGGTCGAGCCAGTCGATGTAGAACCCGGGGCTGTGCGCGCCCGTCTCTAAGCCGACGAGCGCGCGGAACCGCTCGGGGTACCAGTCCGCGAGTTCGAGCGTGACGTTCCCGCCCATGCTCGACCCCATGAAGATGGGGTCGTCGAGGTCGAGCGCGTCCGCGATGCCGACGATGGTGTCCGTGAACTGCTCGGCGGTCAGCGTGTAGTCCTCGGCCCACCACTCCTCGCTCTTCGGCGGGACGGACTTCCCGTGGAACGGCAGGTCGTACGCGATGAGGCGGTAGTCCTCGGCGAGTTCCTCGTCCGCGAGGAGGTGGCGCCACTCCTGGTTGTTGCAGCCGGCGGTGTGCTGGAGGAGAATCGGCTGGGCGTCCTCGGGGCCGTTGGCCTCGTAGTAGACGCGGTGGTCGACGCCGTCGATCTCGACGTGGACGTACTGTCCCGTGATCTCCTCGACGTCGCCGTGACTGTGTTCGCTCATCAGAGGTCACCCCCGTTGTTGTGGGTCTTCCGCATCAGGTCGAGCGCGCGCTGGAACGCCCGGAGGTTCTGGAAAATCTTCTTGTTGTCGCCCGTGAGCCGGAGGTGGCCGTCGTCGCCTTTCACGGCGGAGCGGTAGTGCGAGGCGATGATCTCGTGGTTGAACGCGGGCGGCGTCTCCTGGACGAACTCCTCCCAGGCCTCGCGGTCGCCCTCGACCCCGAACGACCACGCGTAGTTCATGCCGGGTTCGGGGACGACGTCGTCCACGGTGCCCTCGTCCATCTGGACGAGAAAGCGGTCCTCGCCGATGTCGACGTAGAAGTTCTCGTCGAACGTGTCGTGGCCGCGGACGGTCATCTCGTCGTCCTCGTTGACGAGCTCCTTGTAGTGCTCCCACCAGCCGTGTGAGCCGAGTTCTGTGTCAGCCATAGTGTGCGAGATGGAGCGGGCGACAGGCGCCGCCCGCGCCATTCGGCCGGAGCTACACCGACCCCTCAATTATTTATTAGCCGCCTACGCGGCGGTTAGCGGCCGCGGGAACGAGGAACACTCTGCGTTCGGCGAGATTACGGTCGGCGTTCGACGAGCTGCGAGCGTAATCTACTCCTAACGACGGCACCGCTGCTCGCTCGGCCCTGTTCAGAGGTCCAGCGGGCTCGTCTTCAGGTACTCGCGGAGGACGACCGTCGCGTAGCTCCCGGAGGGGAGCGAGAACTCGAAGGCGAGCGGGTCGCGCTCGACGTCCTCAGAACGCTCTGCGTTCTGATGGGTGGTTCGAGAGACGCCGTCGGCGTCTCTCGTCATCTCGGAAGACTCTGTCTTCCGGCTGACTGCGGAAGACGACGTAGTCGTCTTCCGAACGTCGAGGTCGGGACGGAGCAGGACTGCGCGCCGAGTCCCCGAGGAGTCGAACTCGCCGGGGAGGTCGAAGTCCGCGGGTTCGAGGTCGAGGTCGTCGAGCACCGAGCGCTCGATTTCTCCCGGTTCGCCCTCGGCGAGCTCGGTGTCGGTGCCGACCAGCGGCGCGGTGACGAACGCCCGACCGCGGGCGCAGTGCCGCGCCATCACGTCCACGCGGTCGGCGGTGACGCGCTGCTCGCGGCTCGAATCCGGGCGCGCCACGCCCTCCGGGGCGTCCGATTCCGCGAACCACACGACGTCGCCCTCGACCGGCTCGTGGAACGGCAGCCCGCGCTCCATGCGCTCGGAGAGCATCCGGTTGAACGCGTACGACTGGGCGGCGTGGACGAACAGCCGCTGGAGGTTCGACGGGAACGTCTCCACGGCGTCCCGGAAGCCCCCGCCGTCGGCGAGCTCGTGGAGCATCGTGCGCTCGTAACGCAGCCGGCTCGGGAACTCCGCTAAGGCGGCCTGCCAGTCCCGCGTGTCCTCGACGAAGCGCCGGGCCCGACTGCTGTCCTCGGGCTCGTACTCCGTGGGGTTGCCGAGGTACGCCATCGCCGCGCTCTCCCAGTCGCCGCGCAGGATGGCGAGCCCGACCTCGTGCGTGACGGGGCGCTTGCTGCCGAAGCGCTGCTGGCCGAAGTAGTTCGGCACGCCGGGGTCGCCGCCCGCGAACGCCGCGAGGGCGCCGGTGACGGCCTCGGCCTGTTCGGGCGCGTCCGGGTCCCGGACGACGACGCGGAACTCGTTGCCCGCGAGGTCGCCGAACGCCAGCCCGCGGCCGGCGCGCCCGACGACCTCGACCTCGGCGTCCGAAATCTCGGGGAGGTCCTCTGGCTCGACTTCGCGGGCGGCGAACAGCTGCGTGGTGACGGCGTGGCGGTCCTTCGTGCCCGCCCACGTCACGCGCTCGCGGCTCATCCCGAGGCGGTTCGCGAGCTCGCGGGCGAAGTCGTTGGTGTCCCACGACGTCAGCGTCGCGCGCAGGACGAGCCACGGGTAGTCGCCGACGTCGGCGTCGACGGGCTGGGTGTCGAACTCCTCGATTTCGGTGACGCGGAAGTCGGCCGGCGACTCCCGGAGGCGGCCGCCGGTGCCGTCGCTGTCGCTGGCGTAGTACGCCATCCCGACGGCGCGTTCGAGTTCGTGAGCCTCGCGCATTCGTCCCCGTCTCCGGGCGCCCGCGGCTTAACCCGGCCGGTTCGCCCTCACTACTTTGCCGGTACGCGCCGAACCACGAGTCGATGGCCGACTACCGCGCCGGCTTCCGCTCGGCCGACACCGAGCACGACGCCGTCGACCTCCCGGTGGAGGGCGCCCTCCCGGAGTGGCTGAGCGGCGCGCTCGTCCGGAACGGCCCCGGGAAGTTCGAGGCGGGCGAACCGGGAAGCGGAGAACGGTTCGCGCACTGGTTCGACGGCCTCGCGCTCCTCCGCCGGTTCGGCTTCGACGACGGGAGCGTGGAACTCACGACGCGGTTTCTGCGCACCGAGGAGCTCCGCGCCGTCGTCGAGGAGGGACGACTCGGCGCCGGACAGTTCGGCACGGGCGCGGGCGGGAGCCTGCTCGCGCGCCTCAAGCACTCCGTGAGCCCGGCGTCGACGGACAACGCGAACGTGAACGTGATGCGCGCCGGCGGCGACTTCCTCGCACTCACCGAAGTCCCGACGCAGGTCGCCTTCGACCCGGAGACGCTGGCGACCGAGGGCCGGTGGGCGTTCGACGACGACCTGGACCCGCACGTGGCGTGTGCGCATCCGGTGACGGACCCCGAGACGGGCGCGACGTTCAACCTCTCCGTGCGCTTCGGCCGCCGCCCCGAGTACGTGCTCACGCGACTGCCCGAGGGCCGTACCAGCAGAGAGGTCGTCGCGCGGGTCGCGCTCTCCGAACCGGTCTACGTCCACAGCTTCGCGCTCACGCCCGAGCACGTCGTCGTCGCGGCGTGCCCGCTGGTCATCGACCTCTGGGGGCTGCTCCGGCCGGGCGGCCACGACACCTTCCTCGACGCGCTGGACTGGCGGCCCGAGCGCCCGACGCGGTTCGTCGTCGTCTCCCGCGACTCCGGGGACGTGGTCGCGGCGCCGACCGCGCCCGCGTTCTTCACGTTCCACCACGCGAACGCGTTCCGCCGCGGCGACCGCCTCGTCGTCGACCTCGTCGCGTTCGAGGACGCCGGCGTCGTGGACTCGCTCGCGCTCGACGACCTGCGGGCGGGGTCCGTCCGGACGATCGACGGCGATCTGCGGCGGTACTCGGTCCCGCTGGACGGCGGGCGCGCTACGCACGAGCCGGTCGCGACCGGCGGGCTCTCGCTCCCGCGGTTCGACGAGCGCCGCCGCGGGAAGCCCTACCGGCACGTCTACGCGACTCGCACCGGTGGCCCCGGAGACGCACCGAACCACCTCGTCGGCGTGGACTGCTGGACCGGGGACACCCGCGTCTGGGGGGAGCCGGAGACGTTCTGCGGCGAGCCCGTCTTCGTCCCCGAGCCTGGTGGCGGCGAGGCCGACGGCGTCGTGCTCTCGGTCGTCCTCGACGCCGACCGCGAGCGGTCGTTCCTGCTCGTGCTGGACGCCGCGACGTTCGAGGAGCGGGCGCGAGCGTGGGCACCGGACGTCCTCCCGTTCGACTTCCACGGGCAGTTCTACCCCAGCGACTCCTCCAGGTCGTGAGAGCCGTCGGCGACAGCGGTGAGAAAGAACGAGGGGGTATGGGCCTCGGAGCGGTCAGCGCGCGTGCTCACTCCTCGACGATGAACTGCGAGGCGCGGTCCAGGACCTCCGAGCGGGACAGCGCCTCGTCGAACGCGTTCGGGAACGGTACCTGCATGTCGAGCACCCGGAGGAACGACGCGTGCCGGGCCTCGACGCTGTGGATGCTCAGCGCCGACGTCACCACGTCCTCGTTCTCGATGGAGGGGGCGGCGCCGGCGTACGCGCCGACGCCCGTGTCCTCCAGGACGACCGCGGTCGCGACGAACTCGTCGGGCTCCTCGACGGCGGATCCGAAGTCGAACTCCGGCTCCTCGACGGGCTCGCCGCCCAGGTCCTCGACGACCGCGCCGAGCGTCTCGAAGTGCGTCTCCTCGTGGTCTCTGACGACCTCCAGCGCCTCGTAGACGTGGTCGCTGACGGAGTCGTCGGCCTCCTCGAACGGCCCGTAGCAGGCGAGGTCGTCCTCGTCGATGTTGTCCAGTGCCGCCTCGTAGAACCGGTACTCGAGCGCTTCGAGCGTCCGGGCGTAGTTGAGGACGGCCACGTCGTCCTCGAACTCGTCGTCCCCGCTCGCGTCCTCGTCCCCGTGCTCGTCGCTCGCGAGCACCGGCGTGGAGAAGGCGCTCCCGAGCGCGAGCGCGCCGAGCGCGCCCGTCCCGGCGAGGAAGCCCCTGCGGGAGTTGCTGGTGTCCGAGCGGTGCGCCGTCGGGTCGTCGGTCTCGTCGGCTGTCATCGCGGGAACCACTACTGTCAGCCCGCAGTTTGTTATGGGTCCACAATCCTCGGGGGCGTGCAGTAGGCCGGAGTGTGTCACGTCTACTCGCGAAGTATTATCACGCTATGTACGTGTCACGGGGCTGTCTTCTGGTGGGGGACGTGGCCGCCAAAGAGCACCGTAAGCGGCGCGACGTGAACCCCAGCCGTGACGGATTCACCGAGCGTGTCGGTTCTGATTAAGGGGGTAACTTCGACTCGCGGCCCGGGACACGGGCCGTTCGCCGGTCAGAACAGCGAGAGGTCGCCCGTGATTTCGTCCACGTCCGCGTCCGCCGCCGGCCCGACTGCGACCGCCGTCGGCGTCCCGGGCTCCAGCTGCGTGCGGCCCGCGTCCTCGATGACCGCTGACGGCAGCCCCTTCGCCTTCGCCTCCTCGGATATCTGGTAGAGCTCGCGCTCGCTGCCGGCCTTCACCACGACCTTCGCCTGGCCCTGCTGTTTCCACTGGCGCTGGGCCTGCTCGTCGGCGTACTCGTAGGCCTTCAGGGAGGCGTGGGCGACCTGCGCGGCGAGCTTTCCCTGCCCCATCCCGATGTCCGTCCGGGCGGCGATGACCTGTTTCATGTCCGGCCGGAGGTGGGCGGCGGCCAAAGCCTTGGCTACTCGCGCTCCGCGGCGGAGCGGCCGCGCTACCGACAGACACTTGCCAGTTCCGCGGGCAGTCCGCGACATGGCCCCACGCACCCCGCTCTCCCGCCCTCGCCAGTACTTCGAGGAGCGCGGCTTCGACCTGTGGCCCGCGGCGGGTGCCGTCGCCGTCGCGGCGCTCGCGCTCGCCGCCGCGCTGTTCGGGTTCGCCGCGCTGTTCGTCCGCCGCCTCCGCGCGGCCGGCCACGGCGACGCCGCCGCGCGGGTCTGGTCCGCGCTCTCCGAGGAGATCGTCGGCATCGTCGTCCTGTTCTTCGTCGGCTGGGTCGTCACCGCGGGCGTCCTCTACGTGGCCGCGCGGCTGTTCGTCGGCTACGACGCCGGGTTCCGGGAGACGCTCGTCGTCGCCGGGTGGGGGACCGCGCCGTCGATTCTCAACACGGTGTTCGCGTTCGCCGTGCTAGCGTTCGCGCTCGACGCCGCGAGCTTCGCCACCGCCGAGGCGTTCGCCCGGCAGTTCAAGTCGACCGTCGGGTCGACGGGCGTCTACCGCGCGCTGTTCACGTTCGCGGTCGCCGGCTGGCAGGCGTTCATCTACACGGAGGGTGTCGCCGTGGCGTTCGACGCCGACGGGGGCAGCGCGCTCAAAGTCGGCGTTCTCGTCGCGTACGGCGGCTGGCTGCTCAGCCTCTTCTGAAACCTTTAGGCGCCCCCGGTTCCACCACCCGGTATGATACTCTCCGACCGGGACATCCTCGCGCGGCTCGCCGACGGGGACCTCGTCGTCGAACCGATCGACGACGTCGACCTCCAGGTCCAGCCCGCGAGCGTCGACGTCCGCCTCGGCCGGCGCTTCCTGGAGTTCGAGCGCGCGAACGTCCCCTGCATCCACCCCAACAAGGAAGAGGAAGTCGAGGACTACGTCACCGAGACGGTCGTCGACGACGGCGACGAGTTCATCCTCCACCCCGGGGACTTCGTGCTCGGCACTACCAAGGAGCGCGTCGAGGTGCCGCCGGACCTCGTCGCGCAGGTCGAGGGGCGGTCCTCCTTGGGCCGGCTCGCCGTCGTCGTCCACGCCACAGCCGGCTTCATCGACCCCGGATTCGAGGGGAAAGTGACGTTAGAGCTGTCGAACCTCGGGAAAGTCCCGGTCGCGCTCACGCCGGACATGCGCATCAGTCAGCTCGTGTTCACGGAGCTCACGAGCCAGGCCGACCGGCCGTACGGTGAGGGGCGCGGGTCGAAGTACCAGGACCAGGACGGCCCGCAGGCGAGCCGCATCCGCGGCGACCGCGAGTTCGGTGGCGACCAATGAAGTTCCTCGAAGAGGTCGTCGTCGAGGAGTTCCTGCCGACGTTCCGGTCGCTGCTCGCGGCGGACCTCCGGGCGCGCGGGCTCACCCAGCACGAGGTCGCGGAGCTGCTGGGCGTCAGCCAGTCCGCGGTCTCGAAGTACGCCCACGGCGACGTCACCGTCAACGACGACGTCGCGGACGACGAGCGCGTGCAGGAGACGGTCGAGCGAATCGGCGAGGGGCTCGCGAGCGGCGACGTGTCCCGCGTGCAGGCGCTCGTCGAGGCCGAGGTCCTGGTTCGGCGGCTGTCCGCTCGCGGCGACGTCGTCGCGAACCTCCACGAGGCGGCGATGCCGGCGCTCGCGGAGTACGACGGCGACTTCCGCGTCCACGACCCGGAGAGCGAGGTGCGCGTCCGCGAGCGCGTGCTCTCCTCGGTGCGGCGGGGCGTCCGCGTCCTCGAACACGCAAGCGGGTTCACGACGCTCATCCCCGCGGTCGGCTCGAACCTCGTGGAGTGTACTCCCGACGCCGCGGGCGTGGAGGACGTGGCGGGCGTCCCGGGCCGGATTCTGGACGTGATGGGGCGCACGGAGATCCCCGCGGACCCCGAGTTCGGCGTGAGCGTCCACGTCGCGTCCGTGCTGCTCGCCGCCCGGGAGGCGGGCAGCGACGCTCGCGCGTGCCTGAACGTCCGCTACGAGGCCGACATCGTCGCCGCGCTCGACGACGCGGGCTACCGGACCGTGGAGTTCGACCCGGAGGACGCGTCCAGCACGGACGCCGTCAGCGAGGCCGTCGCGGCCAACCCCGGCGCGGACGTCGTCTACCAGACCGGGGGCTTCGGCGTCGAGCCAATCGTCTACCTGCTCGCGGACAGCGCACCCGAGGCCGCGGAGATGGCCCGCGACCTACTGTGAGGACGCGGTCGCGAGTCCCGCGGGGCCGCCCGCGAGGTGTGCGCGGACGCCGTCCCCGACGCGGTCGAAGACGGGGCGGGCGTCCGGGCGCGCGCTCAGCACTGCGACCGCCGCAGGGAGCGTAACGGCGGCGTCCGCGACGTTGACGGTCGGGCGGAACCGCCAGCCGTCAGCGGTCTCCGCGAGTTCGTCGACGAGTCCCGCACCCGCGACCGCGGCGAGCGCTTCCTCGACGTCGGAGACGTCCGTCGCGACGTCGGCGCGGCGCGCGGCGTCCGCGAGCACGTCCGCCTGCTCGGCCGCCGAGAGTTCGTCGGCGAGAGCGGCCGCCGTACAGCGCAGGAGGACGACGCAGAGGTCGTCGAGGTCCGTGGTCGCCTCCGCGGCGGCGAAGTAGGCGTCGAGGACGGCGCGCTCGGCGTCCCGGTGGCCGGCCGCGCTCAGCGCCTCGAACACCGCGCCGGTGACGTCGTGGCAGGCGTCCGGCAGCGACGGCGCGTCGGCGTCCGGGACCGGCGCCGTGCGCTCGTGGACGACGAGGTCGTAGTGGGGGGCTCGCGGGTCGTAGCGCTCCAAGGTCTCGCGGTACGTCCGCGCGAGGCCGGCGGCGTCGGTCGCGGTCTCGCGGTCCGCGAAGCGCAGGCCGCCGACCGGGAACGGCCGCTCGCCGGTGCGCGCGCAGGCGACGTAGAAGCGCCCGCCCTCGGTCGCGAGCGCGTCGAGTCGCTCGCGCATCGTCCGGAGGTCGTCGCCCATCACGCTCCCCTCCCGTCGCCGGAGTCGTTCGGAATCGCTCGCTCGCCCATGTGTTTTAGGCGAGCCTAAAGAATGAAAAAGCTACCGAGAGCCGGTCACCGAAGTCAGTCGAGGTCGCCCTGTCGAATCCGGCGCTCGGCGGCCTCCAGCGCCGCGTCGCGGTCGAACTCCGCAACGACTTCCTCCAGCTCTTCGCGCGAGGCGGCCCGGAGCTCCCGCGCGTGCTCGGTCACCGACGGCAGCGCGCGGATGATGTTGTCCACGACGGGGACGGCGGCGGTCTGCGCGGACCGCGACATCGGGTTCAGGTCGACCACGATTTCGGTCTTCCCCATCTCCGCGAGCGCCTCCGCGCGGTCGCCGTCCTCCAGGGGCACGAGCACGACGTCCGCGTCGTAGATGCCGTCGCGGTCCACTTTCGCGCGCTCGTGCTCCAGACCCGGAATCCGGGCGTCCGCCGTCAGGCCCTTCACGTCGCTCGCGCCGTGCTCGCGGAGGTGCTCGGCGATAGCCTCCATCCGCTCCTCGGTGCGGTTGAAGAGGTTCACCTCGACGTCGGCGCCGACGACCTCCGCGAGGGCGACGACCTCGCCCGGCACGAGCGCCGCCACGTTCCCGTTCACGGACAGCACTGGGTGTTCGGCGAGCAGGAGGTACGCGGCCGCGGCGCGCTCGGCGGCGTCCGCGGATGGCGTCGTCTCCTCGCCGAGCAGGTAGTCGAACGCCTCGCCGCGGCCCTGCGCGACCAGCCCCTGCTTCGACGTGATGCCCTTCTCGACCCCCGCCTCGATGCGGTGGCGGGTCACCAGCGAGTCGTGGCGCGGGTGGTCGGCGGGAATCTCGGCCATACCGTCTCTGGCCGACCGGCGCGCAAAAATCGTCCGCTTACGGACCGCGCTTCCGACTCTCCGCTCGCCGCTCACTCCTCACGGGTCGAGTGTCGCCCCCGCGGGGTGCACGCGGCACACCTCGGGGTCGTACCCGGCGTCCGAGAGCCCCGTGCCGAGCGCGAACACCGTCCGCCCGAGCATCGCCATCGCGGCCTCGCCGCCCGCGTCCGTCACGGCGTCGACGGCCGCCTCGACCTCGCCGTCCAGCAGGCCCGCCTCGCGGGAGAACCCGCGGGAGAGCGCCATGAACCGCGGGAGCGTCGGGTGCTCTCGGAGGCTGGCGAGCGCGTCCTCGCCTGCCGCTGACAGCGCTTCCGTGTCGCCGCCGATGACCTCGCTCGTCGAGAGGCCGCCGAAGGAGACGTACTCGACGCGGCCCGCGTCCGGCACGCCGTCGAGGCGGCCGTGGGTGGGTGCGCCGGGTTCGACGCGAATCGGCACGCCGCCGCGCGCCTGCGCGACCACGTCCCCGAGCCCGGTCCCGGCTTCGACCTCCGCGGCGTGGGCCACCGCGACGAGGTCGTTCGCGGATAGCCCCGCGTCGACGGCGCTGTTCGCCGCGAGCGCCGTCCCGAGCGCCATCGCGCCCGACACGCCGAACCCCGCGCCGAGCGGCAGCGGCGTCTCCGCCCACACCTCGGCGGTCGTGTCCAGCGCCGCCAGCACGCGCGTCACGCTCTCCACGTCGACCTCGCGGCCGTTCAGCCGCACCCGCGTCTCGTCGCTGGACGACACGCTCGTCGTCACGCCCGCCGAGAGCGTGATGCCGGCGCCCCGCGAGCCAGTCCGCTCCGGGTCGTCGGCGCGCTGCACGCTGAAGAAGCCCGTCACGTGCCCGGGCGCGAACGCCGTCGCCGCCTCGCCGTCGCTCATCGTCACCCCCTCGGAGGCGGGACGAATTAAGGGTTGTATATTCGCCCGAGCGTGGCGAAACGCCGCTGGCCGCCGTTCTCCGCCCGCCGCGCGTCAGATGCCGCTCTGGGTCGTGCCGCAGGCGTCCCGGAACGCGCCCTGGACGACTTCCGAGAGCGCCGGGTGGACGTGGATGGTCTCGGCGATGCGCTCGGCGTCCGCGCCCGCTGCGACGGCGGTGCTCACCTCGTGGACGAGCGTCGACGCCTCCGGGCCGACGACGTGGAACCCAAGCACGCCGCCGTCTTCGCCGACGATGGCCTTCGCGAAGCCGTCGGCGCGCATCGCGGAGCCGAGCGGGACGTCCTCGTACTCGCGGGTGCCGACCGCGTACTCGCCGTCGACGTCGGACTCGGGCCGCCCGAGGCTCGCGAGCTGCGGCGAGCCGAAGACGGCGTGTGCCATCCCCGGGTACTCCACGCGCTCACGGTTGCCGCGTACGGCGTTCTCCACGGCGTACTCGGCCTCCTTGTCGCCGGAGTGCTTGAACATGTAGTTGCCCGCGATGTCGCCGATGGCCCACACGCCCTCGACGGACGTCGCTAGGTAATCGTCCGTCTCGACGAACCCCTCGTCGTCGGTCTCCAGCCCCGCCGCGTCGACGTTCCACAGGTCGGTGTTCGGCTGCCGGCCGGTCGCGAGCAGCACGTCGTCGCCGCGGACGGTGCGCTCGTCGCCGTCCTCGGATTCAGCGGTCACGACCACCTCGCCGGATTCCCCGGCGAGTTCGGACGCGCGGTAGCCGAGGTGGAGGTCGTGTTCGCGCTCGTACGCCTCGGTCAGGCGCTCGGCGGCGTCGCGGTCCTCGCGGTCGACTAACACCGCTCCGGACCCGACAATCGACACGTCGCTGCCCATCTGCCGGAAGAAGTGCGCCATCTCCGCCGCGACGTAGCCGCCGCCGACGACCACCAGCCGCCCCGGGAGCTCCGTCAGCCGCAGCGCGTCGTCGCTCGTCAGGAAATCCACGTCGTCGGTGCCGTCGATGCCGTCCGGCACCAGCGGCCGCGACCCGCCCGCGAGCACGACGCGGTCGCCCGCGAGCCGCTCGGTCCCGTCGTCGGTGTCGACCTCGACCTCGCGCTCGTCGACGAACCGTCCCTCCGTCTGGTAGAACGCGATCCGGTCGTGCTCGCGCGCCCGCTCGGCCTTCCGCTCGGCCTGCTCGGTGACCGTCTCGGTCACCGCCTCGACGATGTCCGCGAACGCGACGTCGTGCAGCGTGGCGTCCACGCCGAACGCGTCCGCCTCCCGGACCGTCTGCACGACGTCGGCGTGGTGGATGAGCCGCTTCGAGGGGTTGCAGCCGCGGTTGAGACACGTCCCGCCGAGCCGTCCGCGCTCGACGACCGCCACGTCCAAGCCTTCGTCTGCGGCCGCGGACGCGACGATGTTACCGGTGCCGCCGCCGAGCACCACGAGGTCGAACTCTCGCACGGCTACAACGTCGGCGTACTCGGGAAAAAGCGTAGTGGCAGGCCGAGATTCGAGCCGGTCAGGGGCTCAGCCGCTGGCGGTCCTGCGAGACGCTTCGCGTCTCGCTGGCTCCCAACGTCTTCGTCCTACGGACTCAGCCGCTGGCGATCTCGCGGGAACAGAGCGATTCCCATGGAATCGCTTGAAGCCGGCGCGAAGCGCCGGCGACGCCGGAAGGCGTTCCTGCTCACTTCGTTCCGCGGGCTGCGACTTCCGAGCTCCCGCTCGAAAGGGTCGTCTCCGCCTACGGCGAGAGACGCTGCCTGTCTCGCGGGAACAGCACGGCCTCCCGGATGTTGTCGAGGTCGAGCATCGTCATCACGAGGCGCTCGACGCCGTACGCCCACCCGGCGTGGGGCGGCATCCCGTACTTGAACATCTTCGTGTAGTACTCGAACTGGTCGGGGTCGAGGCCCTGCTGCTCGAAGCCCTCGACGAGCGCGTCGTAGCGGTGCTCGCGCTGCCCGCCGGAGACCAGCTCCATGCGCGGGTGCATCAGGTCGAAGCCCTTCGAGAGCTCGGAGTCGTCGTCGTAGTCCTGGATGTAGAACGGCTTGATCTCGCTCGGCCAGTCGGTGACGAAGTAGTGCCCGCCGACGTCGTCGCCGAGCGCCTTCTCGCCCTCCGTCGGGAGGTCGTCGCCCCAGACGAGCTGCTCGTCGAGTTCGCCCGTGGCGTTGATGCGCTCGATGGCCTCCTCGTAGGTGAGCCGCGGGAAGTCACCCGAGGGCGCCTCGAACTCCTCTGCGAGACCGAGCGTCTCCAGCTCGTCCTGGCAGTGCTCCTCGACGGCGGAGTACGCCGCTTTGAGCGTGCCCTCGCAGACGTCCATCGCCTCCTCGTGGTCGATGAACGCGGACTCGAAGTCGATCATCGTCGCCTCGTTCAGGTGGCGGGGCGTGTTGTGCTCCTCCGCGCGGAAGATCGGGCCGACCTCGAAGACGCGTTCGAGCCCGGAGCCCACCATCAGCTGCTTGAACAGCTGCGGGCTCTGGTTCATGAACGCCTCCTGGCCGAAGTACGTCACGGGGAACAGCTCCGTGCCGCCCTCGGTGCCCGTGGCGACGATCTTCGGCGTGTTGATCTCCGTGGAGCCGACGCTCCGGAAGTACTCGCGGACCGCGCGCAGGATCTCCGCGCGGATCTCGAAGATGGCCTTCGTCTCGGGCTTGCGGGCGTCGAGCGTGCGGTTGTCCAGGCGCGTCGAGAGGTCGGCGTCGACCTTCCCGGACGGGTCGAGGGGGAGCTGGGGGTCGGCCTCGGCCATCACTTCGATGGAGTCGGGCGTGACCTCGACGCCGGTCGGAGCGCGCTCTTCCTCCTCGACGTCGCCGGTGACCTGCACGACGGACTCGCGCTGAACGTTGATGCCCGTCTCCACGAGGTCGTCGTCCATCTCGTCCTTCTCGAACTTGACCTGGATCTTCCCGGTCTTGTCGCGCAGGATGAGGAAAGCGATGCCACCGAGGTCCCGGACTTCGTGGACCCAGCCGGCGACCGTCGCGTGGTCGCCCGGCTCGGCGTCCGCTGTGAACGTGCGGTCCTTCATAGCTCCCGATTCACGAGGACCGGCCTTAAACGACTTCATTTACGGCGTGGCCGCGCTCGGGCCGCGCCGGAGAACAGCGCGTTACTCGTGGGCGTCGTTGACGCCGCGGACGGTCTCCGCGACCGCGTCCGCGCCCTCGTCGTGGAGCAGGTCGCCGACGACGACGGTGTCCGCGTGCTCGCCCATCTCGTAGGCGGTGTCGTAGTCTCCGATGCCCCCACCGTAGAACAGCGTCGCGTCGTCGAGCGCGTCCTGGGCGGCGCCCACGATTTCGGGGTCGCCGAGCGTCCCCGAGTACTCCACGTAGACGATGTCCTGGCCGAGCATCCGCTCGGCGACCTCGGCGTAGGCCGCCACGTCGTCCGCGGCGAGGTCGCAGTCCGCGTCCGTGTACTCCGCGACGCTCGCCTCCGGATTCAGCACGATGTACGCCTCCGTCGCGGTGCGCGCCCAGTCGAGGTCGGCGATTCGGACCCACTCCTTGTGCGCGCCGGTAATCCAGAACGGGTCGCCGGCGTTCAACACGACCGGCACGAGGTAGCCGTCGAGCGCGTCGTCGTCCACGACGACCGCCGGGTTCGACGGCTCCTGGTAGAGGGGGACGTCGTGTTTCCGGCACGCGTCGATGACGCGTTTCATCTTCTCGGTGGTCACGTCCATCGTCCCGCCGATCTCGATGGCGTCGGTGCCGGTCCGGCAGACGTCGTCGAAGGTGTCGCCGTCGACCAGCGACTTGTCCGGGTCCACCTTGAGTACGTGGTCCCAGTCGTCCCACGGGGTAGTCATGTGCCTCCGTTTCGATGCGCCGGCCAAAACCCCTTCGATGCGGCGAGAACGCCGCGAGCGCCGCCGCTGGAGCAGTAGAGCACGGAACCGCCAGGGGGCGTCCTAGCCGTGGATGCCCATCGCTTCGATCTGCTCCTGGTAGCGGTTCCGGATGGTGACTTCCGTCACCTGCGCGACGTCAGCGACCTCGCGCTGGGTCTTCTTCTCGTTGCAGAGCAGGGACGCCGCGTAGATCGCGGCCGCGGCGTAGCCGGTCGGGGACTTGCCCGAGAGCAGTCCCTTCTCGGCGGTCGTCTCGATGATGTCGTTGGCTTTCGCCTGGACCTCCTCGGAGAGTTCGAGTTCCGAGCAGAACCGGGGCACGTACTTCTTCGGGTCGACGGGCTTCATCTCGAGGCCGAGCTCCTGGGAGATGTAGCGATAGGTGCGACCGATCTCCTTGCGCTCCACCCGGGAGACCTCCGAAATCTCTTCGAGGCTCCGGGGGATGCCTTCCTTCCGGCAGGCCGCGTACAGCGCGCTCGTCGCGACGCCCTCGATGGAGCGGCCGCGGATGAGGTCCTCCTTGAGCGCGCGGCGGTAGATGACCGACGCGACCTCACGGACCGACCGGGGAACGCCGAGCGCGGACGCCATGCGGTCGATCTCGGACAGCGCGAACTGGAGATTGCGTTCGCCGGCGTCCTTCGTGCGGATGCGCTCCTGCCACTTCCGCAGTCGATGCATCTGCGAGCGCTTCTTCGACGAGATGGACCGCCCGTAGGCGTCCTTGTCCTTCCAGTCGATGGTCGTCGTCAGCCCCTTGTCGTGCATCGTCTGCGTGGTCGGGGCGCCGACGCGAGACTTCTCCTGTCGCTCCTGGTGGTTGAACGCGCGCCATTCCGGACCGGGGTCGATCTGCTCCTCCTCGACGACCAGACCACAGTCGTCGCAGACCAGTTCCGCGCGGTCCGAGCTCTTCACGAGGTTGTCAGAGCCGCACTCCGGGCACTCCCGTACGCCCTCCTCGGACTCCTCCTGCTCTGTCGCCGTTTCTCGCTCCCGCTGGCGAGTGGACCGTGTCATCGCATTTTTATATTAGCGTTTCGCAAACGCTTAAACCCATTGCCGGGTTGGAGTGTCTGGAAGGCAACACAATTCTCGCCGTTCAGGGCGTAACTCCCGGCTAACGACCCGGAAGCGTCCGCATACTCGAATTAGGGGATAGAAATTCATATACGGGAAGCGGGGTGACTTCGACTCAATGCCGGTCGTGGAGTGCGACGTCGACGCCGCCCGGGAACGGCTCGAAGCCGCGGGCGCGTCGTTCAGCGAGGGAAACTCCGAGTACGAGCGCTGGCACGCCGACCTCGGGGGCGCCCACGCCGTCGCCTACGACGACAAGCTGGTCGTGCAGGGCGGGAACCCCACGGACATCACCGCGGTCGTCGAGCCCGACCGCGGCGGCCGCGTGCACGCGTACTTCGACGGCGCGAGCCGCGGCAACCCCGGGCCCGCCGCGGTCGGCTGGGTGCTCGTCTCCGGCGACGGCATCGTCGCCGAGCAGGGCGAGACCATCGGTCGCGCGACCAACAACCAGGCCGAGTACGAGGCGCTGCTCGCAGTACTGGAAACCGCCGTCGAGTTCGGCTTCGACGAGATCGAGATCCGCGGCGACTCCCAGCTCGTCGAGAAGCAGGTCAAAGGCGCGTGGGACACCAACGACCCCGAACTCAGGAAGAAGCGCGTCCGAGTGCGCGAACTGCTCGAACGCTTCGAGGCGTGGTCGCTGACCCACGTTCCGAGAGAGGTAAACGACCGCGCGGACGAACTAGCCAACGAGGCCCTCGACGATGACTGACCTCCCCGAGGACGTAGTCGACGAAGCCGAACGACTCACCCGGCTCGCGCGCGACGCGGTCGACGACGCCGCGGCCGAAGCGTACCGCGAGCGCCGCGACGACCTACTCGCCGAGCACGGGTTCGTGCCGCGCGTCCGCGAGCGCGACGACACGCTCGTCTGCTACCCCGGCGAGTGGCTGGACGGCGACGGCCGCGTCCAGCTCGGGGACGTCGAGGACACCGACCGCGCGGCCGAAGTGTCGCTGTCCGGGCCCGGCGAACAGGGCGACTACGAGGAAGCCGCCGCGCGCAACGACGACCTCGTCGAGCGCGTGCGCGAGCGCCACGGCGACGTCCACGGCGACAATGCCGCCGCGTTCGCCGATTTCATGAACAACCACTACGCGCGAGCGATGGACACGGCCGACGACCGCGAGCGCGAGGAGTTCCTCGCGGAGTACTTCCCGCGGAACGCGTGGCCGAGCGACGAACAGCGCGCACTCGTCGAGGAGTCACTCGACCTGATTTCGGCGGTCGCGGACGACGACGCGGCGCCCGAGCAGTAGGGACTCGGATAGGAGGCGGCGCCGTCGCTACGGAGTGCGAAATACGGGGAACGTCGGCTGCGAGTCTCGGTTTAGTTCTCGGCGACGATGTCGCGGACCTGCTCCTTGCGGTCCTCGTCCGTGAGGAACTTCGAGAGCGACCACTGGAGGTCGTCGAGGACGGCGTCGAAGCCGTCGTCGGTGAGCTCGTACTGGTTGGTGCGCTTGTCGAGTTCGGACTTCTCGACGAGGCCCTTGTTGACGAGGTCGTCCAGGTTCGGGTAGAGTCGGCCGTGGTTGACCTCCTGGCCGTAGTAGTCCTCGAGTTCTCGCTTGATGGCGAGGCCGTAGCGGGCCTCTTCGGCGAGTACAGTCAGGATGTTCTTCTGGAACGCAGTCAGGTCACGCACGTCAGTTCGTACAGCGGATTGTGCCTCTGACATAGCTGACCGAAAGTTATCTGGCTATTTAACTTCTGCGAGGTGGCATTTTCCAGGCTTAACGAGTCGTTTTCGGGAGTATCGTTCGTTTCGAACGCGCAAAATCGCTCGTTTCCCCGCGGCCGCCGATACTTCGGCGGGTCGCTCCGGGAGTACCGGGTCCGGAGGGACTTCGCTATACCCCCTCTTACTGGCTGGACCGGGAAAGCCGCTGGGGGCGATTGCGAAAAGCCTTTTTCCCGGTGTGTCAACCTCGACGCATGGCGAATCTCTGGGAAGACCTCGAGACGGGACCGGACGCGCCGGACGTGATCTACGCGGTCGTCGAGTGTCTCAAGGGCGAGCGCAACAAGTACGAGTACGACAAGGACATTCCGGGCGTGGTGCTGGACCGCGTGCTCCACAGCAACGTCCACTACCCCAGCGACTACGGGTTCATCCCGCAGTCGTACTACGACGACGAGGACCCCTTCGACGTGCTGGTGCTCGTCGAGGACCAGACGTTCCCGGGCTGCGTCATCGAGGCTCGTCCGGTCGCGCTGATGAAGATGGACGACGACGGCGAGCAGGACGACAAGGTCATCGCGGTGCCGGACGAGGACCCGCGCTACGACCACATCGAGGACCTGGAGGACGTCCCGCAGCAGCAACTCGACGAGATCGAGGAGTTCTTCGAGACGTACAAGAATCTCGAACCGGGCAAGGAGGTCGAGACGCTGGGCTTCGAGGACGCGCAGGCGGCCAAGGACGCCATCGAGCACGCCCAGGACCTCTACGACGAGAAGTTCGCGTAACGCGACTACTCGCGCGAAACCGTCTTTTTCGCGGTCGAGCGAGCCGGAAAGCGGGGGCGATAACCAGTGGGAATGGCGGGTCACGTTCCCGATGCGTTATGCGTATGGGTAATTATTTGGGGCGTCCCGCCGTACGTTCGAGTGTAATGGCCGCCAGCCACTCCGAGTTCGGCATGAACCACGTCACCGTCGTCCCCACCAACCTCCGGCCCGCGGACAGCGACGACGACGAGGAGGGGCGAGCGGCGGACGCGACGCGCTGACCCCACCGGGACAACATACTTAACGGTCCGGGTGAATTCTCGGCGTAATGCTCCCCGGGCTCGGCTCGGTCTCCGCCCCGATGGTCGCGCTCGTCGGCGGTGCGCTCGCCGCCGGCGGCGTCGGCAGTTACGCGCTCGTCACGGCCGTCCGGCGGCGGCGCGCGGAACCGAAGAACGAGGACTTCGTCCAGCTACGGGACACTATCGCGGGCCTCGAATCCGTCGCTCTCGTCGTCCCCGAGAACCCCAGCATCGACGCGCTCGCCGCCGCTATCGGGCTGCGCGAGCTCTGCAACGAGTGGGGCGTCGCCGCCCGCGTGTTCGCCGAGGGCGACGTCACCAGCGACGACGCGAAGGCCTTCTGTAACCTCTTCAACCTCTCGCTAGGGGTGGCCGACGACCCCCTCGACGACTACGACGGCGCGGTCGCGGTCGGCGGCGGCGGCACCGTCCCGTCGTTCGCCAACCGGCCGCCCGTCGTCGCCGTCGTTCGGCACCGCCCCGCCGCCGTCGACCACCCGCTCGTCGTCGCCGGCAACGAGGCCGGCGCCACCTCCACCATCGTCGCGCGGTTCGTCGAGCGCGCCGGCCGCACCCCCGAACAGGACGTGGCCACCGCGCTCCTCTACGGCATCCGCGCCGGTACCCGGGAGTTCCGGCGCGTGCGCTCCCGCGAGGACTTCCGCGCCGCCACGTTCCTCCAGGAGTTCGCCGACCAGGGCACCATCGACGCGCTCCGCGCGCCCGGCATGAGCGGGGAGACGTTCGACGTCATCGGGCACGCCATCGCGAACCGCGAGCGCCACGCGAGCTTCGCCGTCACGAACGTCGGCACCGTCCCGTCCGTGAGCGCGCTCGAAGAGGCCGCCGACACCCTCCTGCGGCTCGACGGCGTCTCCTCGGCGGCCGCGTTCGGCGTCCACGAGGACACCGTCGTCACCGCGTGCCGCGCCGACGACGTGCGCACCAGCGCGATGGACGTCCTCTCGTCGGCGTTCGAACAGACTGACGCGCTCGGCGGCGACGCCGACACCGCCACCGCCCGCGTGCCCCTCGGGCTGTTCAGCCGCGTGAGCTCCGAGCAGCAGGCGACCCTCGACGAACTCATCGACGCCAGCACGCGGAAGGCGCTGTTCGCCTCGTTCGAGCAGGCGTAGCTGGCGAGTTCGTCCGGTATCCGGGACTCCGGCCAGTAGCCGCCGTAAGACTAACCCTTTAGTGTATCACCGGCGACTCGGACAGTATGGGCCTGTTCGACCGACTCCGCGGCGACGACGGCGCGCGGGTCGCGTTCATCGGAATCGACGGCGTCCCGTACAGCCTGATTCAGAACGAACCCGAGACGTTCCCGAACCTCCACGAGGTCATCGAGGACGGCGACGGCGGCGCCATCGACAGCATCGTGCCGCCCGAGTCCAGCGCGTGCTGGCCGTCCCTCACCACGGGCGTCAACCCCGGCGAGACCGGCGTCTACGGGTTCCAGGACCGGGAAGTCGGCAGCTACGACACGTACGTGCCGATGGGCCGCGACGTCCAGGCCGACCGCGTCTGGGACCGCGTGACCGACGCCGGCCGGGACGCCACCGTTCTCAACGTCCCCGTCACGTTCCCGCCCCAGCGCAACGTCCAGCGGATGGTCTCCGGGTTCCTCTCTCCGGACGTCGAGAAGGCCTCCCACCCCGAGGAGGTCGGCGACTACCTCTCGACGCTCGACTACCACATCGACACGAACGCGAAACTCGGACACAAGGACGACAAGTCCGATTTCGTCCAGGACGCCCACGACACCATCGACGCGCGGCAGGAGGCGTTCCTGAACTACGTCCGCGAGGACGACTGGGACCTCTTCTTCGGCGTGTTCATGACGACCGACCGCGTCAACCACTTCCTGTTCAAGGACTACGAGCAGGACGGCGAGTACAAGGAGGAGTTCCTGGAGTTCTACCAGAAGGTCGACCGCTACGTCGGCGAGCTCCGCGCGGAACTCCCCGACGACGTCGCGCTCGTCGTCGCCTCCGACCACGGGTTCACCAGCGAGGACTACGAGGTCCACCTCAACCAGTGGCTCGAGGACGAGGGCTGGCTCTCCTTCGAGGACGACGACCACGAGAGCCTCGAGGACATCGACGACGACACGCGCGCGTACTCGTTCATCCCCGGGCGGTTCTACATCAACCTCGAGGACCGCGAGCCCCGCGGGAGCGTCCCCGAGTCGGAGTACGAGGAAGTGCGTGCGGAACTGAAGGAGAAGATCGAGTCTATCGAAGGCCCCGACGGCCGGCCGGTCGTCGACCGCGTCGTCCCGAAGGAGGACGCCTTCGACGGCGCCCACGACGAGATCGCGCCCGACCTCGTCGCCATCCCGAACCACGGCTTCGACCTGAAGGCCGGATTCTCGGGCGCCGACGACGTGTTCAGCGTCGGCCCGCGCAACGGCATGCACTCCTTCGAGAACGCCACGCTGGTCACCGACGACCCCGAAGTCACCGTCCGCGGTGACACAGACCTCTTCGACATCACGCCGACGCTGCTGGACCTCCTCGACGTCGAGTTCGACGGCCGCGAGTTCGACGGCGAGACCCTCGCCTAACTCACGTCTCTGACTCCGGCGGTGCCGTCCACTCGCCGCCGTTGTCCTGCGGCTCGTACCCCAGCACGTCGCGTGCGTGTGAGCCGTCGACCCAGGTGCCGTCGTTGTCGCTCACGCCCCAGAAGACGTCGTAGTCGACGGTCTCGTCTTGGAGGCACCTGTCGACGAGCTGCCCCAGATCGCGGTGGGAGAGCCACGTGCACTTCATGCGGTCGGCCACGTACTCGTACGCCTCGCTGTCTTCGTCCCACCAGCCCTCGTCGACGCCCATCTCGGCGAGCCCGTACGGGTGGTCGTACTCGGCTCCGACCACGGTCTTGATGCGCAGCGAGTAGAAGCTCGTGGGGTAGTCCCGCGTGTTCGTCTCGTACGTCGGGTGGAGGTCGCCCAGCGGGTTCGGCTGGCTTTCGACGAACAGCCGGCCCGCGGCCTCGCCGAACACCTTCGACAGCCCGTAGAACGAGTCGGGCCGCACTGGGTCCTCGTGGGTGACCGCGAGGTCGTAGTCGGGGTCGTAGAGCTCGGGCGCGAGCTCGATCTCGTACATCCCGACGGTGTGTATCGACGACGCGAACACGAACTTCTCTACTTCCGCCTCGGCGGCGGCCTGCAGAACGTTGTACGTCCCGACGACGTTGTGCTGGAGTATCTCCCCCCAGGACGCGTTCAGGTCGACCAGCGCGGCGAGGTGAACGACGGCGTCGTGTCCCTCGAAGTGGCCGCGGAGGTCGTCGAGGTCAGTGATGTCCGCGACGACGGTCTCCCGGTCGGGGTGGTCTTCGACGTCGAGACACGTGAACTCGTACTCCTCGCGGTCGCCGAGCTGGTCGAGTATCGCGCTCCCGACCGTGCCGTTCGCGCCCGTGATAAGAACTCGCATACGACGAAGGCGAGCCTGCTCGATGATAAATACGCCGGGTGCGGTCGCCGCCTCCGATCCGGCCTGCACAGTCGCGTCGATGACCGCCGCTACAGCAGGTCGTCCAGCTGGTCGTTCTGGAAGTTCTCCGTCGGGTCTACTTCCTCGACGGCCTCGCTGGCCTCCGCGGCGCGCTCCATGAACGCCTCGATGCGGTCGGAACGCGAGACGCCCGACAGCAACACGAGCACCGCGACCTTCTCGGAGTCCAGCGGGAAGTCGCCGCCGCGTACCTGCATGCTTCGAGTCTCCTCCTCGACCCACGACCGGGCCTTCTCGACGCCCTTCCGGGAGACGCGGTCGGGCTCCCCGGCGACGACGACGAGCGCCGCGCCCGCCTCCGTCGTGTCGGGAACGCTCATCCCCGTGAGCAGGGACTTCCGCGCGGTCGACGTGATGACGTTGACGTTCTCGCCGGCGTCCGGCGCGGCGTCCGCGCTCGCGAACCCGACAGCGGACATGTCTCCGGACTTCAGCGTGTTGATGACCTCGCTGGAGTCGACGACGCTCTCACCGACGCCCTCGACGTTCTCGCCCGCCGCGAGCAGGATGCCGACGCGGCGCGCGATGCGCTCGTTGATGGCGTCGAACGCGTCCGTGACGCTCTCGCCGGTCTTCCGCCACGCGTCGTTGTCCACGAGCAGCGTGGAGTCGGCCTCCCGGACGAGCGTCTTCAGCGACCGGCCGGCGTTCGCCTGGTAGATGCCGCCCTCGTCGCGGCCCGGCAGGATACCGAGCGCGTACACCGGAATCTCGTGAACGCGCTGGAGTTCCTTCACGAGCACGGGCGCGCCGCCGGACCCGGTGCCGCCGCCGAGCCCGGCGACGACGAAGATGGCCTCCGTCTGCGCGTCGACGACGCCGTCGAGTTCGCCGACGACCTCGCCGAGATCGCTCTGCATCACTTCCGCGCCGAGCTCGTTGTCCGCGCCGACGCCGTGGCCTTTCACGCGTTCCTGGCCGACGAGCACCGTGTCGATGTCCAGGGGTTCGAGGTCCGCCTTCGCCGTGTTGACCGCGAGCGCGCCGCGGACTGCGCCGTAGTCCGAACGCCGGTCTTCTTCGAGGAGAGCTTCGGTGACCTTCCCGCCGGCCTGTCCGACACCGATGAGGGCGGCTTTCATACACCGTGCATCTCGGGGACCGGCCATGAACGTTGCGCCGCAGTTTTAAGCCGGATGACGCGGCCACTTCGGGGCGTGTCCGACGACGACCTCGCCGAACGGCTGCGAGCGGTAGAGCGCGCGGTGACCGACAGCGACACCGCCGTCAGCGACCTCTCCGGGCCGGCGGCCGTCCACGAGCGCCTCGACTCCCTGGAGGCCGAACTGGACGACCTCGGCGAGCGCGTGGACGCCCTCGACGCCACCGTCCAGTCGCTGCACGGCTACGTCGGCGAACTCGAAGCCGTCAACGAGCGCGTGCAGCGCCGCGCGGACGCCGCCCGCGAGGCAGTCGACCGCCTCGAAGCCGAGCAGTCCCGGCCGGCGGCGAACGTCCCCGAACGCGCGACCGGGAATGCCGGGTCGGCCGACGCGGACTCCGACAGTCCCGAACGCCACGACCGAACAGCGGGAGACAGCGATCTCCGATCCCGGACTACGGACGACGAATCGCTGCTCGACCGCGTCCGGGAGTCGCTGTGACCGTCCGGGTAGTGCTCGCGGTCGTGTTCGCGCTCGCGCTCCTCGCGGCGGCCCAGCCGGCAGTCGACCACGCGACCCGGACGCGCGACGACGCGGCCGTCCGTGCGAGCGCCGAGCGCGTCGCGGACGCGGCCGCGGACCTCCAGCGCCGGAGCGACCCCGACGAGAGCGTCGAGACTGCTCCACGTCGGACGCTTCGGCTCGACCTCCCCGACGACGCGACGCTCCGCGTCCGCGACAGCCCGCCGCGGCTCGTCTCGCGACTGCCGAACGGTCCAGAACACCGCCACTCGCTTCCAGTCGCCGTCGAAACGTGTGGCGACGCGACTCTCGACGGGCCGACGACGCTGGCGTACGTCGAGCGCGCGGACGGCCCCGTCGTGCTCGCGCTGCGAGGGTTTATCCGGAGGAACGCGACCACCGCGTCCCATGCGTGCGCTCCTCGACCGCTTCGCGGCGGACGACCCGGACTGCGGCTGTGAGGTCACTCGCGACGGCGCGCTCCGCGTGGACGCGGGCGGCTGTCCGGGCGGCGGCGACCTCGTCGACCAGCCCGCGTGTCGCGCCACCGTCGCGGACGCGTGCCGCCGAGCCGACGCGGACCGAATCGTCGTCGACGCGTCCGGTTTCCGGCGCGAGTACGGCCCTCGCGCCGTCGCGCTGTTCACCGCAGCCGGCCGGTTCGCCGCGAGAGTCGCGGACCGCGACCACCGACTCGCAGCTCGCGCCCGCACCGACCCGCTCGCGGCGGGCGCGGAAGCCAGCGGACGCGCGGGACCGGTCGCCGAAATCGCCGCCGAGACCGGGTTCGCGGCCGCGGCGGGCGACCTGCCGGACTACGACGCGCTCCGCCCGCACGTCGGCCCGGCGCTCGCGGACGCCCGCATCGACCCGACGCCGCCGCCTGACGGCCGGCTCCGGGACACGCGGACGCTCGAAACGAACGCGACCGTCCGCGAGTACGCGGTCCCCGGCGACCTCCCGGTCTACCACGTCGTGCCGCCCGAGTACGAGTTCGCGCCCGCGGACTGCCGCGTCCTCGCCGACGCACGGCGCCTGCTCGCGAACGGCTCGATTCCCGACGGCGAGGACGCACCGGGCCGTGCAGTCCGGGAAGCCGCGAGCGAGCATCGCGAGCCACTCGCGGACGCGCTCCGCAAGCACACGCGCGGGTTCGGCGTCCTCGAAGACGTCTTCGCCGACCCGCGGATCTCGGACGCGTACGCGAGCGCTCCCGTCAGCGAGGGCGTGCTCCGCGTCACCGTCGACGGCGAGGACGCCCGGACGAACGTCCGGTTCACGGACGCGGGCGCCGACCGGCTCGCCTCCCGGCTGCGCGCGGAGAGCGGGCGGCCGTTCTCCCGCGCGCACCCGACACTCGACGCCGCAATCGGCGGGCTCGGGACCGCCGGCCGGGTGCGGGTCGCCGGCGTCACCGACCCCGTCAGCGACGGTACCGGGTTCGCGTTCCGCGCGCACGACGCCGACCCGTTCCGGCTCCCCGACCTCGTCGCGAACGGCACGCTCTCCACCGGCCTCGCGGGCCTCCTCGTCGAGGCGCTGCGCCGCGGCGCGGCCGTCCTGTTCGCGGGCGCTCGTGGTGCCGGGAAGACGACGCTGCTCGGCGCGACGCTGTGGGGGATCGCCAGAGGGACTCGGCTCGTCACGATCGAGGACACGCCCGAGCTCCCGGTGCGCGCGCTCCGCGGCGACGGCCGCGACGTCCAGGCGCTGTACGCGAACAGCGACGGCGCGGGCGCGGACGTCTCGATGGCGGACGCGCTCCGCACCGCGCTCCGGCTCGGCGACGGCGCCATCGCGGTCGGCGAGGTCCGCGGCGAGGAGGCGCGCGTGCTCTACGAGGCGATGCGCGTCGGCGCCAGCGACGCCGCCGTGCTCGGCACGATACACGGCGAGGGCGCCGGGGGCGTCCGCGAGCGCGTCGTCTCCGACCTCGGCGTCGCTCCCTCGTCGTTCGCCGCGACCGACCTCGTCGTCACGCTCGCCGACACCGCCGACGGCCGCCGCGTCACGCGCGTCGAGGAAGTGACCGAGGACGGCGCCGCGGCGCTCTACGAGGACGCGGGCGAGGGCGCCGAACCGACCGCCCGAATCGCGCGCGGGAACAGCGACGTAGTCGCCGAACTCGCGGCGCCCGGCGAGACGTACGCGGACGTCCGGGACGCGATTCGCGCCCGCGCTGACCGCCTTCCGAGCGATGACTGACCCCGCGAACCCTCGCCGCGCGACCGCCGCACTCGCCGTCTCGGCGCTGCTCGCACTCGCGGCCGCGCGCTGGAATCCGTACGCCGGCACCGCTGTTGCCCTTCTCGGCGTGGCGGCAGCTACAGCCCTCGCGTACGGGCCGCACGTCCGAGCGGTCGCGGAGCGCTCGCGCGCGCTCGGCGCTGCGCCAGACCTCGTCTGCCTGGTCGTCCTCTCGCTGCGGCTCGACCCCACGCTCGAACGCGCGGCGTGGTTCGCCGCCGACCACGGCGACGGCCGCCTCGCGGCCAGTCTCGCCGCCCACGCCCGCGAAGCCCGTGGGACACCCGGCGCCGGCTTCGACGCGTTCGCCGCGACGTGGACAGAACACCTGCCGTCGCTGCGGCGCGCAGCTGCCCTCGCCGACGCTGCCGTCGACGCGCCCGCCGGCGACCGCGAACGCCTCCTCGACCGCACGCTCGCCGTCGTCGTCGAGGGCGCCCGGGAGCGCGCCAGCGAGTACGCCGACGCCGTCCACGGCCCGACGATGGGCGTCTACGCGTTCGGCGTCGTGCTCCCGCTCGCGCTCGTCGGCGTCGTCCCCGCGGCGGCGAGCGCCGGGATGCCGCTCGCGCTCGGTGCCGTCGCGCTCGCGTACGTCGTCGTGCTGCCGGTCGCGGTGCTCGCCGTCGTCTGCTGGATTCTCGCGCGGCGCCCGGTCGCGTTCCCGCCCGCGGCCGTCCCCGCCGACCACCCGGGGCTCGACGACCGGACGCGAAACGCCGGGTTCGCGGCCGTCTGCGGCGTCGCTGCCGCCCTCGTCGCCTCCCGGTTGCTGCCGTCGTGGTCGCTGCCGGTGCTACTCGTCGGCTGGCCCGTCGGCGGCGCGCTCGCCTACTGGTTCCGATCCGCCTGCGAAGTCCGCGAGGACGCCCGAAGCGTCGAAGACGGCCTCGCGGACGCGCTCTCCGTGCTCGGCCACCAGCTCCGCCACGGCCGCGCCGTTGAGGCCGCGGTCGCGGACGCCGGCGACACGCTCGACGGCGCCACCGGCGACGTCTTCGACGCGGCCGCACGCCGGATGCGCCGCCTCCGCATCGGCGTCGAGGGAGCCTTCCTCGGGGAGCACGGGCCGCTCGCGCGAACCCGCAGCCAGCGCGCCCGCGCCGCCGTCTCGCTCGTCGTCCACGCCGCCGACGCCGGGCCTGCGGGCGGCCGCGTGCTCGTCGACGTCGCGGACTGCTTCGACGACCTCGCCGACCTCGACCGCGAGGTCCGGCGCGAGTTCGCGTCGACGACGCGGACGCTCCGGCACACCGCGCTCCTCTACGCGCCCCTCGTCGCCGGCGTCACCGTCGCGCTCGCCGGCCGCGTGAGCGGGCTCGACGGCGCGAGCGCGCTCCCAGCCGGCCCGCTCGCGCTCGTCGTCGGCGCCTACGTGCTGTGGCTCGCGGTCGTCCTACCCGCGCTCGCAGTCGGCCTCGACCGCGGGCTGGACCGCGCGCTCGTCGGCTACCACGCCGGTCTCGCGCTCGCCGCCGCGGCGGCCGTCTACCCCGTCACCGCGTTCGCCGCGGGCCGCGTGCTCTAATTTTAAACGGGAGGGCGCGGCCAACCCGCCCCATGTTCGACACGCTCGCCGACGTTCCGCCGGTGCTCGTCGCACTCTCGCTGGTCAGCACGACGCTGCTCGGCGTCGCGTTCGCCGCCAAGCCGTCCGCTCCGTCGCGCGCCGCGCCGCTCGCGAGCACGGTCGACACCGTCGCGAGCGCGGACCGCGCGAGCGTCGAAACCGAGGACGTCGACGCCGACGCGATTCGCGTCACCTCTCGCAAGCTCGCCGTCCGCGACGACGGCCGAACCACGAGCCAGTCGTTCGCGTACGGCCCCGTAGTTCCCGTCCAGCGGGACACTGCGCTCTGGCGCGTCCTCCGCGGCGTCCCACCGGACGAGGTGTTCGACGGCGAACGCGCGCTCGAACGCGCAGTCGGCAGCGCCCGGGACCGAGACGCCGAGTGGCGCCGGGACCGCCAGCAGTTGACCGTCCGCCGCGTCACCTGGAGGGGTGTCGATGTCACGCTCGTCGGCGCGTGAGGCGCAGGTCGAGCCGCTGCCCGCGCTCGTCGCCGTGGCCGTCGTCTGTCTCGCGGTCGGCGCGTTCGCGACGGTGCGCGCGGACGTCTTACCTGCCGCCACCAGCGACGTGCCCGCCGACGACGTGCTCTCGGACGCGGTCGACGCGGCGACGCCGGAGGGCGCGGTCGTCGTCGACCCGCAGCGGATCGACGCCCCGGTCGCCCCGGAAGGCTACGAATCCCGGGTGACCGTGACCGCGAGCGGGCGAGAGTGGACTGCCGGCGAGCAGCCCCCGCCGGACGCCGCGACGGCGAGCCAGCGAGTGCCGGTACGCGTCGCGGACGGCCGAACCCGCCCCGGAAAAATCACCGTGGCGGTGTGGCCGTGAGCCGCGCCGTCAGCACCGTCCTCGACGCCTCACTGGCAATCCTGCTCGTGAGCGCGGCCGCCGTCGCGCTCGTCGCGATACCCGGCGGCGATCAGCGACCACCCGACCCGGACGCCACTGCGCGGACAGTGCTCGCGAGCACGGCGACCGCGGAGTACCAGGCCGCGAACGGCAGCCGGCGGTCCGTCTCGGGACGCGCTGGAACGCTGCTCGCGCACGCCGCGCTCGCCGACAGCCGGGACGGGGCCCCGGGATTCGTCCGAGCTGTCGAAGCGGCAATCGAGGACGTGCTCGTCGCTACGGGCGGCCGCGTCGAGGTCGTCGCGGCGACGGGAGAGGGTCGCGTTCGCGTCGGTGAGCGGCCGCCGCCGAGCGCGTCCGTCTCCGGCGTCTCCCACGAGGTCGCCGTGGAGCACGAGTCCGCGACGGTCACCGTTCGGACGTGGTCGCCGTGAGACTCGCCGACGACGAGCGTGCTCGCGTGCCGTTCGCACTCGTCGGCGTGGTGCTGCTCGTCGGGAGCGCGACCGCTGCGGCAGCGCTCGCCGGCCACGACCCCGCGCCAGCCGAGACGCGTAGCGAACGCGCGGTCGACCGCGCGCTGACCAGCGCCGACGCCGCACTCGCCAGCGCCGCTCGCTCGGCGGCCGACGACGCAGTCCGGAACCCCGTCGTCGTGCGCGCGAACACCACGTTCGGCACCGCCATCGGCCCCGAGACGCCGTTCCGTGACGCGCTCGCGCTCCGCGTGTACGCTCGCACGGAGCACGCGCTCCGCGGCGACGGGTCAGCCGTCGGCTCGGTGTCGGCGAGGGCGTCTCTCCCGCGCGTCGAGACGGCGGCGGACGCCGAGCGCGCAGTCGACGCCGTCTCGCTCGAGCGAGTCGGCGAGGACGCGATGCGGGTCACGCTCTCCGCCGTCCGAATCGCGGTCGAGCGCGACGGCCGAACCGTCTCGCAGTCGACGCGGAACGTCTCGGTGACTGTCCACAGCCCCGCGCTCGCGCTCCACGACCGCGTCCAGCGATTCGAGCGGCTGCTCGACCGCGGCGCGTTCGCCGGCCCGGGCCTGGACCGCCGGCTCACCGACTACCTCCACCGCGTCGTCTGGCTGCGCGGCCCGCTGCAGTACGCGGGCGTCCCGATTTCGAACGTGCTCGCGAACCGCCACGTCGAGGTGATGGCGAACCGTGCGCTGCTGGACGTCCAGCGGACGGCGTTCGGCCGCGAGGACGGCGAAGGCCGGACGGCGTACGGCCGAGCGCTCGCTCGCGTCGGGCTCGAAGACGTGCTCTCGGTCGCGGCGAAGGACGCGGAGAAGCGCGCGAACGCGGTCCTGCAGACGCCGGGCGCGTCCGAGACGGTGAAGGTCGGGAAGTCGGCGGCCATGGACGCGGTCGACCTGCCCGCCCAGACCGTGCCGGTCGGCGTCAACGCCACCGCGGACCGCGCGTTCGTCGACTTCGCGGACGGCAGCGACGGCGCCTCCCTGGACGCCACACTGCGGGCCGCGTACGCGTCTGTCGCGCGCCGCGACGTCGACGCGGCCGTCCTCAACAGAACGACGTCCGAGTCGGGCCACGCGCCGGAGAACTGGACGCTCGCGGAGACGACCGGAGACCGCGACGTCGATGTCGGGGCAGCCGTCGAACCCGCGGACGTGCTCGTCGACGGACAGCGCGCCGTCGAGACGTACGGGCGGCGCGTAGTCGTCACGGAACGCGAGACGCGCCGATACACCGAGGGTAACCGGAGCCGCAGCGTCGTCGAGACGACCGAGACCACCTACCGTGTCTCCGTCGGCGTCGGGTACGAGCTCCGGCCGCAGGCCGAGGGCTTGCCCGAGCCCGCCAGACGTGTGCTCGACGCGGACGCGAGCCGCGTCACGCCGGCGGTCCGCGACCACATCGCCTCGCGCGCCACGCAGTCGCTCGTCCGGGACGCGGGCGGCGTCGACGAACTCGCACGGAACGCAGTGAGTGGAGGCCCCCTCGCGCGAGAGGCGGTCGTCCACCCGGAGCTTCCCGAAACGGTCCGAAAGCGCGCGTACCGGGCGGCTGCGGCGCTCCGGGAGGAGGCGCGAAACGTCTCGGCGGACGTCTCCACGCGCGGATTGGCTGGTGGACGCGTCCCCGTCGACACGCTCCGCGGCCGCGTGACTGCGCTCCACGACGGTCGCCAGCGATACGACTCGGCGACCGACCGCGCGGTCGCCGCGGTTCGGGCCGCCTACCTCGCGCGCGTCTCTTCACGGCTCGGGGAACGGCGCGCGGACGGTGCGCTCTCCTCGGTCGGCGAGGCGCTCGGCGACCGCGGGCTCGAACCGCCGCCAACGGACCACGGCAGCGAGCGGGACGCCGGCCCGGTCGCGCGTGTCGAAGGCGCGCCGGCGTACCTCACACTCGCGGAAGTCACGCCACAGGCCGCGGGCGAGGTCGAGGAGTCGTACTACCCGCTCGTGGCGCGGAACGTGAACTGGTTCACAGTGCCGCACGGCGACGCCGCCGAAGCCGTCGTGGACGCGGCGATGCCCGAGCCGCCGGAGTCGGTCCGCCTCGGCACCGCGGCGCAGGCGCTCGCGGCGGCCAACGGTACGCTGGACGCCGCACCGAATCGGACCCTGCGCCGCGAACGCCGGAGCCTGCAGTCGGACGTCGCCGCGGGTGTATCGGCAGCCGGCACCGCGTACCGCGGCGTGCTCGCGTCGTCGCCGCTCGCGTTCACGGAACGTGAGCGGCGTGCAGCGACCCGGCTCGCGTTCGAGCGGTGGGAGACGACACACGGACGGGGGTCGGCCGTCGGCAACGGGTCGGCGGCGGCAGCGGTCGCCGACGTGGCTGCCCGCATCGCCGACGCGTCGCCACGAGAACGCGACCGACTGGCGACGCGGCTCCGCGCGGCGTCCGCAGACGTCGCGGACAGCGAGCGGGTGCGGGTGGACGCCGGCGTCGTGCGGGACGCGGCGGACGTGACGCGCCGCGTCGGGAGCGCCGTCGCGGCGAACGCGCTCTCCGAGGCGGGGTCGATAGCCGCCGAGAAAGCCGCGAAGCGCCTCGGCGCGGCGGACGTCGGCGCGGTGCCAGCGGGCCTGCCACTGGCGCCCGTGCCCGGGTTCTGGTACGCGACGGCGAACGCGTGGTCGGTCTCGGCGCGCGGGTCGTACGCCGAGTTCACCGTGCACGCTGAGGGCGGGTCGCCGGTCGGCCCTGGAGGCGGGACGGCGTACGTCCGGGAGGACGCGACTGTCGCGTTCGACGTGGACGGCGACGGGGACGCGGAGCGCGTCGGGCGCAACGAGCGCGTATCGTTCGAGGTCGAGGCGACTGTCGGCGTGGTCGTGCCGGCGGGACCGCGCGGCGTCGGCGACGTCGACGGGAATGCCGACGAGCAGTCCGCGGGGTGGTGAGCCGCGGCAAGCGTAGCCTCCTTGAACGCTCGGGGCGTACGGGCGAGCGTGCTAGCCGACGAAATCCAGGACCCCGGAGACCAGACACCCGGGCAGGTGCGCGCGGAGTACGAGGCGGCGCTCGGTCGCGTCGTCGAGGCCGAGGGCGTCGACAGCGTCGCGGCGGCCTCGGGCGTCGACGAGGCGAAGCTGACGGCGCTCGCGGGCGGTGACCCCGTCGAGATCACGCTCGAAGAGGCGGCGGGAATCTTCGCGGTCAGCGACGACTGGCCGGACGCCGAGGGCCTGCTGCTGGAGGTCCGGGACAACCTGATGCTCCAGATGAGCTCCGCGGTGATGGACGTGGAGGCGCTCGCCAGCGGGCTCGACGACGACTACGACCCGAAGGAGATTCAGCAGAAGATCGAGGGGCGCCAGGCGATGACTCTGGAGGAGTACGCCCGTATCTACCGGCACATCGCGGCCGAGAACCCGTACTGATGGACGTCGCGATCCTGGGCTGCGGGTACGTCGGGCTGGAGCTCGGCCGCCAGCTCGCCGAGCGCGGCCACGACCCCGTGGGCGTCCGGCGCTCGGAGGACGGCCTCGCGGCGATTCGGGACGCGGGCTTCGACGCCGTACAGGCTGACGTGACGGACGCCGAGTCGCTGGCGGCCGTGCCGGACGTGGACGCCGCGGTGTTCGCGGCGAGCTCGGGCGGCCGCGGCGCGGACGCCGCCCGCGAGGTGTACGTCGAGGGGCTGCGGACGGCAATCGAGCACTTCGGCGAACGCGAGAACTCACCGGAGCAGTTCGTCTACACGTCGAGTACGGGCGTCTACGGCGACCACGGCGGCGAATGGGTCGACGAGGAGACGCCGCTGGACCCGACGACGGAGAAGACCGAGGTACTCGTGGCGGCCGAGCGAGTCACGCGAGAGCGCGCGCCCGAGTTCGGGATGGACCCGGCCGTCGTGCGCTTCGCGGGGCTGTACGGCCCCGACCGCTACCGGCTGCGTCGCTACCTCGACGGCCCCGTCACGGAGGGCTACCTGAACATGGTCCACCGGGCGGACGCCGCGGGCGTCGCGCGGTTCGCGCTCACCGACGAGGCGGCCGCCGACGCCGAGGTGCTGCTGGCGGTCGACGACGAGCCGGTGTCGAAGTGGGAGTTCGCGGACTGGCTCGCCGACGAAGCGGACGTCGACCGTCCCGAGAAGCAGACGGTCGAGGAGCGCCTCGACGAGGGCGACCTCTCCGAGCCAGCCGAGCGCCGGCTCCGCACGAGCAAGCGCTGCTCGAACGATCGACTGCGCGAACTCGGCTACGAGTTCGCGTACCCGACGTTCCGCGAGGGCTACCGGGACGCCGTCGACGCGTTCCGTCGCGGGGAGTACAAGTGACGGCGCGGCCAACCACTCGCTATGGCTACTGCTGACGGGACGTTCCAGTACAAGGAGCGCTTCGGCGAGGACAAGGCGCGGACGTACTTCCGGAGCGTGCGCGACCGCGCGGTCTCCAGCGTCGGCCTCGGGACGTACCTCGGCGAGCCGACAGACGACGTCGACGACGCGTACTACGAGACGGTGCGGGCGGCCGTCGAGGGCGGCTGCAACGTCGTGGACACCGCCATCAACTACCGCCACCAGCGCAGCGAGCGCGTCGTCGGGCGCGCGCTCGCCGACGCGGACGTGGACCGCGAGGAAGTCTTCCTCGCGACGAAGGGCGGGTTCGTTCCGTTCGACGAGTCCCGGCCGGAGAGCCCCGGCGAGTTCGTCGCCGAGGAGTACGTCGACAGCGGCATCCTCGACGCCGACGACCTCGCGCACGGCAGCCACGCCATCGCGCCAGGCTTCGTGGAGGACCAGCTCGACCGTTCGCTGCGGAACCTCGGCGTGGACACGATCGACCTCTACTACGTCCACAACCCGGAGACGCAGCTCGACGAGCGGCCGGCCGGCGAGGTCTACGACCAGCTGGAGGCGACCTTCGAGCGGCTGGAGGAGCGCGTGGCGGCCGGCGACATCGAGCACTACGGCGTGGCGACGTGGGAGGCGTTCCGGGTGCCGCGCTCGCACGACCACTTCCTCGACCTCGGGGAGATCATCTCGCGGGCGCGGGCGGCCGCCAAGACCGTCGGGAACACGGCGACGCACCTGCGCGCGATTCAGGTGCCGTTCAACGTCTTCATGGCCGACGCGTTCACCGTGAAGTCCCAGGAGGGGCCGGAGGGCGACCAGAGCGTGCTCTGGTACGCCCACGAGGCCGGACTGAACGTGTTCACCTCGGCGAGCCTCGCACAGGGACAGGTGCTCGACGGGATTCCCGACGAAGTCGACGAGAAGCTCGACGGCGACACGCCCGCCCAGCGCGGCCTGAACTTCGCGCGCAGCGCGCCCGGCGTGACGACCGCGCTCGCGGGCACGACCAGCCCCGAGCACGTCCGCGAGAACGTCGCTGCCGGGACGTTCGAGCCGCTGGGCGCGGACGCCTTCGACGCCGTCTTCGAGTAGCTACGGGAGCTGCTTCCACTCCCGCCCGCACTCCGGGCAGATGCGGTGCCAGCCGACGGCCTCCCGGTCGCTCTTCCCGAGCGGGACGTTACAGTCCGTGCAGATGAGTCGCTCGTAGGTTCCCTTCTCGACCTCCCCCGCTCGCAGCGCCTTTCGGACGGACGACATGGACAGTGGTACCTCGCACCGCACCTTCAGTAATCGGGGACTAACGCCCGCGAACCACAAGGATTGACCTTCCGGGGGTGTGAAAACTCGGCGTGTCCAGTACGTCTGCGAGCGACGCGCGGCGAGTCCGGCTGTTCGGGTCGCTGTGCGCGCTCGTCTTCCTCGTGAACTTCGGCCGCGTCGTGTTCGCGCCGCTGGTCGCGCCGCTGCAGGCGGACTTCGTCACCTCGGACGCCGCCGTGGGGCTGGTAGCGACGCTGGCGTGGCTCGGGAGCGCGCTCCCGCGGCTGCCGACCGGCTGGCTGCTGACGCGCGTCGACCGCCACCACGTCGTTCTCGGTACGGGCGCGCTGCTGGCGGTGTCTTCGGCGGGGATGACGTTCGCGCCGACCATCGAGTTCGTGATGCTCGGCGCGTTCCTCGTGGGGCTCGCCTCCGGCGCGTACTTCGTCGCCGCGAACCCCCTGATTAGCGAGCTGTTCCCCGAGCGCGTCGGCCGCGTCGTCGGCGTCCACGGCACCGCCTCGCAGCTCGCGGCGGCGGTCGCGCCCGTGCTCGTCGGCCGCGTCCTCCTCGAAGCGTTCTCGTGGCGCGCGCCGTTCTACCTGCTGTCCGCGGCCGCCGTGGTCGTCACGGGCGTCATCTACGTGCTCGCAGGCCGCACCGACCTGCCGTCGGCGGGGTCGTCGGACCGCAACCTCCTCGGCGCGATTCGCCGCCAGTACCGCGTCGTACTGTTGGGCGTCGTCGTGGTCGGCGTCGCCGGCCTCGTCTGGAACGGCTTCTTCAACTTCTACATCAAGTACCTCACCGAGACCAAGCAGATCGCGCCCGCCACCGCGGAGACGCTGCTCACGGTGGTGTTCGCGGCGGGCGTGCCCGCGTTCTGGTACACGGGCCGGCTCGCCGACCGCTTCCGGCACGTGCCGCTGATGCTCGCCGTGCTCGGCGGGTTCGTCGCGACGCTGCTCGCGCTGACGTTCGTCGACGGCCTCGTCGCGGTCGCGGCCGTCTCGGTCGTGCTCGGGTACGCCGTCCACAGCCTCTTCCCCGCGATCGACACGTTCCTCCTCGACAGCCTCCCGGACAGCGACCGCGCGAGCGCGTACGCCGGCTACAGCGCCGTGATGATGGTCGTGCAGGCGATGGGGAGCGTCGTCATCGGGACGCTCGTCGGCGCCGGAATCCCCTACGACACCGTCTTCCGGGTGGCGGGCGCCGGGCTCGCCGTGCTCGTCGCCGCGCTGGTCGTGCTCTACCGCGCGGGCCGGCTGCCCGCTGGCGCAAGTTAGTTCCCGGCGGCGGCCCGAGCGGGGGTATGGACTACACGCAGGAGCGCGTGGCGACGCTCCACGACTACGGCGGCGCCGACCCCGATGCGCCGACGGGGCGGGCGGCCGTCGTGGTGCCGATGACCGACCGCGAGTACGCCGCCCTCGCCCCCGAGCGCGTGTTCTCGGAGCTGGAGCGCGTCGACCCCGCGGAGGTCGTGGTGCCGCTGCGCGCGCCCGCCGAGCGCGTCCCCGAGTTCCGCGACTGGCTCGCCGACTTCGACGTGCCGCTGACCGTGCTCTGGTGCGACGGCCCGCGCGTCGAGGCGCTGCTCGACGACGCCGGCCTGACGGGCGACCGCGGGAAGGGACGGGACGTCTGGCTGGCGCTCGGCGTCGCGGCGCGCAACGACTACGTCGTCGTCCACGACGCCGACACGACCACGTACGAGGACCGGGACGTACGGAAGCTCCTGTTCCCGCTCTCGCAGGACTTCGAGTTCTCGAAGGGCTACTACGCGCGCGTCGAGAGCGACCGGCTGTACGGCCGGCTGTTCCGGCTGTTCTACGAGCCGCTCGTCGACGCGCTCGCGGCCGAACACGACCACCCCGTCGTCGACTTCCTCGGGGCGTTCCGGTACGCGCTCGCCGGCGAGTGCGCGATGACGAGCGACCTCGCGCGGGGCCTGCGCGTGCAGCGGCGCTGGGGGCTAGAAGTCGGCACACTCGGCGAGGCGTTCCGGCTCGCGGGCGCGGACGACGCCGCACAGGTCGACCTGGGGCGCTACGAACACGACCACCGCGCGGTCTCTGGCCCCACTGGCCTCTCGGAGATGAGCGAGGGCGTCGGCGCGGCGCTCCTGCGGGCGGTCGAGGACGCGGGCGTCGACGTGGACTACGACGCGCTGACGGAGCGCTATCTCGCTGCGGCCGACCGGTTCGTGCGCGCGTACGGCGCCGACGCCGCGTTCAACGGCCTCGACTACGACGCCGAGAGCGAGCGCGAGCAGACTCGCACGTACGCCGACGCCATCGGCGACCCCGGCGAGGACACGCGGCTGCCGGCGTGGACCGACACGAGCCTCGACGCCGACGACGTGGCTGTGGCGGCGGCCGCGGACGCCGAGGAGGCCGCCGCGAGGGCGGGAGGTTCAAGCGCCTCCGCGTCCGACGGGGAGCCGTGAACGGCGACGAACTCGCAGGCGTCGTGGACCTCTTCGGCGCGCTCACCCGACGGGAACTCCACGACGCGCTCGAAGAGCTGGCGTTCAAGCGCGGCGACGACTTCGACGCCGACGAGGCCGACGACGACGTGATGGACGCGCTGCGCGAGTACTACCTCGTGAGCGTCGACCGCGAGAACGGCGACAGCGTACTCGTACCGGGGCCGGCCGCGTTCCCCGACCTCCCCGAGAACGCGGCCGACCTCCCGCACATTCTGGACGTCGAACGCCGTGAAGTCGACCGGGAGACGCTCGCAGACGCGGTCCGCGCGCGCCTCGAATCGGACGCCGCGGACGCCGACGGCGATCGCGCGCGCTCGCTCGTGGACGTGACCTACGACGCGGAGGCGTGGGCGCCCGTCGACCTCGCGGACGTCCGCGAGGAGCTGACCGCGGACTGAAACTGCGCGTGAGTTAAGGTCGTCGCGGTGCTCGCCCCCAGTATGGACCTCTCGCGGGTCGCCGCCCACCAGCCCGAACGAGTCACCGACGAGGACCGCGACGCCGCGGTGCTCGTCCCCGTCGTCGAGCGCGGCGACGACCCGGCGCTGGTGTTCACGAAGCGCGCCGACCACCTCGGCGAGCACCCCGGCCAGATGAGCTTCCCGGGGGGCGGCCGCGAGCCCAGCGACGACGACCTCCGGGAGACCGCCGCTCGCGAGGCCTACGAGGAGATCAGTCTGCTGCGCGACGAGATCTCGTACGTCGGCCAGCTCGACGACATCCGCACCGTCTCCGGGTACTCGGTGACGCCGTTCGTCGGGCGCGTCCCCGAGCGCGAGTACGTCCCCGACGAGCGCGAGGTCGACGAGGTCGTGGTGCTGCCGCTGGCGGGGCTCACGAACGACGACAACTACGAGGTCGAGAAGCGCATCCACCCCTCGTACGGCGAGTCGACCGTCCACTTCTTCCACGTGGACGGGTACACCGTCTGGGGGGCGACCGGCCGCATCCTCGTGCAGTTCCTCGACCTCGCGGTCGGGTGGACGCCGCCCGACCGGGAGCCCGACGTCGTCGAGATGGACCCCGACGACTAGTCGGAGGTGACGAGGTACGTCTTCCCGCCGCGGCGCTCGAGGAACGCGTCCTCGTCGTGAGTGTCCGCGTAGGCGGCGACGCCCGCGGCGGTCATCTCGGAGACTTCGATGCGGCGCTCCGCGCTGTCGGGGTTCGGCTGCGAGCGGCGTCGGTGCTGCAGTGCCATATCTGCATCTTCGGCGCTACCCGCTTGAAGGCCACCCGTGCGCGGTGAAAGTGAAACTGCCGGAAGGCGCGGCTCTCGCGGTCCACGACTGTTATGGCGGTCGCCGCCCATCCGCCTGCATGGACGAGTTCAGCGACGCAGCGGGCGACGACCGCGGCGCCGGCCGCTCCGTGGCGGTCGTCGGTGCGGGCGCGGTCGGACTGACGGCCGCCCACGACCTCGCGGCGCGCGGCGCCTCAGTCACCGTCTACGAGCGCGGCGAGGTCGCCGCCGAGAGCACGGGACGGGCCGCCGGCGTCCTCTACGACGCGTACGCCGAGGACGTGGACGCGCGAATCGCCGCCCGCGCCATCGAGCGCTTCCGCGCGCTCTCCGGGGCGGGCGAGTTCACCTTCGAGGAGACGCCGTACCTCTGGTTCGTCACCGAACCCGGTCGGAAGGCCGACGCCATCCGCGAGCAGGTCGAGGGAATGCAACGGCACGACCGCCGCGTCGAGCGCGTCGACCCTGCCGACCTCGGCGAGCGCTTCCCGGCGCTCCGTACCGAGGACGTCGTCGAGGCCGCCATCGCGCGCAACGCCGGCGTCGCGGACACCGCCGCGTACGCCGACGCGGTCGCCGAATTGGCGGTCGAGGCGGGCGTCGACCTCCGCGAGCACACCGCCGCGAGTGTCGCCCTCGACCCGCCGCGCGTGAACGGCGACGCCTACGACACCGTCCTCGTCGCCGCCGGCGCGCACACCGCCCGCGTGCTCGCCGACGCCGGGATCCGGGTGCCGCTGAAGCCGTACCGGGTGCAGGCGCTCACCGCGAACGCGGCCGGCGAGCTACCGACGTTCTACGACGCCACCGAGGGGTACTACGCGCGCCCGCACCCCGAGGGCCTGCTCGCCGGCGACGGCACCGAGGAAGTCGAAGCCGACCCCGACGCCTACGACCGCGACGGCGACGACTGGTTCGTGGACGCGATGGAAGACCGGCTCGCAGACCGCGTGCCCGGCTACGAGCCCGACGTCCACCGCGCGTGGGCGGGACTCTGCACGGCCACGCCGGACCACGACCCGCTGCTCGGCGAACTCGCTGACGGGCTCTACGTCGCCGCCGGCTGGCAGGGCCACGGCTTCATGCGCGCGCCGGCCACTGGCGAAGTAATCGCGGAGGAGATAGTCGGCGGGGGCGGCGTCACCGAGTTCGAGCCGACGCGCTTCGACGGCGACGAGGAGTTCGAGATCGTCGAGGGAATGACCGTCGAGTAGGCTACTCGTCGTCCGGCTCGGTCACTTCGACCTGGGTGCCCGCGGTCTTCGGGAGGTACACGTACAGCGCGCCGTCACGCAGCTCCGCACGGGCGTCCTCGGGTTCGACGAGCGCGTCGTTCGGGAGTTCGGCGCGGCCGTCCAGCTGGAGGCCGCGGCCCGGGAACCGCATGTCGAAGCCCTCGCGGAACGCCCGGAAGCGGTCGACGCGGACCTCCACGGCGCCGTCCGCGTAGTTCACCTGGACGTCGCTGGCGTTCGCGCCCGGCGCGTCGAACACGGCGAGGTACTCGTCGTCGCTCTCCAGGACGTCGACGGGAAGCGGCGTGTCCTCCTGGGCGCGCGCCGCCGCGCGCCCCACGCGCTTGAAGACGGCCTCGCCGACGCCCTCCGCGAGGTCGCGAACCGTCATAGCTCGATCCGCTCCAGGCAGTCAGTGCCACCACACAGCGGACACTGGAGGTCCTCGACGCCGAGGTCTTCGCTGACGTCGTACGTGTAGTGGTTCTCGAACATGTCGAGCTCGCAGTCGTCGCTCGTGCACTTGAGCTCCTCAGTTGCGGGCATACCCGCCAGTTGGGGCGGCGCGGGCAAAAAGGGGCGGGCCGCGGTGAGAACGGCTGCCGGCGCGCTCCCAAAGAGGAAAGTACCGGGCCGGCGGTGGATGCGGCATGGCTTCGGTCCGCGCGCCACGCCTCGTGCTCGCCGTCAGCGTGCTCGCGGGCGTCGCGAACACCGTCCTGTTTCCGCTGCGCAGCCCCGAGCAGGTCGGGCTCGCGACGGACGTCTACTACTTCGCCGCGCGCGCCGCCGTTCGGGGCGCCGACTTCTACGCCGTCACGCCCGTCGGCACCGCGAGCTTCGTCTACCCGCCGGCGCTCGTGCTCGCGTTCTACCCGTACGCCGCACTCGGCGACCCGACGCTCGCGTACGCCGCCCAGATGCTGCTGAACCTCGTCGCTCTCGCGGGCCTCGCGGCCATCGTCGTCCGCACCGTCGAGCGCGCGGGCGTCGAACTCGCTGCGCTCGACCGCGCGCTCCTCGCGGCCGCCGTCTTCCTCGTCGGTCCGATGGGCATCAACCTCGTGATGGGGCAGGTGAACGTGCTGCTCGCGCTCGGCCTCGCGGGCGGCGCCGTCCTCCTCGAACGCGACCGCGAGGCGGCCGCGGGCGCGGCGTTCGGCCTCGTCGCGCTCGTGAAGCTGTTCCCCGCGCTCGTCGGCGTCTGGCTGCTCCGCCGGCGCGCGTGGCGCGCCATCGCCGCCGCCACCGCGACCGGCGTCGCCGGCATCGTTCTCGGCGTCCTCGTCTTCGGCGTCGACACCTCCGTCGCGTACGCCACCGAAACGCTCGCCGGCGAGGCCGGCGTCGCGTCGTTCGCCGACGGCCCGGACCCGACCGCGCCGTACGTCACGATTCGCCGCCAGCTGGCCGTGCTCGCGCCCGGCCTCCCGACCGGCTGGCTGCTTCCCGTCAGCGCCGCCGTCCTCACGCCCGTGTTCGTCGGCGTGAACCGCGTCGTCGCCGACCTCCGTAGCCGCCTCGTCGCGCTCCAGGGAACCCTGCTCGCCACGCTCGCGATGTTCCCGCTGGAGCCGTTCTACGTCGTCCTCGTGCTGTTCCCGCTGCTCCCGCTGCTGTACGTGCTGGAGTCCGGGACGCCGCGGCGGCTCGTCCTCCTGGGCTCGCCGCTGCTGCTCGTCTCGCTCACGTGGCCGAGCGCCGTCACCGTCGCGAACCTCCTGCCCGCGGGCAGCGAGCTCGTCCTCGACGCCGTCCGCCCGGTGTTCTCGTTCGTGCTCCCGCCGACGGTCGGCACGTGGCTCGTGCTCGCGGGCTGTCTGCTCTACCAGCACCGGGCGGCCTCGGAGCACGCGAGCGAGGGCGTGTAGTCACGTTCTTACGCGTCGAACCCCAACGCCGGGGTATGATTGACCCCGCGGAGCTGGACGTGACCCTCGTCGACGGCTACGTCGACGAGCCGGCGCACTTCGGCGTGCCGCCGTACATCTCCACGTATCCGCGGTACGCGGCCGGCGCGCTCGTCGACGCCGGCGTCCCCGAGGCGCAGATCACGTACCACACCATCGACGAACTCCGCGACGACAAGTCGAAGTTCAACGACGTCGCGGACGCGGACCTCTTCGTGTACGTCGGCGGCATGACCGTCCCCGGGAAGTACGTCGGCGGGACGCCCGCCGAGCCCGACGAGGTCCGGGAGCTCGCGTGGCTCGCGGACGGCACGAGCGTCATGGGCGGGCCGGTGCGCTTCGGCGTCGGCGAGGAGAACGCGGGCGCCCAGGAGATGGAGCGCCAGGACCTCGACTTCGACTTCCTCGCGATGGCGGACGTCGAGGCCGCCGTCTACGACCTCGTGGACAACCGGCTGGAGGGCTTCGAGGACCGCTACCGCGACAACGAGGAGATCGACCGGTGGGGCGCGAAGGGCGCGTTCGTCGTCGAGCAGCACCCGAACTACCCCGAGTACCTCATCTGCGAGATGGAGACCTCGCGGGGCTGCGCGTACCGCTGCTCGTTCTGCACGGAGCCGATGTACGGCGACCCCGGGTTCCGGAGCGCGGAGAGCGTGGTGCGGGAGGTCGGCAACCTCTACGACCACGGCGCGCGCCACTTCCGGCTCGGCCGACAGGCCGACATCCTCGCGTTCGGCGGGGACGGCGAGGCGCCGAATCCGGACGCAATCCGGCGGCTGTACGGCGGCATCCGGGAGGTCGCGCCCGACCTGGAGACGCTGCACCTCGACAACATGAACCCGGTGACCATCGTGGACTACCCCGAGAAGTCCCGGGAGGCCATCCGCATCATCGCCGAACACAACACCGCCGGCGACACCGCCGCGTTCGGCCTGGAGTCTGCGGACCCCGTCGTCCAGGAGGAGAACAACCTCCTCGTCACCGCCGAGGAGTGCCTGGAGGCGGTCCGCGTCGTCAACGAAGTCGGCGGCTGGCGCCCCGGTGAATCGCCCGAGGACGCGCCCACGTACGGCGACGAGGCCACTAATCGGCTGCCGAAGCTCCTCCCCGGTATCAACCTCGTGCACGGCCTGACGGGCGAGCGCGAGGAGACGTTCGCGCACAACAAGCGCTTCCTCCGGAGCGTCCTCGACGAGGGCCTGATGCTCCGCCGCATCAACATCCGGCAGGTGATGGCGTTCGAGGGCACCGAGATGGCGGAGACGGGTGCGGACCTCGCGAACGACCACAAGCAGCAGTTCAAGCGCTACAAGCAGGAAGTCCGGGAGGAGATCGACAACGCGATGCTGAACCGCGTGGTGCCGCCCGGCACCGTTCTGGAGGACGTCCACCTGGAGTACCACCAGGACGGGAAGACGTTCGGCCGCCAGCTCGGCACGTACTCGCTGCTCGTCGGGATTCCCGGCGAACGCGAACTCGGGCGGACGATCGACGTCGCCGTCACCGACCACGGCTACCGGTCGGTGACCGGGGTTCCCCACCCGCTAGACGTCAACGAGGCATCGATGGACGAGCTCACCGCGATCCCCGGCATCGGCAAGCGCACCGCCGGCGATCTGCTCGTCGACCGGCCTCACGACGCCCTGCCGAGCGTCGAGGACGCCGACCTCGCGAAGTTCACGCAGTAGACGCTCAGTACTCCTCGTCGATGATCTCGCCGACCGCGAAGTTCGACTTCACTTCCGTCACTTCGATCTTCACGCGCTCGCCGATCTCGGCGTCCGGAACGATGATGACGTAGCCGCGCTCGACGCGCGCGATGCCGTCGCCCTGCTTGCCGATGTCCTCGATCTCGACGTACCGGATCTCGCCCTCCTCGACCGGGGGCTGGGGCTCCGAGTCGGTCGTCTCGCTCGCCGCCTCCGAGTCCGAGCCGGAATCGGTCTCGGTCTGCGAGATGAGCGCGACGCGATAGACGTCGCCGGGGTCGATAGAGCCGGCTTCCACCTCGCTCCGCGGGATTTCGACGACGTACTCGTCGTCCTTGACAGTCACTTCAGCACTGAACAGACAGAGGAGTTGGTCAGAGATTTCCATTGCGGACCTCCATTCGTGCGTGTCGGCCCCGTGACTTAATCGTTGTCACGGTGTGCCGCACGCTCGACGGGAGCCGGCTCGCGTCAGTAGAAGTCCGGCTTCCCGCGGCCGGCGTCGTGGTCGGTCGCATTCCGGAGCTCCGCGACGTTCGCGGGCGCCCGGTTCCGCACGATGACCACGTCGTAGGCGTCGGCGGCCGCCACGGAACTGCCGACGCTCCCCAGCCCGGTGACCATGCGGCCGGCGTTCTCGCTGCCGACGAACACCATCGAGGCGTCGACCTCCCGGGCCACCCGCTTCAGTCTGTTCGTGACGGCGCCCGTCGGCGCGCGCTTGTCGACAGTCTCGTGCCGGAAGTCGACGTTCGGCGCGAGGTCGGTCACCTGCTCGTGGAGCGACCCCACGACCTCGCTCATGTCGAAGGCCTCGTCCGGCTCCGCCCAGCCGCGCTCGCGCGCGTACCGCTCGTTCCCATCCGGGACGACGACGACCGCGAGTACGCGCTCCTCGAGGACCGCGCTGAACTGGCTCGCGCGCACGAGTGCGGCCTCCGCGAGCGCCGACCCGTCGAAGGGAACGACGAACGTCATGTGTGCTCGTACGGTGCCCGCCGGGAAATGCCCGCGTCGCCCTTCCCGAGACGTGAGAACGCCTGCTGCTGTCACGTCTCGGTGTCGTAGTCCGCGCCGTCCGGGCGCTTCGCGCCCTCGGAGTCGTGGACGACCGTCTCGCCCGGTGCGGGGTCCGCCGGCTCGTAGTTGTCGCGGACGCCGATGGCTTCCTCCAGTTCCCGCACCGCGCGCTCCTTGAGCGCCGCGGCGAGCGATTCGGCGTCCTCGCGGGAGATGTCGCGGCCGAGCCCCTCGCACTCGTGGGCGCGCACCATCCCCGACTCGTCCACCGCTTCGCCCATCGGCTGGCTCGTGCCGCCGAGCGCGACGCTGAACGGGTACGTCTCGCAGATGAGGGGGCGGCTGTCGTGGACCGTACACGCCCCCGTCCCGTCGTCGTCCTCCTCGTAGAACGTACAGTCCCCGCACGCGTCCGTCTGCAGCGCCCACTCGAAGGTCTCCCCGCTCCCGTCCTCGTCGAGCCCGTACGGCATCGGGCGCGCGACGTCGCGCCAGTCCCGCTCCGTTTTGTCCTCTAACGTCCGAGTCTCGTCGGGGAAGACGGTCGCCGTGTGCGGGTCGTCTTCCTCGCTCTTGCAGCACGCCCCGCAGCGCGTGCACTCGAAGCCGATGGTCTCGATGGCGTCCGCGAGCTCCGCGACGTCCAGCTCGCGAGCGCGCTCCAGTTCGACTTCGAGTTCCTCCATGCCCGCGGATTGGCAGTGAACGCTGAAAAGACTCGCGGGCTAGGTACTGAGTCGTTTTCTCCTCTCGCTGCGCTTTGCTCCGTTTACGACACTTCGAGAGCCCCCTCCCGCTCGGCGGCTGCGAACCGCGCTGCGCGCGCTCCGCTCGCGTGCTTGCGGGTTCTCGCTCGCCGACCGGTCGGCCCCTCTCAGTCCACCCGCTACCGGTTGTTTCACTCTGCTACTCACTCGGCTGCTTCGCCGGCTACTGCACGACGACGGTCGGGCGAGCGCGCTCGCCGTCCCACTGGACGTGACCCTCGACGGCGAGCTTCCGGAGGTGCCCGCGGACGACCTTCGCGGCGAGGCGGCGGGCGTCCCCGAGGTCTTTCTCGTAGGCGGCGTCGAGAATCTCGTCGACGGTCTGCGCGCCGGACTCGACGGCGGCGCGGACGCTGCGCTCGCGGTCGCGGCGGTGGAAGTACGTCTCGGTGATGCGCTCGGCGGGGTCGTCGACGGGGCCGTGGTGGCCGGGGTAGATGCGGTCGAAGTCCCGGGCGAGCAGGCGGCGCAGGGACGCGAGGTAGGTGCGGACGTCGCCGTCCGGCGTCCCGACGAAGACGCTGCCGTCGGCGAACACGAGGTCGCCGCTGACTGCTTCGCCGTCCGCGACGAACGCGACGTGGTCGGGGGCGTGACCGGGTGTCGCCATCACGGAGACGCCGGTGTCGGCGAGCGTGTCGCCCGGGCGGAACAGACAGTCGGGTTCGACGCCGGTCGCGTCCGCGAAGCGCTCCGCAAACGACGCGTGCGCCCAGACCGTCGCGCCGGCGGCCGCGGCGTAGTCGGCGACTGCGTCGACGTGGTCGGGGTGGGCGTGCGTGACGGCGACGTGGTCGATTGACTCGACAGCGTCGTCCAGCTCGGGCGTGCGCGCGGCGGGGTCGACGAGCAGGCGTTCGTCGTCGCCGAGGACGTAGGCGTTCGTCGCGCCGCCGGGCACCGGCATCTCCACTGGAACGGCGTAGCGCGCTAGCACGAGTCGAGAGAGGGGTGCCGCGAGGAAAAGCCGCCGGTTTAGTCGTCGAGGAAGTACACCTGCTTGCGGGCGTCCTGGAAGCTGTACCGGGAGCCGACGAGGCCGGCGTCGTCGAGACGGTTGAGGGCGTACCGGACGGTGCGGTCGGGCAGCAGGGACTCTTCGGCGAGCTGGCCCTGCGAGAGCGGGGCTTCGATTTCGAGGACTTTCGCGACGAGCTTCGCGCTCGGCGGGAGTTCGCGGAGGCGCTCGCGGAACTCCTCGTCGTCCTGAATGAGTGACTGGTGGTCTGTGGCGGACGTGCTCATGGAATCCTCTCACATACTGAGGGAGGTAAAGGTTGTCTACCCGTGCGACTATACACCTTATATCGTATAATGTTCGAGCGAGCGGTAGTGCTCCCCCGGCGACTTTGGTCGTGGCCGTCGCAGTGGGCGTATGGCGACGATTCCCGACGAGTACCACGACCTCTTCGAGAAGCAGTCGTTTCTCAGCCTCGGCACGCTCTCGCCCGACGGCGCCCCGCACGTCACGCCCGTCTGGGTCGACTACGACGGCGAGCACGTCCTCGTGAACACCCTGCGCGGCCGCCGCAAGGAGAAGAACCTCCGCGCGGACGAGCGCGTCGGCGGCTGCGTCCTCGACCCGGAAGACCCGTACCGCTACCTCGGCTTCCAGGGCGAAGTCGTCGAGCTCACCACCGAGGGCGCCGTCGAGCACATCGACGACCTCGCGCGCGAGTACATGGACGCCGACGAGTATCCCTACCACGACGAGGAGGACAGCGACCGCGTGCTCGTCCGCATCGAGCCGACGCGAGTGTTCGGGTGACCGGCCGTCGCTCGCCGTTCGGTTTCCAGTACGGTTTTAACCACCCGCGCACGAAGTGCAGGCGAGAAGCGTGAAGGGACAGGAGTGGTACCAGGCCGCGGAGGTCGCCGAGGAGTACGACGAGAAGCGATTCTCCCGCGGCGGCCGGCTCATCGACCGCCGGGAGAAGCGGGCCGTCCTCGAGGCGCTGGGGCCGGTCGAGGACCAGCGCGTGCTCGAGATCGCCTGCGGGACGGGCCGCTTCACGGTGATGCTCGCGGAGCGCGGCGCGGACATCACGGGCCTGGACATCTCCGGCCCGATGCTCCAGGAGGGCCGCGAGAAGGCCCAGCGAGCGGGCGTCGCGGACACCTTGGAGTTCATGCGCGGCGACGCCGGCCGGCTCCCGTTCCCGGACGACCACTTCGACACCGTGTTCGCGATGCGCTTTTTCCACCTCGCGGACACCCCGGCGAAGTTCCTCACGGAGATGGCCCGCGTCTCCAAGGACCGCGTGTTCTTCGACACGTTCAACCGGTTCAGCACGCGCTCGCTGTACAACTGGCTGCTCCCGATGGGGTCACGGCTGTACGGCGACAGCGAGGTCCGCCGGCTCGTCCGTGAGGCGGGCCTGGACCTCGTGAACGCCGAGCACGACTTCCTCGTGCCGTACGGCTTCTACCGGAAGGTCCCGGACTGGATCGCGGGACCGATCCGGAGCGCGGACACGGCAGTCGGCGAGACGCCGCTCGGCCACCCGCTCGCGTCGGTGTCCTACTGGCAGGCGAGCGTCTGACGGAACCGCCGTTTCGTGTGAGTTAGCGGACGATTACGGCGTGATACGACCCGGGACGTTTTTACTACCGCGTGGGCTCGTGTAGGCTATGGACCTCTCGGTAGTGGTGCCAACTCTCAACGGCCGCGACGTACTCGCCGCGTCCCTGGACGCGCTCGCGGCCCACGCACCCGACGCCGAGGTCATCGTGGTCAACGGCCCGTCCGTGGACGGCACCTCCGGGATGGTGCGCGAGCACGACGCGGCCGACGTCCTCCTCGAGGTCTCCGAGCGGAACCTCAACGCCTCCCGGAACGCCGGCATCGCCGCGTCGAACGGCGACGTCGTCGCGTTCGTCGGGCAGGACTCCCAGATCCGGGAGGGCTGGGTGGGAGCGGTCGAGGCGGCCTTCGACGACGGCGCGGACGCGGTCACTGGTCCCGTCCACCACCGCGTCGAGGGCGGCGTCACCACGGAGTCCGTCGAAACCGACACGGTCGGCGGCCGCGAGGTGACGTACTTCGACGGCGGGAACGTGGCGTTCGTCCGCGACGCCGTCGACGCCCTCGACGGCTTCGACGAGTACCTCCAGACGGGCGCCGCGCGGGACGCCGCCCACCGGCTCGCGGGCATGGACCGCGAGGTGGTGTGGGGCGCGGACGCGGTGGTGTTACGCGAGGCGAAAGACGACATCCGCCACCGGCTCCCGGAGGACGCCGAGGAGTCGGCGTGGGGGCTGAAGTACCGCTCGCTGGCGTACCGCCTCGTGAAGAACTACGGGTTCGGCGCGCGCATCGCCGCGCGCGTCACGCGACACGCCCTCGGCGACTCGCTGTCCGTCGGCGCCGACGTGCTCCGCGGCGACGAGAAGCCGTCGACGTGGGCGGCCGCCGGCGGCGCCGTCGTGCCGAACCTCTGGACGGGCAGCCAGGACGGGATGTCCGCGCGGATGGCCGACCGGACGCCGCGGCGAAACCCGAACGGCGTCTCGGCGCGCATGGACCGCACGATGGTCCGCCACGACTGCTAGCGGTGGCTGCGCGGGCGTGGCTGCGGTCGGAGAAGCGCTCGTTCAGGCGTCGGCGACCGCGCCCGTGGCGCTGCTACCGCCGGGTCGCTCTTCGAGTGTGACCGTGCCGTCGCCGTAGACGGTGACGTCGTAGCCTGCGTAGGGGAACTTCACCTGCCCCTCGGAGAGCCCGGCGGCGACGGCGTTCAGCGCGTCCGGGTCGACGGCGTCGTACAGCGGGGGGAGTTCCATCGTGTCGCTGTCCGCGTGCTCTGCTACTCGTTCGACGACCTGCTCGGAAGCGAGGGCGCTCGTCCGCGACATACCGGTGACATGGAAAGCACTCACTTAAATCTAAGTCAGACAACCATTCCGAACGTGATAGTTCGACGGTCTCCGCCGCGAATTCGACGGATCGTACGTCGCGACGCGGGAATGAATTATCCGTTCGGCTGCGCGAACTATTGACTGACCCAACAGCTCTACTCCCGGTCGAGGCCGGGGACGATTCGCACCGCGTTCTTGCCGAACACCTTCCGCATCGCGTCCTCCGTGACGTCCAGCGTGAGAATCTCCATCACCGCGACGTTCGGGTGGGTGGCGGGCGCGCCGCTCCCGAAGACGACGCGGTCGGGGTGCTCGACGATGGCGTGTTCGAGCAGTTCGCGGTACCGGACGGCCGCCGTGTCGAGGTAGAGGTCGTCGTAGGAGTCCAGTAGCGTGACCGCCTCGCGCATCAGTCCGCGGTCTAGCGGGTGGCCGCCGAAGTGCGCGAGCACCACCGGGAACTCGCGAGCGAGCAGCGTGTCCTCCAGCGCGCCCGGCGGGAATTCCCGGCCGCCGTGAACGAGCACCGGCAGCCCGACGTCGTCGAGCACGTCGAGTACGTCCGCCTCCGGGAGGCCGTCCCGCGTCGGGTCGAGCTTGAACCCGTGGAAGCGGTCGTCGTACGCGTACTGTTCGACGTCCTCCGGGGAGGTCTGCCAGTCCGTCCGCGACGACCGCAGGTTCTTCAGCCGCGAGGCCGCGCCGTCGCCGGCGTCCCGCGGGCCGTCGATGCGCGCGAACGCGATGAACGGCCGCTGGACGGCCTGCCGCGCGACCGCGTTGTTCGCGCGCAGGTAGCCCTGTTCGCCCTTCTGCGGGCCGGGGAACACCACCGACCGGACGATGCCGGACTGGTGCATCTCGCGCTCGAGGTCCTCGCCGTCGATGGTGCGGCCCCGCACTGGGCGGCCCGGGCCGGCGTGGAGCCGCGCGTGCAGGTCCACGACCCGGAACCCGTGCTCCAGTTCGAGCATACGCGTAGGTGACTGCCCTGGTATTTCGGTGTGACGGTGCGCTCGCCCTCCGCCACAACCCTTAGCCGTCACGGCCCCGTGGGTCCCGGCGATGGGTGACCAGCTCGGGCTCACCGAGTGCGTCTCCATCGCCCTCGGTGGCATGATCGGCGGCGGTATCTACGCCGTGCTCGGTGTCGTCGCACAGATCACGCGCGCCGCGACGTGGGCCGCGTTCGTACTCGCGGGCGTCGTCGCGCTCTGCGCGGGCTACTCGTACAACCACCTCAACGCGCTCGGCGACGGCTACGGCGGGTCGGTGTCGTTCGTCCAGCAGTTCGTCGGCAACACGACGCTCGCCGGGATGGTCGGCTGGACGCTGCTGTTCGGGTACGTCGGGTCGATGGCGATGTACGCGTACGCGTTCGCGGCGTTCGCGCTCGGGTTCTCCGCGGTCCCCGACGGCGTCGCGGGCGTGCCGCTGCGCCCGGTCGTCTCCGTGGCCGCCGTCGCGCTGTTCGTCGCGCTGAACCTGCTCGGCGCGCGCACCACGGGCACCGCGGAGACCGTCCTTGTCGGCGCGAAGGTCGCCGTCCTCCTGGCGTTCGGCGCGTTCGGGCTCGTCTACGCGACGTCGCTGTCGGAGACGCGGATGGCGTACGGGTTCGGGCAGCTCACCACCGTCGGCCCGGTCGTCGCGGCGGCCATCTCGTTCGTCGCGTTCCAGGGCTGGCAGCTACTGTTCTACGACCAGGACGCCATCGCGGACAACGTCCAGACGATTCGGAAGGCAGTGTACGTCGCCATCCCGGCGGCCGTCACCGTGTACGTCCTCGTCGCCGTCGTGACGGTGAATCTCGCGCCGGAGGCGCTCCGCACCCGCCCGCACGTCGCGCTCGCGGACGCCGCGTCCGCGATGCTGTCCGTGGTCGGGCTGTCGGGGCTCGGCCTCGCCGTGGTTTCGGCGTCCGCGCTGTTCTCCACGGGTAGCGCCATCAACGCCACGCTGTTCTCCGCGGCGCACTTCTCGAAGCGTCTCGTACAGGGGGATCTCCTGCCGGACCGCTTCGGCGACGCGGACGCCGACGGCGTCCCCGAGCGGGCGGTACTCGTGCTCGGCGCGGTCACCGCCGCGTTCGCGGTCTACGGCAGCCTCGGCGCGATTACGTCGTTCGCGTCGCTGTCGTTCATCGTCGTGTTCGGCGCGATGAGCTACCTGGCGTTCCGCGAGCGCGGCGACGACGTCCACCCCGTGCCGCCCGCCGTGGGCGCCGCGGGCGCGCTCGGGTTCGCGCCGCTGATGCTGTACAACCTCTACGGGCGGGAGCCGGAGACGTTCTGGATGGTGCTCGCGCTGGCCGCGTTCGTCGTCGCCGTCGAACTGCTGTACTTCGAGCGCGAGTACGTCCAGCAGGAGCTCAGCGACTTCGAGGACGGCCTCGAACCGGGCGGGTGACTCACCGCGACAGCTCCACCGGACTCCCGGGGTCGACGCCGAACGCGTCGTCGCCGCGGCCGCGGTTGACCGCGAGTTCGACGTTCCCGTGGCTGCCGACGGTGACGACGCGCTCGCCCGCCTCGGCGGCCGCGTACGTCCGCTCGACTGGCACGCGGTCGCCGTTCACTTCCACGGACTCGCCCGCCCGGTCGGCGGCGAGGCGCCCCGGGAGGTTCGTGATGGCGTTCCCGAACCCGTCGACGACGAGCACCTCGCCGTGCAGCACGTCGCCCGCGAGGTCGGGCTCGGGGAACTCGACGGTCTCGTAGTCGTCGACGCGCTCGTAGTCGGGGTAGTCCGCGAACGCCTCGACGCCGCGCTCGTGGACGTCCGCGGCCGCCGGCGCGAACACGTCCCGGCCGTGGAACGTCGAGCTCTCGGGGTCCTCGACCAGAATCTCGAACACCTCGACGTCCTCGGCGAGCCGCCGGGCCGCCGGAATCGCGACCCCGTTGTCCGGCGCGACGAGCGCGTGCTGGCCGGCGCGCACGACCACGGCCTTCCGGTCGGTGCCGACGCCCGGGTCGACCACGGCGAGGTGGACCGCCGGCGGGAAGTACGGCAGCACCTCCCGCAGCCAGAACGCCGACGCGCGCACGTCCTGTCGCGGGAAGTCGTGGGCGACGTCCACGAGCTGCGCGTCCGTCGACTGCAGGACGACCCCCTTCATCGCCGCCGGGTACGGCGACCCGAAGTCGGAGCTCAGCGTTATCATGGCTCGTCGTAGGCGCGCCGCCGTTGAAAATCCCGCCCTACGACTCGCCGTTCGTGTCCGTGTCGCCGACCCGCTGGATGCGCTCGATGCCGTCGATCTCGTCGACGACGTCCGCCACGGGCTTCGGGACGAGTTCGCGCCAGTCGCCGTCCTCCGCCATCCGGCGGCGAATCTCCGTGCCTTCGAGGACGTCCCGTTCGAACATCGGCGACTGCCGGACCTCGATGTCGGCCTCGTTGAACAGCCGGATGACCAGCGGGTTGTTCGAGTACGCCACGTCGAAGTTCGGGCTCATCGACTGGACGTGGCTCACCCAGACCGCGTTCCGGTCGAGGTCCTCGATGGGGACCGCGTACGTCACCAGGTCGAAGTCCACGAGCGCCTTCGTGATCATCATGATGCGCTCGCCCGCCGTGAACGGGTTCCGCGTGCTGTGGGAGTCGCCCGCGCTCCCGATTCCGACGACGAGCTCGTCGACCTCGGTGGCGATCTGCTCGACGACGCGGTGGTGGCCGTTGTGGTACGGCTGGAAGCGACCGATGTAGAACCCCCGGGTCATTTGCCTCGCGTCGAGAATCGCCGGCAGCGACTATAAGAATGGCGAGTCCGGCGCCGGTCGCCGGCAGCGCCGAACCGGCCGTTCCACCGAATCGCTGTTCGGACGACTGAGGGCCCGAAACAGGACAATACGGCCGGTTAGGGAGGTGTCGGAGGGAGAAAGTATATCAGTCGCCCGTCCCTGTTTTCAGGTGACGAAACCACTTCTATGAGCAACGAATCGACCAACGACGACCCCCGCCACGAGGACCCCGCCGTCGACGCGCCCGAGGAGGGCGACGAGTCGACGGAGGAGCCTGTCGAGACCGTCGACGACCTCGACGACCTCGGCAGCGAGGTCGGCGTGGAGGGCGACGTCACAATCAACGAGGACATCGCCGAGGACGACCTGCTTGGCGGCCTCGAAATCGACGACACCTCCAGCATCGAGGTGCCGGACCGGCTGGTCGACCAGGTCATCGGCCAGTCGGAAGCCCGCGACATCATCCTGCGGGCCGCCAAACAGCACCGCCACGTCATGATGATTGGCTCCCCGGGGACGGGGAAGTCGATGCTCGCGAAGGCGATGAGTCACCTCCTGCCGAAGGAGAGCCTGCAGGACGTTCTCGTCTACAACAACCCCGACGACTCCAACGAGCCGAAAGTCCGGACCGTTCCCGCCGGGAAGGGCGAGCAGATCGTCGAAGCCCACCAGGAGGAAGCCCGCAAGCGCAACCAGATGCGGTCGTTCCTGATGTGGATCATCATCCTGCTCGTCGTCGGCTACGCGCTCCTCATCGCCCACCAGCCGCTGCTGGGCGTGCTCGCGGCCGGCGTCATCTACCTCGCGTTCCGCTACACCGACCGCGGCGGCGACGCGATGGTGCCGAAGCTCCTCATCAACAACGCCGACAGCCAGACCGCGCCGTTCGAGGACGCCACGGGCGCCCACGCCGGCGCGCTGCTCGGCGACGTCCGCCACGACCCGTTCCAGTCCGGCGGCATGGGGACGCCGAGCCACGAGCGCGTCGAGGCGGGCGCCATCCAGAAGGCGCACAAGGGCGTGCTGTTCATCGACGAGATCAACACGCTCGACGTCCGCAGCCAGCAGAAGCTCATGACGGCGATCCAGGAGGGCGAGTTCTCCATCACCGGCCAGTCCGAGCGCTCCTCGGGCGCGATGGTGCAGACCGAGCCCGTGCCGTGTGACTTCATCATGGTCGCGTCCGGGAACATGGACGCGATGGAGAACATGCACCCCGCGCTCCGCTCCCGCGTCCGCGGGTACGGGTACGAGGTGTACATGGACGACACCATCGAGGACACCCCGGAAATGCGCCGGAAGTTCGCGCGCTTCGTCGCCCAGGAGGTCGAACGCGACGGCCAGCTCCCGCACTTCGACGACGACGCCATCCGGGAGGTCATCCTCGAGGCCAAGCGCCGCGCCGGCCGCAAGGAACACCTCACGCTCGAACTGCGCGACCTCGGCGGTCTCGTGCGGGTCGCCGGCGACATCGCGCGCTCGAAGGGCAACGATCTCACCACCCGCGAGGACGTCCTGCAGGCGAAGAAGCGCTCGCGGTCCATCGAACAGCAGTTCGTGGACAACTACATCGAGCGCCGCAAGGACTACGAGCTCGGCACCGACGACGAGGAGGCCGTCGGCCGCGTCAACGGCCTCGCCGTCATGGGCGGCGACTCCGGCATCATGCTCCCCGTGATGGCCGAGATCACGCCCGCGCAGAGCCAGGAGGAGGGTCGCATCTACGCGACCGGCCAGCTCAAGGAGATGGCCGAGGAGGCCGTCGAGAACGTCTCCGCCATCATCAAGAAGTTCAGCGACGAGAACATGTCCGAGAAGGACGTCCACATCCAGTTCGTGCAGGCTGGCGAGGGTGGCGTCGACGGCGACTCCGCGTCCATCACGGTCGCGACCGCCGTCATCAGCGCTCTCGAGGACATCCCCATCGCGCAGGACCTCGCGATGACCGGCAGCCTCTCCGTCCGCGGCGACGTGCTCCCGGTCGGCGGCGTCACCCACAAGATCGAGGCCGCCGCGAAGGCCGGCTGCAACCGCGTCATCATCCCGAAGGCCAACGAGCAGGACGTCATGATCGAGGACGAGTACGAGGAGCAGATCGAGATCATCCCCGTCTCGCACATCAGCGAAGTCCTCGACGTCGCGCTCGTCGGCGAACCCGAGAAGGACTCCCTCGTCGACCGCCTGAAGTCCATCACCGGCAAGGCCCTCGAAGGCCAGACGGAGTCCGGTGCGACCGGCGGCTCGCCGAGTCCGCAGTAGGACCTTTTTACTGCGGGGGGTCGCCGGAGGCGACCCCCGCTTGCAAAAAGCTACGCTAAAAACTCCCCGCGACTCGCTACGCTCGTCGCGGTGAAACGCGCGGCGAAGCCGCGCGTATGCTCGTCGTGCCACGACGGTGAACGGGGTCGCGACCGCCAGCTTTCTGTCGCCGCCCCGCGTGCGCCGACGTGATGGCGTACTGGGTCGCGTTCGCGGCGTTCGCGCTGCTCGTGGCGGCCGGGCTCGTGGCGCTCACGCGGGCGTCGGCGGGTGTGCTCGGCGAGGCCGCCGACGAGGTCCCCGCTCGCGAACTCCTGTTGCAGACGGCGCTCTCGCAGGCGCTCGCGGGAGCGGTGCTCGTCGCCGCCGTCTGGCTGGCGGAGGTGCCCGTGGCCTCGCTCGGCGCTGCGGTGTCCCCCGAACTCGCCGGGGTCGGCGTCGCCGCGGGGCTCGCGCTCGCGGCGTGCAACGAGGGCGCGATGCGCGTGCTCGACGCCGCGGGACTGGGCTACGACGACGAACTCCGCGAGGCGCTGACGCCCGAGAACACTGTGGAGTGGTTAGTGTTGCTCTTCGTCGCGTTGCCTATCGTCGCGGGGTTCGAGGAGCTACTGTTCCGCGGGGTTCTCGTGGGCGCATTCTCTGTGGGGTTCGGCGTCTCTCCGTGGCTGCTGGCGGCCGCGTCGAGCGCGGTGTTCGGCGCGGCGCACACCGCACAGGGCGCGACCGGCGTCGTCGTCACGACGCTGCTCGGGTTCGCGCTCGCCGCGGCGTACGTCCTCACTGGCAGCCTGCTCGCGGCGTTCGTCGCGCACTACGTCGTGAACGCCGCGGAGTTCGCGGTCCACGCGCGCTAGGATTCGAGCGCGCGCAGCCGGTCGACGACTTCGGGGGGCGCGCCGCTCGGGCCGTCGCGGACGCGGTGGTCGGGGACGAACAGCGGCACGGGGTTCTCCGCGAGCGCCGTGCGCGCGGTCTCGCGGGCGTCGCTGTCCTCGGGATCGACGTCGGGGACCATCGAGAGGACGCGCTTGACGGTGACGCGCTCGCCGTAGGGAATGTTCCGGACGGCTTCGAGGACTTCGCGGTGTTTCGTCGGCATCGTCAGGCCGACTTCGACGTCGTCGAAGTCGTCCTCGGCGCCGTCGAAGTAGTCGTCGACGCGGTCGAGTAGCGGGTGGTCCGGGTCGGCGTCGGTGGGCGCCGTCTCCGGGAAGGAGACGCTGATGACGCGGTCGCCGGCGACGCCGAGCTGGACCGCCCTGTCGAGGTACGACGAGTCTCGCGCGTAGATTCCGGCCGCGGGCATGTCCGCGTACAGGGTGGTCACGGCCTTGTACGTTCGGCAAGCGGGCGTCCGCGCCGCTGGGCACCCGAGGCCGACGCAAGTCTTATGTACAGACTAGTGCATTGATGGACAACAATGAACGAGAGTGACGGGCTCGCGCCGGCGGTGCAGTCCATCCTCGACGCGGCCCGCGAGCGAGCGCCGGACGGCGAGCGGGTGTCGGTCAGCCCGCGGTCGCTGCCGGACGCGCTCGCGGCCGCCGAGGCGGACGGGCGCGTGCCCACGATCGCGGAAGTGAAACCGACCAGTCCCACCACGGACGGCGAGCGCGAGGACGACCCGGTCGCGCTCGCCGAGCAGATGGTCGCGGGCGGCGCGGCCGCGCTCTCCGTGCTCACGGAGCCCGAGCACTTCGGCGGCAGCCCCGAGAACCTGCGCGCGATTCGGGACGCCGTCGACGTGCCCGTGCTCCGGAAGGACTTCCTCCTACGAGAGGCGCAACTGGACGCCGTCGAGGCCGACGTCGTCCTGCTCATCGCGCGCTTCCTCGGCGACGACCTCGAACCGATGCTCGACGCGGCCCGCGAGCGCGGCTTCCAGGCGCTCGTGGAGGTCCACGACCGCGCGGAACTCGCGAAGGCGGTCGAGGCGGGCGCGGACATCGTCGGCGTGAACAACCGCGACCTCGCGAAACTGGAGGTCGACCTCTCGACGTTCGAGGCAGTGGCTCCCCACGTCCCGGCGGACGTGACGCTGCTCGCGGAGAGCGGCGTGAGCACGCCCGCGGACGCCCGCCGGATGCGCGAGGCGGGCGCGGACGGCCTGCTGGTCGGAAGCGCCATCATGGACGGGGACGTGACCGAGAACACACGGACACTGGTGAACGCATGAGTGGAAACCGAGAGCGGACGACGGGCGCACAGGAGACGCGGGCCGGGAAGTTCGGGGCGTACGGCGGCCAGTACGTCCCCGAGGTCCTGATGCCGGCGGTCGAGGAACTCGCGGACGCCTACGAGCGATACGTCCTCGACAACGAGGACGGGTTCGTGGACGACTTCCGGTCGCGCATCGAGGAGTTCGGCGGGCGGCCGACGCCGCTGAGCCACGCGGAGAACCTCTCGGAGCGCTACGGGTTCGACGTCTACCTCAAGCGCGAGGACCTCCTGCACGGCGGCGCGCACAAGCTCAACAACGCGCTCGGGCAGGTGCTGCTCGCGAAGTACATGGGCAAGGAGCGCATCGTCGCCGAGACCGGCGCGGGCCAGCACGGCACCGCGACGGCGATGGCCTGTGCGTACCTCGACATGCCCTGCGAGATCTACATGGGTCGCACGGACGTGAACCGCCAGCGCCCGAACGTCTTCCGGATGCGCATCCACGACGCCGAAGTCAACCCCGTCGACGTCGGCGCGGGCACCCTCAAGGAGGCCATCAACGAGACGATGCGCGACTGGGCGACGAACGTCGAGGACACCCACTACGTCATCGGTTCCGTTGTGGGGCCCCACCCGTTCCCGGCGATGGTCCGGGACTTCCAGTCGGTCATCAGCGAGGAGCTCCGCGAGCAGTCCCGCGAGCGGCTCGGCCGGCTCCCGGAGGCCGTGCTGGCGTGCGCGGGCGGCGGGTCGAACACGATGGGCGCGTTCTCGGCGTTCGCGGGGAGCGCCGAACTTCCGGGTGCGCCCGAGGGCACCCACGAGCCCGCGCCGGACGTCGACCTCGTCGCCGTCGAAGCGGGCGGCTCCAGTCTCGGCGTGGACGCCGAGGAGGGGTACGCGCCGAACTCCGCGAGCCTCTCGACGGGGACGGAGGGCGTGCTCCACGGCGCGCGCACGAAGCTCCTCCAGACCGAGGAGGGCCAGATCGTGGAGTCGCACTCTGTGAGCGCGGGCCTCGACTACGCGGGCGTCGGCCCGGAGCTCGCCGCGCTCGTCGACGAGGGCCGCGTGACGCCTGTGAACGTCGACGACGACGCCGCGCTCGAAGCGTTCCACCGGCTCTCCCGCGAGGAGGGTATCATCCCCGCACTGGAGTCCAGCCACGCCGTCGCCTACCTCGAGGAGTACGACGGCGACGGCCCCGTGGTCGTGAACGTCTCCGGACGCGGCGACAAGGACCTCGACACGGTCATCGAGGAGTCCGCCGCGCGCGACATCGACGGCGCGCCCACGATGGAGGTGTTCGAGGAGTGACCCGCAGCGAGGTCCGCGCCGCGTTCGAGGACGGCCCCGCGCTCGTCTCGTACGTCGCCGCGGGCGACCCGAGCGCCGAAGCCACGAAGGAGTACGTCGAAGCGCTCGTCGAGGGCGGCAGCGACGTTATCGAACTCGGCCTGCCGTTCTCGGAGCCGGTCGCCGAGGGCACCACGATTCAGAACGCCATCAAGCGCGCGCTCGACGCCGGGATGACGCCGGACGCCTACCTCGACCTCGTCCGGGAGTTGGACGCCGAGGTGCCCGTCGTCTGTATGACGTACTACAACCTCATCTACCAGTACGGCAGCGAGCCCGGCCCCGAGGAGTTCGTCGAGGCCGCCGCGGAGGCGGGCATCTCCGGGTTCGTCGTGCCGGACCTCCCCGTCGACGAGTCCGGGCCGATGTACGAGGCGTGCCGCGAGCACGGCCTCGACCTGGTATTCATCGTGGCGCCGACGACGACCCCCGAGCGCCTCGAACGCATGCTCGACCGCACGACCGGGTTCGTCTACGTACAGGGACGGCTCGGCACGACGGGCGCCCGCGACGAGGTCAGCGACGATACGCCGGAAGCGCTCGAACGCCTCCGCGACGCGGACGTCCCGAAGGCCGTCGGCTTCGGCATCTCCTCGGGCGAGCAGGCCCGGGAGGTCGTCGCGAGCGGCGCCGACGGCGTCATCGTCGGCAGCGCGTACGTCGACATCATCGCCGACGGCGTCGAGAACGACCAGCCCACTGGGGCGGTCGCCGACGACCTCGAAGCGCTCGCCGCGGAGCTGAAGGCGGGGGCGCGGAAGGGACTGCCCGAACCGGAACGCAAATAGCCGACCGCTTGCTACTCACTACCAATGGCATCTGGGAAGTCAGCGCGACTCGACCGAATCAGCCGGGATGGGAAGTTCGTCACCATCCCCATGGACCACGGAATCACACTCGGCGCCGTCGACGGGCTCGTCGACATCGAGTCCACCATCGACGCCGTCACCAGCAACGGCGCGGACGCCGTGCTCACGCAGAAGGGCATCGCGCCGCGCGTCCACGAGCACAAGAACGACGCCGGCTACGTCGTCCACCTCAACGCCTCCACGTCTATCGGCCCGGACTCCAACGACAAGCGGCTGACGGGCACCGTCGAGGAGGCCGTACGTGCGGGCGCCGACGCCGTCTCCTTCCACATCAACGTCGGCAGCGACCACGAGCCCGACCAGATCACGCAGCTCGCGGAGGTCGCAGACGACGCCCAGCACCTCGGGATGCCCGTGCTCGCGATGGCGTACGCGCGCGGCCCGGGCGTCGACGAGCACGACGCCGAGAGCCTCGGGCACGCGGTACGGCTCGCCGAGGAGCTCGGCGCGGACGTCGTGAAGACCGCCTACTCGGGGAGCCGCGAGAGCTTCGAGCGCGTCACCGAGTCCACCAGCAAGCCCGTCATCATCGCGGGCGGCAGCCCCGCCGGTGACCGCCAGACCCTCCAGGACGTCCGCGACGCGATGGACGCGGGCGCGGCCGGCGTCTCCACCGGCCGCACCGTCTTCCAGCACGACGACCCCGGCGCGATGGCGTCCGCCATCGCCGCCGTCGTCCACGACGACGCCGAACCCGACGAGGCGCTCCGCAGCGCTGGCCTCCCGATCGAAGCCTGACGCCGCCGCTGGTCGCTCGTTCTCGGCAGGTTCGACGCGTCGCGGTCCGCTTCTGCTCTCGTTTCAGACGTCCTCGTACGCGAGCTCCCACGCCGCCGGGAGGTCGCCGAGGGCAGCCCGGAAGTCGGCGGTCGCTAGCCCGTAGAACTTCTCGCGGCCGACCGCCGTCCGCACGCGAACGACGACCGTGTGCTCGGTCGCCTCGAAGGCCGTCAGGGAGCCGCCGTCGGCGCGTTCGAGTCGCGCGCACTCGCGCTTCCGCTCGACGAGCTCGCTCCCGAGGTCCCAGCTCAGGCACTCGGCGGCGTCCAGCCCGAACGGGACGCGGTCGCCCATGATGCGCTGCTGGCCACTCGTTGCCATACCACGACCACTGTGGTTCACAAGCATAAATCGTGTCCTTTCGGCAGTCGGGTCGCCAGCAAGTACGGGAGGCTCCGGTACGTTCAAGGCCGCACCACGCCACCATCCGCCAATGACACGGTCCGTCTGGCTGAAGGCCGACGACGCAGTCGGTGACTGGGAGACGCGGAAGCGACGCATCACCGCCGGCTTGGAGGCCGGCGTCGACTGGGTGCTCGTCGACGACGAGGACGTCGCGCGCGTCCGCGAACTCGGCTCCGTGAACGTCGCGGCGTTCAGCACCGACGACAGCGACGTCATCGAGGAAGCCGACGGCGAGGACGCCGCCGAACCGGACGCGTACGTCGTCGGGAAGGACGGCGAGGGCGACGGGACGGTCGACCTCCCCGAGGACTTCTCGGGGAGCGCGGACCTCTCCGCGATTCGCCGCGGGAACGCCGACGCCGCCTACGTTCACATCCTCGACGAGCGCTACGAGGCGTTCGCCGAGGAGGCCGCGCAGGACGCCGAGCACACGGTCGTCGTCGGCGAGGACTGGACCATCATCCCGCTGGAGAACCTCATCGCGCGCATCGGCGAGGAGACCACGCTCGTCGCGGGCGTCGAGTCCTCGAAGGAGGCCGAGACGGCCTTCGAGACGCTGGACATCGGCGCCGACGCGGTCCTGCTGGACAGCGACGACCCCGACGAGATCCGCCGCACGGTCGAGGCCCGGGACGCCGCCGAGCGCGAGCGCCTGGACCTCTCGTGGGCGACTGTCACCGGCGTCGAGGAGGCCGGGAGCGCCGACCGCGTCTGCGTCGACACCGGGAGCCTGATGGACGACGACGAGGGGATGCTCGTCGGCTCGATGAGCCGCGGGCTGTTCTTCGTGCACGCCGAGACCGCCGAGTCGCCGTACGTCGCCTCGCGGCCGTTCCGCGTGAACGCGGGCGCGGTCCACGCGTACGTCCGCACGCCCGACGGCGGCACGAAGTACCTCGCGGAGGTCTCCAGCGGCGACGAGGTGCAGGTCCTCGACACCGACGGCCACACGCGGACCGCCGTCGTCGGCCGCGCGAAGATCGAGAAGCGTCCGATGTTCCGCGTGGAGGTCGAGACCGAGGACGGAGACCGCATCGAGACACTGCTCCAGAACGCCGAGACGATCAAGGTCTCCACGCGCGACGGCCGCACCGCCGTCACCGACCTCGAAGCCGGCGACGACGTGCTCGTCTACCTCGAGGAGGGCGGCCGCCACTTCGGCGAGTCCATCGAGGAGCGAATCATCGAGAAGTAGCGCCGCTCACGCGTCGTCGGTCTGCCGGTCGAGGCGCGCCGTGCACCACGGACAGAAGTCGAGGTCGCTGTCGAGTTCCTTCCCGCACTCCGGGCACGTCCCGGCGTCGCCGGCTTTTCGCACGTTCCCGACGTCGGCGTCGCCCGGCGTGGGAACGCGTTCCGTGATCGCGGCGGACTCGCGGGCCGCCACGAGGTACGCGTCGACCATGTTCAGCACGCGCACGGCCAGCAGGCTGAGCGTCACGTTCAGCCCGAAGCTCTCGCTGGCCTCCATCAGGCCCCCGAGCCCGTCCGTCTGGAACGCCTGGTACGCCGCTTCGGGGACGACGAGCGCGGCCGTCACGAGCGCGAGCACGAACCACGCGACCGCCCGCAGCCAGCGTCGCAGGTAGACGTGACCGAGACCGGGGTAGACGAAACCGAGTACCGCCGCGATGATGCCGCGTCGATTGACCACAGTTACTTCGACACGAGGGCCCCGCGCTCCTAAACCCACCGAACGCGGACGCGGCCCCGAACACCGGCTACTGGAGGTTCTCGACGAGCGTGCGCAGAGTCGCGGCGTCGTACTGTCCCGGCGCGGTCGCGTTCCCGGGGTCGACGGGCGCGTACCCGATGCGAGAGCCGTACAGCGGCGCGACGGCGCGCGTGTGTTGGCCCGCTTTCCCCATCGCCATCGTCGCGACGGGGGCGTCTACGGCGCTGAACTCGTGGGTGACGCGCAGCAGGTCGAGGGCGTCCCCGCGGTCCTCGGCGGTGACTGCGAGCTTCCCGACGTCCCCCAGCGAGCACGCCTCCCCGAGGGACTCCGCCATCGCCGCCATCTCGGGCGTCCCCTCGAAGTCGTGGACGGAGACGATGGTCGCGGTGTCCTGCGAGCGCGCGGCCGCCAGCGCCTCCGCGCCGTCGCCGCCCTCGCCGGTCAGCGCCGCGAGCTCGACGTCGATGGCGTCCACGCCGTCGGTCCGGGCGGCCTCCGCGAGCGCGTCGATGCGGCCGTCGTCGCCGGCCTCACCGCCCTCCCACTCCGCGCGGTTCGTCGCGATGAGCGGTAGGTCGCCGTCGTAGTCGTCGAGCGCGGGCAGCGGGTCGTCCGCGAGGTCCATGCGGAACTCGACGGCGTCGGCGTGCTCGCGGGCGGCGGGCTCGTCGGCGAGGTCCGAGACCGGCGCCGCGAGCACGAACTCCTCGAAGTCCATGGACTGTTCTGCGTGGGCCGTCCGCAATACGGTTTCGGACTACCGGACGAGATTCGCTGTCCGTCTTCAACGAACTCCTTCACGCCGCTGTCTCCTCGAAAGCCCCCGCGTGCTCGCGGTCGCTCGCTGGCATATCCGCTCGCTGCGCTCGCGGATAGCGGCCAGCGAGACGACCACGCGGACGCGAGCACGCGGCCCCTTTCAGTCCCGGAAGACGAACGCAGTGAGTCTTCCGTCCCTCGCGAACGCTGCGCGTTCGCTCAGTCCCACCGCTGCCGGCCGGCTAGATAGCGAAGCTGTCGGCTGACGGGCGAGAAAACGCGGCAAACTGCGCTGCGGTCGAAGGGGGACGCTCAGACCGGAATCGTGTCTTCGGCTTCCAGCAGCTCGTGGTAGCGGTTCCGGATAGTGACCTCGGAGATGTCCGCGACCTCGGAGACCTTCGCCTGCGTGGTCTTCTCGTTGGTCAGGAGCGCGGCGGCGTACACCGCGGCGGCCGCAAGTCCCACGGGACTCTTCCCGGAGTGGACGCCCTTGTCCTTCGCGGTCTTCAGGAGCTCGCGGGCGCGGTGGGCCGCCTCGTCGGAGAGCTTCAGGGAGGACGCGAACCGCGGCACGTAGCTCTCGGGGTCGGCGGGTGCGACCTCGAGGCCGAGCTCGCGGACGACGTAGCGGTACGTGCGCGCGATCTCGGACTTCTCGACGCGGGAGACGTCCGCGATCTCGTCGAGGCTGCGCGGGACGCCGGCCTGCCGGGCGGCGGCGTACACGCAGGAGGTCGCGACGCCCTCGATGCTACGACCCGGCAGCAGGTCGTCTTCGAGCGCGCGGCGGTAGATGACCGAGGCGGTCTCCCGGACGTTGTCCGGCAGGCCGAGCGCGGAGGCCATGCGGTCGATCTCGCCGAGCGCCTGCTTGAGGTTGCGCTCCTTGGCGTCGCGCGTGCGGAAGCGCTCGTTCCACTTGCGGAGGCGCTGCATCTTCTGGCGCTGATTGCTGGACAGCGAGTTGCCGTACGCGTCCTTGTCCCGCCAGTCGATGTTCGTCGACAGCCCCTTGTCGTGCATCGTGTTCGTGGTGGGGGCGCCGACGCGGGATTTCTCGTCTTTCTCCTTGGAGTCGAACGCGCGCCACTCCGGCCCGCGGTCGATACCTTCCTCCTCGACGACGAGGCCGCAGTCCGCGCAGACGGACTCGCCGTGCTCTTCGTCCTGAACGACGAGACCGCCGCACTCGGGGCAGCCGTCCGTCGTTTCTTCTTCGTCCGTGCGCTCCTGCTCTCGGGAGCGCATGCGTGCATCTGTCATTGGCGCGAAATCACCGGAAAACCCGGATGAGTCGTAGCACATCCGTTGGTGCAAAACACACTTAACCGTTGCGCTATTCCGACGAGGGGAAACCGCGACCGCGGTGGTTTTTACCACGGGGGCTGAACCCACGGGCATGCGCGCCGTCTCGCTCGCGCCGAGCGCCACCGCCACCGTCGCTGCCCTCGGCGGCAGCGACCGCCTCGTCGGCGTCACCACGCACTGCGAAGACGCGGACGCCCCGGTGGTCGGCGGCTGGCTGAACCCGGACTTCGAGCGCGTGGCGGCCCTCGACCCGGACGTGATTCTCACCAGCGACGCGCTCCAGCGGGAGGTCCGCGACGACCTCCGCGAGCGCGGGTTCGACGTCCACCACGTCGAGCCGACGACGCTCGACGACGTGCTCGCCTCCTTCGCAGAAATCGGCGACGCCGTCGGCCGCCCCGACGCGGGCGCCGACCTGGAGGCAGAGAGCCGCGAGCGCGTCAGAAGGATTCGAGAAGTCGCACCCGAGGACGGCCCCGTCGTCTACTGCGAGGAGTGGTCTGACCCGCCGATGGCTGCGGGCAACTGGGTGCCCGACGTGGTGGAAGCCGCGGGCGGGCGCTACCCGTTCGTGGACGCCGGCGAGCGCTCCCGGGAGGTCGACGCGAGCGCGGTCGAGGCTGCGGACCCGGACCACGCCGTCGTCCACGTCTGCGGGAAGGGCGACGGCGTCGACCCGGACTTCGCGGGCCGCGGCTGGGAGTTCGACGCCGACGTCCACGTACTCGACGATAGCCTCCTCAACCAGCCGAGCCCGCGCCTGCTCGACGGCCTCGAACGCCTCGCCGCGAGAATCCACGGCGACTAAGACGCGGGCCGTCCGCTTCCCGGTATGCGAGTCGCAGTCGGCTCCGGGAACCCGGTGAAACGCGACGCGGTCGCGGCCGCGCTCCCGGACGCAACCGCGGAGGCAGTGAGCGTCGAGAGCGGCGTCCCCGAGCAGCCGTGGGGCGACGACGAGACCGCCGAGGGCGCGCGGAACCGCGCAGAGCGCGCGTTCGAATCCGGCGAATTCGACATCGGCGTCGGGCTCGAAGGCGGAGTGGCTGAACGCAATGGGGATCTGTTCTTGATCATGTGGGCGGCCGCCAGCGACGGCGAGCGCGCCGAAACCGGGGGCGGTCCGCGGATGCGCCTGCCGGACGACGTGGCCGCGCGCCTGTACGACGGCGCGGAGCTCGGGCCCGTGATGGACGACCTGCTCGACACCTCGGGCGTCGCGGAGGACCAGGGCGCGGCGGGCGTGCTCACGGGAGGTATCACGAACAGAACTGAAGCGCTCCGCACGGCGGTCGCGGGCGCGCTCGGGCCGTTCGTCACGGACTACTACTAGTCCTCGACGGGCGCGCGCTCCGAGGAGAGGTCGGCATCCTCCCCCTCGACGGCCTCTGTCAGGGAGACGTTCAGCCACGTCATCGACACCGCGCCGCCGAGGACGGTGACGACGTTCTTCACGATGTGGTCGACGATGGCGACGCCGAGCGCGAGCCCGAACGGGACCGGCAGCAGCGTCGAGACGATGGCCGCGAACGCCGCCTCGTAGATGCCGATGCCGCCCGGCGGGCCCGGGATGACTTTCGCGAGGTTGCCGACGCTCACGGCGAAGAAGCCGACTGCGACCAGGCTGACTAACGCGATGTCGAGGCCGAACGCGAGGAAGACGAGCAGGGCGGTGGCGACGTCGATGGTCCAGATGACGACGCTGGTGGCGCCGATGCGCGCGAACGCGCGGCCGTCCGCGGCGACCCGCTGGATGTCCCCGACGAACTGCTCGAAGACGCTCGCGACCAGCTCCGTGTAGGAGTCGTCGCTCGCCCACTCGACGACCCGGCGCACGTAGTTGGTGTCCGAGCGCGCCGACCAGACGATGGCGACGACCGAAGCGACCGCGAGCGCGCCGACGACGGAGGCGACGACGACGGCCTGCTGGACGGCTTGCGACTCCCGGCCGCCCAGTCCCTCGCCCGCGGCGGTCGCCGCGAGCTCCGCGACCGTGTCGGGCGCGAACGCCGCGAGCGCGACGAGCACGCCGCCCGCGAGCACGGTGATGGTGAGCAGGTCGTAGACGCGCTCGACGGTCAGCGACGCGAAGCCCGTGGTGTACGGGATGCCGCGGCGGGCCTTCACGACGTACGCCCGGATGGCGTCGCCGGCGCGCGCAGGGATCACGAGGTTGCCGGTCTGGCTGATGAACACCGCGCCCGTCAGGAACCACGTGCTCTCGCGGTAGCCCAGCTCCGCGAGGATGTCCCGGTAGCGCAGGCCGCGCAGCGGCCACGACAGCAGGTAGACGACCGCCCCCGCGGCGACCAGCGCGGGGTCGGCGTCCCGCACCGCGTCCACGAACGCGCCCACGTCGATGTAGACGAACATCAGCGCGAACGCCACCACCGAGAGCAGGACGCCGACCGCGGTGCCCGTGCGGCGGTTCGCGTACGGGCTCACGTTGAACTCCCAGAAGCAGCGCAGAATCTGGCTCCCCATCCCGAAGACGTCCCGCACCAGGTCCACCTTCGAGTCGCCCTTCGGCGTCCACTCCACGGGGAACTCCGCGACGGTGAGTCCGCGGCGCTGGGCGCGAACCAGCATCTCCGTGTCCCAGAACCAGTGCTCGTCCTCGACGTCGTCGACCAGCGACCCGAAGGCCTCCCGGCTGAACGCCTTGAACCCGCACTGGTGGTCGCGGAGCTCGGAGCCGAGCAGCCCCCGGACGGCGAGGTTGAACCCCCGCGAGGGGATGCCGCGCTTCGCGGGCCTGTCGGCCTGCTGGCCGGGGATCCACCGGGACCCAGTCGCGACGTCCGCCTCGCCGGACCGCACGCTCTCGACGAGCTCTTCGAGGTGTTGCATGTCCGTCGCGAGGTCCGTGTCGAAGTACGCGAGCGTGTCCCCGCGAGCCGCCCGGAACGCGGCGTTCAGCGCGCCGCCGCGGCCGAGGCGCTCGTCGCTGTGGAAGTGCCGGACGCGGTCGTCGCCGTCGGCGAGCCGCGAGGCGATCTCGGGCGTGTCGTCCTCGCAGCCGTCCTCCGCGACGATGACCTCGTAGCTGCCCGCGGGGAGGAAGGCGTCGAGGGTCTCCAGCGTCGTCCGGACCGTCGCCTCGATGGTGTCCGCCTCGTTGTAGGCGGGGAGGACGACGCTCACCTCGACGCCCGAGTCTGTCATCGTCTCGGAGTTCGGCCGGGACCGGGTAAGAACTTTCTGACTCGGTGTACCGCCGGCCTCGGGCGGCCGTTAGCCGGGTCTACCAACACGCGAGTTTGGGCCACCTTACCGGCGCGACAGGCGCCACGTAATCGCAAGACTGCAGCGGATTTACCACGCGTACCAAACCCCTCTTGGCGGTACCGGCCCACAGTGTAGGTATGAGCGCGACAGCCGCGGCGAGTCAGGCACTCACCCCCAAGCAGCTCCGCATCCTCGAGTACCTCCGCGACCACGCCGACGAACGCACCTACTTCAAGTCCCGGCTCATCGGCGACGAGCTCGACCTCTCCGCGAAGGAAGTCGGCGCCAACATGCCCGCCATCGAGGCCGGCGAGTTCGACGTCGACGTCGAGCGCTGGGGGTACTCCTCCTCGACCACGTGGAAGGTCGAGGCCTGACCGTCGACTGACGCCACCCGGCCGCGCGAGCCCGTCGTCCCTCGCGCGTAATTTCTCCCCGGCTCTGCCGGGAACCCAGTGTCTGTCGCAGTCCCGTTCGGACTGCACTCGGCTGCTCCACAGCCGCGGCTCCGGGGCTCTATCGCTGACGGCGTCCCGGGTCAGGGGTCGTAGGAGAGCAGGTCGGCGGCCTCGCCCGCGAACTCCGCGGCGGTCGCGTCGAAGGAGTCGGCGTACCGCACGAGCAACACGACGAGAGTCTCCGGGCGCTCGATCGCGTAGCCGTCCGCCCGCGAGAGCACGCCCGCCTCCTCGAGCTGGGCGGCGTACTTGCTGACGGTCGCCGGCGACACGTCGAGGGCGTCCGCGAGGTCGCTCGCGGTGGCGTCCGGGTCCCGCAGCAGCTCGACGACCATCCCGCGCGGGGTCTCCCGGCGGAGGTAGCCGAGCGCGCGCTTCTCGAACGGCGAGAACCGGCCCGCCGGGTAGAAGCGCTTGTAGTCGCCGTCGCGCTCGCTCTCGACGGCGGACTCCTCCAGCAGCCGCCGCAGGTGGTGTTGGGTCTCCCCGGTGCCGAGCTGGAGGTCGTCCCGGAGTTTCGAGAAGTGCGCGCCCGGCGTCGTCGTCACGTAGCCGGTGATGGCGTCGCGGACGTCGCTGTCGCCGCTCTCGTCGTCGTCCCCGCCCGCGAGCCGCGTCAGCGGGCTCGCTGCGCCGACCGCAGCGAACCGCCGGAGCGTCGAGCGCTTGTCCTCGTCGATGCCCATCTACGGGGGCGTACGTGGTCGGCCGAGAAAAGAGTTCGGTGACCCGTCGGCGCGATTACGCGTTCTCGGTGTCGTCGCCCGCGTCGGCGTCGGTGTCGCCGCTCGCGCCCGCGTCGGCGTCGAGCTCCTGGTCCATCTCCTCGATGACCTCGTCGGTGTTGGTCAAGCCGGTATCTTCGCCCCGCTGGACGGCCTCGGCCTGCTCTTCGAGCTTCTCGGGGTCGACGTCGGCCTCCTTGCTGATCTGGTTGAGGATCTCGTCGATGTCGTCGAGGCCGATGAGTTCGCGGGTCTCCGCGTCGAACTCCAGGCTCCCGAGCTCGGTGCCGTCGTCGGCGACGTCGCTACCGGAGAGGTGTTTGCCGTACCGGCCGACGAGACTCGACAGCTCCTGGGGGATGACGAACGTGTTCGACTCACCGTCGCCGATCCCCTCCAGGGTCTCCATGCCCTTCTCGATGATGGCGCGCTCGCCCATCGACTCCGCGGACTTCGCGCGGAGCACGGTCGAGATGGCGTCACCCTGCGCTTCGAGAATCTGGGACTGCTTCTCGCCCTGCGCGCGGATGATGTTCGACTGCTTGTCACCCTGCGCGTTCTCGATGGCGGACTGGCGTTCACCCTGCGCCTCCAGAATCATCGCGCGGCGGCGGCGCTCGGCGCTGGTCTGTTGCTCCATCGCCTTCTGGACCTCCTGGGAGGGGTTGACCTCGCGGACTTCGACGCTCTCGACGCGAATCCCCCACTCGTCGGTCGGCTCGTCGAGCTCCGTGCGGATGCGGGCGTTGATCTCCTGGCGCTTGTTCAGCGTGTCGTCGAGCTCCATGTCGCCGAGCACCGCGCGCAGCGTCGTCTGCGCGAGGTTCGAGACGGCGGTCTTGTAGTGGTCGACTTCGAGGAACGCGCGCTTGGCGTCCCGCACGCGGATGTAGACGACGGCGTCGGCGGTCACCGGCGAGTTGTCGCGGGTGATCGCCTCCTGGCGGGGCACGTCGATGGTCTGCGTGCGCATGTCGAAGGGGTACGTGCGCGCGACGAACGGCGGCACGATGTTGATACCGGGTTCGAGGAGGCCGCGGTACTCCCCGAACACCGTGAGCGCTTTCTTCTCGTAGGCGTCCACGATTTCGACGGTCTCGTAGACGACGACGGCCAGCAACAGCAACACCAGCAGTCCGACTACCGGTATCACTGCGCCGCCGGTCGCCAGCGGGGTGAACTCCATGCGTGAACGTTCGGCGAGCGGACAATAAGTGTTGGTGCGGCTCGCAGCGCGAGCGACCGTCCGTCTCGGAACTACGAGCCCTCGGCGTCTGTCAGCTCCTGTTCGAGCTCGCGGTCGATGTCGTCGAGGCCGTCGACGGCCTCCACGGTGACGACGTTGCCGCCGCCCGGGTCGACGACCACGACGTCCTCGCCTTCGGGGATGGTGCCGGAGATGGTTCGCGCGCTGTACGACGAGTCGAACCCGCCGGACTGGAGTTTGATGCGCCCCTCCCGCGGGGTCACCTCCTCGGTGACGTAGCCGCGGGACCCGCGGAGGTCCTCGGAGTCCCGGGTCTGCCCGCGCCCCGTCCCCTGGTAGAGCTCGTAGTTGCGGTAGAGGTACAGGGACGCCAGCCCGAACGCGAGCACGAGGCCCGCGAGCACGAACGGCGTCGCCGCCGCCGGGACGAACAGCCCGATGAGCCCGGCTGCCAGCAGCGCGACGCCGAGGACGATGAGGTGTGCACCGGGGGCGAGCGCCTCCATGATGCACAGCGTCGTCCCGACGACCACGAGCAGGAACGACAGGGACTGTCCGAATACTTCGACTACGGCCATACTCCACAGTTAGGACGGCACCGGGAAAACCGTTTACCCGCCTGACCGACTGCGAGGTGGACACGTTCGGGCGAACGCGCTCAGAACAGCAGCAGCGCGAGGACGCCGACCATGGCGGCGACGCCCAGCAGGAAGAACGCGACGTTCTCCGGGGCCGGCGACCCGGGCTCGATGGCGCGCACGTCGGGTTCGGCGTCCGGGCCGACCTCGTCGACTTCGTAGCGCCACGCGCGGTCGTCGCTCTCTGACATACCCGACAGTAGCCGAGCGACGCGGAAAAACGCGCGGGTTAGGAGTCGCCGGCGTAGACGACGCCGCGCTCGCCGTCCACGGTGACGACGCTCCCGGTGTCGACGTCCTCCAGGTCCGCGTCCCCGACCATCGGGACGTCGAGTTCGCGGGCGACCATCGCGGGGTAGCCGGTCATCCCGGTCTGCGCGCTCACGATGCCCGCGATCTTCGAGAGGTCGCCGCGGAACTCGTCGTCGAAGCCGTTGTCCAGCACGACGACCGAGCGCTCGGGCACCTCGGAGAGGTCGCCGTCGTCGAGCACCGCGACGGGCGCGGTGACGCGTCCCTTCACGACGGACTGCCCGACGGCGAGCGTCTCCGCCGCGACGTGGACCTTCAGCGTGTTCGTCGTGCTCGCGCCCTCCAGCTCGGTCATCATGCCGACGAGCACGACCACCGTGTCGCCGCTGTCCACGATGTCGGAGTCGACGGCCGCCTGCACCGCGCGCTCGACGACCGTCGTCGCGTCCCCCTCCGCGACCGCCGCGTACTCCGCGTGGACGCCCCAGTTGAGCGCGAGCTCGCGGCGCACGCGGTGGGAGGGCGTCGCGCAGACCACGGGAACCCGCGGCCGGAACTTCGCGGCCTTCCGGGCCGTGTACCCGGACTCGGAGGCGACCACGACCGCGCTCGCGTCGATGTCCCGCGCGAGGTAGCGCGCCGACCGTGCGAGCGCGTCCGTCTTCGCCGTGCCGTCGGCGTTCGGGACGCGCTGCTCCTGCAGCTCCGCATACTCGCCGCTCCCCTCGACCTCGCGGACGATGCGGTCCATCGTCTCAACCACTCGCGTCGGGTCGTCGCCCACGGCCGTCTCCGCGGACAGCATCACGGCGTCTGTGCCGTCGAGCACGGCGTTCGCGACGTCGCTGGCCTCCGCGCGCGTCGGGCGGCGCGCGTGCACCATCGAGTCCAGCATCTCCGTCGCCGTGATGACGGGGACGCCCGCGTCCCGGCACCGCCGGATGATGCGCTTCTGGATCATCGGCACGTCCTCCATCGGGCACTCCACGCCGAGGTCGCCGCGCGCGACCATCACGCCGTCGGCGGCCTCGATGATGCCGTCGAGGTTCTCCACCGCGCCCGCCCGCTCGATCTTCGCGACCACGGGGAGGTCCGCGTCGAACGACTCCAGCACGCGCTCGACCTCCAGGACGTCCTCGCCGTCCCGAACGAAGCTCGCCGCGACGTAGTCGACGCCCTCCTCGGCGGCGAGCTCGAGGTCGTGGCGGTCCTTCTCCGTGACGACGTCGAGGTCTAACTCGACTCCGGGGACGTTCACGCCCTTCCGGCCGCCGAGGTCGCCGCCGGACTCCACGCGCGCGGTCACAACGTCACCCGAGACGCTCTCGACGACCGTCTCGATGCGGCCGTCGTCCAGCAGCACGCGGTCCCCGGGCTCGGCCGCCGCCACGCTCGTCGACAGTCCGATCGTCTCCCCGGTCGTCTCCCCGCCCGGCACGAACTCCACTGTGCTCCCGGTCTCGACGTGAACCGGCTCGTCGGTCTCCGCCGTGCGCACCTCCGGTCCCTTCGTGTCCAGCATCACCGCCACCGGCTTCTCCGTCACCTCGTCGACGCGCCGCGCCGTCGAAATCAGCTCGCGGCGGTCCTCGCGCCCCCCGTGGCTCGCGTTGATGCGCGCGACCGACATCCCCGCGTCCACCAGCGACCGGATCGACGCCTCGTCGTCTGTCGCCGGACCCAGCGTGCAGACGATCTTCGCGTTCCTCATGCCCGCGGCTACACGGCCGCCACGCAAAAACGTACGTAATTTACTCGCCATCGAGTAACACAGTGGCCACAGCGCCTATTCGGCAGCGCGTCCAACCCCCCGCATATGCCGACGTACGCCGCTATCGCCGACGTCGAGACCGGTCAGTATCAGAACCCACAGGACATCGCCGCCATCTGGGGCGACGTCCGCGCCGACCTCGAAGAACAGGACTGCCAGCTCAAGGACTCCTACGTCCTCCTCGGCGGCCACGACATCCTCCTCCTCTTCGAAGCCGACGACAGCCACGCCGCCCTCCAGGCCTCCATCGCCGCCGAGCGCTACGGCATCAACATGCAGACCCACGAAGCCATCCCCGTCGAAAACCTCGGCGAACTCGTCGACGACCTCTGAGGGCGCTTTTGCGCTGCGGGCCGCCGCAGGCGGCCCTCGGCAAAACCGACACCAAAAGCACTCCTCCTTCGCTTCACTCCGTTCCGCTCAGTCGTCGGCCCGAGCGCTCACTGCGTTCGCGCTCGGTGAATCGCGGCCCTCGGGGCCGTCGGACCGCTCGCGCCGCGAATGCTCGTTACTCTCGGCTGCGTAGGTTCAAGTAGGAAGCCGGGACCAATCCGGCGCGTGACCTGACAGTCGCCCGGTGCGCTCGGATTCGGAATGGCGGCAGCGCGCACCGGAGTCGGCTTGCCGCCTGCGAGCCCTATTTGATTTTCGTGCCGGGTTCGCTGTCTTCGTGGGTGGTGAGGAGGTCGGCGTCCTCGCCTGCGGCGAGCACCATGCCGTTGGACTCCACGCCGAACAGCTCCGCCTTCTCGAGGTTCGCGACGATGACGACGCGCTTCCCCGGGAGCTCGTCGAGGTCGTGGAGCTGCTTGATGCCCGCGACGATCTGGCGGACCTCGTGGCCGATGTCGACTTCGAGGCGCGCGAGGTCGTCGGCGCCCTCGATGCCCTCCGCGGATTCGATTTCGCCGACGCGCAGGTCGAGGCTCTGGAAGTCCTCGAAGCTGACGCGGTCGTCGGCGAGCGGTTCGAGCTCGGTGTCGGAGGTGTCGCTCACGTCTCCGTCGTCCTCGTCGCTACTGGCGGCTTCGACCTTCTCCTGGAGCTTCTCGTCGAGCTCCTCGACGCGCTCGTCCTCGACCTTCGTGAACAGCTCCTCGGGCTCGCCGAACTCCGCGGGCGGCGCCTGCAGGCAGTCCCCGACGGTGGCGTCCGCCGCGGAGCCGTCCTCGCCGATCTGCGTCCAGACCTCGTCGGCCTTCTCCGGGACGAACGGCTGGAGCAGCACCGCGACCGCCTTCACGAGCTGCACGCAGTCGCGGATGACGGGCGCGGCCTCCTCGTCGTCGAGCTTCCAGGGCTCGTTGCGCTGGATGTACTCGTTGCCGAAGCGCGCGAGCGCGACCGCGCGCTCGCCGGCGGACTTGAGGTCGTAGTCGTTGAGCGCGTCCTCGTAGTCGTCCATCGCCTGTGCGATTTCCGTCTCGACGTCGTCCGAGACCGCAGCGTCGGGTGTGCCGCCGAAGTTCCGGTTGGCGAACAGCAGCGCGCGGTAGACGAAGTTCCCCACGACGTCAGCGAGCTCGCTGTTCACGCGCTCGGCGAAGCGGTCCCACGAGAAGTTCACGTCGCGTTCGAACCCGCTCGCGGTCGCCATGTAGTATCGGAGGAGGTCCGGGTGGAACCCCTCGTCGAGGTACTCCTCCGCCCAGATGGCGCGGTTCTTCGACGTCGAGAGCCCCTTGCCGTCGATGTTCACGAACCCGGTCGCGCAGACCGCGCGCGGCTCGGTGTAGTCTGCGGCCTCCAGCATCGCGGGCCAGTAGACGGTGTGGTGCTGGATGATGTCGCGGCCGATGATGTGGACGATCTCGCCGTCGCCGTCCTTCCAGACGGACTCCCAGTCGAGGTTACCCTCGCGCTCGCTGTACTGCTTGGTCGTGGAGACGTACTCGATGGGGGCGTCCACCCAGACGTACAGCACGAGGTCGTCGGCGCCCTCGCCGGGGTAGTCGATGCCCCAGTCCATGTCCCGCGTGATACAGAGGTCCTGCAGCTCACCCTCGATCCACTCGCGGGGCTGGTTCTGGGCGTTGCTCGTGCCCTCGAGGCGGTTGATGAACCCCTGGAGGTGCTCCTGGACGTCGGAGAGCCGGAGGAACTTGTGGTCGCGCTCGCGGTACTCCGCGGGGTTGCCGGTGAGCGCGGAGACGGGGTCCTCGATTTCGCCGGGTTCGAGGTGGCGCTGGCAGCCCTCGTCGCACTCGTCGCCGCGGGCGTGCTCGCCGCAGTACGGGCACGTGCCCTCGACGTAGCGGTCGGGCAGCCACTGGTCGGCTTCGGGATCGTAGGCGACGTTGATCTTCTTCTCGAAGACGTGGCCGTTGTCCTCCCACGCGCGGACGAACTCCTTCGTGAGTTCCGTGTTGGTCTCGTCGTGGGTGTGGCCGTACTGGTCGAAGTCGACGTTGAACTTCGGGAACGTCTCCTCGTACTGTTCGTGGTGGCGGAGCGCGAACTCCTCGGGGCTGACGCCCTCCTCGGCGGCGTTGACGGCGATGGGGGTGCCGTGCATGTCGCTGCCGGAGACGTAGATGGCGTCCTGGCCGAGCTTTCGGAGGCCGCGCGTGAACGCGTCGGCGTTGACGTAGCTGCGCAGGTGGCCGATGTGGAGGTCGCCGTTGGCGTACGGCAGCCCCGCGGTGACCACCGTCGGGTCGTCCGTCGGGAAGTCCTCGTAGGTCATATGCTCTGGTTCTTCCGGCGCGGGCCTAAAGCCCGCTGGTTGTGTCTCGTGGTTCCGGTACTCGCGCTGAGAAGTGGGGTTCGCGTCCGCCCGGCGGCCGCATGAGGGCCCGGGGGCGAACGATCCACCCGTGGACGGCGCTACCGCTGCACGCGCATCACGCGACGCGGGTAGCGGCGCGTCCAAGTCACGGCCGCTACTTTACGGCGACTGGACAAAAGCGTTTCCGCGCGTCAGGCGACGAACAGCACGCCCTCGAAGAGCGCGATGGTGACGAGGAGCCGGCCGACGCCGCCCGCGAACGTCGCGAGCGCGAACCGCCGGTGGTCCTTCTCGACGACGGAGAACGCGTACAGGGAGATGGTGTCCGGGAAGAACGGTACCGACAGCGCGACCGCCATCCCGTAGTAGCCGTACGTCTGGACGAGTTCGACCATGCGAGACTTCGACCACTCGACGGGCTCGAAGCCGAGCCGCCGGAGCGCGCGCACGACGACCCCGGAGTGGCTGGCGCCGTGGCCGATAGACAACGCGATGACGCTCCCGATGGCCTTCCCGCCCGCACTCACTGCGACGACGAGCGCGACGAGCAGCGGGCCGGGGAGGCCGAGCCCGAGCGTGACCGCGCCCCCGCAGACGTAGCCGGCGGGACAGAGCACGACTTCGCTGGGCAGCGGGAGGACGAACGCGATGAGGAACGAGTAGACGAAGATGATGACGAGTCCCGGCCACCCGGTGGCGGCGCGGACGGCCGACTCGATGGCGCCGAGGTCCGTGGAGAGCGCGAGGGCTGCGGACGGGAGCACTACCTGTGTGGTGAACAGCCCCGGGGCTAAGTTCTACCGGCAGCGGAGAGGTCCGCGAGGAAGTCCTCGAGCATCCCGCGGGTGACGTGGGGCATGCAGACGACGCGGAGTTCGCCGGACGCGGTGCGGGAGATGCGCCAGCCGTCGTTGCGGAGCGACTCGAACTCGTCGTCCGGGACGTCGGCGGCGACGAGCGGCAGCACGGGGTCGACGACGTCGTAGCCGCGCGCGTCGAGTTCGGCGGCGAGGTAGTCGGCGTTGGCCTGTGAGCGCTCGTACTGGTCGCGGTAGCCGTCTGGCCAGAGCGCGTCGAGGGCGGCGTGCGTGCCGGCGACGCCCGCGCCCGAGCGCGTCCCGCCGAGCGTGGGTTGCGCGTCGGATTCGAGGTACGGGGTGTCGACGGCGAGCGCGTCCAGCGTCTCGGCGTCCCGCGCGAGGAAGCCGCCCGCGGGAATCGGCGCCTGCCCCATCTTGTGTGGGTCGACGGTCATCGTGTCCACGGGGGCGTCCGCGAAACTCCAGTCGCGGTCGGTGAACGGGAGCACGAACCCGCCCCAGGCGGCGTCGACGTGGAGGCGCGCGTCGACGCCGGCGGCGACCTCGCCGAGTTCGGGAATCGGGTCGACGCGGCCGTACTCCGTGGTGCCGGCGACGCCGACGACGAGCGCGGTGTCGTCGTCCGCGAGGTCGGCGACGGCGGCGACGTCCGCGCGGTGGTCGTCGCCGGTGGGCGCGAGTCGCAACTCGACGTCGAGGACGCCGGCGGCCTTCTGGAAGCTGAAGTGCGCGCTCTCGGGCGCGACGACGTTCACGTCGCCGTCGGCGAGGTTGCGCGCGGCCCGGACCGCCTGAATGTTGGCTTCGGTGCCGCCGGAGCCGACGTAGCCGTGGGGGTCATCGAGGCCGACGACGTCGCCGAGCGTCTCGACTGCTTCGGCTTCAAGGTCCGAGACGGCGGGGTAGGTCGCGGGGTCACCGGGGTTGTCCGCGAGGAACGCCACGGCGGCCTCCCGGGCGGCGGGGTGGGGCTCCGTGCACATCGAGGAGAGCACGCGGTCGAACTCCTGCGGGGCGGGCGTCGCTGCCGCGCGATTCATACGGCCAGCGAGGCCGACCAGCGGTTTAGCGGTTGCGCTATTCCGTGAGGTAGCGGATGCGCTCGGGGACCGGCGGGTGCTGGTAGTGGAACGTCTCGTACAGGGGGTGCGGGAAGGGGTTGCCGAGGTTCTCGCTGGTGAGCGCGGCGAGCGCGCCCGCGAGCGGCTGGCCGTCGTCCATCACGTCGACGGCGAACGCGTCGGCCTCGCGCTCGTTCGCGAGCCAGAGCCTGTTCGAGATGGGTTCGGCGAACTGGCTCACGGGCTCGACCCACAGCGCCGCGAGCAGCAGGCCCGCCGCCGGCACTTCGGGCGCGCCGAACATCGCGTACAGCCACGACGACTCCACGAGGAACTGCGCGACGAACAGCAGAATGCCGACCTGCACGACGCTAGCGGCCATCCCCTGCCAGATGTGCCCCTTCTTCCAGTGCGCGAGCTCGTGGGCGAGCACGCTCTGGAGCTCCGTCTCGTCGAGCTGGTCGACGAGCGTGTCGAAGAGCACGACGCGCTTGGTCGCGCCGAACCCCGTGAAGAACGCGTTCGAGTGGCCCGACCGGGAGCTCGCGTTCATCACGTAGACGTCGTCGCAGGTGAACCCGGCGCGCTCGAAGACGTCGTCGACCGCGTCGCGCAGACTGGAGTCCTCGACGGGCTCGAAGTCGTAGAACAGCGGCAGGAACACGCGCGGGACGACGACCTGCGTGGCGAGCAGGAAGACGGCGACGACACCCGTGGCGGCGAGCCACCACCACTCGGGGAACGCCTCGACGACGAACAGCACGGCGGCGCCGAGCGCGGCGACGAGCACGACCGCGAACGCGGTGCTGACGAGCTTGTCGCGGACGAACAGTCCGGGAGACTGCTCGTTGAACCCGAACGCGTCCTCGACGGCGAACGTCTCGAAGGCGTCGAACGGCACGCGGAGCGCCTGCATCGCGAGCGCGGCGCCGACGAACACGGCGACGCCCGCGAGCAGGTCGTTCCCGACTGTGTCGTAGGCCGCGGCGACGGCGTCGCCGAACAGACCCGTGTACAGCACGAGGAGGACGACGCCGAGCACGACGACGCTCTGCAGCTGGCTGGCGGCGGTCGTCAGCCGGTGGTAGTCGAGCAGCCGGTCGGGGTCGTCGACGCCGACGGTGTCGGCCAGCCACCCCGTGCGCTCGCGGACGGTCCGGTCGGCGTGCCGGACGTTCAAGGCGGCGAGCGCGACGAAGAAGCCGGTCGACCCGGCGACTAGCAGGAGGAAGACGGCGTGGTACGCGAGCATGCGCGGCGATAGGAACTAGTCGGTGAAAACGGCTTTCGTGTCGGCGAACGGACGGCCGGGGGTCCGTCAGTCCCGGGCGGAGTCGAGGATGAGGCGCTGTTCGACGCGCTTGACCTCGTGCTGGACGTCCCGGACTGCGTCGATGTTCGCGGAGATCGAGGAGATGCCGGTCTCCACGAGGAAGTCAACCATGTCGGGCTTCGAGCCGGCCTGCCCGCAGATGCTGGTGGCGATGTCGTGCTCGCGGCAGGACTCGATGGCGGTCTCGATGAGCCGCAGCACGGACGGGTGGAGTTCGTCGAAGCGGTCCGCGACGTTGCCGTTGTTCCGGTCGACGGCGAGCACGTACTGCGTGAGGTCGTTCGTGCCGAACGACGCGAAGTCGATGCCCTCGGCGGCCATCTCGTCGACGGTCAGCGCCGCGGACGGCGTCTCCACCATCACGCCCCACTGGCGCTTCTCCGTGTCGATGCCGGCGTCGACCATGAGCTGGCGGGCCCGGCGGACGTCGTCGGCGTCGTTCACGAGCGGGAACATGATCTCGACGTTGTCGTAGCCCATCTCGTAGAGCTCGCGGAACGCCGTGAGCTCGTGCTGGAAGACGTCCGGCCGGTCGAGGCTGCGGCGGATGCCCCGGTACCCCATCATGGGGTTGTGCTCGTGGGGCTCGTCGTTGCCGCCCTCGAGCTGGCGGAACTCGTCGGTCGGCGCGTCGAGCGTGCGCACGCGGACGGGCCGCGGGTAGAACTCCTCGGCGACGCCGCGGATGCCCGACACGAGCTCGTCGACGTAGGCGTCCTCGCCGTGGTCCTCGATGTAGCGCTCGGGCGTCTTGTTCGTCGAGAGGATCATGTGCTCCATGCGGAGCAGACCGACGCCGTCGGCGCCCGTGGCGGCCGCGCGCTCGGCGGCTTCCGGGATGGAGACGTTGACTTTCACTTCGGTCGCGGTCATCGGCTTCACGGGCGTCGTCGGCCGGGCCTCCTCGATGGGGTCGCGCTCGGACTCGGGCTCCGAGCGCCCCTCGGTGATGGTGCCGCGGTCGCCGTCGAGCGTGACGATCTGGTCGTCGTTGAGCACGTCCGTGGCGTTCGTCGCGCCGACGACCGCGGGACAGCCGAGCTCGCGGGAGACGATGGCGGCGTGACTGGTCATCCCGCCCTCGTCGGTGACGATGCCGGCGGCGCGCTTCATCGCGGGCACCATGTCCGGCGTCGTCATCGCGGTGACGATGATGTCGCCCTCGCCGACCTTGTCGAGCTGGTCGAGTTTCGTGACGACGCGAGCCGGGCCGGACGCGATGCCGGGGCTGGCGCCGAGGCCGTTCACGAGCTCCTCGCCGGTGTCGTCGCTTTCGGTCATCTCGGTGTCTTCGTCGATGGTCGTGATGGGACGGGACTGGAGCATGTAGACGTCGCCGTCCACCATCGCCCACTCCACGTCCTGCGGTTCTCCGTAGTGGTCCTCGACGCGCTCGCCGATCTTCACGAGCTCCAGAATCTCCTCGTCGGAGAGCACGCGCTGCTCGCGTTTCTCCTCGGGGACCTCGCGCTCGACGGTCTCGCCGGTCTCCTCGTCGCGGACGCACATCACCTTCTTGTCCGCGACCGACACCGACTCGACGCTGCCGGTGTCGCGGTCGACGTGGTAGTTGTCCGGGGAGACGGAGCCCGAGACGACCGCTTCGCCGAGCCCCCACGCGGCCTCGATGATGGCCTCGTGGGCGCCCGTCGACGGGTGGCTCGTGAACATCACGCCGGACTTCTCGGCGTCGACCATCTTCTGGACGACCACCGCGATGTCGACCTTGCGGTGTTCGAAGCCCTGCTCCTCGCGGTAGTAGATGGCGCGCTGCGTGAACAGCGACGCCCAGCAGCGCTTCACGCGGTCGATGAGGTCATCGCGGGTGATGTTGAGGAACGTCTCCTGTTGGCCCGCGAAGCTCGCGTCCGGGAGGTCCTCGGCGGTCGCCGACGACCGCACGGCGACCGACGCCTGCCCGTCGTCTAAGTCGTCGTACGACGAGAGGATGTCCTCGCGGATGTGTTCGGGCAGTTCGGTGTTCAGGATGATGTCCTTGGCCGCGGCTTCGGCGTCCGCGAGCGCGCCGGAGTCCTCGGGGTCGACGTTCACTGCGTCGAACAGTTCGTCGTCGATGTCTGCGTCCTCGATGAACGAGCGGTACGTACCGGCGGTCACGACGAACCCCGGTGGGACGGGCAGCCCGGCGTCGGTCAACTCGCCGAGTGACGCGCCCTTGCCGCCGACACTGTCGATGTCGTCGGCCCGTATGTCCTCCAGCCAGCGTACAGCCATGTGGCAGGTAGATAGACCAGAACCGTCCATAAGAAGATTGCGAACGTCCCAGTCGCAATAATTACGAACTCGGAAGCGAGTCATCTTTCCCGTGACCCGAGGCGGTTTCGAGCGCTTCGACGCCCGCTCGCGAGTGGCGGCCGGCGGAGGATTTTAGCCGGCGGCTCGTCTCCACCCGGGCATGGACGCGAAACGCGCAGCCGTTCACGCGGGGAAGTACTTCCTGTTCACGTCCGCGTTCGCTATCGTCGGCCTCGGTCTCGTCGCGGCGGGCGTCGCGCTCGGGGGCGTCGAGGCGTGGGACATCCTCTCGGCGAACTCGAACGCCACCGGACAGGCGCTGTCGGCGGCCGCGCCCGGCATCGCGCTGGCCGTTCTCGGACTACTCGTCTACCGGTTCGGGAAGGCGTGGTCGCTGTACAAGACGCTCACGGCCGCCAACGAGGACGCGCTCTCGGAGACGTTCGACACCCAGCGCGTCAAGAGCGACATCGTGAGCGTGCTCGACGACCGCCTCGCGGACATGCAGAACGACCTCCAGTCCGTGAACCGCGAGATCCGGAAGCTCAAGGACGACGACTCGTTCGACTTCTCCGAGCAGAAGAACTAGGCTTCGAGAATGTCGTCCTCGTCGGTCGGCGGCACCTGTAGCGCCCCGTCGAGTGTCTCGACGGCCGTGCCGCCGACTCTCGGCGCGTCCCCGTTCTGCACGCGCACCCGGACGCGGCCCGGTCTGTCGACGAAGTGGCCCTGCTCGAAGGTCATCTCGTCGGCGATGTCGCCGCCGAACGCGCCGTAGTGTTCGAGGTACGCGCCCGTCGCGCCGCTCGCGGTCCCCGTCACCGGGTCCTCCTTGATGCCGGCGCTCGGCACCCACGCGCGTCCGTGGAGCGTCGAGTCGCCGTCCAGCGTGTCGAACGAGAACGCGTACACGCCGCGGGCGTCGACGGCTTCGGAGAGCGCGACGAGCTCGTCGAAGTCCGGGCTCGCGTCGCCCAAATCCGAGAGGTAGGTGACGGGCGCGACGAGGAACGGCAGCCCCGTCGAGGACACCGCCAGCGGCAGGTCGTCGCTCGCGCCGCGGAGAGCCTCCTCCGCTAACCCGGTGGCGGCCGCGACGCGCTCGTAGCTCACGTCCACCTCGCGAATCTCCGGCGGGTTCTGCGTCATCCAGACGGTGCCGTCGTCCTCGACCTCGATGTCGAGGTCGCCGACGTTCGTCTCCAGTGTGTGCTCGCCCGCGTCGATGGCGCCGTCCGCGAACAGGTGCGCGTGGGTCGCGATGGTCGCGTGCCCGCAGAGGTCGACCTCCTCCTCCGGCGTGAAGTACCGGACCCGGCGGTCGGCGGTCTCGCTCTCCCGGACGAACGCCGTCTCGCTCGCGCCGAGCTCGTCGGCGATCGCCTGCATCTGGCCGTCGGTCAGGTCGTCGGCGGCCGGTACCACGCCGGCCGCGTTCCCCGCGCACGGCTCGTCCGTGAACGCGTCCACGAGGAGGGCTCGCGTCTCAGTCATGGTCGCGGCTTCTCGCTCCCGCGTGTTGCGTGTTTTCCTTCCCTACCCGAGCCAGCCCGCGAGGTCCGCGACGACCGCCTCGGCGACGCTTCCCGGGCGGAAGTACTCGTTCGGGTTCGGGTCGCCTTCGCCCGGGACGAACAGGTGGTTCAGGTCGTCGTACAGCCGCGTGTGTTCCTCGCCGAGCGCGTCCTCCCACGCGGGGAAGTCCTCGGTCGGGCTGACCTGGTAGTCGCGGCCGCCCTGTAGCGCGTACGCCTCGGCGTCCAGCCCGGTCGCCGTCGCCACCGGGTCGTAGTCGGCGACGTCCCGCCAGAACTCGGCGCTCCACGCGAAGCCGCCGTCCCCGTAGTTTCCGGCCGCGAGCCGCTCGGCGGCCGCCGCCGCGTCCTCGATGCGCTCCCGCTCGGCCTCGGTCACTTCGCCGTCGAGCTCCGCGAGGTAGCGAAGCTGGTCGGGGACGGGTTCGTACAGCGGCCGCGACGGCGCCGCGAGCAGGAAGGCCGCCGCGTCGCCGTCCCGCTCGGCGACGCGAGGCACGGCGTACCCGCCGAGGCTATGGCCGACGACCGCCGCACTGCTCACATCGGTCTCCGCGCGCAGCCGGGAGAGCGCGGTCAGCGCGTCGTCGACGACGAGCGCGTCGAAGCCGAGTTCGCTGGTCCCCACGTCGCAGGCGTACGTGCGCTTGTCGTACCGGAGGACCGCGACGCCCTCGGTCGCCAGCCCCCACGCGAGGTCCTTCAGCGGTTTGTTCGGACCGATGGTCCCGTCGCGGTCGTTCGGCCCGGAGCCGTGCACGAGCACGACCCCGGTGTCGGCGCCGTCCGTTGGCACGGTGAGCGTCGCCCCGAGGTCGCAGACCGGTGAACTGAGGGACAGTTCGCGCTCCTCGAACGCGGACTCGTCGGCGTACGCGGGCGGCGAGTACGCCTGCTCCAGGGGGACGAACTGCAGCCCCTCGATTGCGGCGCCCTCGAAGACCACCTGTACGCAGAGCACGCCCGCCTCGAACTGCGCCTGCACGACCAGCACCTCGTAGCCGCCCGCGGGCTCCCGCGTCACGCCCGAGATACCCTCGAAGCGGCCGAGCTCGGCGGTCGTCTGCTCCCAGTCGGACTGCAGGCGGGACGCCGAGTACTGGCTCTGGACGGTCTCCGAGAGCAGCGCGAACGCCGCCTCGTACTCGCCCGCGCCCAGCGACTGCACGAGCTCGACCGCTCTCTCGCGCTGCGCGACCTCGCTGACGGTCGTCCGCGCAGTCGTGGTCGGCTGGTCCGTCGCCGTCTCGATCGGCGCGGTCGTCGCCGCGTCGTCGCCGCCACGCGAACAGCCCGCGAGCGCGGCGGCCGCCGCCGTCGCCACGGTCTGGAGGACTCGGCGCCGGCGATTCGACGGGGCGTCGTCGGAGGGCGGTGTCACGCTTCCCGGTTTACCGACGCCGCGCTTGAAGGTTTCCCGCGTTCTCGCCGGCTGCACCGCTGACACGTTCACGCGGCCGGGTGCGCCTGTAAACCGTTAAGTAGCGACGCCCGCGACTCCCCACACGCAATGAGCGACCTCCCGGACGATTTCAAGTGCACTATCACCAACTGGGAGTACATCTACGGTCTCTGTCGCGACGTCAGCGACGACGTCAAGGCCTCCGAGTTCGAGCCCGACGTCGTCGTCGCGCTCGCCCGCGGCGGCTGGTTCGCGGGCCGGTGTCTCTGTGACTTCCTCGGCCTCGACGACCTCACGAGCCTGAAGATGGAACACTACGTCGGCACCGCCCAGAAGTCCGGCGAGCCCGAGGTCCGGTACCCGATGCCGGAGGGCTCCGTCGAGGACAAGGACGTCCTCATCATCGACGACATCGCGGACACCGGCGGCTCTATCGAGCGCGCCCACGAGTACGTCGACGACCGGGAGGCCAACGAGATCCGCACCGCCACCCTCCAGCTGCTGGGTACCAGCGAGTACGACCCCGACTACGTCGGCGAGTACCTCGACGAGTGGACGTGGGTCGTCTACCCGTGGAACTTCATCGAGGACATGGTCGACCTCGTCTCCGGCGTCATGGAGAAGGACGGCGACGGTCCGTACACCCGCGAGGACATCCAGAACCTCCTCTCGTCGTACCACGACGTCGGCCGCATCGAGATGGAGATCGCCCAGCCCGACCGCCTCGACGAAGTCTTAGAGGAGATGGTTCGCCGGGACGTGCTCGTGAAGGCCGGCGACGCCGAGTGGAAGCTCCGCGTCGACGCCTGAGCTCCCATCGTTTCGTTTAGGTGCGTCCGCCGTCCACGTCGTGCCATGATAGGATTCATCGGCGGCTCCGGCATCTACGAGGCGCTCCCCCTGAACGACGTCCGCGAGGAGGACGTGACGACGCCGTACGGCGAGCCGAGCGCGCCCGTCACGGTCGGCGAGTTCGGCGACACCGGCACCGAAGTGGCGTTCCTCCCGCGGCACGGCCCCGACCACCAGCGCTCCCCGACGAACCTCCCGTACAAGGCGAACATCTACGCGCTCAAGCAGCTCGGCGTCGAGCGCATCCTCGCGTCGAACGCCGTCGGCAGCCTCAAGGAGGAACTGCCGCCGCAGACGCTCGTCGTCCCGGACCAGATCTTCGACCGCACGAAGCACCGCGACTCCACGTTCTTCGGGGACGGCGTCGTCGTCCACCAGCCGTTCGCGGACCCGTACTGCCCGCACATGGTCGAACATCTCCACGAGTCCGCAGAGGAGGCGACCGACGCCGAAACGCAGGAGGGTGGCACGTACGTCTGTATCGAGGGGCCGCAGTACTCCACGCGCGCGGAGTCGGAGTTCTACAAGTCACAGGGCTGGGACCTCGTCGGCATGACCGCCATCCCGGAGGCCAAACTCGCCCGCGAGGCCGAGATGTGTTACGCGACGGTCGCCGGCGTCACCGACTACGACGTGTGGAAGCAGGACAGCGAGGTCACCCTCGAAGAGGTCCTGGAGAACGCCGCCGCCAACGAGGACGCCATCAAGCGCACCGTCGAACACGCCATCGAGACGCTGCCCGAGGAGCGCGACTGCGACTGCGGCCACGCCCTCGAAGGCACCGTGAACACGCCCACGGAGGCCATCCCCGAGGACACCCGCGAGCGCGTCGACGAGCTCGTCGGCGACTACCTCTGAAACCACGGCGCTCGGCCGGCCAGTACGGTAAGATTCGCTTCCCCGTACCCAAAATGTAAATACTATTCCCGCGTTCGTTACAGTGAACAATGGGGGAGCACGCGAACGTGGAGGCGTTCTCGAACGAGCTCGCGGCACTGAAGCGAGACGGCTGCAACGTCCTCGTCGTCAGCGACGCGGCCGACCGCGACGCCGCCTGCGAGCGCCTGCTCGGTGCGCCCGAGCTCGACCGCCGTCACGTCTTCCTCGCGACCGACGCCGACGTCTCTGCGGTCCTCGACCGCCACAGCCCCCGCCGGACTGACCCGTCCACCCTCGGCGTCGTGGACGCCACGCCCGCGACCGGCGCGCGCTCGGCGGCCGCCGCGTCCCCCAGCGCGAGCGAGCTGCCGACGCCGCGCGGCGAGTGGTACGAGCGCGTCGACGATCCCTCGGACTTCGCGGCGCTCACGACGGCGGTCACGGACGCCCTCGACCGCGTCGCCGCGGACGCCGACGGCCCCAGCGAGGTCCGGCTCTGCGTCGACGCTCTCGACCCGCTGTTCGACGCCGTGCGCTCCGGGGCTGTCAGCGAGGAGCGGCTGTTCCGCTTCCTCCACCTCCTCACGAACGCCGTCCGCGAGGTAGACGGCATGGGTCACTTCCACGTCTCCCCGGACGCCACCGAGGCGTTCCTCGCGACCGTCGAGCCGCTGTTCGGCGCGACGCTGACCGTCGACACCGACGCCGACGGCGGCGCGCGCCAGCGCTGGCGGCTCCACGACTCCGACCGCGTCACCGACTGGTTCGCGTTCTAAAACCGGCCGATAGATCTACGCCGGCGCTCCGGCGTCCGCTTCCGCGTTCTCGCAGACCCAGAGGTCGCCGAACAGGTCGTCCTGTTCGAGCGTGACCGCGCCGCGGTGCGCGAGGAAGAGCAGGGCGAGGAACGTCTGCACGCGCGACTCGCCGGCGTCCGCGACCTCCTCGTAGAGGACTTCCGTGCGGCCGCCGCCGTACTTCTCGTCGAGGACCGCCCGGACGTCCTCGATGGTCGCCTCGACGTCCTCCTCGTGGGCGTTCCCGAGCGCCTCCTCGGCGGTCGGCTCGTCGTCCATCCGGAACTCGTCCCCGGAGTGGTAGTCCAGCTCCTGGACGCCGCGCCGGAACCCCTGCGGGGAGTCGGACGTGTCGTACTCGCGGGACTCCTTCCACCACGACCCGCGCTCGGCCTCCCGGAGGTCGCGGACGAGTTCGTCCAGCGTCTCCGGGTTGCCGCGCGCGTGCTTGCGCTCCAGCCGCCGGTCCATCTCCGATTCGAGCGCGTCCACGGGGTCGTAGGCTGGCCGGCCGCCCTCCTCGGGCGGCGCCTCCCACGGCGGGCGCTCGACTTCTTCGTCCTCTTCGGGCTCGTCGTCGCCGTCGTCCAGCATCGCGTCGCTCTTCATCCGCAGGAGCACGCTCGCGTAGAACAGCGCGCGCCCCGACGTCCGCAGGTCCGCCTCGTCGAGCGCTTCGAGGAACTTGTCCGTCACCGCGACGATGTCGATGTCCCACGGCTCGATCTCGCCGTCCTTCGCGAGCTGCACGAGCAGTTCGACGGGCTCGACCTCGTCGTCGGGGTTCGGCTCGGGGTCGGCCGGCGACTCCGCGATGAGCTCCGCGGCGCTGTCCGGCGTCTCGGTCTCCTCCGCGGCGGGTGCGTCGGCAGTCGTCAGCCCGCCGTCGGGCGCGCTCTCGCTCTCGCGCTCGGCTTTACGGTCCTCGTGGCCGGTGATGTCCAGCGGGACGTCGTCGGAGCCGCCGTCGGCTCGCACCTCCTGCTGGTCGTCGCTCGCCGTGTCCGCGGACTCGCTTCGCTCGCCCTGCTCGCGGGTCGCAGTGCTCCCCGCTCGCTCACTCGCGGACTCACTATGTTCGTCCGCGCCCTCGCTGGCTCGCGGGTCGCAGTGCTCCCCGCTCGTGTTCTCCGAGGGCTCGCTCCGCTCGCCCTCGCTAGTCATCGGCTGTCGCCCCCTGCGCGGAGAGGTCGATGCCGGTGACGACGCTGCGGTTGTCCTCCTGCATCGTCACGCCGATGGCGCGCTCGGAGCGGTCGAGCATCGCCGACCGGTGGCTGACGACGACGAACTGCGCGTCGGCCGCGAGCTCGTCGACGAGTTCGCCGACGCGGTCGGCGTTGACGGCGTCGAGGAACGCGTCCACCTCGTCGAGCGCGTAGAACGGCGCGGGGTTGTGCCGCTGGATGCCGAAGATGAACGCGAGGGCGGTCAGGGACTTCTCCCCGCCGCTCATCGCGTCCAGCCGCTGGACGGGCTTGTCCGCGGGCTGGGCTTTCATCGTCAGTCCGCCCTCGAAGGGGTCCTCGGGGTTCTCCAGCTCCAGTTCGCCGGTGCCCGCCGACAGCCGCGAGAAGATGCGCTGGAACTGGTCGTTGATGGCGTCGAAGGCGTCCATGAACGTCGACTTCTTCTGCTCGTCGTAGTGGTCGATGCGCTCCTGGATGCCGTCGCGCTCCTCGACCAGGGTCGCGCGCTTGTCCTCCAGGTCGTCGAGGTCGGCCTCGACGTCGTCGTACTCGTCGATGGCCTTCATGTTCACCGGTTCGAGGGCCTCCATCTGGCGTTCGAGGCGCGCGACGTTCTCCTCGACCTCGTCGAGGTCCGGAATCTCCTCGGCGTCGTAGTCGCCGACAGCCTCCTCCAGGTCCTCGATTTCGTCGGCGAGACGCGACTCCGCCTTTCGCAGGCTCTCCAGGCGATTCTCGACCTTCTCGACCTCGTTTGCCTGCTCGTCGCGGGCTGTCTTCGCCTCCCTGAGGTCGTCTTTGAGCTCCTCGCGTTCGCTCTTGAGGTCCGCGAGCTCCTCTTCGAGCTCGGCGACCGCCGCTTCCTTCTCGGCGAGTTCGTCCTGCTTGGCCTCGATCTGCTCCTGGAGGTCGTCGATGCGCTCCTGCTGTTCGGCCTTCTCGTTCTGCGCGTCCTCGATGTCGTCGTGGAGGTCCTCGACGGCGTCCTCGGCGTACTCCTTCTCCAGCTGGAGGCTGTTCAGCTCGCCGTCGAGGTCGTCCACGCGTTCCTCGAGGTCCGCGATGTCCGCCTCGATGTCCTCCTTCTCGGCCGTGAGCTCGGGGATCTTCGAGTCCGCGAGCTCGCCCTCAAGCTCCTCGATGTCGGCCTCCAGGGCCGCGATCTCGTCTTGCTTTTCGGAGATGTCGGCTTCGATTTCCTGCATCTGCTCGTCGACGTCTTCGCGTTCGCCCTGTAGCTCCTCGATTCTGTCCTCGAGCTCGTCGATGCGCTCCTCGGCGTCCTCGCGCTCGCTCTCGGCGGCCTCCACGTCGTTCTGGAGGGACTGCACCTGCTCGCTTGCGTCCTGCCGGCGGTCCCGGGCGTCCTCCAGGCGGTCGTCGATTTCCCGGACGTCCTCGCGAATCTCGGCGCGCTCGTCTTCGAGGCGCTGGATGCGCTCGGCGACGCGCTCCAGCTGGCCCTTGCCGGACTTCGAGAACGAGTACCGCGAGCCAGAGCGGGACCCGCCGGTCATCGCGCCGGACTTCTCCACGAGTTCGCCCGAGAGCGTCACGAGCCGGTAGTCGCCCATCAGGTCGCGGGCGGTCTCCATGTTCTCCACGACGAGCGTGTCCCCGAGCACGTACGAGAAAATCGGCGCGTACTGCTCGTCGAAGTCCACGAGGTTGTACGCGAAGTCCACCACGCCCGGCATATCTGGCGTGCTCGGCAGCGACCGGTGACGCATCTTCGTGATGGGGAGCATCGTCGCGCGGCCGGCGTTGCGCTGCTTGAGGTACTCGATGCAGCGCTGGCCGACGCCGTCGTCGTCCACCACGACGTTCGCCAGCCGGCCGCCGGCCGCGGTCTCACACGCGGTCGCGTACTGCTCGCTGACGCCGCCGAGCTGGCCGACCGTCCCGTGGACGCCGTCCACGTCGCTGTTCAGAATCGTGGTGACGGCCTTCCCGTACGAGCTGTCCCCGGACTGGTTCGCCTGCGCTTCCAGGCGCGCGTACTCCTCCTGCGCGGCGGAGAGGTCGTCCTCGACGTCCTCGAGGTCGTCCTGGCGCTCGCGCTTCTCCTGCTTGAGGTCCTCGACGACCTCCACGATCTGCTCGCGGTTCCGCTTCGCCTTCGCGAGCTCGTCCTCGAGGTCGTCGAGCGTGGCGTCCAGCTCCGGCAGCCTGTCGCGGGCGTCTTCGAGGTCGGACTTCGCCTCGTCGACGGCGTCCGAGCGGCGCTTGGCCTCGTCCAGCAGGCGGTCCTGCTCGCGCTGGAGGTCGTTGCGCTCGCTCTTCGCGTCCTCAAGTCGCTCTTTCTTCTCCGCGAGATCGGCCTTCAGCTCGTCGAACTCCGTGTCCACGGACTCGATTTCGGCTTCCACGTCCGCGAGGTCGGACTCACGCTGCTGGATGTCCGCCTTCACGGAGGCCTTCTCGACTTTCAGGTCCTTGATGTCGCCCTCGAGCTCGTCGATCTGCTCCTGCTTGCGGTCGATCTCCACGAACGCCTGCCGGCGCTCGCTCTCCGCGTCCTCGATGCGCTCCTCGGCGGCCTCGACCTTGTCTTCGAGCCGCGAGATGTCGCCCTTGATCTCCTCCATCTCGCGCTTGATCTCCAGCTGTTCGTCCTCGCCCTTCCGCTCGATTTCCGCGTTCAGGTCCTCGAGGTCCTCCTCCAGACGGAGCACCGTGCCGCGGCGCTCGTCCAGTTCCTCCTGGAGTTCGTCGAGGTCGTCCTCGCGGGCGGCGACGTCCGCGCGCGTCGCGTCGAGGTCGTCGCGCTTCTCCTCGAGCTCGGCGGCCTTCGCGTACCCCTCGTACTCCTGTTTCTCGTCGCGGAGGCCCTGGTACTCGAGGGCCGTCTCGCGCTCGTCCTCGAGCTGTTCGAGGCGGTCGCGCTTCTCCTCGATGCGGAGGTCCGCCTCGCTGATGCGCTCCTCGACGACTTCGAGTTCCTCGTAGGCGTCTGCTTTCTTCGCGTCGAACTCCGCGACGCCCGCGATCTCGTCGACGATCTCGCGGCGCTCGCCCGGCGTCATGTTGATGATGCCGGTGACGTCGCCCTGCATCACGACGTTGTATCCTTCCGGGGCGACTCCCGCCTGCGCGAGCAGGTCGCGGATGTCCGAGAGGTTCACCGAGCGCTCGTTCAGGTAGTAGTAGGAGTAGTAGTTGTCGTCCGTGCGCTTCACGCGGCGCTTGACGGTGATGGTGTCGACGTCGCCGACGTTCTCCGAGCCCGCGGCGGCCTCCACCTGCGAGCGGGAGAGCGTGCCGTCCTCGTTGTTCAGCACGACCTCGACGCTGGCCTCTCGCGGGCCGGTAGCCTCGTCTTCGCCCTCGTGGCTGGGGTTGTAGATGAGGTCCGTGAGCTTCTCCGCGCGCATCCCCGAGGTGCGCGCCAGCCCGAGCGCGAACAGCACCGCGTCGATGATGTTCGACTTCCCGGAGCCGTTCGGCCCGCTGATGGTCGTGAAGTCCTCGTAGAACGGGATGCGGGTCGTCCCGGCGAAGCTCTTGAAGTTCTCGAGGACGATTTCGTCGATGTACATGCTGAAGGGGAGCGGCCTACGCGACGATGATGTCGTCGAGACCCGACTCCTCGTTGTCGTCAGCCTCGCCCTCCACTGGTTTAGTCGCTTCGTCTGCCCCCTCCTCGGTGTCGTCGTCCGGTTCGATGACGCCGCCCTCGCGGGCCTCCCGGAGCTCCTCGGTGCTCGGCGGCTCGTCGAGTTCGGCTTCCAGCGTGCGGATGCGCTCGCTGGCGTCCACGAGCTCCTCGGTGAGCCCGCGCACCGTGGCTTCCAGCTCCTCCACTCGCTGTTCGAGTTCGTCGACGTCGGCCTCGTCAGTCATACGTTCTGGACGGAGCGCGAGACGGATAAGTATAGGTCGGACGAGCGTCTGACGAATGTCTAGAATCTTGGTTGTCGCGGTCGCGCCCCCTTCGTTAGCCCTAAGCGGCCGCCCCCCGAATCGTGCCGTAATGAGTACGCAGGCCGCCTCACAGGACCTCGCGGCGATCATCGGGCTGGAGGTCCACGTGCAACTGGAGACGGACACCAAGATCTTCTGCGGGTGTTCGACCGAGACGGGGGACGCGGAGCCGAACACGCACACGTGTCCGGTCTGTCTCGGGCTGCCGGGCGCGCTCCCCGTGCTGAACGAGGGCGCCGTCGAGGCCGCCGTCAAGCTCGGGAAGGCCATCGACGCGGACATCCCCGAGCGCACGCGCTTCCACCGGAAGAACTACTTCTACCCCGACCTCCCGAAGGGCTTCCAGATCACGCAGTACGACGCGCCCATCTGCCAGGACGGCGAACTCGACGTGACCGTCGGCGACGACCGGCGCACCATCGGCATCGAGCGCGCGCACCTCGAGGAGGACCCGGGGAGCCTCCAGCACGTCGGCGGCAGCATCGACACGGCGGACTACACGCTCGTGGACTACAACCGCGCGGGGACGCCGCTGATGGAGATCGTCACGCGGCCGGACTTCCGGAGCGCGGGCGAGACGCGGGCGTTCCTCGCGAAGCTCACGGACGTCCTCGAGTACCTCGGCATCTTCGACGCGGAGCGCGACGGCAGCCTGCGCGTGGACGCCAACATCTCGATGGTCGACGCCGAGGAGCTGGAGGGCGGCGTCGACGACGAGGTCCTCGAAGCCGCGAACCGCACCGAGGTGAAGAACATCTCCAGCCACAAGGCCGCCGAGAAGGCCCTCTCCTACGAGATTACGCGCCAGCGCAACCAGATTCAGCGCGGCCGCGAGGTCGAACAGGAGACCCGCCACTGGGACGAGTCCCGGGGCATCACGGTGTCGATGCGCTCGAAGGAGGAGGAGAAGGACTACCGCTACTTCCGGGAGGCCGACATCCCGCCGCTGGAGGTCTCGGACTGGAAGGACGAGATTCCGATTCCGGAGCTCCCGGACGCGCGCCGCGAGCGCTTCCGCGAGGAGTACGACCTCGGCGCGGAGACCGCCTCCAAACTCACTTCGCGGAAGGCCGTCGCGGACCTCTTCGAGGAGCTCGCCGACGAGTACGACGCGGGCCTGGCGGCCACGTGGGTCGCGGACAACGTCCTCGGGGAGCTGAACTACCGCGGGATGGAGGTCAGCGACGTCGAGGACCGCATCGGGGAGTTCGCGCGCCTCGTGGAGCTCGTCGCGGAGGACGAGATCACGGCGAAGAACGCCGAGGAGGTCGTGCTGCGGGAGATGCTCGACGAGGGCCGCGAGCCCGACGCGGTCGTCGACGAGGAGGGCCTCGGGAAGACCACGGGCGGCGAGGTCGAGGCCGCTGTCGCCGAGGCCATCGAGGAGAACCCCGACGCCGTCGAGGACTACCACGAGGGCGAGGGCGGCGCGCTGAACTTCCTCGTCGGCCAGGTGATGGGGAAAACCGGCGGGAGCGCCGACCCCGGTCAGGTCAACGAGCTGCTGCGCGAGCAGCTGGAGTAGCGGTCGCTGCTTCTCGACGCCCCGTGGGTTTCGCTAGCTACGGTTCGGTGTCGAAGGACTCGTGCCCGACGACGTAGAGGACGCCGATTACGGCCAGCGAGAGGCCGCCGAGGCCGACCGCAGCCGTGTAGAAGTAGTCGCCAGCTTCGCTACCGCCGCTGCCGAACGTCTCGACTCCCGAGACGATTAGCGAGAGTCCGAGCGCGACGTTCCCGAGGCCCGAGAGCAGCGACCAGCGCACGCGGTCGGTGACGCCGGAGGCGACGAACAGCGCGCCGGCGGCCGCGAGCAACGCCATCTGGACACCGAGCAGCGGCCGCGGCGGGAACGACAGGACGAGGGCGACGGCGCCGACCGCGAACAGCACCACGCCGACCCACCGATTCACTCTCCGTTGGAGCATACGCCTACTCGAACGGACCCGGGGTTAGTCGTTGCGCGTGCTCGCACGCCGCGCGAGTACCCGCACTCGTGGGCGGGCGCGAGCGCGCCTTGTCCCGGCGCCCGCTGGCGGTTCTCGGTCCCGAAATCTTTACCCGCGGTTGTGGCGTAGCGCCTCCAAGACCACCCCGGCGGGTGGAGGTACACCGTGGAACTCATCGTCACAGAGAAGAACAACGCGGCGCGACGCATCGCTGACATCCTCTCGGAGGGAGGGGCAAGCACAGACACGACCGCGGGGGTGAACGTCTACGAGTGGGGGGGCCGACGCTGCATCGGGCTCTCCGGCCACGTCGTCGGCGTCGACTTCCCGCCCGAGTACAGCGACTGGCGGGACGTCGAGCCGGCCGAACTCGTCCACGCGGACGTCGTCAAGGAGCCCACCCAGGAGGACATCGTGAACGCGCTCCAGCGGCTCGCCCGCGAGGCCGACAGCGTCGTCATCGCGACCGACTACGACCGCGAGGGCGAGCTCATCGGGAAGGAGGCCTACGAGCTCGTCCGCGAGGTCAACGAGGAGGCGCCCATCCAGCGGGTGCGCTTCTCCTCGATCACGGACAACGAGGTCAAGTCGGCGTTCGCGGACCCCGACGACATCGATTTCGACCTCGCTGCGGCGGGGGAGGCCCGGCAGGTCATCGACCTCGTGTGGGGCGCCGCGCTCACGCGGTTCCTCTCTCTGTCCGCGCGCCAGATGGGCGAGGACTTCATCTCGGTTGGTCGCGTGCAGTCCCCCACCCTGAAGCTCATCGTGGACAAGGAGCGCGAAATCGAGGCGTTCGAGCCCGACGACTACTGGGAGCTGTTCGCGGACCTCGCGAAAGACGACGTGGAGTTCGAGGCCCAGTACTTCTACGAGGGCGAGGACGGAAACGAGGCCGAGCGCGTCTGGGACGAGGACGCCGCCGAGCGCGCGTTCTCGGTGCTCCGGGAGGCCGGCGAGGCGGTCGTCGAGTCCGTCTCGCGGCGCACCCGCAGCGACGACCCGCCGGCGCCGTTCAACACCACGCAGTTCATCCGCGCCGCCGGCTCGCTGGGGTACTCCGCGGGCCGCGCGATGAGCATCGCGGAGGACCTCTACACCGCGGGTTACATCACGTATCCCCGGACGGACAACACCGTCTACCCCGAGGACCTCGACGAGCGGGACCTGCTCGGCGAGTTCGAGCAGACTGTGTTCGGGGACAGCGCCGAGATGCTGCTCGAACGGGACGACCTCTCGCCGACCGAGGGCGACGAGGAGACGACCGACCATCCGCCGATTCACCCGACGCCGGACTTCCCGGACCGGAACAAGCTCTCCGAGGACGAGTGGGAGGTGTACGAGCTCGTCGTACGCCGCTTCTTCGCGACGCTGGCCGAGCCCGCCGTCTGGGAGCACCTGCGCGTCGTCGCGGACGCGGACGGCGAGTCCCTCAAGGCCAACGGCAAGCGCCTCGTCGAGGAGGGGTACCACGCGGTCTACCCGTACTTCAACACGAGCGAGAACTACGTGCCGGACGTCGACGAGGGCGACCGCCTCGACCTCACTGATCCGCGGATGGAGGCCAAGCAGACCCAGCCGCCGCGCCGGTACGGCCAGAGCCGGCTCATCGAGACGATGGAGGACATGGGCATCGGCACGAAGTCCACCCGCCACAACACCATCGAGAAGCTCTACGACCGCGGCTACATCGAGGGCGACCCGCCGCGCCCGACGACGCTCGCGAAGGCCGTCGTGGAGGCCGCCGAGGAGTACGCCGACCTCGTGGTCAGCGAGCAGATGACCAGCGAGCTGGAGGCCGACATGACCGCCATCGCCGACGGCGAGAAGACGCTGGACGAGGTCACCGAGGAGTCCCGGGAGTATCTCGACCGCGTGTTCGACGAGCTCACGGGCTCCCGCGAGGAGATCGGGGACTTCCTCCGTGACTCGCTGAAGGCGGACAAGACGCTCGGCGAGTGCCCCGAATGCGGCGACACGCTGCTCGTGCGGCGCTCCCGGACGGGCTCGTACTTCGTGGGCTGCGACGGCTACCCCGAGTGCCGGTTCACGCTCCCGCTGCCGTCCACTGGCGAGCCGCTCGTCCTCGAAGAGACGTGCGACGAGCACGGCCTCCACGAGGTGAAGATGCTCGCCGGCCGGGACACGTTCGTCCACGGTTGCCCGCTCTGCGCGGCCGAGGAGGCCGAGGAGAGCGAGGACCGCGTCATCGGCGCGTGTCCCGAGTGCGGTGAAGAGGAGGGCGGCGAGCTCGCCATCAAGCAGCTCCAGACCGGCAGCCGGCTCGTCGGCTGCACGCGCTACCCGGACTGCGACTACTCGCTGCCGCTGCCTCGGCGCGGCGACATCGAAGTCACCGACACGTACTGCGAGGAGCACGACCTCCCCGAACTCGTCGTCCACGACGGCGACGACGACCCGTGGGAGCTCGGCTGCCCCATCTGCAACTACGAGGAGTACCAGCAGCGCCAGCGCAAGCAGGGCGTCGAGGCGCTCGACGGCATCGGTCCCGCGACTGCGGAGAAACTAGCGGAGGCCGGCATCGAGGACGTCGGCGACCTCGCGGCCGCGGACGCCGAGGACCTCGCGGAGTCAGTCTCGGGCGTGAGCGAGGACAGCGTCCGGGAGTGGCAGGCGCAGGCGGACTGACTCAGGCCCCGTCGAAGCCGTTGCCCCCGCAGGAAGGGCAGCTCGACTCGTTGCGGCCGTAGCGCGCCCCGCACAGCCCGCACTCGTACTCCGTTGGCGCGTCCTCCACTCGTCGTCGGAGTTCCTCGACGGCGCTCATGACATGCGTTACCACACAACGAGGGAGTAAATAGGTTCCGGGGGCGTCATCGAACCCGCCGAACGAGAGACGAATCGGCACTGGCTCTGCTAAAAGTGACTTCATGGGCTTAGTAGATCGATACTATTGGACGGCCGTCTACTTCCTTATCGGGGCGAACCTTCGCGAAGCGAGCGCGCGGCGAAGCGGGTAAGTAGACGCCGGCGCAAGTGAGACGCGTGCGTCTCGACGACTACATCGAGGGGCTCCAGCCGGACGAGGACGTCGAGCGGCGGCGCCTCGCGGGCGAGAAGTCCTACGAAGTGCTGGACTACCTCGACGACGTCGAATCCGGGTTCGAGTCCGCCGTGCAGGGGGACACGCTCGTCGGCGCGACCGCGCCGTCGGTGTTCGTCGGGCGGTCGTCGTACCCGAACGTCTCCGCGGGCATCCTCTCGCCAGTCGCGGGCGGCGCCGACCCCGAGGAGTACGCGACGAGCGGCGAGTGGTACCAGCAGGGCCTGGACATCGACAACGTCCTCCAGTACCGGACCGGTCTCCTGAACTCGCGGCGGTCGGCGAACGTCGACGTCCACGACGTCTGGGACGGCTTCGTCGGCACGCAGCGCGAGGTCGCGATGGCCGACCGGCCGGTGGACGTCGAAATCGGGCTCTCGGACACGCCGGACTTCGACGCGAGCGAGTACACGAACCCGGCGGCGAACGCGCCCTCGGGCCCGAACGCCAGCGCCGAGTCCGCGGCGCTCACCGAGAACCCCCACGTGCCGCGGTACGTCGAGAAGACCCTAGAGGACGACGACTGGGCGGCGGAGGGCGCGATGACGTACCTCTACCGCCGCGGGTTCGACGTCTACGACATCAACCGCGTGCTCTCCGTGGGCGCGCTCGGGCAGGCCGACCACCGCCGGCTCGTCCCGACGCGGTGGTCGATCACGGCCGTCGACGACACCGTCGGCCAGTTCCTCCGCGGGAAGATCCGGGACAATCCGAGCGTGAACCAGGTGTCTGTCCACGTCAACGAGTACATGGGCAACCGCTACTGGGTGATTCTGGCGCCGGGCCGCTGGGAGTACGAGCTCGTGGAGATGAAGGCCCCGGGCAGCATCTGGAACCCCGACCCCGCCGGCGACATCTGGATGGCCTCCGCGAGCGAGGGCTACGAGGGCCGCACGGGCTACGTCGACGAGACCGCGGGCGCGTACTACGCCGCCCGCCTCGGCGTGCTCGAACACTTAGACGACGTCGGCCGGCAGGCGAAGGCGCTCGTGCTCCGCGAAGTCAGCGACGACTACTGGGCGCCCGTCGGCGTCTGGCAGGTACGGGAGAGCGTGCGGAACGCCTTCGACGGCGAGCCCGGCGAGGGCGAGACGTTCCACGGCGCCGTCCGGGAAGTCGTCGACCACCTCCCGGTGTCGCTTTCGGACCTCCGCCGGAAGTCGAGCATGGTCGCGGGCGTCCAGAGCGACCTCTCGGAGTTCTCGTAGCCCGCGATTCGGGGGTTCGCTTAAGACGTCGCCGGGTGTAGGCTGCGTGTGATGCTCCCCGCATTCGTCGGCGGCCTCCCCGGCGGCATGGAACTCGCGGTCATGTTCCTGATGCTAGTGTCGTTCGCTGTCGTCGCGTTCGTGGTCGTCGCCCTCGGTAAGATGGCGTTCGGCGGCCGCGACGACGGGCGCGTCGAGGAACTGGAGTCCCGCGTCGCCGACCTCGAAGCCGAACTCGCCGAAGAGCGCCGGAACGACGACCAGTAGGGCGAACTCCGCGCCGTCGACCGCCGCAGTCACGGGTTTTTTCGCGGGTGCCGACGAACCCACTCCCATGAGTGGTACCTCTCCTGACGGGTCGAAGCCGCGCGCCGTGCTCGTCGCGTTCGGCCTCGCCCTCCTCGGCTTCGCGCTCGTCGTCCCCGCTACCATCCTCGTCACGGGCGTCTACGTCGGCGTCACGGGCAACCAGATCGGTGACGTCGCGGGGCTCGGCCTCGGCTTGATAGCCTTGCAGGGAATCGCGTTCCCGACGACGGCGTGGCTGTACATCCGGCGGCGCGGGCTCTCGTGGGACTACGTCTCCGTGGAGTTCCCGGACCTCTCGGACCTGAAGTACGTCGCCGCCGCGTACGTCGCCATCTTCGCCGCCATCTACGCCATCAGCGTCGTGCTCGCGCTCACTTCCACGGAGGCCGCGACGAACACGGGCGCGACCACCGCCCTCGAGAACCCCGGCATCATCCCGTACCTGATTCCGATACAGCTGTTGCTCATCGGTCCCGGCGAGGAGCTGCTGTTCCGCGGCATCATCCAGACGCGACTCCGCGAGCGGTTCGACGTCTGGCCGTCCATCCTGCTGGCGTCCGCGGCGTTCGCGCCGCTGCACATCTTCGCACTCTCCGGCGGGCTCTCCGCGGCGGCGGTCACCATCGGCATCCTGTTCGTGCCGAGCGTCGCGTTCGGCTACATCTACGAGAAGACCGGCAACCTCGTCGTCCCCGCGCTCGCGCACGGCCTCTACAACGCCACGCTGTTCACGCTGATGTACGTCGCCGTGACGTACGCGCCCGAGGCGACGTCCGACACGGCGCTGCTCGGGTTCTAGTCCGCGCTCTCCAGGTTTCCGAACGTCACGGGCGTGCTCGACGGCTTCCTCGTGTGGCCCATCTCCGGAATCGCGCGCTCCTCGCCGTACTCCTCGGGGCCGGTTTCTCACGGGTCGATTGGTAGCGTACCCGACAGTCGAACACCGCGAAGACAAATCCCGGCTGGCCAGCCACTCAGGGTACAGCCGTCACGTGTCCCAGTCGAACGCTCCGCCGTCGGTCGCCGCCGCGCCCCGCCGGGTCCCGCTGTCGGCGTTCGTCTCCGGGTCGACCGTCGCGCCGTCGCCGGCGTCCTCGGGCACGTCGAACTCGTCCAGCAGCGCCGCCAACTCCTCCGTGCGGCCCGCGAGGTCGTCCATGCGGTCCGCGACCTCGTCGGTCGCCTCCGTCTGCTCGGCGGCGCTGTCCGCGACCGTGTCGGCCTCGCTGGCGGTCTCCTCGCTCACGCTCGCTATCTCGTCGACCATCCCGACCGCGTCGGTCACCGACTGGGCGCCCTGTTCGGTCGCCTCCGATATCTCCTGGACGGAGTGGTTGACGTTCGCGACCTCGTCTACGATGGCGTCGAAGTCCCGGAGCACGCCCTCCGCCCGGTCGATCTTGCGCTCGACCTCCGCGTCCACCTCCGCGATGGCCGTCGAGGCGTCCTCCGCGCGCTGCGTGACGGTGTCCACGAGCTCGGAGATGTCGGCGGCCTGCTCGCGGGTCTCCTCCGCGAGGTCCTTGACCTCGTCCGCGACCACGGCGAAGCCATCGCCGTCCTCGCCGGTGCGCGCGGCCTCGATCGACGCGTTCAGCGCGAGCATGTTCGTCTCCTCCGCGATGTCGTCGATGAGCTCCGTGATGCCGTCGATGCGGTCGACCTCCGCGGCGAGCTCCTCGACGGTGTCGGCGACCGCCTGGCTCTGCTCGCGCAGTCCGCGCAGCGCCTCGATGGTGTCCTCGACCTCCGCCCGGCCGTCCTCGCCGCGGTCGGCGGCCGCCTGCGCGGTCTCCGCGACGTCGTCCGCGCTCGCCGCGATCTCCTCGACGGTCGCGGACACCGTGTCCATCTCCGCGGCGATGTCGTTCAGCTGCGTCGTCTGCTGGTTCGCGCCGGCCGCGATCTCGTCGACGCTCGCGCTCACCTCCGCGCTGTGCTCCGCGACCTCGTCGACCCGCGTCTCCGTCTCCGCGGACACCGCGAGGACGTCCTCGGAGAACGACTGGATGTCAGCGATCGTGTTCCCGAGCGTCGTCAGGAGGTCGTTGAAGTCCTCGACGACCGCGCGGTGTTCGGCCGCGACGTCGAGGCTGTCGGGGTCAAGGAGGGCGGTGAGGTCGCCGTTGCGGGCGGCGTCGGTCGCCGCCGACAGCGCGTCGACGAGCCGCTCGAGCTGCTCGGACTGGCGCTCCAGCTCCGCCTGCTTGGCCTCCAGCTCCTCGGTGTGGGATTCGAGGCTGTCGGCCATCGTCGCCATGCTGTCCCCGAACCGGCCGGGGACGTCGGCGTCCAGCGCCGCGTTCTCGAAGTCCTGCCGGGCGAGGGCGTCGGCCTGCCGGGACGCCGTCGCGAGGTTCGCCTGCATCCGTCGGAACGACGCCACCAGGCCCGCGATCTCGTCCTCGCGGTCCGACGACGGGATGTCCGCGCGCTGGAACTCGCCCGCGGCGATGTCGTCGGCGGCGGCTTCCAGTTCCACCAGCGGCTCGACGAAGTCCCGCTCGGCAATGAGGTACGTGTTGTAGAACGCGACGACCGAAAGCACGAGCGTCGCGGCGACTCCCGCGACCTGTACGGTTCCGGACGCGAACAGCGCGAACGCCGCCATCGACGCCGCGCCGGCGAACTGCAGACCGACCGCGGTCAGTATCTTCCGCTCGACCGACTCGGCCGCGCCGGCCAGCGCTATCGACTTCCAGAGTAGGGACTCGTACGTCGACCGAAGGGTCATGCCCGGGGCTTCGCGGAGTCACCTAAAAGCAGCCGGCGGCGATTCCCAGAGTCCGGGAGCTACTCCGTCGACACCGGGCCGACCTCGACGACCTCGCGAACGGCGTCCACGAACGCCTGGCGCTTCTGGAAGTACGTGGAGTCGACGTCCTCGAGGATGGATTCGAGCGTCTGCGGGCCGTCCGGCGTCCGTACGACCGTCTCGCCCTCCTTCCGGATTACCTCGCTCTTCTGCTGGCCCCACGTCAGCCGGGACGCGACGCGCGCCAGCGGCGCCCCCTCGACGGATTCGCCCTCGCCGAGCTCGACGGCGGGTTCCTCGTCCTCCTCGGTGTCGTCAGCCATACCCGGCGCTTCGTGAGGGGCTTGATTCAACCTTTCGAAGAGAGCGTGGGCGAGCGCAGCGAGCCCACGTTATACCGAGCGGTGAACGAAGTGAGCCGCGAGCAGCGTGAGCGAACCGTCCGGACAGCACCCCAACGTGTTCGAGCGAGCCGACTGTACTGCGCGCGGTGAGCGTCTGACGTACTGTTTTTACCCTTCGATAACAAGGGGCAGCCATGACCAGCCTGGGGGAGACCTACGACCGGCGCGCGGGGGAGGCGAGTCAGCGGCGCGTCTACCTCGGCACCGGCTTGTTCGCGGCGGGCGCGCTGCTCGTCGTCGGCGGGATTCTCGCCGGGGCGACGGGGCTCCTCATCAACAACGGCTTCGGGCAGTACGAGAGCCGTGAGATCGCCGTCATTCTCGCGGGCCTGGGCGTCCCCGCGGTGCTCGTCGGCATCTTCACCGTGCTCCCGGCGAACCGCCTGCAACGCGGCGCGGCCGCTGTCGGCGCGGGCTTGAGCGTCCTCGGCGTGATGCTGTTCCGCGCGACGTACCCGTACCTGTACGTGCCGAACTCGGGCGGCGTGCCGACGACGGGGACGCTGGCGTTCATCCTCGTCTACGCCGCCGGCATCATCACGACCTTCTGGTGTCTGTTCACGGCGGTCGCGACGTTCAAGACGCGCAACGACCCCGGCGGGACGGTGACGCTCACCGTCACGAAGGACGGCGAGACGCACACCGTGGAGGTGCCCGCCGACGACGTCGAGAGCGCCCGCGAGAAGCTCTCGTCCGGGAGCTTCGGCGGCGTCGGCGTCTTCGGTGGCGTCGAGGACCCCGACGAGCGAACGCGCGCGAACGCCTCCGAGCCGAAACCCGAACCGACGACGCCCGCTCCGCAGTCCTCGTCGCGGCAGCAGTCCGCGCGCGGCGCGTCGGCCTCCGTCTCGGACGGCGGCGCGACCACCGAGGACATCTCCTCCCCGCTCGACGACAGCGACTCGAAGCCGTCCGCGGGCGGCCCGACGCCGGACAAGTACTGCGGGAACTGCACGCACTTCGAGTACGCCGGCTCGGACGGCATGCAGCCGTACTGCGCGCTCTACGAGGAGGAGATGGACGACATGGAGGCCTGCGAGTGGTGGGAGCGAAACGACCAGTAGCTTAGCGTTCTGCGAGCCGCGCTTCGACGTCTGCCCAGTGGCTGCCCGTCCAGAAGTACTGGCCGCAGTCCCCGCACCGCCACACGGGCGACGCGTCCTCGGGGACGTACTCGGGCAGGTCGCGTTCGGAGTCGACGTCCCGGAGTTCGCCGTTGCACGCGCCGCAGCGCTCGCCCGGCGCCGGCGAGAGGTCGACGCCCGCCGCGCCGAGTTCTTCGAGCTGTTCGTCGACGTCCTTCGACTCGACGAGCAGCCTCTCCGGCGCTCGGTCGGCGAGCTGGCGGTCCCGCGTGACGACTACGCGGTCCTCGCGGGCGGCGAGGTCGAGAATCTCGTCGTCGGCCTCGATTCCCCGGTCCAGGCAGTACGCGGCGTCGTGGCCGCACATCCGCAGGACGCGCGCGAGGCTGCCGAGCATCGCGTCCACCAGTAGTTTCACGAGTCGAGGAACTCGCGGACGCCGTCGGCGTCGCGGGCGTTCAGCACGTCGCCGGCTTCCGCCCAGCCGCGACGCGCGGTGTGGACGCCGTACTCGACGTTCGCGTACTCGTTCGTCGTGTGAGCGTCCGTGTTGATGGAGATCGTCGCGCCGGCCTCCACGGCGGCCTGGACGGCGCTCCCCCAGAGGTCGAGGCGGTGGGGGTTGCCGTTGATCTCGAGCGCGGTGCCGGCGTCCGCGGCGGCCGCCGCGAGCGCGGCCGCGTCGAACTCCATCGCGGGGCGGTCGTTGATGAGCCGGCCCGAGGGGTGGCCGAGCACGTCCACGTGCGGGTGTTCGACCGCCGCGATCAGGCGCTCGGTCTGGTCGCCGCCGTCCTCCCCGAGACCGCTGTGCGGGCTCGCGACGACGATGTCGAGGTCCGCGAGCACGTCGTCGGCGACGTCCACGACGTTCCCCTCGGTGTCGATGTTCGTCTCGACGCCGTGGAACACGTCGATTGCGACGTCCTCGCGGACGGCGTCCACTTCCTCGATCTGCTCGCGGAGGTCGTCCCCGGAGAGCCCGCTGTCGCCGAACACGCCCGGGCCCTCGGCGTGGTCCGTGACGGCGACGAAGTCGTGGCCGAACTCCGCCGCGCCGGTGACCATCTCCGCCACGGGGAGGCTGCCGTCCGACCACTCCGTGTGCGTGTGCAGGTCACCGTTCACGTCGCCGTCCTCGATTAGCTCGGGGAGTTCGCCGCGCTTCGCAGCCTCCACCTCGCCGCGGTCCTCGCGCAGCTCCGGCGGAATCCACGGCAGGCCGAGCGCGTCGTAGACCGCCTCCTCGGTCTCGCTGGCGAGCAGGTCACCGACGCGCTGCCTCTCGTCGGTTCCCTCACCCCCGTCGGGATTCTCGACGTCTGCGGTGTCGAAGACGCCGTACTCGTTGACCTTCTTCCCCTGGTCGAGGGCGTGGTTGCGGACGCGGACGTTGTGGTCCTTGCTGCCCGTGAAGTACTGGAGCGCCGACCCGAACTCCTCGTCGACCACCACGCGGATGTCGACGCGGACGTCGCTCGTGCGCACGCTCGTCTTCGTCGGCCCCAGGTCGATCGTCTCGTCCACGCGGTCCCACTCCGTCAGCGCCTCGCCGACCGCCTCGCCGGCGTCGCTGGCGACGAGCACGTCCACGTCGCCGATGGTCTCCCGCCAGCGCCGCGTCGACCCGGCGACCTCCACGCGGTCGACGGCGTCGACGTCCGCGAGGAACGCCCGCACGTCCTCCGCGATCGGGCGGCCGTCCCCGAGCAGTTCGCGCTCCTGGGCTCGCCGCGCGAACGCGACGTGGTCGAGGATGTTCTGCTCGGTCTTCGGCCCGAACCCGGACACCTCCTGAATCTCGCCGGCCTCCGCCGCGGCCTCCAGGTCGTCGAGGGTCTGCACGCCGAGCGCGTCGTAGAGCTTCTTCACCGTCTTCGGGCCGACGCCCTCCACCGACGTCAGCTCCGTCATCTCCACGGGAAGCTTCTCGCGCTCCGCTTCGACCTCCTCGATATCACCGGTCTCGACGTACTCCACGACCTTCGCGGAGATGGCGTCGCCGACGCCCTCGATTGCCCCGACTGCGTCGGCGCTCTCGGCCGCGAGGTCCTCGATTGGCTCCGGGTAGTCCCGGATGTTCGACGCCGCGCGCCGGTACGTGTTCGGCTTGTAGCTGACGTCCCGGGCTTCGAGGAGGTCCGCGTACTCCTCTAAGACGCTCGCGACCTCGCCGTTCCGGCTCATCGCTTGATACCCCCGTCGTCGTCGTGGCCGAGCGCCTCCTTCAGGAACGAGAACCACCGCTTCTTGTCGGCGCGCTCCTTGGCCTCGATTTCGGCCTCGAGGCTCGTCGTCCCCAGCGACTCCAGGGCGTTCAGCGCGCGCTCGATGCCCACGATGGCGTCTACGAGGCGCTCGCCCTCCTCCCGAGTGATGTCGCCCTCCTCGAGGCGCTCGCGGCGCTCCAGGCGCTCCCGCCGCAGCAGCTTCTTCGCCTCCTCGACGTCCTCGCGGCGCTCTGCGGGCACGCTGTCGAGTTTCTTCACTTCGAAGACGAACTGCTGTAGCTCCAGCTCCTCGCCCTGCACGTCGAGCGTGTCGGGGATGGACGCCCCCACCGTCGCACCCTCCCTGTCGACGCGTTCGAGGAGCTGCTTCCGCTCGAACTCGCGCATACTACAGGTACCGGCGGCTCCCGCAAAAGCCCCCCGGCTGTCCGGACTTCCGTCCGCAGCTCCCGGGAAGACCGCGCCGACCTGCCCAGCAGTCGGGGTTAGTCGCCGAGTACCTTTACCGGCGACCGATCACTCGGAGGTACACGGACGAGACCACATGGCGACGATATACTACGCGTTCGTGGGCGTGTTCCTCGGCGGCTTCCTCGCCTACCTCCACACGCCCCGCCCCGGCGACCTCGACAGGCTCCTCCTCGCTGTGTCCGCGCTCGGCTTCTTCGGTGCCGTCTCGCTCTTGCTCGTTTAGCGCCGGGCCGGCTCGCTCGGCCGGCGGCACGCCGTCTCGAAACGCGGGCCGTCGCCGACCCAAAACGATAACCACGCGCCTGCCCAACCTCCGGCAATGGCGACGTGTGACCGGTGTGGCGAGCAGGAGTCGATGCCGTACCAGTGTCGGCTCTGCGGCGGCACGTACTGTTCGTCCCACAGGCTCCCGGAGAACCACGACTGTCCGGGCCTCGACGAGTGGGACGACCCCGGCGGCGTCTTCGACAGCGGGTTCGACGACAGCGTGAACGACGGCGGCCGCTCCGGCGGCGGGCTCGCGGCGAAAGTCCCCGTGGACACGGGGCCGGGCGGCGTGCTCGGCTACTTCCGCGGGAACGTCTCGTTCGCGCTGCTCGCGCTGATGTGGCTGACGTTCATCCTCCAGTACGCCGTGGCGCCCGTCCTCGACGTGCCGCCGTACAGCCAGCAGTGGTTCAACATCTTCACCATCAACACGACGGCGCCGCTGGCCGTCTGGACGTGGGTGACGTCGGTGTTCTCCCACGGCGGCTTCGGCCACATCGTGCTGAACAGCATCGTGCTGTACTTCTTCGGCCCCGTGGTCGAGAAGCGCATCGGCTCCGCGAAGCTCGTCGGGCTGTTCGTCGTCGCGGGCGCGCTCGCCGGCCTCGCGCAGGTCGGCGCGACGCTCGTGACGAACCCGAGCGTGCTCGGCGAGCCGCTGGCGTTCACGCAGAACGGCTCCGCGGTGCTCGGCGCGAGCGGCGCCATCGCGGCGCTGATGGGCGTGCTCACGGTGCTGAACCCGAACCTCCGCATCTACCTCTACTTCGTCATCCCGATGCCGCTGTGGATCGCGACGCTGCTGTTCGCCGGCTACTCCATCTTCGTCTCGACCGTCGGCGGCGGCATCGGCGCGGGCGGCGTCGCGCAGTTCGCGCACCTCGCCGGCCTCGGTATCGGCCTGCTGTACGGCGTGAAGGTCAAACGCGAGGGCGAGCGCGCGCCGAACCAGCTCCAGCTCGGCGGCGGCCCGGGCGGGCCGGGCGGGCCCGGCCGGCGTCGCTAGCATGGACGTCGTCCGCCCGGGGTTCCTCCCCGGCTCGGACCGCTCTCGGGAGGAGATGGAGGCCCTCCAGCGCGAGATCGCGGCCGCGGCCTCGTTCGGGGACGACTTCGAGTTCGACGTCGCCGACCTGGAACTCGCAGACTCACCGGTGGACGAGCCGACGGCCGCGGACAGCGTGAGCGAGCAGACGGCGCTCACGGCCGGCGACGCGCCCGTCGTCGTCGGTGTCGACCAGGCGTTCGTCGGAGACGACTACTCCGTGAGCGCCGCGGTCGCGATTCGCGGCGGCCGCGTGATCGAGCGCGCCGCCGGCCGCGCGGCGCTGCAGTTCCCGTACGTCCCGGGCTTGCTGTCGTTCCGCGAGGGCGACGCCATCGTGGACGCGCTCGAATCGCTGTCCGTGGAGCCGGACGTACTCGTCCTCGACGGCAGCGGCCGCATCCACTTCCGGCAGGCGGGCATCGCCACTCACGTCGGCGTACTCTTCGACGTTCCCGCCGTCGGCGTCGCGAAGAACCTGCTCTGCGGGACGCCCCGCGACCCCTTCGACGACCCGCTGCCGGAGGGCGCGCGCGTCGCCATCGAAGCCGACGACTCGATGGACGCGCCAGAGGGGACGGTCGTCGGGTACGCCTACCAGTCCCGGCAGTACCCGAACCCCCAGCAGCGCCACGTCAACCCCTTGATCGTGAGCCCCGGCCACCGCGTCAGCGCCGAGACGGCAGTGGACGTCGTCGCGGCGACCTGCACGGGGTACAAGCTCCCGGCGCCGACGCGGCTGGCAGACCGGTACGCGGACGACCTGAAGGACTGACGGCGCGATGCCGCCGACTCAACCCTTAACTGCCGGGCGCGCGACAGTACGCGCATGGAGAAGGTCGCGCTCATCACCGGGTGCTCGTCGGGAATCGGAGCGGCGACGGCGCGCTCGCTGCTCGAGGAGGAGTGGACGGTCGTCGCCACCGCGCGGGACGTCGACGACCTGGCGGCGCTCGCGGCGGAGGGCTGCGAGACCGCCGAGCTGGACGTGACGAAGCCGGCGCAGTGCCGGAACGTCGTCGACGACGTGGTCGCCGAGCACGGCCGGCTGGACTGCCTCGTGAACAACGCGGGGTACGCCCAGCTCGGGCCGCTGGAGGACGTCCCCACCAGGGAGCTCCACCGGCAGTTCGACGTGAACGTCTACGGCCCGCACCGCCTGATTCGCGCGGCGCTCCCGCACATGCGCGAGCGCGAGGACGGCACCATCGTCAACGTCTCCAGCGTCTCCGGGCGCGTCGGGACGCCGGGGATGGGCGCGTACAACGGCTCGAAGTTCGCGCTCGAGGGGATGAGCGACGCGCTCCGCGGAGAAGTGTCATCGTACGGCATCGACGTCGCGGTCGTCGAGCCCGGGCCGGTGGAGACGAAGTTCTCGGACCGCGCGGAGTCCGAGATCCAGGGCCTCGACCGCAGCGGCGCCTACGAGAAGCTCTACTCGTTCTTCGAGGACGCGAGCGCCGTGAACGGCATCGGCGCGGTCGGCCCGGACGAGGTCGCGGAGGTCATCACCGAGGCCGCGGTCAGCCCCGACCCGAAGGCGCGGTACCCCGTCGGGACCGCGGGCCGGGTCGGCGTGCTCGCGCGCTTCCTGCCCGAGTCGTGGCTGGACGCGGGTTACCGGCTGCTCCAGCGATTCTCGTAGGCACTCGTCGAGACGGGCGGCGCGGGACCGCTCGGCGACTGGCGTCCGGCAGTCGTCACAGCGACCGGAATCGTCTTGCCCGCGTGGCCCCGCGTCAGAACTGTCCTGATGATACGGAACCGGGAGGAGCTGGCGACGACAGAGGGCCGGGACACCGCACTCGCGTGTGTCGAGGCGGGGATTCGAGCTGCCCACCCGAAGTCGGTCGTCCGCGAGGCCGTGACTCGTTCTGGAGACACGCTGTCCGTACTCGGCGACGAGTACGACCTGCGCGAGTACACCGAGGTCGTGGTCGTCGGCGGCGGGAACGCCGCCGGCTACGTCGCGGCCGCCCTCGAGGACGTGCTCGGCGACCGGCTCGACCGCGGGGCTGTCGTCACTGACGACCCGACCCCGACCGAGTGCGTCGACGTCCTGCGGGGCGACCATCCGGTGCCGAGCGAGCGCGGGGTCGCGGGAGCGAACACCGTCCTCGACCTCGCCGAGTCCGCGACCGAGGACACGCTCGTGCTGGCGGTGGTCACCGGCGGCGGGAGCGCCCTCCTCCCGGCGCCCGCCGGGGACGTCACGCTCGCGGACCTCCAGGCGACGACCGACGAACTGCTCGCCTCCGGCGCGACCATCCACGAGATAAACGCCGTCCGGAAGCACCTCTCCGCGCTGAAGGGCGGCCAGCTCGCTCGCGCCGCCGCGCCCGGGACGGTGGTGGGGCTGCTGTTGAGCGACGTGAACGGCGACGACCTGAGCGTCATCGGTAGCGGGCCGACTGCACCGGACGACTCGACGTTCGCGGAGGCCGTGGAAGTCCTCGAAGCCTACGACGTGGCGGTCCCCGACCGCGTGGAGTCGCGCCTCCGTCGCGGCGCTGACCGGGACGACCACGCGGCCGACTGTCGAGACACACCGACAGCGACGGACAACTCTGAAATCGCCGCGGAGACGCCGACGAGCGGCGATTCCGTGTTCGACCGCGTCACCAACTACGTCCTGGCGAACGGGTTCACCGCACTCGCCGCCGCCCGCGAGATCGCCGCCGAGCGGGGGTACGAGGCGATGATTCTCTCCGCGAGCGTCCGCGGGGAGGCCCGTGAAGCCGCCAAGACCCACGTCGCGGTCGCCGAGGAGGTGGTCGCGACGGACAACCCCGTGTCGGCGCCGGCAGTCGTCCTCTCGGGCGGTGAGACGACGGTGACAGTCAGCGGCGACGGCGAGGGCGGGCCGAACCAGGAGTTCGCCACGAGCGCCGCCGCAGAACTGGACCTCGACGGCGTGACGCTGGCGGCCGTCGACACCGACGGCATCGACGGTGCGACCGACGCCGCTGGCGCCGTGGTCGACGCCGACACGGTCGACGGGGGCGCCGACGCGGCCCGTGCCGCGCTCGCCGACAACGACGTCACACCGTTCCTCCGGGAGCGGGGCGCACTAGTTCAGACGGGCGCGACCGGCACGAACGTCAACGATCTCCGCGTGCTGGTCGTCGAGGAGAGTCCTAACTCGGCCGACTAGCTGACTATCTGCTGTGTCGCTTCCAGATGGAGCTATCGTCTGGCTGGCTGCCGGCTGTGTGCCGACACGCGTTTGACCCCGTCGGCTGGGGGCGGTCGCACGAATCGCGTGGTGAACGTCGGCTGGGTGGTGGCCGCTACAGCACCAGGCCGACGACGTTCTGGACGACGAGAATCCAGACGATGCTGGCGACGCCGAGAACGAGCGTCCCGAGCGTCCACGCCTGGTAGGCGGTCGCCGCCTCCATGTCCGTGAACTCCGTGATGATCCAGAAGTAGGAGTCGTTCGCGTGACTGACGGTCATGCTCCCTGCGCCGATGGCGAGCACCGCGAAGACCCGTCCCCACTGGGTCGCGAGACCGAGCGGGTCGAGCAGCGACGCGAAGAGGCTGGCGGTCGTCAGGATGGCGACCGTCGAGGAGCCGAGTGCGGTCTTCATCGCGGCCGCGACGACGAACGCGGCGAGCAGGCCGATGCCGAGGCCGCCGAACGTGTCCGTGACGAACTGTTCGAGCGGGAGCGCGCCGAGCACTTCGCCGAACGCGCCACCGGCACCGGTCACGGCGAGGATGACGGCGGCCTTCTTGATGCCCTCGCTCACCCACTCGTCGGTGATGTCGTTCGTGAACTCGGGGACCACCGCGAACGAGATGAACACGCCGATGATGAGCGCGACTGCGGGGTCACCGAGGAACAGCAGCCAGCGCTGGAGCGCGCCGGTGACGAGTTCCGGGTTCTCGGCTTCCGGATACGCCGCGATGCTCCCGAGCGCGATGAGCGCGATGGGGACGACGAGCGGCGCGAACGACGCCGCGGGGGACGGCAGCGAGCCGTACTCCGCCTTGATGTCCTCCATGGTCATCTCGGGCGCCGGGTCGATGTGGTACCGGGACGCGACCCGGTTGGCCCACGCCGACGCGACGAACACGATGGGGGCGCTCACGACGAGTCCCGCGAGCATCACGAGACCGATGTCCGCACCGAGAATCCCCGCCGCTGCGATGGGGCCCGGCGTCGGCGGGACGAACACGTGGGTGACGTAGAGACCGCCGGCGAGCGCGACCCCGAGCGTGGACAGCGAGAGCGAGGAGCGCTCGGCCAGCGAGCGGTTCAGCCCGGAGAGGATGACGAACCCGGAGTCACAGAACACGGGGATGCTGACGATGCTCCCCGTGATCGCCATCACCTCGGTCGTGTACTCCTCGCCGACGACCCCGAGAATCGACTCCGCGATGACGATCGCCGCGCCGGAGCGTTCGAGCGCGGTGCCGATGATGGTCCCCGCGAGAATCACGATGCCGATGTACCCGAGGACGCCGCCGAACCCGTCCGTGACGAGGGAAGCCGCTTCGGCCGGGTCGACGCCCGCGACGAGCGCCGTGCCGTACGCCGCGATGAGCAGCGCGAGAAACGCGTGCAGGTTCAGTTTCGCGGTGGCGACGATGATGAACGCGACTGCCGCCAAGAGCAACAGTACCAGCGGAATTCCTGACAACATGCAACCGGTTTCATACGATTTATACGTATAAAATTGCCTTCAGCGGCATCGTTCAGAAACCGGAGTGGACTGGCGGTCGTCAGTCCAGACACGCCGCGACGACGCGGAGCGGGCGCTCCCCCCTGACTTCGTCGGCGAGCAGCGGTACGCGCTTGACGTCGTACTCGCGGAACAGCTCCTGGGCCTGCGAGAGCGCCGCCTGCTGGACTTCCCAGCGGCGCGCGCAGAACTCGCAGCCCTCGGGGTTCGGGGAGACGAACGCCTCCCCGGGCACGTCGACGGTGTCCGCGAGCGGCTCCATCACGCGGTTGACGACGACGGTCCCCACGGGGACGCCGAACTCCGCGAGCCGGTCGGTGAGCCGCTGGGCTTCGAGGACGCTCATCTCCTCGGGCACCAGGACGACGCGGAAGTCCGTTCTGGTCGGGTCCGTCAGGACTGCGCGGAGGCGTTCGACGCGCTCCTCCACGGCGTCGAGGTTCCCGAGGCCGGCCTGTTCCTCGTCGTCGTCGCCCTGTCCGAACATCCCCGTGAGGCCGTCCATCATCCCGCCGAAGCGCTCGCGGAACTGCATCATGCGGCCGACCATCGAATCCAGCACTTCCGGGAGTTCCAGCAAGCGGAGCGTGTGCCCCGTGGGAGCGGTGTCGACGACGACGCGGTCGAAGCGCTCGTCGTCCATGTACTCCAGGAGGAGCTGGACGGCGGCGGCCTCGTCGGCGCCCGGCATCATCGCGGCGTCGTCGTCGGCGCCGCCCGCCGCGCCGCCGAGCAGCTCGTCGAGTCCGCCCGCGAAGCCGCCGTCCTGCCCGAACATGCCGGCCTGTGAGAGCGCGTCGTCGGGGTCGATTTCGACCGCCCAGAGGGGACTGTCCTCGCGGACCTTCGCGGGGCGGCCGGGCACGTCGAACTCCAGGGTGTCCGACAGCGAGTGCGCGGGGTCCGTCGACACGACGAGCGTGGCGGTGCCGTCGTTCGCGCTCGCGAGCGCGGTCGCCGCCGCCATCGTCGTCTTCCCGACGCCCCCCTTCCCGCCGTACAGCACGTACTCCGCGGTCCCGCTCGCCACGCCGGGGTCGAGGGAGTCGACGGCCTCGACCTCGATTTCGTCCATGGGGGAGCGTCGGCGACCCAGCGGGGTCAAAGCGTCGGTTGGCGTGTCGGGCCGCTCGCGGCCTGTCCGCGAACGTATTGGCCAGAGAAGTTTTCCGATTGAGGTGTGTTATCTCTCTGCATGGAGGGCGTCCTGAACGAGCGCACGGAGACGGTGCACAAGAAGGGGGTGGAGAACCCCTACAGCCGGACGAAGTGCGGCGCCACGACCGACCTCGGCCACGACGAGCTCCGGACCGTCCCCGTCGAGCGCGCGCTCGACGACTTCGACGCCTGCCGCTGCGGCCGGTGTTTCTCCGACGCCGGCGGGTACTGAGCTACCGGTCGGCGAAGTAGTCAGCGAGGCGCTCGGCGGCTTCCTCGACGCGCGGCGTCACGAGCGCGAAGCGCAGCCAGTCCTCGCGAGCGGTGCCGAAGCCGGCGCCCGGCATCCCCGCGACGCCGGCCTCGTCGATCAGCTCGAACGTGTTCTCCAGCGTCCCCGGGAAGTCGGGGAAGCGCGCGAGCACGTAGAAGCCGCCGTCGGGCTTAGTGTACTCCGCGCCCGCGTCGTCGAGCGCGGACGTGAACGTCTCCACGCGCTCGGCGAGGCGCTCGCGGTTCTCCTCGTAGTAGCTCGGGTCGGTCTCCCGGAGCGCGTGCAGCACGGCGGCCTGCGCGGGCCGCGACCCCGCCACGTTCGTCAGCATGTGCCGGGACTTCATCGGCTCCACGTGGGCCTCGGGCGCGATGCAGTAGCCGACGCGGAACCCCGTGATCGCCAGCGACTTCGAGAAGGAGTTCACGACGACGCGGTGCTCGGAGTCGAACTCCAGGGCGGACGTGAACCGCCCGGAGAAGTCGAAGTGGTCGTACACCTCGTCGCTGACCAGAATCGCGTCGTACTCCTCGGCGACGGCGACCAGTTCGCGCATCGTCTCCTCGCCGTACACCGCGCCCGTGGGGTTGTTCGGCGTCGTCGCCATGATGCACGCGGTGTCCTCGCTGGCCGCCGCGCGTACGTCCGCGGGGTCGAGGGCGCCGTCCGCAGCCGTGCCGACGAACACCTGCTCGCCGCCGAGCATGTTCGTCTTCCCCGGGTAGTAGGGGTAGACGGGGTCGGTCATCACGACCTCGTCGCCGGCGCCGCGCTCCAGCGCGCGCCCCATCGCCAGGTAGTTCGCCCCGCCGCCGCCGTTCGTGACGATCACCTGCTCGACGGGCACCTGCCGGCGCGCCGCGATCTCCTCGCGGAGCTCGCGGAGGCCGTCGCTGGGCGGGTACTGGAAGTTCTGGCCGCCCGTGTCGGCGTACTCGTGGAGCCCCTCGGCGAGCGCGGGCGGCGACCCCCAGTCGGGGTTCCCCGACACCATGTTCACCACGTCGCGGTCCGCGTTCACCGCGTACTGTATCACGCGGAAGAACAGCGGCTCCTCGTAGTCCATACCCTCTCCTTCTCGCCGCGACACGTGGCTCTTTCGTCCCCGCGGGAGGCGGCGAACGTTACCGCTACTCCGCGGTTGATTCGGCCGGTCGCCGTGGGTTCGAGTATGGTCGACTACGCCGAACACCTCCGCGAGTACTACGACGCCGTCGACGACGACCGCATCGACGACTTGCTCGACTTGTTCGCCGACGACGTCGTCTACGACCGCCCTGGTCAGCAGTCCATCGAGGGCAAGGACGACCTCGAAACGTTCTACCGCGAGGGCCGCCCGCTGGAGGACGGCAGCCACACCGTCCACGACGTGCTCGTCGACGGGTCTCGTGCGGCCGTCCGCGGCACGTTCTCGGGCGTGCAGGACGGCGAGGACGTCGAGTTCGGGTTCGCGGACGTCCACGTCTTCGAGGACGGCCGCATCGCGAAGCGGTACACGTACACCGACCGCGACACCGTCTGACGCCACCACCTTCTTGCTCGCGCGCTCGGTATCCCGAGCCATGCGCGAGTACGCCGCCGACCCGCCGATAGAGGAGGAACTCAACGACGAACTCCCGGCCGCCGGCCATACCGTCGCGACCGCCGAATCCTGCACTGGCGGGCTCATCGGGTCGCTGCTGACGGACGTCTCCGGGTCCAGTGACTACTTCGACCGGTCGCTGGTGACGTACACGTACGACGCCAAACTCGACCTCGGCGTCTCGCGGGAGGCGCTCGACGAGCACGGCGCCGTCAGCGAGCCGGTCGCCCGGCAGATGGCGCAGGCGACCCGGGACGCCGCCGGCACGACGTGGGGCGTCTCCACGACGGGCATCGCCGGCCCCACGGGCGGCAGCGACGGGAAGCCCGTCGGCACCGTCTACATCGGCGTCGCGTACGCCGGCGACTGGGGGACGCAGACGTCGTACGCGGACGTCGAGCGCCGCGAGTTCGACGGGACGCGGACCGAGATCAAGGAGCAGATCGCGCGCCGCGCGCTCCGCAAGCTCGGCGAGCACGTCGCGGAGGCCCGGCCGTGACCGCGTCCCGTAACTGTGACGTGTCCCCGGACTCTCGGTCCGCGCGATGAACAAAGGCGACCACATCCTCAACGGGCTGCTGCTCGCGGTCGGGCTCGGGTACGTCCTCTACCCCGCCGGCGGCGTCGAGACCCTGCACACGATCGCGGCAGTCCTCATCCCCGTCGTTCTCGGTGCACTCTTCCCGGACGTCGACACGGACTTCGGGAAGCACCGCAAGACTCTCCACAACATCCCCGTGCTCGCGCTGCTGTACGTCTTCCCCGTCTACTTCGGGAACCTCCAGTACGTCTGGATCGGCGTCCTCACCCACTACGTGCTCGACGTCGTCGGGAGCAAGCGCGGCATCGCGCTGTTCTACCCGCTCTCCGACCAGGAGTACGGGCTCCCGGTCGGCGTCACCACGGTGTCGAAGTACGCCAGCACAGTCACGGTCGTCATCACGCTCGTCGAACTCGCGGCCATCGCGGTCGTCGTCCACGTCGCCCCGCAGTACGTCCCCATGGACGCGGTGAGTTCCGTCTTCTAGTAGACGGCGACGTCGTCGAACTTCCCGCCGTACGCGATGTGGCGGGGGTGGGTGGGCTCCATGCCCGAGAGGAGGAGCCGGTCGACTTTCTCCCACGTGTTCTCGTAGCCGAGGTGGAGCTGCTCGGCGAGCTCTCGCGCCCGGAAGCGGGCGTTGCGCTGGTGGTACGTCCGCCGGGACACGCCCGACTGGAGCGCGTCCACGAGGTCCGCCTCCGAGTCGATGTCGGCGTCGAACTCCGTCCAGACGCCGCCGACGGTCTCGGGCCGGTGGGCGTACGAGGACGCGAACGCGGGGATGCCGTAGGCGTCGGCGACCTTCCGCGCGCGCCGGTCGTGGTGCGGGAGGTGTTTCGGGTTGTACGTCTCCACGGCGTCGATTCTGTCGCGGAGCCGCTCGACGTCCGCGGCGGTCAGACTCACCGTGAGGAATCCCGGGTGGGGAGCGAGCACCGCGGCGTCCTGGCGGTCGAACTCCGAGATGGCGCCGTCGAGGGTCACGAAGTCCGGGACGGGGTCGTCGAGCCCGACTGCGAGCACGTGCTTGCGGTCCCGCCACGACCCCGTGAACACCTCGCGGCCGGGCACCACCAGCAGCTCGTCGTCAGAGAACGCGGCGGCGCGCTCGCGGAGCTCCGGCAGCCGCGTGAAGTGCGGCGCGTACACGAGCACGTCCACGCCAGCGGCCTTCGCGCGACGGACCACGTCGTCGTCGAGCACCTTCACGTGGAGGTCGACCCGTGTCGTCGGCACGACACGAACTTCGCGGGCCGAGGTTTAGCGGTTTACGGTTCCGGCCGATAAACTCCGCGTCCGATGTACGGCGTTCGCGGCCGCTTATGCTGGTGGCACCCGAACCACCGGTATGAGCCTGAACCTGCTCTCCGAGGACGTCGTGCCCGAGCACGCCCTCGACGTCAAGCGGGACGCCCGGGAGTTCGCCGAAGAGCACATCGCGCCGAACGCCGAGGAGTACTACCGGACCGGGGACTACCCCTGGGAGATTCTGGAGGCGGGGATGGACGCCGGCCTCGTCGCCCAGGACATCGGCGAGGAGTACGGCGGCCGCGGTCTCGACCTCGAACAGGTCCTGGCCATCGCCGAGGAGTTCTACCGCGCGGACGCCGGCATCGCGCTGACGCTCCAGCTCGCGAGCTTCGGCGCGGAGATGCTCGAACAGTACGGCACCGACGAGCAGAAAGAACGGTACCTCCGCCCGGTCGCTGAGAACGACCAGATCACGGGCCTCGCGGTCTCCGAACCCGACATCGGTTCTGACCTCGCGGGGATGCACACGACCGCCGAGAAGGACACCGCCGAGCAGAGCTCGGCGAGCTCTGAGTCGACTTCGGCGACTCAGAACGGCGACGAGTACGTGCTGAACGGCGAGAAGTACTGGATCGGCAACGGCGTCGAAGCCGACTGGGTGACGGTGTACGCGAAGACCGGGGACACCGACGACCGCTACATGAACTACTCGCTGTTCATCGTCCCCACCGATACGGACGGCTACGAGGCCGAGCACATCCCCGAGAAGATGGGGATGCGCGCCTCCAAGCAGGCCCACATCGTCTTCGACGACTGCCGGATTCCCGAGGAGAACGTCATCGGCAGCGAGGGAGCCGGGTTCATGATGCTCGCGGACTTCTTCAACCACGGCCGCGTCGTCGTCGGCGGGCACGGCCTCGGCCTCGCCGCCGCGGCGCTCGAAGAGGCCTGGGAGTTCGTCCACGAGCGCGAGGAGTTCGGACGCCACGTCGCGGACTTCCAGGCGGTCCAGCACGGCCTCGCGGACATGCGCCTGGAGTTCGAGGCCGCCCGTGCGCTGAACTACCGCGCCGCCCGCAAGGTCGAGAACTACGAGAACCCCGGGCTGTGGGCGGCGATGGCGAAGACGAAGTCCACGGAGGTCGCCGTCGACAACGCCGAACAGGGGATGCAGTTCCACGGCGGCCGCTCGATTCTCACCGACCGCCGCATCGCCCGGGTCTACCGGGACGCCCGCATCCCCGTCATCTACGAGGGGGCCAACGAGATCCAGCGCAACCTCATCTACCGGCAGTCCGGCGAGCAGTAGCGAGGCGGACGACGGACCGATTTTCGTTCCGGCAGACTGGAGGGGGTGACGAACACCCTGGGCCGACGAACCGGCCTCTCGGTGCGTCTATCGCCCGTATCTGGCGCCGGTTGTCGTTCGTTATCTCGTTGCTAACAGCGCTTTCGAGAGTGATAACGCGTCTGACGCGCGACCGACAATCACGGGACGCTCCGGGTTCAGTGGTTGCGAATGCGACACAAGGTTTATCTGCGCGGTCAGGTTACAGCTACCCATGTCTGCGTGGGAGTGCGCGATCGTCGGCTGCGGGTCCACGTTCGAGCGCGTCGAGGCGCTCCTCGCCCACCAGGTCGCCGACCACGACGCTCACGACTGCGAAATCTGCGGGGAGACGGTCCCCGAGGGCTACTTCGCGATCAAGCACGGCCTGCGCGAGCACACGCGCGCCGAGTACGTCCGATTCTACGACGGCGACGCCGAGGCGATCCGCGAGCGCGAACGCGTCCTCGACGACGTCGCGGAGGCGGTCGACCCCGCGGTGCTCGAGGACCTCCTGAGCGACGAGCCGGTGGACGCCGCCGACGCGACCGACGCCGCACACGCGACGACGAGCTGAGTTCTCGCCCGCTCCGTAAGCGATTAGGGGCGGCTCCGCGACCACGCGGTATGCGACTCGCACGACTCCGAACCAGCGATGGCGTCGTCTCCGGGGAGTACGACGACGGCGTCGTCGTCGCGGACGGCACCGAGCACGTCGTCGGCGAGGACGGTACGCTCGCGCCGCCCTGCGACCCGTCGGCGCTGTACTGCGTCGGCCGCAACTACGCGGAGACGCTCGACCAGATGGACTACGAGCGCCCCGACCAGCCGGACTTCTTCATCAAGCCGCCGGTCTCGGTGGTCGGCCACGGCGACGACGTCCCGTACCCGACGTTCACGGACGAACTGACGTACGCCGGCGAGCTCGCGGCGGTCGTCGGCGAGCGCTGCCACCGCGTCGACGAGGCCGACGTGCCGGACGTGCTGCGCGGGTTCACCATCATGAACGACCTCGACGCACTCGACCAGCCCGGGCGCACCGCGCGGAAGGCCTTCGACGCCTCCGGCCCGCTCGGCCCGTGGATCGAGACCGACGTCGACCCGCGCGGCATCGACATGCACACCGACGTCGCGGGCGAGCGACGCCAGGAAGCCAACACGGAGCTGATGCTGTTCGACCCCTACGAGGTCGTCTCGTTCCTCTCCGAGCGATTCACGTTCCAGTCGGGGGACGTCATCGCGTTCGGCAGTCCCGCCAACCCCGGGCTCGTCGAACCCGGCGACACCGTCGAAATCACGTACGAGGGCGTCGGCACCCTGGAGAACACCATCGTCGAACCGAACGGGGACTGAATTGCCTGCGTCTCCGTTCGTCAGGCCAACTGTGCGCCGCCCTCGACGCGGTTGTGGAACACGTCGTCGGTCAGCCGCACGTGCTCGACGACGCGCTCGTGAACTTCCTCGTTGGAGAACTCCCTGTCGTCACTGAGGTACGCGCATCTCGGATCCCACCCACAGGCCGGGCACTCCGAGAACAGGTGTTTGGGCATAGTTAGCACTACTCGCCCAGCAGTCAAGAGTGCTGTTACCAAGTAGTGACACCGCCCGATGAACGAAGAGGACGTGCGGTTAGCGCTCTTCGGAATACGCTCGCGGCTACGCCGCCCACGCTGCTTGAGAAGCGCTTTCAGCGCTCCTCGCTGGTCTCGTGAGCGATAGCGAACGAGACGTCGAAGAACGCGCTAGCGTTCTTCGGAATCGAGCACGCGAATCTGGTCGCCGCGGACCGTCACCGGAATCGGGACGGTCGCCTCGTACAGCTCGACGGTCACCTGGTCCTTGCTCTCGTCGATGCGCTGGACCTGGGCCTTCTCGCCCTTGAACGGGCCGGCGATGAGCTCGACGATGTCGCCCTCCGCGATGCCCTCGACGTCGGGCTTCGGGGAGAGGAAGTGCTCGACCTCGCTGATGCCGGACTCGCCGGGGACGAGGCTGCGCGCGTGCGGAATCTCGTCCATCACGCGCTCGATGATGGCGTGGTCGTCGGCTTCGACCATCACGTAGCTGGTGAGCGCGTCCGGCGCGAGCACCGCGTGAATCTCGTCGGCCTCGCGGTTCGCGATCATGCTGGCGACGGTCTGCTCCTGGCTCGCGGTCGTCTTGACGGCGTACACGCCCATTTTAGATCACCGAGGTGACGACTTCCATCAGCAGGAAGATGACGAAACCGAGCAGGCCGACCAGCAGGATGCCGGCGCCGGCGATCTTCGCAATCTGGGAGAACTCCTCCCACGACGGCGTGCTCGCCAGCCGGAGCACGCGCGTGTATGCGGAAAGCTCTAGGGGAACGTCCATACTCGCGTACACTCGGCGAGCGCTCTTTTATCTATTGATGCCGGGCCGCGCGAGCGGCCCCCTCCTTTATCGTTCTCTCGGGCGTATCTCTACGTACATGCCCGAAGAAGTCATCTTCGAGTCCGAGAGCGACCGGAGCCGCGAGGAGATCGCCGCCTATCTGCGCACCGTCGCGGACAACCTCGAATCCGGCGAGGGAATCACGCTGAAATCGGACGGCGACTCGTTGTCTCTCGACCCGCCGACGCACTCGACGTTCGAGGTGAAGGCCGAACGCGAAGGCCCCGAAGGCGGCCCGAAAGAGCTGAGCGTCGAGTTCGAACTGGAGTGGCCGGAGGACGGCGAAACTGAATCCGAGAGCGGCGAACTGGAAATCGAGTAGGGGAAGTGGTGAAGCCGCGGAAAGCCGTGCGGAGCGGAGCGCATCAGCGCGGCGAAGCCGGGCTGTTCACCGCCGGAGCGGGGCGGAGCCCCGCGGAGGCGGGTCTTTTTAGCGTAGCTTTTTGCGCCGAGCGGTGGGCGAGCGAAGCGAGCGCACCCGAGGCGGAAAAAGGTACTATTCCACGTAGTCGATGTCGTCGATTTCGGAGTCGCCGCCGTCGGGCTCCGGGGCGGGTTCGGGTTCGGGGTCGTCGCCGCGGCCGTAGATCTGGGGGGAGTCGACGCCGGTGACGACGACCATGGTGCGCATCTCGCCGTCGAGTTCCTCGTCGATGCTGGTGCCCCAGATGATGCGGGCGTCGGGGTCGATGCGGTCGTAGAGCTGCTCGACGACGCCTTCGGCCTCCTCGATGCTCATGTCGGGGCCGCCGGTGACGTTGACGAGCGCGGAGTTCGCCGAGGAGATGTCGACGTCGAGCAGCGGGGAGCGCAGCGCGCTCTTGACGGAGTCGGCGGCTTTGGCGTCGGAGTCGGCTTCGCCGAGGCCGATCATGGCGACGCCACCCTTCTCCATGACGGTGCGAACGTCGGCGAAGTCGAGGTTGACGAGGCCGGGCTTGGTGATGAGCTCCGTGATGCCCTTGACCGAGCGCATGAGAACTTCGTCGGAGACCTTGAAGGCCTCGCGGACGGGGAGCTTGCCGACGGAGTCGAGGAGGCGGTCGTTGGGGACGACGATGACGGTGTCGGCGACGTCGCGGAGGCGTTCGAGGCCGGCTTCGGCGTTGGTGCGGCGGACTTCGCCTTCCGCGGTGAACGGCGTGGTGACGATGGCGATGGTGAGCGCGCCGGCTTCGCGGGCGGCCTTCGCGACGACGGGCGCGGAGCCGGTGCCGGTACCGCCGCCGAGGCCGGCGGTGACGAACACCATGTCCGAGCCCTCGATGGAGTCCCGGATCTCGTCCTGGGATTCGAGGGCGGCTTCCTCGCCGACCTGTGGGAGCGAGCCGGCGCCGCGGCCCTGGGTCTTCTGCTGGCCCATGAGAATCTTGGTGTCGGCCTCGATGTCGACGAGGTGCTGGACGTCGGTGTTGGCGGCGACCAGCGACGCGCCGTGGATGCCCTCCTCGAACATGCGGTTGATGGTGTTCGACCCCGCGCCGCCGCAGCCGACGACGGTGATGCTCGTCTGGAGCTCCTGGAGCACGTCTTCGAGCTCGTCGTCGGTCATCTCCCCGGTGGGGACGCTGGCGGACGACCCCTCTGACGGGACGTCACCTGCTTCCGAGGCCGAGTCCTCGTCCTCGGCCTCGTCGATGGCGTCCTGCACAATCGAGTCCATTGTTGGGTAACGGGTAGCGTGTGAGGCTTAATTACCTTTCCCCTCCGCGTCGGACGGGCGGCAGACGCGCTCGCGCGTCCGCTCGCGGAACCCGACCGAAATGGTCGCGGTCTCGGTGCGGGTGACGTCGCCCGGTTCGACTTCGGCGCCGTCGACGGTCACCGGTTCCCCGGACGCGAGTTTGCCGAACTTCGGCCCTTCGGGGACGCCGAGGTCGCTGGCGGCCGCGGGGTCGAAGGCCTCCTGCGTGGCGGTGAGTGTGCCGTTCTCGCGGCCGACGTCGTAGTCGCGTTCGAGGACTCCCACGACGCGGTCGAGGAACGCGTCGTAGGCGGCGTCGTCGGCGAACGCGGCGGGGCCGGCGAGTCGGTTGCCGTTCTCCTCGGTGGCGTACGCGAGCGCCGTCTCGTGGGCGGCGTTCACGGCTGCCTCTGCGTCGGTCGCGTGGACGGCGTCGAGCAGGCCGGCGGGCAGGTCGACGACCGCGTAGCCGTCGTCGTACCCCGCGGCTCGCTCGCCGAACCGCAGGCCATCGTCGACCTGCCGGACGTCGCGTTCGAGACTGTCGACGAGGTCGAGGAGGACGCCGTCGCTCTCGCGGACCCACGTCTCGCTGACGACGCGGTAACCCAACTCGGCGACGACGCGCTCGACGGCAGGCTCGTCGCCGTCGACGACCGCGTGCTCGGCGCCGCTCGCGTCGAATATCCGCCGGACGACGTCTCGGTGGGCTTCGGGGTCGCCGAGGTCGTCGAGACACCAGTCGGCGGCGACGTGGCCGACGCCCCAGCCGGTCTCCTCGACGATGCGAGTGGGGCGGGGCGCGTAGTGCCCGCCGCCGAACGCGACGAGTGCGCGGTCAGAGCGGGCGCCGACGCCGCGCAGGTCGAGGACCGCTTCCGCGACCGCTCGGGCGCCCTCCGGGTCGTCCCACTGCTCGTCGCCGCTGCCGAGTTCCACGAACATCGACGGCGCGCTCACCTCGGTCGGGCCGTGGTGCGTGCACTCCATGCCGACGTCGTAGCCCTCGGGGGCGTGCTCGCGGAGCGCCGCGACGACGTCCCGGTGGGCGTTCGGGCACGTCTCGGCCAGCGAGCGGTCCTCGCCGCCGTACTCGGCGTCGCCGAAGTTCCCGGTGTGGTGGGCGGTCAGCAGCGCGCCGGTGTCGCCGGCGTGCCGCGAGACGACGACCACGTAGTCGGGGTCGTCGAACGCCGCCGCGGGGTCCTCGATGTCGATGTGGAGCTCGTCGAACTCCCGGAGCTCGAAGCCGTCAGCGCGGTAGACACCGCCGCCAACCTCCTCGAAGTCGCCGAGGTCGAGCAGGTGCTCGCCGATGTGTTCGGACGCGCTGTCGGCCCGGCTCACGACGATTCCAATCACGGCCGGGCCTACGCCGCGGCTCCTAAAACGACTGCCGTTCCCCGCCGAGTTCCCGTCAGTCCGCGCTCGCGCCGAACGCCGAGCGCGCGGCCTGCACGGTGGCCCGGAGGAGCCGGGCGACCGCCTCGCGGCGCTTCACGAGGAGGACGGCAGCGAGCGCGAGGTAGACCGCGGTGTACGCGTACAGCACGAGGATGCTGAGCTCGGTCGCGCGCGGCTCGGCGACCGTCCGGATGATGGCGAACTCGGCGAACACCTGCGTGAGGAACAGCACGAGCAGCGTCACGGCCTCCCAGACGGTGATGCGGAGGTTCGAGAGGATGGCGATGGCGAAGAGGCTCTGCGCGGCGGTGATCCAGATCTCGACGGCCTGCTTCTCGTCGAACGGGAGCGTACCGATGCTCCCCGACGCGATGCTGTAGACGACCGCGAGCGTGCCGATGAGCAGCGTCCACTGGTTGAGCTTCGAGGAGATGAGCGCGTTGAAACCCGCGGTCGAACGCGCCTTGTTCACGAGGTAGACGACGACGATGAGCTCCGGGCTCTCGGAGGCCAGCGGCGCGATCCACTGAATCATGAAGAACGGCGGGATGCCGGCGTTCTCGCCGATGACTTCCAGGCCGTGCGCGAACGGGTGGACGGCGGTGTAGATGACCGCGCCGGAGAACGCGAACAGGAAGAGGACGGTGGCGACGCGGGCGGCCTTCCCTAGCTCCTGGAGGTACCCGGGGACGCCGACGTGGTCGGTGTCGTGGGAGACGTCGCCGCGGATGATGATGGCGATGTAGGTGGCGAACAGCCCGACGAGCACGACGGTGTCGAGGACGTCGATGCCGCCGCGGAACGGCACGAGGAACGCGTACGTGGTCGCCGCGAGCAGGAACGTGACTTCGGTGGCGATGGCGGGGTCGAGGTTGACGACGCTGCGGAGGCCGCCGCGCTGGTCGACGGCGGGGTCGCGCGACGAGCGCGCCTTGTAGACGGTGAACAGCGCGACCCCGGACCACCCGATGCCGATGAGGATGCGGTTCGCGCCCGTCATGTTCGCGACCGCGAGGTTCGCGGCCTCGGCGCCCCGGGCCGTGCCGACGTTCGCGCCGGCGGTCCAGGCGTACAGCGCGTCGACGGCGTACTCGGGCGCGACCGCGAGCACCGCGAGCACCGCGATGGCGAACGCCGGCGGCACGTCCTTCTCGGCGGTCTCGGCCCCCCACGCGAGGAGGAACGACGCGCCGAGGACGGCGACGCCGCTGACCGCGACGGTCGTCATCTCGCCGAGCCCGTACGCGTCCGGGCCACCGGTCGCGAAGACGACGACCCACGGTGCGGTCAGCAGCGCTGCCACCACCAGCGCCGCCAGCGGGTGCCGCAACTGCTCTCGCAACATACGTACAGTGACCGCGATGCGCTCCCTAACGCTTGTGGTAGTCCCGGAACGCGCGGGGGTCGGCTACGGCAGCAGGAAGTAGAGGAAGCCGACGTAGCCGGCGAGCAGCGCCCCGCCCTCGATTCGCGTGATGCGCTCGCCGAGGCCCATGATGGCGAGCGCGGCGACGGTGAACGCGAGCATCACGGGGAACTCGTAGCTGACCGTCGCCGGCGTCACCGAGATGGGGACGATGACGGCGACGACGCCGATGACCGCGAGCACGTTGTAGATGTTCGACCCGACGACGTTCCCGATGGAGAACTGGCTCTCGCCGCGGACCGCGCTCACCAGCGAGGTCGCCAACTCGGGAACGGACGTGCCGAACGCGATGACGGTGAGGCCGATGAAGAGGTCGCCGAAGCCCCATGCCTGCAGGACGCCGCGGCCGCCGAGGATGAGCGCCCGCGACCCCACGAGCAGCAGAACGATAGAGCCGACGAGAATCAGGTAGTCCCGGGCGGTGGCGTTCGCGGCATCGTCGCCCATCTCGACGTCCTCTGGGAGCGCGACGTCGTCCTCCTGTTTGGACTTGTAGTAGAGGTAGCCCGTGAACGCGGCGAGCAGCGCGAGCAGGACGGCGCCGTCGAACGCGGCGAGGGTGCCGTCGAGGCCGAGCGCGACGAGCAGGACAGCCGCGGCGAACATGAACGGCCCGTGCTGGTAGAGGGTCTTGTCGTCGACCCGCATCGGCCGGACGACCGCCGAGGCGCCGAGCACGAGGCCGATGTTGGCGATGTTCGACCCGACGATGTTCCCGAGCGCGATGCCGTCGGAGGCGGTGAGCGCGCCGGTCGCGGAGACGAACAGCTCGGGGGCAGTGGTGGCGAACGCGACGATAGTGACCCCGACCGTCGCGGCCTTCACACCGTGGGAGAGCGCGAGCGTAGACGCCGCGGCGACGAGGAGTTCGGCGCCGACGTAGAGCAGCAGGATGCCGACGAGCAGTGTCGCGCCGTCGGCGAGGAGTGTGCCGGCCATATCGCGCCGTCGGCGCTCGCCGGCTAAAACCGTTCGGAGTGAGAACCAGTTATAAGCGACGCCGGAGTTTGTGGAGGCGTGCAGGTATTCGGACTCGTCGGGAACCCGGTCGAACACTCGCTGTCGCCGCCGATGCACGAGGCCGCGTACGACGACCTCGGACTGGACGCCCGGTACGTCACGTTCGAGCCGGACCGCGGCGATATCGAGGCTGCCGTCGAGGGCGCGGACGCGCTCGGCGTCGCCGGCCTGAACGTCACCATCCCGTTCAAGCAGGCCGTCCTCGACGTCGTCGAGCCGGACGACCTCGCGGCCCGCATCGGCGCCGTGAACACGATCGACTTCTCGGGTGACACGATCACTGGACACAACACCGACACGGAGGGCGTGCGCCGCTCGTTCGCCCACCACGACGTCCCGCTAGCCGAACGGGACGCCGTCGTCGTGGGCGCCGGCGGCGCGGGTCGCGCGGCGTCGTTCGCGCTCGCCGACGCGGACGCCGACGTCAGCATCGCGAATCGAACTGTCTCGACGGCGGAATCGCTCGCGGCGGACGTCGGACCGGCGGCGTCCGCGCACTCGCTGGACGCGCTCCCGGAGCTGCTCGCGGACGCCGACGTGCTGGTGAACGCGACCAGCGTGGGGATGGAAGAAGACGTTTCGCCCGTCCCGGCAGACGCGCTCCACGCCGACCTCGCGGTCCTCGACGCCGTCTACGCGCCGCTGGAGACGCGGCTGCTCCGGGACGCCGACGCCGCGGGTGCGACGACCATCGACGGCGCGTGGATGCTGCTGTTCCAGGGTGTCGCCGCCTTCGAGCTCTGGACGGGCCGAGACGCGCCCGTGGACGCGATGAACGACGCGCTCCGGGCGTCCCTCTGAGCGGGCGGCTTTAAGTGAAGTGGGGGAATATAGCCACCCAATGGGACTACTCTCGACACTCAAATCGCTACTCGGGATGGAGGATGAGGGCAACTCCGCCGGTAGTGGGGTGGACGTGACCGTCGAGCGCGAGCCGTCGGCCGAGTCCGAGCGAGCCGTCAAGGAACCGGACGAGGAAGTCGACTCGACGCCCGAGGCGACGGGCGACGAGACGGACTCCGCGGAGACCGAGTGGGAATCCGAGCCGGAAGACGAGCCGGCCGGCGAGTCCGAGGACGAGGAGAGCGAAGACGAGGAAACCGCGGATGAGGCGGCCGGTGGCGACGACGAGCCGGTCGCGACCGAAACGGACGCCAGCGCCTCGACGGAGTCGCTGGTCGACGAGGACCACACGGACGACTCGACGCGCGCCGCCGAGCCGGCCGAGGCCGCGGGCCCGGACGACGACGGCTCCGACGCCGTCGAGGGCGACTCCGTCACCGTCCTGAAGGGCATCGGGCCGGCGTACGCCGACCGGCTCTCGGACGCGGGCGTCGACACGGTCGCGGAGCTCGCCGCGGCCGACGTCGAGGACCTCGCCGAGCGCGTCGACCTCTCGCCGAAGCGCGTCGGCCGCTGGGTGGAGACCGCCCAGGACTACGAGTGATGGGCACAGGTGCCCGGTCCGCCGTCGAGACGTGCAGTACCACGTAGACGGCGAGCTCGTGGCCGCTGAGGACGCGACGGTGAGCGTCCGCAACCGCGGGTTCCAGTACGGCGACGCCGCCTTCGAGACGCTGCGCGCGTACGGCGGACAGGTGTTCGCGTGGGCCGCCCACGCCAGCCGCCTCCGTGCGTCCTGTGATGCGCTCGGTATCGACCACGCGCTCTCGGACCGCGACCTCCGTGGCCGCGTCCACGCGACGCTCGCCGCGAACGACCTCGCGAACGCCTCCGTCCGCCTGACCGTGACCCGCGGCGACCAGTCCGGGTCGTTCGCGCCCGGCGACGACGTCGACCCGACCGTCGTCGTCGTCGCAGACGAACTCCCGCGCGGCGGCGTCGGGGGCGAGCGCGCGTGGCGGTCGCCAGCGTCCGCCGCGACCGTCGCCGTCGAGCGCGTCGCCGACGACGCGCTCCCCGCCGTCGCGAAGACGAACAACTACCTCAACGGCGTCCTCGCGCGCATCGACGCCGGGGACGCCGACGAGGCGATTCTCCTCGACAGCGAGGGCCGTGTCACGGGCGGCGCCACGAGCAACGTCTTCTTCGTCGATGACGGCGTCGTCCACACGCCCAGTCTGGACCTCCCGGTCAACCCCGGCATCACGCGCTGGGCGGTCGTCGAGCTCGCCGAGGACATCGGAATCACCGTCGAGGAAGGCCACTACACGCCCCAGGACCTCCGCGCCGCCGACGAACTCTTCCTCACGAACACCACGTGGGAGGTCCGGCCCGTCTCCGAGTACGACGACACTACCTACTCGACGTGCAAGGTCGGCGCGCGGCTCGCCCGCGCGTTCGCCGAGGAAGTCGAGCAGCGGCACTACTAACGCACTTTTTGCTGCGCTCGCGGCCTCCGTCCGCTCGCTGGCAAAACTTGCGGAAAAAGCACTCCTCCCTCCAGCCGCGGGCTTCGCCCGCGTTAGTCGGTCGTCGGCCTCGCGGCTTCGCCGCGAGTGAACCGCTCGCGCCTCGCGGCGCTCGCGGATGCTCGTGCGTGAACATCCGCGGATTCCGGCACGCTCAAATCCGCGCGCCGAATACGCGGTGCCGATGGGAGACGAGCGCATCGCCGCTGTCGACGAGGTGCCGACGGACGGGACGCTGCTGTACACGCTCGCCGACGACGGCGACGAGCGCGAGGCCATCCTGCTGCAGCTCTCGGACGGCACCGTCACGTCGTTCCTGAACTACTGCATGCACTGGACGGACGTGAAACTCGACACCGGCGACGGCGCGCCCGTGCGGAACGGCGACGTGGTCTGCCGGAAGCACGCGGCGACGTTCGAGAAGGACTCCGGGGTCTGCACGCACGGCCCCTGCGAGGGCGCGCAGCTCGACCGCGTCGAGGTCGCGGTCCGCGACGGCGACGTCTACCTCGCGGACGGCGACTACGAGTTCGTGCGAACGGGCGCCGACGAGGACGACCCCGTGGACCTCTCGACGTCGCCGGGCTCGCGCCTCGGCTTCTAGACGTTCTCGACGACGAACGCGGGCTCCTCGATGCCCTCGTTCTTACATTCGGGACACCGCGACGGCACGTTCACGGGGTCGTCGAAGCCGTCGAACCCACAGTTTCGGCACTCCGGCGGCTTCACGAGCAGTTCCTCGCCGGTGCCGTCGAGGCTCTTCGAGAGGTGTCGGACGTGGGTCAGTGCCGTCCCACGGGAGACGTCGAACGCCTCGGCGAGGCCGCTGGGCGTCTCCGGGCGGTCGCGGAGCGTGTCGAGGATACGCTCGCGGGTGGTCTGGTCGTCCATACCCCACCGTGCGTTCCCCGATGAAAAAGGACTTATCGAACCCTGAAGACTATCGACGTATGAAAGCCGTCGTCCTCGCCGGAGGGTACGCGACGCGTCTGTGGCCCATCACGAAGCACCGGCCGAAGATGTTCCTCCCGGTCGGCGACTCTACCGTCATCGACGAGATCTTCGCGGACCTGGAAGCCGACGACCGCATCGACGAGGTGTTCGTCTCCACGAACGAGCGCTTCGCGGATGACTTCGAGGCGTACCTCGCGGACAGCGAGTTCGAGAAGCCGACGCTCACCGTCGAAGACACATCCGAGGAGGACGAGAAGTTCGGCGTCGTCGGCGCGCTCGCACAGCTCGTCGACCGCGAGAACGTCGACGACGACCTCGTCGTGGTCGCCGGGGACAACCTCATCAGCTTCGACATCGCGGAGTTCGTGGACTTCTTCGAGGCGAAGGGGACGCCCGCGCTGGCGGCCTACGACGTCGGGAGCTACGAGCGCGCGAAGTCCTACGGCCTGGTCGACCTCGACGGCGACGAGGTCGTCGACTTCCAGGAGAAGCCCGACGAGCCCAAGAGCACGCTCGTCTCCATCGCGTGCTACGCGTTCCCCCGGGAGACGCTGCCCGACCTCGACACCTACCTCGCGGAGGGCGAGAACCCCGACGAGCCCGGCTGGTTCATGCAGTGGCTGCAGGCCCGCCAGTCCGTCCACGCGTTCACCTTCGAGGGCGCGTGGTTCGACATCGGCACGCCGGAGTCGTACCTCGACGCCGTCCAGTGGAAGCTCGACGGCGACAACCTCATCAGCGACGACGCCACGGTCGAGAACACGACCATCGGCGAGAACGTCCACGTGATGGGCGACGCCGACCTCCGGAACTCCAGCGTCGACAACTCCATCATCTTCCCGAACGCGACGCTGCGGGACTGCGACGTCCGGGACTCCATCATCGACGAGCAGACGCGCCTGGAGAACATCGACTTCGCGGGCGCGCTCATCGGCGCGCACACCACGATCTCGAACGGGCAGTAGCCTAACAAATCGACTTCGCGTTGATGCCCATTCCTTCTAGGGCGTCGACGTACTCCTCGTAGGCGACGTCTACGACCTCTACAGCCGCCGCGCTCGCGCGCTCCCAGTCGTCGTCACCGTCGGCGACGTCGCCGAGCAGTCCGACTGCGGCCTCGGTGTCCTCGTCAGTCTCCGCCCGGAGAGCGCGGAACAGGTCCGCGCGGCCCTCGTCGGCCTGATTCACGAAGTAGCTCACGAACTGCGCGAGCGTGCGGTCGGCGACGAGCCCGCGGCCGACGACCGCACCCGCGCGCTCCACTGGGTCCTCCAGCTCGCGCAGGTGGTCGTGGACGGCGCCCGGGTCCGCGTCCACGTCGTCGCCGAATTCTGCGGTGACGCGGTCGTAGTGGTCGCGCTCGCGCTTCGCGAACGTGCCGAACGCCTCGGCTGCGTCCCCGGACGCGCTCTCCGCCCAGGCCTCGAACACGTCGGCTGCCGCGGCCTCGCTGGCGGCCGCCGCGCGCAGCACCGTCTCGTCGTCGAGCGTGGCGTCCGTGAGGGCGACGAGGCGCTTCGAGGAGCCGAGGCGGTCGAGTTCGGTCGCCGCGTCGGCCTCGACGGTCGCCCGGAAGTCGTCGTCCATACACTGCGATTCGCGCGCTTCGCACGTGAGCTTTTGCCACGCGAGACCGTACGGCCGGTCGTGACCTCGCCATCAATCACGCCGCGGGAACTGTACGACCGCATCCGGAGCGGGGGCGTCTCCGTGCTGGACGTCCGCGACCGCGACGAGTTCGAGGCGTGGCACGTCGACGGCCCGGACGTAACCGCGGCCCACGTGCCGTACATGCAGTTTGCGGCCGCGCAGGCCTCCGGGAACGCCGCCGACCTCCTCCCAGACGACCTCGACGAGCCGGTCGTGGCGGTCTGTGCAGTCGGTGAGGCCAGCGGGGAGGCTGCCGAGGCGCTCCGCGAGGAGGGGGTCGACGCCGTGAACCTCGACGGCGGGATGGAGGCGTGGGCGGACCTCGTGGTCGCCCGCGACCTCGGCGGTAGCGTCGTGCAGTACGAGCGCCCGTCGTCGGGCTGTCTGTCCTACCTGCTCGCGGACGGCGACGAGGCAGCAATCGTGGACCCACTCGCCGCCGCGAGCGAGCGCTATGTGGTAGACGCCGCCGACCGCGAGGCCAGCATCGAGTACGCCGTCGACACGCACGTCCACGCCGACCACCTCTCGGGAGTCCGCGCGCTCGCCGACGAGACCGGCGCGGAGCGCGTGCTGCCCGCGGGCGCGACCGAGCGCGGCCTCCACTACGACGCGACGCTCGTCGAAGACGGCGACTCGCTCTCGGTCGGCGACCGGGAGGTCGTCGTCCACCACGCGCCCGGCCACACGACCGAACTCGTCGTGCTGGAGTGGGGCGACCGGCTGCTCACCGCGGACTGCCTGTTCCTCGACGGCGTCGGCCGCCCGGACCTCGAAGCCGAAGACCGCGCCCGCGAGCTCGCGGGCCGGCAGTACGACACGCTCCACGACGTGATTCTCTCATTCTCGGCGGAGACCGCGGTGCTCCCGGGGCACGTCGAGGCGACGACACGGATCGCGGGGGACGGCTTCGCTCGCGACCTCGGTGACGTCCGCGACTCGCTGGAGTTCGCCGACCTCTCGCGGGAGGCGTTCGTACAGCGGCTCACGACGGACCTGCCGCCGCGGCCGGCGAACTACGAGGAGATCGTGTCGGCGAACCTCGGCGAGCAGGAGTTAGGAGAGGAGACGCTGGAGCTGGAGCGCGGGCCGAACAACTGCGCGGTGTCCTCGACGTGACTCAGTCGTCGTCCGCGGCGGCGGCGCCCGCAGCGGCGTCCTCCTCGATGCTCGGCGGGTACTTCCCGCGGTCGAGCTTGAGGTCGGACTGCGGGCGCGCCATGCAGGTGAGCGCGTAGTTCTCGGCCTCTTCCTCGGTGAGGCCGCGGGCCGCGGGCTGGGTGACGTCGCCCTCCTCGATTTTCGCGGAGCACGCCAGACACATGCCGACGCGGCAGGAGTACTCCTGCGCGATGCCCTCCTCGAGGCAGGCCGACAGGATGGTCTCCTTGTCGGAGACCCGAATCTCCTCACCGGTCCCGACGAACTCGACGGTGTACTCGGTCATAGCTGGCGGTTGCAGGAGAACGGGTAAAACTCTTCCTTCGCCCGTGTCCTCGCCGAGCGGACAGATTCGGACGTAAAGAGTTTTCCTCGCGGCTACGAACGCGGGTGTATGACAACCCACGAGTCCGATACCGACTCGCACAGCGAGTCGACTCCCCAGACGTGGTCTGGGGACATCGCCGTCGTCGGGGCCGGCACTGCGGGCTGTTACACGGCCGCGACGGCGGCGAACGCCGGCTACGACGTCGCGGTCGTCGAGCGGAAGTCCGCGGAGGAGGCCGGCCACATCGCGTGCGGTGACGCCCTCAAGGGCGCGGACGCGTTCCCCGAGGCCATCCCGAAGGAGCGCCTCGAACCCGCGTTCACGAACACGGGCGTCGACCACGGCCGCTTCGAGATTCCCCAGGAGGACACCGTCCTGGAGATTCCCGTCCCCGGGGAGCTGGCGGTCATCGACCGCTGGGAGTACGGCCGCTGCATCATCGACGCCACGGAGGACGCCGGCGCCGACTTCTTCTACAACGTCGTCGTGCAGGACATCCTCCAGGACGACGACGGTACCGTCACGGGCGTGAAGGGCACGCGGAAGGGCACCGCCCACGAGTTCGACGCGGACGTCGTCATCGACGCCGCGGGGTCGCTCTCGATTCTGCAGGACAAGACCGACTTCTCGGAGGCGACCTTCGACACGAACGTCTCGTACTCGCAGTTCTGCTCGGCGTACCGCGAAATCGTCGACGTCCCCGAGGAGGTCGAGTGGGACGACGCGCTCGTGTTCAAGCCCACCGAGCGAGCGGCGGGCTACCTCTGGTACTTCCCGCGGACGAGCACGGAGATCAACGCGGGGCTGGGCTTCCAGATGAACGAGGAGCCGATGGAACTGGTCGACGACCTGAAGCAGGACCTCCGCCAGCGCGAGGAGTTCGAGGGCGGCGAAGTGAAGGACAAGCTCGGCGCGGCGCTGCCGACGCGGCGGCCGTACGACTCCGCGACGGCGCCCGGCTACATCGCGGTCGGCGACGCCGCGGCGCACGTCAACCCGACGACCGGCGGCGGCATCGCTGGCGCGGCGTACGCCGGCAAGTACGCCGCGGAGGCGGCCATCGACGCCATCGAGTCCGGGGACGTCTCCGAGGACGTGCTCTGGGAGTACAACGAGCGCGTGATGGACCACTTCGGCGCGCGCTACGCCGCGCTGGACGTGTACAACATCCTCTCGACCGCGGTGGACGTCGACGACCTGATGGGGCTGCTCGCGGCGCTCCCCGGCGAGAAGCTCGCGGAGGCGCTGTACGGCGGCAGCACGGAGTTCAGCCTCCGTCTGAAGGTCGTGACGGCGCTGAAGTCGTTCGGCTACTGGTCGAACATCTGGGAGTTCTACCAGACCAAACAGCAGGCCGACCGCCTCCTGGAGCACTACGAGGACTACCCGTCCAGCCCGGCCGCGCTCGCCGACTGGCAGGCCGAGCGCGACGCCATCATGGACGACGTCTACGAGGTCACGGGCGCCGAGCCGAAGTACTGAGCCGCCGGCGCAGCGCTACTCCTCGCCGCCTTCGCCGTAGTCGCCGCCGTACTTCAGCACCGCCCACGTGAACCCGAGAATGCCGAGGAGCGCGGTCACCGCCCAGACCGCCAGCTGTTTGGCCGTCGCCGGGAGCGCCGGGACGTACCCCTCCTGTTCGCCGGCATCGGGCGTGACTTCGAGGGTGGCGACCATGCCGACGGACTCGTGTGGGATGCAGAAGTACTCGTAGGTTCCCTCCACGTCGAACGTGTGCTCGTACGACTCGCCGCCGGCGACGTCCCCCTGCTCGGGGTACGCCTCCCGGGCGGCCTCCTCGGACTCCAGGCCGCCGCTCGCGAAGAACTCAGCGTCCTCGGGGATGTCGTCCTCGTAGGCGGTGACGGAGTGTCCGATCGACCCCACGTTCTCCCAGACGACCGTCGTCCCGGGTTCGACGCCCTCCGAATCCGGCGCGAAGACCAGGTCGTCGGTCATGTCTATCGTCGTCGTCTCGTCTTGAGCGGCGGCTTCTCCGGCTGCTGTCGCGCCGGCCGCGGCGGCCACTGTCGCGAGGAAGCCCCGCCGTGACACTTCACTGTCCATGCAGATTGTTCTGCGGTCGCCCACAAGACGTTTTCTCAGGTTTTCAATAGGTGGGTCCGCCGTAACTCCAGGTGGCGGGTAGCGAGCAATGAACCCCGCAGTCGGTAGCGTGACCTACGGTCGCTCCCGCGCGACCCGCGAAATCGCTTCCGTGAGGCTCTCCACGCCGATCTCCAGCGACCGCTCGTCGACGTCGAACGTGGCCGTGTGGTGGCCGCCGGGGTGGTCGGTGCCGACGCAGACGTAACACGCCAGGCCGCCCTGCTCCTGTACGCGCTTCATCAGGAACGTGGCGTCCTCGCTGCCGCCGAGGTCGTCGCGCTCCGTGACGGTGTCGACGCCAGCCACGTCCGCGGCTTCCGCGGCGAACGCGTCCCGGAGTTCGTCGTCGCTGGTGGCGCTCGGTGCCTCGCCTTCCGTGGAGAGTTCGACCTCGCAGTCGTGCATCTCCGCCGCCGACCGCAGCACGCGGTCGGCCTTCTCTTTCATGTAGCGCATCAGTTCGGTAGTCTCGCCGCGCACCTCGCCCTCCACGAACGCGTCCTCGGGGATGATGTTCGTCGCGGTGCCGCCGCCGGCGCGCCCGGCGTTCACCCGCGTCGCGCCGCCGTCGTGGCGCGGAATCGCGTAGAGGTTCTGGACGGCCGTCGCCATCGCCTGCACCGCGTTCCGGCCCTCTTCGGGGTGAGCGCCGGCGTGTGCGGGCTCGCCGTCGAACTCCGCGAGCAGGTGGCTGACCGCGAGGAAGCCGTCGATGCCCGCGACCACCTCCCCCGTGGGGTGGTCGAGCCCGAGGTGGACCGCGTAGAGGTAGTCGACGTCGTCGAGGTGGCCGCTGTCCGCGACGGCCTTCCCGCCGCCGACGCGCTCCTCTGCGGGCTGGAAGACGACTTTGAACGTGCCCGCGAAGTCGCTGTCCGCGACGGCTTCGAGGACGCCGACGCCGATGGCGGCGTGGCCGTCGTGGCCGCAGGCGTGCATCTGGCCCTCGTGCTCAGAGCGGAATCCCTCGCCCGCGGGGTGGTGGTCGTCGTCCTCGGACTCGGTGATGTGGAGCGCGTCGATGTCCACGCGCAGCGCGACGGTCGGTCCCTCGCCGCGTTCGAGCACTGCGACGGCGCCGGTGTGCCCGCCCTCGAGCCGTTCGAGGACGTCGGGGTCGGCGCCGTCTTCTCGGGCGCGCTCGAACCAGTCCGCGAGCTCGGCGTCGTCCGGGACCGCCATGCGGGCGTCCGGATCGATGGCGTCGCGGCCGACGTGTAGTTCGTCGACCCCGACGCGTCGGCACTCCTCGACGATGCGCGCGGTCGTGTAGAACTCGCACCACGCCGGCTCGGGGTGACGGTGGAGGTCTCGTCGCAGGTCGACGAGCGTCTCGCGGTCCGTGTGGTCCATGTCTCACTTGCCGTTCGGCCACCGCTTAAATGTGCGAGTCCGGCACAGGCCAGCAAGCTATTTCAACGTAGGCAGAAATTGGCAACCGTATCAGCATGAGCACCGACCAGACAGACGGGTTCGCTGACGACTTCGAAGACGACGGCGAACCCGCCATCGAGTTCTACGGCGGCAAGCTGGCGAGCGCGTTCCCGCTCGTCTTCTTCGTCGTCTGGGCGATCGTACAGAGCGGCGTCCTCCGAATCGGGGCCACCACCGGGCTCGTCGTGGGGATGCTCGTCGCACTCATCCTCGGGCTCTTCCTCGTGAAGGGCTCGTGGACGGGCTACGCGAACACTATCTTCGAAGGCATGACGCGCAAAGTCGCCGCGACCGCGGTCGTCGCGTGGCTGTGGGCGGGCATGTTCGCGAACACCATCCAGACGGGCGAGTTCGTCTCCGGACTCGTCTGGGCGGCCGACGCTGCGGGCGTCGGCGCCTCCCTGTTCCCGGCGGTGACGTTCATCCTCGCCGGGCTGCTCGCGACCGGCATCGGCACCGGCTACGGTACCACGGTCGCGTTCAGCGCGCTGTTCTTCCCGGCTGGCGTGCTGCTCGGCGCGAACCCCGCGTTGCTGTTCGGCGCCATCCTCTCCGGGGCGGTCTTCGGGGACAACCTCGCGCCCGTCAGCGACACAACCATCGTGAGCGCCGTCACCCAGGACGCCGACATCGGTGGCGTCGTCGCCTCCCGGTTCAAGTACGCCATCGTCGCCGCGGTACTGGCGTTCGTCGGCTACCTCGTGGCCGGCTCCGCGCTCACGGGGCTCGACATCGCCGGGGACGCCCGCGAGATTCTCGTGTCGAGTGCCGAGCCGCTCGGCCTGCTCCACCTCCTCTCGATGGCGGCCGTCATCGGCACCGCGGTCGCCGGCCGCCACATCGTCGAGGCGATCTCGTGGGGCATCGTCGTCGCGTTCGTCCTCAACCTCGTGTTCGGGCTCGCGGAGTTCTCCGACATGCTCGTCTTCCAGGCGAGCGAGGACCTCGGCATCGCCCAGAACCTCGCGTTCCTGCCGTTCGTCGAGCTCGTGCCGGCCGGCGAGACCGGCGTCGCCGGCAGCCTCTACGCCGGCGCGCAGGGGTTCTTCCCGCTCATCGTGCTCACTCTGCTCATCGTCGCCGGCGCCCAGATCATGATCCGCGGCGGGGGCTTCCGCGCCATCCAGGACTGGCTGCTGAACTCGGTCGCGACCTCCGTGCGCCGCGCCGAGACGACGATGGTGCTGGGCACCGCGTTCGTCAACTCCATGATCACCATCAACACCGCCGCCGAGATCGCGATCGCGCCGTACATCGCGCGGCTCGGCGAGCGCTTCAACATCAACGGCTACCGGCGCGCGAACATCCTCGACGCGAACACGTCAGCGCTCGGCTACATCTTCCCGTGGTCGGGCGGCGTGCTCGTCGGCTACGCCACGCTCCAGACGCTCCCCGGCGAGTACGAGTGGTTCGAGCAGTCGATGGTCGTCAGCCCCATCGACGTCGTGCCGTTCGTCTTCCACGGCTGGCTGCTCGTCACCGTGTTCCTGCTGGCGGCGCTCACCGGGTTCGGGCTGGAGTACACTAGCGACCGCGAGGCAGAGGAGGTGGCTCGCGCATGAGCCTCCTCGAGAAGTACACGAAGGGCTGGTCGTTCCGCACCAAGACGCCGTCCTTCCAGGAGGGCGACGAGATATCCGTCTTCGTGACGGGCGTCGAAGCCGGCACGGCGGTCGCTCGCGTCGGCGACACGAAGCTCCGGCTGCCCGACGCGGACCCGGCGCTCGTCGACAAGCGCGTGCTGTTGCGCGTGACGTCCTTCGACGACGACGAACACGTCGGCGAGGCCGAGTACCTCGAAACCGTCGGCGAGAGCGCGTTCTGAGCGCGCCCGCCGCTACCTGTTTTTCGCGAACCACGCGGACGTTGAGACGAGAGCGGGAGAACCGAAGAGAGCGAGGCTACGAGGAGCCCAGCGGCTTGACCTGTTCGAGTTCGGCTTCGACGTGAACGCTGTCCGGGAAGTTCCGCTCCATGATGTCGCGGGCGAGGTCGTCGTGGCCGTGGAGTTCGATTCGCCGTCGGTAGACCGTGTAGTTCCACGTTCCCGCCTTCTCGTCGTCGCGGCCGCCGAGACAGCGGTACAAGGGGACGGACTGTTCGTCGGGGCTGTCCGAGTGCGGGCCTTTCATCTCCGCGCCCTTCCGACGGCACGTCTCCTTGATGTCGGAGACGACGCTGTCGAGGGCGGTGCGGTCGCCGCTCTTCAGAGAGAGTTTTGTGACGAAGGTCATGGCTGGGTTGTCGTACGAACGCAAGCGCTCCACCGTGAAAAATCGTGTGTTTGGGCGGCTGGCGTGTGCCAGGGCTCCCCACTCCGACATTCTCTTAACTGGCGGTCTTCTATCTGATGGTAATGACGGTCGAAGCGACCAGCGCCGGAGCGATACTGTTCCGCGACACGCGGGACCGGCGCGAATACCTCCTCCTGAAGAGCCGGCCCGGGGACTGGGAATTCCCGAAGGGCGGCGTGGAGGGGGACGAAGAGCTCCAGCAGACGGCGATACGAGAAGTACAGGAGGAAGCCGGCATCGAGGATTTCCGCCTCATCGACGGTTTCCGTGACGACTACGACTACGTGTTCGAGGCCAACGGCACTCGCATCCACAAGACGGTCCACCTGTTCGTCGCGAAGTCCTTCGAGGCGAGCGCGGAACTGTCGAACGAGCACTCGGACCTGCAGTGGCGCGACTACGAGCAGGCCATCAACACGATCACTCAGGACGGCCCGCGGGACATCCTGCGGGACGCCCACGACTTCATCGACCAGCAGCTCGAAGAAGCCTGACCGGCCTCCCACCGGTCGCTGTTCTCCGCCGCGTAGCGACGCTCCTCTCCCGACCGCAGCAGCGAAAGACGTAGGAGGGCGAGCGGCCTCACCCCTCTCGTGGTCGACTCCGAGTTCGCGTTCGAGCTCCGCGTCTGCGCGTGGGCGGAGCGCCACTGGCACCCGGACGGCGAGCGCCCCTGTATCGTCGCACGCCAGCTGGGCACGAAGCGGCGGCGCTGGGACACCGTCGTCGTGGAGGTCGACCCCGACGCGCTCGCAGCGCGCGCGAACTTCGGCGCCGAACGACTGAACTCGGACCTCCTGCACGTCGTCAGCAACGCACCGGAAGACTGGGCGTTCTACCGGGACGCGCTCCCGCACCCGGGCTACCCGTGGCGGTACGTCCGCGAGGCGATTCACGAGGCCGCCGACCGCGGGATCGTCGACACGCGGCGGGACGGGAACAAGATCGAGCTCCGCCGGAAGTGGCCGTACCCGGACTGGGTCGAGCGCATCGTCGCCGTCGAGAACAAGCCCGACCTCGACGCCTCCGCGGCGGACGCGCTCGCCGGTCAACTGGAGCGCGATGTCGCGCTGGGGCTCGCCGACGAGGTGTGGCTCGCGACCGAATCGACGGACGAGCACGGCGTCGAGCGCGCGCTGTTCGCGGAGATGCCCGTCGAGGCCGGGATCCTCACCGTCGTGGACGGCGAGGCCGACGTCGCGTGGCACCCGCGGTCGCTCGATACTCGCTCTACTGGCACCCGCATCACGGAGCGCCCGTCGGACAGCGAGTTCGACAACTCGCCCGCGAGCTTCGAGTACGTCGACGCCGACTGGAAGGCCGGTAAGCGCCTCGAAATCGCCGAGCGAGCGTACGAGCGCGGCTGGCGGTCGTACCTCGACACGATGCGGCCGGACTGCCGGCACTTCGCGGTCCAGCCGGAAGAACACGGCTACGTCCCGTTCTGCACCGCGAAAGGCCGCGAGCAGACTGCCGCGGAGTGCTCGGGGTCGTGTCCGGAGTACGAGCCCGAGCCGCCGACGTGGCGGCAGCGCGACTGGCCGATCGAAGGCGGACCGGGGGCGGCGATTCGACGCGTTCTGGACGAGCGCCGGCAGCGACAGCGGTAGTTCGAACTCTCCGAGAAACGGACTGCGTCAGGCTTCCGAGGCGGCTCCCTGGTCGTCCTCGGGCTCCGCGACGTTCACTTCGTCGCGGGCGACCGCGAGCTTGTACGTCGGGACGGTGCGGTGCTCGACGGTGACGATGCCCTTGCGCTTGAGCGTCTGGAGCGCGCGCCGGACGTCCGCGGCCGCCACGTCCGCGTCGAACTCGTCGCGGACCGCGTGCAGCACGGACACCACGCTCTCGGCGCGCTCGTCGGGGCCCGCGATGACCGCGAACACGCGGCGCTCGTTCTCCGACATGTGGACCGCGGGCGCCTCCCCGCTCTCGGGCGCCATCCCGACGATCTCGGCGGCCTCGGCGGTCGCGCGAATCAGGCTGTTCTCGTCGCGGTAGTAGTAGTCCCGCAGCTCCGACTCGAGGTACTGGTGGACGTCGCTGCCGCTGTCCATGTCCCAGCGATCCTGCAGCACGCCGTTTTTCGTCGGCTGGAGCTCCACGATGTCCGCCAGCCGCTCGCGGTCCGCCTCGGAGAGGGTCATGCGCGTCGGTACTCCGCGGCGGTATTTCGGGCTTGCGAAGACCCCGGCAATTATTGGCTCGGTCCGCGTCCGTCAGGGCATGGCAGACACGGTCCGCTTCGACATCGAGGACGACGTCGCGACCATCACCGTCGACCGCCCGGAGAGCCTGAACGCGCTCAACGTCGAGACGCTCCAGGCGCTCCACGACGCCGTCGACGAGGCCGAAGCCGAGGAGGCCCGCGTGCTCGTGCTCACGGGCGCCGGCGACGACGCGTTCGTCGCGGGCGCGGACATCTCCTACATGGCCGAGATGGATTCTCAGGAAGCCCACGAGTACGCCGAGCTCGGCCACGACCTCGCGGACGCCATCGAGTCGTTCCCCGCGCCCGTCGTCGCCGCCATCAACGGCTACGCGTTCGGCGGCGGGATGGAGCTCGCGCTCGCCTGCGACCTCCGCGTCGCCAGCGAGACCGCCGTCCTCGGGCAGACCGAAATCGACCTCGGCATCATCCCGGGCTGGGGCGCGACCCAGCGGCTCCCGCGGCTCGTCGACGACGAGACCGCGCGCCGGCTCATCTACTTCGGCGACCGCCTCGACGCCACCGACGCTCACGAGGAGGGTATCGTCGGCGACGTCGTCGCCCACGACGAACTCGACGACCACGTCGCGTCCCTCGCCGCCGACCTCGCGGCCAAGTCCCGGACCGCGCTCCGCGCCGCCAAGGACGCTATCAACCAGAGCCACGAGACGCCCCTCGACGCGGGCCTCGACTACGAGCGCCGGACGTGGGCGGGGCTGTTCGGCAGCCACGACCAGCGGGAGGGGATGGCCGCGTTCCTCGAAGACCGCGACCCCGACTTCGAGTGACGGCCCGTTGCGGGGACAACAGTTAGGGCGTTAGGCTTGTTACCTCACACCATGGTAAACGAAGTGAAGCTCAACGAGCTCCACGAAGAACTCGGCTCGCTGTCCTACCCCGCGACCCGAGAGGACGTGCTCGCGGAGTTCGACGACGTCGTCCTCCGGTACGCGGACGGCGAAGAACGCCTCGGCGACGTCGTCGGGCGCGTGACCGAGGACGTGTTCGTCGACTCCGACGACCTCGAAGCCGCCATCTACAACAACCTCCCCACCGAGGCTGTCGGCGAACCCGGCCAATCCGAGGGCGACGGGTGAAACAAGGGGCTTAACTGACAGGGCGGTCTGCACACGGTATGGAGTTCTGCGACGAGTGCGGCTCGATGATGAAAGCCGAGGACGGCCTCTGGGTCTGCGGGAGCTGCGGGAACAAACAGCCGAAGGACCCCGACGCCTCCTACGTCGTCACCGAGGGCCAGGAGGAGACCGAGATCGTCGACGTCAGCGACGCCCAAGACCGCGGCCTCCCGACTACCGAGGTCGTCTGCCCGAACTGCGAGAACGACCGCGCACACTGGTACATGCAGCAGATTCGGTCCGCCGACGAGTCCGAGACGCGCTTCTTCATCTGCACCGAGTGCGAACACCGCTGGCGCGAAGACGACAACTAGAGACGGACCTTTTTCCGCCTCGGGTGTCCTCGCTCACTTCGTTCGCTGCGGGCACCGCTCGGCGCAAAAAGCTACGCTAAAAAGACCTGCCTCCGCGGGGCTGCGCCCCGCTCCGGCAGTGAACCGCTCGCGCCTGCGGCGCTCGCGGATGCTCGTTACCGGCTAATGGGCCTCTGTGTACGCGGACATTCAAATACGAGGACGCGACCAGCACGAGGACGCGACCAGCCGGGGCTATGCAGTGATCGACTGCGGGACGGTGGATGCGGCGAGGCGGCGAGCCGTCCCCGAAGGAGAGCCGCCGGACAGCTAGGGGTTCCGCGCGAACAGCAGGTAGCCGGTGTGGCCGACGCCCGCCGTCGACGGCCGCGAGCCGCGCTCGTCGAGGTCCATCTCGCGCTGAATCGTCTCGATGGTCTCCACGTTCGTCAGCCCCGCCTCCTCGGCGGCGAGCGTGGCGTCGCGGGCGTTCTCGACGAACGGCGAGTACACCGCGGCGTACCCACCTGAGACGAGCAAGTCGTCGGCGTGCTCGACGACTTCGGGCGCGTTCTCCGTGTCCAGCGTCAACAGGTCGAATCCGGAGAGGTCGCCGAGATGGTCCGTGACGTCGCCCGTGCGGACGTCCACGGTATCGGCAACCTCCGCGAGCTCCATGTTGTCCCGGGCGACCTCCGCGAACTCGGCGTCGCGCTCGTAGGTCACCACGTCCGCGCCGAGCCGACCGAGGTAGGCGGCGAGCACCCCGGTGCCCGTGCCCGCGTCGAGCACGCGGTCGCCCGCCGACGCGCCCGTGTGGCCGACGACCAGCCCGATGTCCTTCGGCATCATCGGCGCACCCGTCCGGTCGAGGTGGTTGAACAGGTCCGGGCCGCGTAGCTCGCGGACCGTGAACGGCTCCCCGAGGTGGGTCTCGACGGTGTCGCCGGCGTCGACGGACTCCGGCACGTCGATGACGCCGAGGTCGGTGTGGACTTCGTCCCCGGGTGCGGCGAGGAATTCCCGGTCCTCGCGGACGAGCAGAATCACTCCAGGTCGGCGATGGCCGCGGCGAGGTCGCCGTCGTTCGCTTCGAGCGCTTCGCGAGCTTCGTCCTCGCTGACGCCCGCTCGCTGCACGACGAGGTCGACGTCGTCCTGCGGGATTCCGTCGTCGCCGTCGTCCTCGCTACCGGCGTCGTCGCCGGACTCGACGGCCGGCGTGTCGTCCGCGCTCTCGCGGGTCTCGGGCTCGCCGATGATCTGGTAGGTCTCCTGACCGCGGGCGTCCATCTTCGTGACGTCCGGGTCGTCGAAGACGAGCTCGTCGCCGTCGGCCTGCTTGATGACGACCTCGGTGGCGTCGATCTCGTCGACGTCGATGCCCATCTGTTTCATCATCTGTTCCATCTTCCGTGGGTTCATGCCGCCTCCGCCAAACATGCGCAGAGAGTCGCGTTGCGAGGTGAAAAGGATGGCGAACGCGAAGACGGAGGACGGGTTCGGATGTCGGTCCCCTGTCACTTCTCGGCGCCTTCGCGAACCATCACGGCCATCCCGGTGTCAAACGACCTTTTGCTGCGCTCGGTCGCGCCGCTCTCTCGCTGGCAAAAGCTCGGCCAAAAGCCAGCGTCACTCCCTCCGGACGCTCCTCGGCCCGGACTCGCGCCGCTCGTCCGGGGAACTACTTCTCGACGCCTTCGCGAACCATCACGGCCATCCCGGTGTCGAAATCGAGCATCGACCCGGCGTCGAGCTCCGCGCGGCCGACCGCGAGCAGCGCGCCGCGCTCGTGGACGACCGCGACCTCGTCGCCGGCGCGGACGTCCGGGTCGACGGTCTGGACGAACTTCGCGAAGACGTTCTTCTCCTCGCGGACGAACGGCTCGCTGTCGTCGCCGACGACCACGCGCGCCGCGGGGTGTGCGAGGTCGTCGACGAGCCGGCGGCCGCCCGCCGCGCCGAGCGTGAAGCGGCCGTCCATTCCGACCGAGACGAGGCGGGCGCCGTCGTCGCGGGCGACCTGCTGTGGGCGGCCCGTCGTCGACCGTTCGACCTCGAATCGCTCCTCGGGCGGGAACAGCGCCGCGCCCGCGCCGGCGCCGAACTGGTAGTCGGCGACGGCTCGCAGCGAGTCCACGTCCGCGTCCTGCATGCGTCGACGGTCGGCCGGCCGGCCTAAAGCCACTTCGGGTCGCCGTCGGCGTCCGGGAAGTGGATGCGTTTATGTGGACCGGGCCGAAACTCGGACGCATGAGTGACACTACGAAAATCGGTGCGTCGGCGGTGCTGCTCGCGCTCGGCACCGTGCTGCTGGTGTGGGTGAGTCTGAATCCCACTGGGACCACGCTGCTGCTCGTCGCGCCGGCGGTCGCGACGACGCTGCTGGCGGCGGGCGCGCTGCTGATGGGGTCGACGGGCACCGACGGCCGGATGGTTTAGAGCAGGAACGTCTCCTCTCGCTCGCTGAGGTCGACGAACGCGTCTGCGACCGCGATGAGCTCGTCGGCGGTCGACTCCTCGAACGCCATCACTTCGACGCGGACGCCCTCGTGGCGGAGGTGGTTGCAGAGCCGGGAGAAGTCGCCGTCGCCCGTGCAGAGCACGACGGTGTCGACGTGGTCGGCGAGCGTGACCGCGTCGAGACTCATGCCGACGTCCCAGTCGGCCTTCTTCGAGCCGTCGCCGAACGTCTTGATGTCCTTGATCTTCGCCTCGAAGCCGATGTCCCGCAGCGCCTCGAAGAAGCTGTCCTCGTCCTCGGCCTGTGCGCGGATGACGTACGCGATGGCTCGCGTGAGTTCGCGGTCCTGGACGGCCTTCTCGAGGAGCGCGGAGTAGTCGATGTTCCGGGAGTAGACGCTCTGCGCGGAGTGGTAGAGGTTCTGCGAGTCGGCCAGTACGGCGACTCGCTGCCCCGCGTGGATGGGAGCCATACCGGCCGTATGCACCCGTCCCCTAAAGTAGGTGTGAGAGTGGATTCAGGCGGGCGGCGTGTCGTACCGGGACAGCGACAGCGTCTCCGGGTCGAGCTCGTAGTAGGCCTCCCAGGCGGGCGCCAGGGAGACAACTCGCGTCGGGCCGAACTCGCTCTCGGCGTGCTCGTGGTGGTGGCCGACCAGGCAGAGCTCCGGTTCGAGGGTTTCGAGGATGTCGTCGATGTGCTCGCAGCCGACGTCGTACTCCTCGGTGACGGGGAGGCCGTGGGGGGCTTCGTGCGCGATGAAGACGTCGACGTCGTCGAGCCGTTTGGCGCGTTCGACGTCGTCGCGGACGAAGTGGCGGCGGCGCTCGTCGCTGAGCTCGCTCCGGGAGCGTTCGAAGCGCGAGGGCGCGTAGTTCCCGGAGAGCCCGGCGACGCGAAGCCCGGCGACGGTCTCGACGGTGCTGTGGAGGAGGACCGCGTTCGAGACGTCGTCGCTCTCGACGCGGCCGTGCCGGAGCGCCTCGATGACGTCGAAGTCCTCGTTGTTCCCGCCGATGAAGTACGTCGGCAGCGGGAGGTCGTAGTACATCAGATCCCCGGCCTGGAGCGCGACGTCGGCGTCGGACGCGCGGTACGCGGCGAACAGCGACTGCCGTCTGTCGGCGGTCGTCGCGTGTGCGTCCCCGAGGACTAGCATCTACGGGAGAGTCGCACGGACGCGCGAAAAATCTCCCGATGTGCGCGCGAAGGCGCTCGCGCCGGCAGCGCTTGCGCGCGCCGATAACCATTTACTTCCGGAGTGCCAGGCTTCCACGTATGAGTGGTACTCTCGGGACGCGGGCCGCCGCCGAGAGTGCCGTCTCCTTCTCGGGTAAACGCAAACGCAGCACAGCCGACTCGGACGGCTCGCTGCGGGCGTAGCACTCCCGTGCCGGGCCGACGTGGAACGCACGGCCCGCACACCGAACGACCCGACTCAATCCAGATGGACGACACAACACTCGTGAACGGCGTCTTCCCGGCGATGACGACGCCGTTCACGGCCGACGGCAGCATCGATTTCGACCGACTGCGAGCGCACGCGCGACGGCTCGTCGACAGCGGCGTCGACGGCGTGGTGCCTGTGGGCTCGACCGGCGAGAGCGCGACGCTCACCCACGACGAGCACGTGGAGGTGGTGGAGGAAGTCGTCGACGAGGTCGGCGGCGAGGTGCCGATCATCGCGGGCGCGGGCAGCAACTCCACGCACGAGGCGCTCGGGCTCTCCCAGCGCTCCGTGGACGCTGGCGCGGACGGCATCCTCCTCATCTCGCCGTACTACAACAAGCCCGAGCCGGAGGGCATGGAGGCCCACTACCGGGAGATTGCCGACCGCGTGGACGCACCCCAGATTATCTACAACGTCCCGTCGCGGACCGGCCGGAACATCGCCGTGGAGACCGCGGAGGCGCTGGCGAGCCACGAGAACGTCGTCGGGTACAAGGCGGCGAGCGGCGACGTCGGCCGCATCAGCGAGGTCGCCGAGCGCACGCGCGAGGACGACTTCGCCGTGCTCTCCGGGGACGACGGCCTGACGCTGCCAGTCATCTCGGTGGGCGGCACGGGCACCATCAGCGTCACCGCGAACGTCGAGCCCGAGCGCGTCAGCGACCTCGTGTGGTCGGCGCTGGAGGGCGACTACGAGACCGCCCGGGAGCGCCACCGCGAGCTCGAGCCGCTGAACCGCGCGCTGTTCGCGGAGACGAACCCGATTCCCGTGAAGGCCGCCCAGGAGATTCGCGGCCACGGCCCCGCGAACTACCGGTCGCCGCTGACCGACGCCTCCGAGGAGACCCGCGAGCTGCTCCGGGAGGCGCTCGCCGACCTCGACGAGCGGGAGGTACCCGCATGAGGGTAGGGGTGACCGGCGCGACCGGACGGATGGGCCGCGAGGTCCGCGAGGCGGCCGCCGAGCGCGGGGCCGAGGTGGCGTTCGCGACGACCCGCGACCCCGACGGCGACCTCGACCCCGCGGACGGATTCGCGTCGCTGGTCGAGGCAGAGAATCCTGACGCGGTCGTGGACTTTACCGTGCCGGAGGCGAGCGTGCCGTACGTGACCGCCTGCGCGGACGCCGGCGTCCCGATCGTCGTCGGCACCACGGGCTTCGACGACGAGGAACTCGACACGCTCCGGGAGGCCGGCAGCGACGCGCCCGTGCTGCTCGGCGCGAACTTCTCGCGCGGGGTGCAGGCGCTGCTGGACGCCGTGGAGGCCGCGGTCGGCGCGCTCCCCGAGTACGACGTGGAGGTCACGGAGACCCACCACAACGGGAAGCGCGACGCGCCGAGCGGCACCGCGAACGTGCTGCTGGACCGTATCGACGAAACCCGAGGAGATTCTGACCGCGTCCACGGCCGCGAAGGTGAACAGCCCCGCGAGGACGGCGAAATCGGCGTGCACGCGCGCCGAGCCGGCGACGTCACGGGCGAGCACGAGGCGCTGCTCGCGGGCAACGACGAGGTGCTGGAGCTGACCCACCGGGCCGGCGACCGGTCGGTGTTCGCGGCGGGCGCGCTCGACGCGGCCGCGTGGCTCGCCGACCAGCCCGCGGACTTTTACCGATTCGAGGAGGTTGCTTCCGAACTATGAGCCTAGAGTCTGACGTCAGAGAGCTGTGGCAGCGACACGAAGACGGCGACCTGACCGCGGAGTTCGCCAGCGCGGACGACGCGGACACGCTCGAAGCGTTCCTCGACGCGCTCGAAGCCGGGGACGTGCGGGCCGCCGAGAAGACGAACGGCGAGTGGGAGGCCGTCGAGTGGGTCAAGCGCGGCGTGCTCCTGAACTTCGCGCTCCGGGAGACCGAGCCCCGCGAGTACGGCGACGTCACGTACCACGACGTGCTGCCGCTGCGAGAGACCGGCGACCTCTACGAGCGCGGCACGCGGAACACGCCCGACGGCACGACGCTGCGCCGCGGCTCCCACCTCGGGTCGGACTGCATCGTGATGTCGCCGGCGTTCGTGAACGTCGGCGCGTACGTCGGCGACGGCACGCTCGTCGACTCCTGTGACACCGTCGGCTCCTGCGCGCAGATCGGGGAGGACGTGAAGCTCGGTGCGAACACGCTCATCGGGGGCGTGCTCGAACCCGTCGAGGACGCACCCGTGGTCGTCGAGGACGGCGTCTCGCTGGGCGCGGGCTGCCGGGTCACTTCCGGGTTCGTCGTCGGCGAGGACTCCGTCGTCGGCGAGAACACGCTGCTGACGCCCCGGATTCCGGTCTACGACCTCGTCGAGGAGGAGGTCCTGTACGGCGAGCTGCCGCCGGAGCGGCGCGCGTTCACGCGGTACGTGGAGTCCAGCGTCGGCGAGCACGACCTCTTCGACGGCGGCGCGTTCAAGCCCGCCGTGGTGGCGATGGACCTCGAAGCCGAGACGCTCGACGCCACGCAGCGCGAGGAGGTTCTCCGGTCGTGACGCGCGTCGAGGCCCCCGCAGTGCGGCGGCTCGCGGACTGGTCGGCGAGCGACCTCCGCGACCTCGCTGCCGAGTACGACACGCCGCTGTACGTGCAGGACCTCGACCGCGTCCGAGAGAACTACGACCGACTCGCGACCGCGTTCCCGGACGCGGACGTGCACTACGCGGTGAAGGCCAACGCCGGCCGCGCGGTCCTCGAAGCGCTCCGGGGCGCCGGCGCCGGCGCGGAGTGCGCGTCCGCCGGCGAGGTGTACCGCGCGCTCGACGCCGGCTTCACCCCCGAAGAGATCCACTACACTGCAGTCAATCCGCCCGCCCGCGACCTCGACTACGTGCTCGACGCGGCGCCCGACGCGACGTTCGTGGTGGGCGCCCGCGACACGATCGACCGCCTCGAAGAGCGCGGGTTCGACGGTCGCCTCGCGATCCGCGTCCACCCCGGCGTCGGCGCGGGCCACAGCGAGGACGTGGCGACCGGCGCGGACGCGAAGTTCGGCATCCCGCACGACCGCGCGGCGGACGTGCTCCGGGAGGCGGACGCCCGCGGCTTCGACGTGGTCGGCGTGCACGCCCACGTCGGCAGCGGGATGCTCGACGACGCGGACGTCGACGCCCACCGCGAGGTCGTCGAGCGCCTCGCCGCCGTCGCCCGCGAGGCGCCCGTCGACCTGGAGTTCGTGGACGTCGGCGGCGGCTTCGGCGTCCCGTACCGCCCCGACGAGGACCCGCTCGACCTCGACGCGGTCGCGGACGCCACCCGCGACGCGCTCGCGGACGTGGACGCCGAACTGGTCGTCGAGCCCGGGCGCTTCCTCGTCGCGGACGCCGGCGTCCTGCTGGCGGACGTCAACACGGTCAAGCGCACCGACGGCGCGACGCTCGCTGGCGTCGACGCCGGCATGACGACGCTGCTGCGCCCTGCGCTCTACGGCGCCCACCACGAGGTGCGGTCGCTCGCCCGGGACGGCCACGACCGCCCGGAACGCAGCGTCTCGGTCGTCGGCCCCATCTGCGAGAGCACGGACGTACTCGCGGAGGACCGCCGGCTGCCGCGCCCGGAGCGCGGCGACCTGCTCGCGGTCGGGAACGCGGGCGCGTACGGCGTCGAGATGGCGTCCCAGTACAACTCCCGGCCGCGGCCCGCGGTCGCCGTCGTGGAGGACGACGACCACCGCCTCGCCCGCGAACGCGACTCCCTGTCCGACCTCACTGCCCCCGAACGATGATTTCAGTACATCCGCCTCTACACCGATGATTCCCTACGAACGATACCACGGCACCGGCAACGACTTCGCAATCGTCGACGCGTCCAACTACGTCCCCGACCGCGGGGCGTTCGCCCAGCGGCTCTGCGCCAGCCTCGGCATCGACGGCGTGCTGTTCCTCGCCTTAGAGGAGCGCTTCGAGCCGCCGCGCGCGGTGATGACGCTGCGCCAGCCCGACGGCTCCACGGCGGACATGTGCGGGAACGGCGCGCGCTGCGCCGCGCGCTGGGTCGCCGAGCAGACCGGCTCCGACGCCGTCATGCTGGACACGCAGGCGGGGACGCGGCGCGCGGACCTCGACGGCGAAGTCGTCACCGTGGAGATGGGCGAGCCCTCCTTCGACCCCGCGGACGTACCGGTCGACCGCGACGAGCCGATGGAGCGCGAGGCGCTCGCGGGCTACGAGGTCACCGCCGTGGACACGGGCGTCCCGCACGCCGTGGTGTTCGTCGACGACGTCGACGACGTGGACGTCGAAGCGGACGCTCCGGAGATCCGTCACCACGAGGCGTTCCCCGAGGGCGCGAACGTGACGTTCGCGTCGCCGGACGGCGAGGACGCGTTCCGCCAGCGCACGTTCGAGCGCGGCGTCGAGGGCGAGACCGACTCCTGCGGGACGGGCGCAGTCGCGGTCGCTGCGGTCGCCCACCGCGAGGGCCGCTGCGGCGACCTGGTCTCGGTCAGCCCGCCGGGCGGCGAACTCGTCGTGGACCTCTCCGCGGACCGCGCGACGCTCCGGGGGCCGACCGTCCACGAGGTCGACGGCGAAGCGGAGCCCGTGACGATCCGGCACTCGGATGACTGACTCCTTCGACCTCCTCGGTTTCCACAAGCGCGCTGTCCAGACGCCCTCCCACGAGGACGTCGGGGAGATGCGCGAGCTGCTCGTCGGGACGCTCCGGGAGCACGGCGTCGACCCAGAGGTCGACGACTCCGGGAACGTCCTCGCGTCGAAGGGGCGCGGGCGCCCGCACTTCGTCCTGAACACGCACATCGACACCGTCACGCCGCACGTCGAGTTCTCGCGGGACGGGGACGTGGTCGAAGGACGCGGCGCGTGTGACGCGAAGGGGCCGCTGGCCGCGCTACTCGCGGGCTTCCTCGCCATCGAACCCGAGGAGGGTCGCGTGACGCTCGCAATCACGCCCGACGAGGAGACGGACTCGATGGGTGCGGCCGCCCTCGATCTCGCTGCGGACGGCTACGTCGTGGGCGAGCCGACGGACCTCGGCGCCTGCACGAGCGCCCGCGGCCGCTTCCAGGGCACCGTCGAACTCACCGGGGAGGGCGCGCACGCCGCGGAACCGGGCTCGGGCGCGAACGCCGTCGCCGCCGCCGAGAGCGTCCTCGAAGCGATGCGGACGTACGACGCGGCCCGCGGCGCCGCCGAACACCCCGACCTCGGGCCGCCGACGCTCACGCCCACCCGGATTGCGGGCGGGGACGCCGCGAACCGCGTACCCGACGAGTGCACGATCACGTTCGACCGGCGGACGGTACCGCCGGAGACACAGACCGACTTCTTCGAGGGGTTCGCGGCGCACGTCCGCGAGGGCGTTCCGGCGCACGTCGACGTCGCCGTCGAGCCCGCAGAGCGCGAGACGCCGTTCCTCGAAGCGTTCGACACGCCCGCGGACAGCGCCGTCGCGGAGGCGCTCGTGGACGCGGGCGCGGGCACCCCGCGGCCGTTCGGCGCCGCTACCGAGGCCTCCTACTTCGCCGACGACGCGCCGACGGTCGTCTTCGGGCCGGGCGTGCTCGCGGACGACGAGGGCCCGGTCGCGCACTCACAGCGCGAGTACGTGCGGCGCTCGGACGTCGAGCGCGCCGCCGAAATCGTCACGGACGCGCTCCACTCGCTCGTCTAGCCGAAGAAGACGTCCGCGAGGTCCGCACCGCGGTCGTCGACGTCCGCGTACAGTTCGGTGTACCCGCAGGACGTGCAGGTCACCGTCTGGAAGTTGTTCGTCTGGATGTCGAACATCTTGGAGAGCCCGGAGCCGGTCGTGGAGATGGAGCCGACGTCGACTTCGTCGTGACCGCACTTCGGGCAGCCGTCGCGTTCGCTCTGTGGCGGGGACATGCGTGCCGCTGCGGAGCGACGCGGCATAAGCTTTCAGGAGCGCGGTCAGGCGTCGCGCGCGATGTCGCCGGCGACGCCGGTGTACGAGGCGGGCGTGAGGGCGAGCAGTTCCTCGCGCACGTCCTCGTCGACGTCGAGGTCCGCGAACAGGTCGTGGAAGTCCTCGATGGTGACGCGCTCGCCGCGCGTGAGGTCCTTCACGCGCTCGTAGGCGTCGCCGTGGCCCTCGCGGCGGAGAATCGTCTGGACGGCTTCCCCGATGACCTCGGGGTTGGCTTCGAGGTCTTCGCGCATGACGGCCTCGTTGGGCGCGACCTTCTCGAGGCCGTTCTGGAGCTTCGAGTACGCGAGCAGGCAGTACGACAGGGCCGCGCCGATGTTCCGCTTGACCGTCGAGTCCGAGAGGTCCCGCTGGAGGCGGCTCGTCGCGAGGTACTCCGAGAGGAAGTCGAGGTCGCTGTCGGCCTTCGAGAGGTTGCCCTCGGCGTTCTCGAAGTCGATGGGGTTGACCTTGTGCGGCATCGTCGACGACCCGGTCTCGGACTTGGCGGCCTCCTGGCCGAGGTAGCGCTGGGAGACGTACAGCCAGACGTCCCGCGAGAGGTCCAGCAGGACCCCGTTCACGCCCGTGAGCGCGTCGAACAGCGCGCCGAGGTCGTCGCTCGGGTTCACCTGCGTGGTCGGCTCGACGTACTCCAGGCCGAGCCCTTCGACGAACTCCCGGGAGAACGCGCGCCAGTCGACGTCCGGGAACGCGGCGTGGTGGGCGGCCCACGTGCCCGACGCGCCCGCGAGCTTCCCCGCGAGGTCGCCGCTGGCGTCCTCGACGCGAGCGATCGCGCGACCGAGACGGGCGGCGTAGACGGCCATCTCCTTGCCGAACGTCGTCGGGGTCGCGGGCTGGCCGTGGGTGCGCGCGAGCATCGGGAGGTCGGCGTAGTCGTGCGCGAACTCGACGAGCGCGTCCCGCACCTCGCGGAGTTCCGGGACGAGCACGTCCTCGACGGCGGGCTTGACGAGCAGGCGGTGCGCGAGGTTGTTGACGTCCTCGCTGGTGAGCGCGAAGTGGGTCCAGGGGTGCGCGCGCTCGGGGGCGTGCTCGCGGACGAAGTACTCGACGGCCTTTACGTCGTGGTTGGTGGCGTCGTAGCCGCGCGCGCCCTCCGTCTCGATTGCCTTCACGAGCGCCGCGTCCTCGTCGTCGAACTCCTCGTAGGCCGCGCGGAGGGTCTCGCGCTCCTCGCCGGTGAGGCCGAGCTCGACCGGGTCGAGGTCTGCGAGCGCGAGCAGGTACTCGACTTCGACGCGGACGCGAGCGCGCATCAGCGCGGCCTCGCTGGCGTACTCGCGGAGCGGTTCGGTGCGGCCCGCGTACCGGCCGTCCAGCGGCGTCACGGCGTGGAGGGCGTGGGTGTCGGTCATGATTCGGAGTGGCCGCGCTCGCGGCAAAAGCCTGCCGGTCGAGCGGACCACGAGCGTGCATACTCACGCGGCGACTGCGGCGAAAGCCGCGCATTTCTATGCCAGTTCGTGCATACTTCCCGCCCGAGAACCGCAACCACTTTGCCCGCGGACGCCGCTCGGTGAGACATGACGAACGTAGCCGGCTTGGCCAGCAACCGCGGCCGGAACCTCCTGCACATCGACGACCTGCGGCCCGGCGGCGCCGACCTCGCCGTCGTGCTCACGGACGACGCCGACGCGCCCGTCCTCGACGCGGCCGACGCGCGCGATATCCCCACGGAAGTCGTCGAGCACCGCGACGGCGAGTCCCGGCGCGAGCACGAGCGCCGCGTCGTCGACGCCCTCGACGGCTACGACGTCGACCTCGTCTGCCTCGACGGCTACATGCGCGTGCTCTCGGAGGTGTTCCTCGACGCGACGCCGCTCACGCTGAACGTCCACCCGAGCCTCCTGCCGTCGTTCCCCGGCGCCGACGCCCACGACCAGGTGCTCGACGCGGACGTCTCCGTGACGGGCTGTACGGTCCACGTCGTGACGGACGCGGTCGCGGAAGACGGCAGCGTCCGTGCCGAGGACGTCGACGCCGGGCCCATCGTCACGCAGGAACCGGTCCCGGTCTACGAGGGCGACGACGCGAGCGACCTCAAGGAGCGCGTGCTCTACGACGCCGAGTTCGAGGCGTACCCGCGTGCCGTGCGCTGGGCCGCGAACGGCGACCTCGACGTCACCGGCGACGGCGTCACCGTCGACGCGGACGCGGGCGGCGACTTCCCGGTACGCCGGCTCGTGAGCAACGACCGCGACAGCGACCTCCGGTACGGCGAGAACCCCCACCAGGACGCCGCGCTCTACCGCGACGACACCTGCGAGGAGGCCAGCGTCGTCCACGCCGACCAGCTCAACGAGGGCGCGAAGGCGCTGTCCTACAACAACTACAACGACGCCGACGCCGCGCTCAACCTCATCAAGGAGTTCGACGAGCCCGCGGCCGCCGTCATCAAGCACACCAACCCAGCGGGCGCCGCGGTCGCGGACACGCTCGCGGACGCCTACGCCGACGCGCTCGCGACGGACGCGAAGAGCGCGTTCGGCGGCATCGTCGCGCTCAACCGCGAGTGCGACGAGGCGACCGCGGAACTCGTCGCGGACTCGTTCAAGGAGGTCGTCGTCGCGCCCGGCTACACCGACGGCGCGCTCGACGTGCTCACCGAGAAGGACAACCTCCGCGTCCTCGACGTCGGTGAGCTGGACGAGGTCACCGAGACCACCACGGAGAAGCCGCTGGTCGGCGGCCGCCTCGTGCAGGAGCGCGACCTCTGGGCGCCCGACCGCGACGACCTCGAAGTCGTCACGGAGCGCGAGCCCACCGACGAGGAGATCGAGACGATGCTGTTCGCGTGGCGCGTGCTCAAGCACGTGAAGTCCAACGGCATCCTGTTCGCGGACGGCACCGAGACCGTCGGGCTCGGCGTCGGACAGGTCTCCCGCGTGGACGCCGTCGAGCTCGCCGCGAAGAAGGCCGAGCGCGACGCCGACGGCAAGGACGCGGCGGGCGCCGTGATGGCCTCGGACGCGTTCTTCCCGTTCCCGGACGGCGTCGAGGCCGCCGCCGAGGCGGGCGTCGAGGCCGTGATTCAGCCCGGCGGTTCGGTGAACGACGACGACGTCGTCGAGGCCGCCGACGAGCACGGGATGGCGATGGTGTTCACCGGGCACCGTACCTTCCGGCACGACTGACCGAACGCTCCGCCTCCCGCTCGCCGCTACCGCTTTGGTTCCGCGGCGCGTGCTCCCGCGTATGAGCCTGCTGCCCGAGCGGTTCGAGGCGTGGTTCTGGGCGCGGCACTCGAACCCGAAGAGCGGGTGGACGCGCGTGCCGACCGGCCCGGTCGTCGTGTACGCGCTCTACCGCCGCGACTGGCGGTTGCTGTGCGCCGCGCTGGTCTGGACCGTCGTCAACCCGTTCCTGTTCGCGGCGCCCGGGAACGAGGACGCGTGGATGACGCGCGCGGTGCTCGCCGAGCGGTGGTGGATTCGCGAGGAGGGCAACCGAACGACGGGCTTCGACGGGCCGAACGCGTACAACACGGGTGCGGCGCTCGCGGCCGTCTTCGCGGTGCACGCGGCGTGGCGGCGGCGGCCTGCGGGCGCGACGCTCGGCGCGGCGCTGCTGGTCGGCCTGAAGCTCTGGTGGCTCGAACTGCTGGTGCGGCGCTACGACCGGCGGGCGGCGTGACTCTACTTCGGCCGCCAGTCGAGCTCGATTTCGACGGTCTCGCGGTCCCCGCGGAACATCGCCTGCTTCTCGATCACGTCGATCTGGAAGTCGACGGTGTCCGTCGGCCGGAGCTTGATGTCCTTGTTGTCGACGCGGATCGTGAAGTCGTCCGACCGGAGCGACTCCGCGATCTCTTCGAGTCGAGCCGCGGCCTGGTCGCGTTCGAGGCTCTCCGTGCCCGTGGTTCGTTCGGCCATACCGACACGTGGCCGGCCTCGCGCTTGGTTATGGGGTTCTTACGCGCTCGCGAAAGAGGGGGAGAAGGGGCAGTGGAGCGCCAGCGGGCTGACACAGGTGGGGTGGGTTCGGGGCTTTGGAGGGCCGGTGGCGCTCCACCCGAACGATGTGCCGGACGTATCAAGTCGGTTGGGGAGACTCAAACGGCTCTTTGAGGGACGACCGAGGTGCCGGTCCGACAGTATAAAGCGGGCCGCGGCGCTCGATTCCAGTATGCGATACGACGAGGCGGCGAACTTCCTGCTGGACCTCCGCCGCTACCGGCCCAAGCCCGGGACGGACTCGACGGCGGACCTGCTGGCCGCGCTCGGCGACCCCCACGAGGGCCCGCGGTACGTGCAGGTCGCGGGGTCGAACGGGAAGGGGTCGAGCGCCCGGATGCTGGAGTCCGTGCTCCGGGAGGCCGGACTGGACGTCGGCCGCTACACGTCCCCGCACCTCGACGACGTGCGCGAGCGCGTCACCGTCGACGGCCGCCGGATGTCGAAGGCGGCGCTGACGGCGTTCGTCGAGGCGGTCCGGCCGCGCGTGAACGAGCGCGCGGCGGACGGCGACGCGCCGACGTTCTTCGAGGTGGTGACGGCGATGGCGCTCTGGCAGTTCGGGCGCGAGGACGTCGACGTCGCCGTCCTCGAAGTCGGCATCGGCGGGCACTACGACGCGACGAGTGTCGTCGACCCGGTAGCGAGCGCCGTCACGTCGGTGAGCCTCGAACACACGGGCGTGCTCGGCGACACGGTCGAGGAGATCGCCCGCGACAAGGCCCACGTCGCCGCGGACGCGAACCCGCTCGTGACCGGCGCGACCGGGGACGCGCTCGCCGCGGTGCGCGAGCAGGCGGGCGAGGTCGTGACCGTCGGCGACGACGGCGACGTGCGCGTGACCTACGGGGGCCGCACGAACCACACGGAGGCCGCCGTCTCGATTGCGAGCGACGGCTGGTCGGTGGACGCGGAGATTCCCCTGCTTGGGTCGTTCCAGGCGCAGAACGCGGGCGTCGCGGCGGCGCTCGCGCGGCAGGTCGCGGACGCCGACGAGGCGACGCTCGCGCGCGGCCTGCGGAAGGCGTACTGGCCGGGGCGCTTCGAAGTGATGGGCACGGACCCGATTACGGTGCTAGACGGCGCGCACAACCCCGCGGCGTGCGAGGCGCTCGCGGACACGCTCGCGGAGTTCGACTACGACGACCTCCACTGCGTGTTCGGCGCGATGCACGACAAGGACCACCGCGGGATGGCCGCCGCGCTCCCGACGCCCGACCGGGTGTGGGCGTGCAACCCGGACACGGGCCGCGCGGAGGACGCGGACGTGCTCGCGACCGTCTTCTCGGAGGCGGGCGCGGACGTGACAATCAAGCGCGCGGTGGAGTCCGCGCTCGACGCCGCGCTCGACGCCGCCGGCGAGGACGACCTCGTGCTGCTCACGGGGTCGCTGTTCGCCGTCGCGGAGGGCCGCAAGCGCTGGACGCGCACGAACGTCCAGAAGGACGTCGACACGCTCGACGACTCCCGCGAGGTGCTGGAGGGCGCGCACGTCACGCCGCCGGGCGTCTGGCGGATGCGCGGGAAGGGCGTCCACCGCGTCGTGGAGACGCGCGTCCAGAAGCGCCAGGCCCAGTACCTCAAAGAGGAGATGCTGAGCCTCGGCGCGGAGTGCTCGCTGTCCGGGCTGAACAACCAGCCGCGGGGGTACCTCGACGCCGTGCTGATGGGGACGCTCGCGCAGTTCAAGCGCCTCTGCGAGAAACTGGAGGGGCAGCCGTACGGCCTCTCCGTGTACGCCGACGAGCTCCGGGAGACCCTCGGCATTCAGACGTCGCCGGCGACCCACGGCTACCCGTGGGAGGACGGCACCGCCGTGATGGGCATTCTGAACGTGACGCCGGACAGCTTCCACGACGGCGGCGAGTACGACACCGTCGCAGACGCCGTCGCGCGCGCCGAGGAGATGGTCGACGCGGGCGTCGACATCATCGACGTGGGCGGCGAGTCCACGCGCCCGGGCGCCGACCCCGTCCCCCTCGAAGCAGAACTCGACCGCGTCGTCCCCGTGGTCGAGCGCATCAGCGACTTCGACGCGATGGTCTCCGTGGACACCCGCAAGGCCGAAGTCGGCCGGCAAGCCCTCGAAGCGGGCGCGGACGTACTCAACGACGTGACCGGGCTCGAAGACCCCGAGATGCGCTTCGTCGCCGCCGAGTACGGCGCGCCGCTCGTGGTGATGCACTCCATCAACGCGCCCGTCGAGCCGGGCGAGGACGTCCCCTACGACGACGTCGTCGACGACGTCGTCGACGAACTCACGGAGCGCGTGCTGCTCGCGGAGAAGGCCGGTCTGCCGCGGGAGAAGATCATCGTCGACCCCGGCATCGGCTTCGGGAAGTCCGCCGCGGAGAGCTTCGAGGTGCTGGACCGCACCGACGAGTTCCACGCGCTCGGCTGCCCCGTCCTGATCGGCCACAGCCACAAGTCGATGTTCGGCGCGGTCGACTCGTACCCCGACGACGGCGGCTACGCGACGGTCGCGGGCACGGCGCTCGCGGCGGACCGCGGCGCGGACATCGTGCGCGTCCACGACGTCGAGGAGAACGTCGCCGCCGTGGAGGTCGCGGAGGCGACCCGGGACGGCGTCGAGGATGACTGACGACGGCGCCGCGTTCCGGAACGCTGTCCGGCGGGGGTACGACGCGCTCGCCGCGGACTACGACGCCGTGCGCGACGACGCCGACCCGCCGGCCGTGCTCGTCGACGCGCTCGCGGACACAGCGGGTGGCCGCCTGCTCGACGCGGGCTGCGGCGGCGGCCGTGGCGTGCTCGGGCCGCTCGGCGACAGCTTCGATGGGGTCGGTCTGGACATCTCCCGCGCGCAGCTCGAACTCGCCGGCGAGCGCGCGCCGGCGGCCGCCCGCGTGCAGGGCGACATGACCCGGCTGCCGTTCGCCGAGGACGCCTTCGACGCGGTGACCGCGTTGCACTCCGTCATCCACGTGCCGGCCGCCCAGCACACCGACGTCTACCGGGAGTTCCGGCGCGTGCTCCGGGACGGCGGCGTCGCGGTGGTCACCGCCGGGACGGAGGCGTGGGAGGGCGAGAACGACGACTGGCTGGACAGCGGCGAACACATGCAGTGGTCGTTCCCGGCGCCCGAGGAGACGGAGGCGGCGCTCGCGGACGCCGGCTTCCGCATCGAGGACAGCGAAATGAAGGGAAGCGACGCCGGCGGCAGCTGGCGGTTCTACCGGCTGTCGTAGTCAGAGCAGGCCGGCCTGTTCCTGGGCCTCGCGGTAGACGTCGAGGTACGCTTCCACGAACTGCTCGTCGTCGTACTCGGCGAACGTCTCGTCGACGTCCTTGCGTTCGAGGTCGCCCGCGGCGACCAGACACTCCGTGATCTCCTCGTCGTTGGTCGCGCGGAACCCGCGGTCGTACGTCTCCACGAGCTCGTGGGCGCTGGACTCGGCGTGGTACTCGACGATGCCGACGCAGCCGCAGGCGAGCGCGCGCAGCAGGTCGAGGCCGAAGGAGGTGCGCTCGGCGGTGTGGACGTAGACGTGGGCGTCCTTGAACAGCCGGACGCGCTCGGCGACGGAGCGCTCGCCGACGAAGTCCACGCGGTCGGCGATGCGGAGGTCGCGAGCCTGGCGCTCGTAGCCCTCGCGCGCGGGGCCGTCGCCGACGACGGTGCAGTTCCAGTCGTACTCGCGGAACTCCGCGAGCGCCAGGAAGAGGGATTCGAGGTTGGCGTCCTCGTCGAGGCGCCGGCTGCACACGATATCGCCGGCGTCGCCGGGTTCGGAGCGCCGGATCTCGTCCATGTCGATGCCGGTGGGGACGACGCGGACGTCGGTGCCGTCCGCGCCGCACTCCCGGGCGCTCGTCTTCACGGTCCGCGAGGGTGCGACGACCGCGCTGGGCTTCCGGGCGGCGTACCGGAACGCGCGGCCGCGCATCCCCGTGATGGCGTCGTGGGGGTCGTACCACTCGCAGACCAGCGGCGCGCCAGCGAGCAGCGCGCCCCAGCGCGCGCCGTAGACGTGCGTGGGCGTCCGCGTCGCGGCGTGGACGACGTCCGGGTCGACGGACCTGAGGGTGGCGGCGGCCTTCGGCGAGAACCAGCGGTCGCCGCGCTCGTCGGTGACGGCGTGATACGTCAGGCCCTCGTGTTCGAACGTGTCCGGCCGGCCGTCCCACCACTGCGCACAGCAGACGTGGACGTCGTGGCCGCGGGTCGCGAGCAGGTCCGCGAGCAGTCGCAGGCGGTCGACGTCGTCGGCGTCGGCGTGGTGGGCGGTCGTCTCCGAGACGAACGCCACGCGCATACTCGCCGGGACGCAACACGCCGGTAAAAACGGTTCTGTTCTCCGGGACGCCGCTTCCGCGACCGGAAGGCTATCGACGCCTCGGCGGCTGTCTCCGCTATGGCCTACGACATCGAGCGGTATCTGAACGTCCGGAGCGCGGGCGGCCCGACGTTCGGCCCCGCGGGCGAGCTCGCCTTCCTGCTGGACACCACGGGGTCGAACCAGGTGTGGCGCGTGGACGCCTCCGAGGAGTGGCCAGCCCAGCTGACGTTCCACGACGAGCGCGTGGCGTTCGCGTCGTTCTCGCCGACGCGCGACGAGCTCGTCTACGGGACGGACGCCGGCGGCGACGAGTTCTGGCAGCTCCACCGCCTCGCCGCGGACGGCAGCGAGGACGTGGCGCTCACCGACGACCCGGACGCGAAACACCAGTTCGGCGGCTGGAGCCACGACGGGGACCGGCTCGCGTACGCCGCGAACCGCCGCGACCAGGGCGTCTTCGACGTCTACACCCAGAGCCGCGACGAGACGGGCGCGGACGCCGACCTGCTCGTCGAGGGCGACGACTACGACATGCTGGCGGCCGCGGGCTGGAGCCCGAGCGACGACCGGCTGTTGCTCCACGAGAGTCACTCGAACGTCAGCAACGACCTCTACGTCGCCGACGTCGACACCGGTGAGGTCACGCACGCGACGCCGTTCGACGACGACGACGTGCAGTTCTCCTCGGTGGCGTGGACGCCGGACGGCGACGGCGTCTACGTCTGCACCGACCTCGGCGCAGACACCCACTACCTGGGACTGCTCGACCCCGGCTCCGGAGACGTCGAGGAAGTCGCCAGCGGCGGCGACTGGCCGCTGGAGTCCGTCGCCGTCGACCACGACTCCGGGCGGCTGGCGTACGTCCGGAACGTCGACGGCTACAGCGAACTCACGCTCGCCGAGGCCGACGGCACCAGTCTCGGCGAGTACCCGAAGCCCGACCTCGTCGACGGCGTCGTCTCCGGCGTGAGCTTCGACCCGGACGGCGAGCGCGTCGCGGTGTCGGCCTCTTCCCCGACGGAGAACGGCAACGTCTACGTCGTCGACGTCGAGAGCGGCGACGCGCGCCGCTGGACGGACGCCTCGACGGCGGGCATCCCGAAGCAGACGTTCCGGGAGCCCGAACTAATTCACTACGAGAGCTTCGATGGACTCGACGTTCCGGCGTTCCTCACGCTCCCCGAGGGCGACGGCCCCCACCCCGTCGTCGTCGACTTCCACGGCGGTCCCGAGTCCCAGCGCCGGCCGTGGTTCTCGGGGCTCCGCCAGTACTTCGTCGACAACGGCTACGCCGTCTTCGAGCCGAACGTCCGCGGGTCCTCCGGCTACGGGAAGGAGTACATGAACCTCGACAACGTCCGCAACCGGATGGACTCGGTGAAAGACGGCGAGGCCGGCGTCGAGTGGCTCGCCGCCCGCGACGACGTCGACGAGGACCGCGTCGTCGCGTACGGCGGCTCCTACGGCGGGTTCATGGTGCTGGCGTCGCTCACGGAGTACCCCGACCTGTGGGCGGCGGGCGTCGACGTCGTCGGCATCGCGAACTTCGTCACCTTCCTCGAGAACACCGGCGACTGGCGCCGCGAGCACCGCGAGGCCGAGTACGGCAGCCTCGCCGACGACCGCGAGTTCCTCGAATCCATCAGTCCCGTCCACAGCGCCGACCGCATCCGCGCGCCGCTGCTCGTGCTCCACGGCGCGAACGACCCCCGCGTCCCCGTCGAGGAAGCCGAACAGATCGTCGAGCAGGCCGGCGAACACGTTCCCACGGAGAAACTCGTCTTCGAGGACGAGGGCCACGGCTTCACGAAACTGGAGAACAAGCTCACCGCCTACCGCGCGGTCGTCGACTTCCTCGACGAACACGTCTAGGTACTTCCGTCTCGGGAGAGAGCGCCCCGTATGGAAGTCGACCTGACGAACCCGTGGCTGTTCGGCGCGGGCGTCGTCGCGCTCTGGGTGACGCTGTTCGTGCTCCTCGAGGCCGTCCTGTTCGACGGCGACGTGGCCGGCGCGGCCGCACGCGGGTTCGCCGGCGGCCTCGCGTTCGCCGTCGTGTACGCGTACGTGCAGCGGCAGGGGGAGTGACTCGCGACAACTGTTAGTGGTCGCCGTGGCTACACTCTCGTGATGAACGCCGCCGTCGTGCTCGCCCTCCCGGTGGTCGCGTACGCCGCGAGCAGGCTCGCGGGCGTCGCCGCCGCGCGCGCCGCCGACCGCGTGACCGCCGCGTCCCGGCTGCGGCGCGCGAACCGCGTCCTGCAGGCCGCCGCGGCGCTCACCGGCCTGTTCGTGTTCACGAACTCGCCGCTGGACGACGCGCTCGCAGCCGCGCTGCCCGTCCCGTCGGTCGTCGGCGTGCTCGTCGCGCTCGCCGGCACCGTGCTGGTCGGCGGCGTCGTGCCGGCGCTCGCCGTTCACCTCGGAACGCGGCCCGCGTGGGCGAGCGTCACTGGACACTCACCCGACTACGCGGCGACCGTCCGGCGGTTCCTCGCGCTCGCGTCCGTCCTCGTCGCGCCCGCGTTCTTCGTCGTCAGCGCGTGGCTGGCCGCGCCGTCCGGCCGACCGAGCCTGCTGGCCGTCGCCGGCGCGTCCGCCGTCATCGTCGTCGCGATGCCGCCGCTCGCCGCGAGGTTCGGGCCGCTACGGCCGCCGACCCACGAGGAAGCAGCCGCGATTCCGGCGTGCGCCCACGGCCTCCGGGTGCGCGTCGTCGAGACCGGCCGTCACCCGGTCGCGAACGCCGTCGCCGCGGGCGTGCTCCCCGGCGCCCGGTACGTGTTCGTGACGGACGCGCTGTTCCGGACGCTGGACGCCGACGCCACCGCCGCCGTGGTCGCCCACGAGGTCGGCCACCACCGCCGCGGCCACGTCCCCGCGCGGTTCCTCGCGACGGGCGTGGCGCTCGCGCCGCTGTTCCTCGCGGCGACCGGCGTCCTCGACGCGCTCGTCCCCGCCGTCGCGGCCTCCGTCGCGTTGTTACTCGCTGTCGGCCCGCTCGTCCGGTGGACGGAGTTCGACGCCGACGCGTACGCCGCCGCCCGCGTCGGCAGCCCCGCGATGGAGCGCGCGCTCGCCACGCTCGCTGACCGCGGGCTCGTCCCCGTCGACCGGTCGCGGCTCGCCCGCCTGTTCTCCTTTCACCCCGCCATCGGGCGGCGGGTCGACCGCCTGCGCACCCCAAATCGTTTTTCCTGACGGCTGCGACGTTCGACTGTGGAGCTCGACCGTCGACGCGTCGTCTTCCGGGTGTTCGTCGCCGTCGCCATCGGCGCCCTGCTGGTGACCGGTGTCGGGTGGGACCAGGTAATCGAGAACCTCCGCGACGCCGACCTCGTCTACTACTCGCTCGCACCGGTCGGCTCGGCGTTCGCGCTGCTCGCGGGCGGCGAAGGGATGCGGCTCGCGCTCGGCTTCTCCGTCCTGAGCGTGCGCGGCGCGCTCGCGCGGCGGGCGTTCTACGCCGCCGCCATCGTCCGGAGCTTCCTCCCGGCGGGCACCGTCGGCGCCGGCGGGTTCGTCGCGTACGTGGTCAGCCGCCACGACGAGGTGTCGCTGAGCGAGGCGGCCGCTGGCGTCTCCGCGTGGGAGTTCGTGATGATGCTCGGGTCCGCCGTCGTCGGCCTCTTCGGTGTGCTCGGCGTGCTCGCGCAGGGCCGAGGAACTGGGGGGTTGGCCCGGCTGTTCGTGGGATTCTGCGTGGTGCTCGCGCTCGTCGCCGTCTTCGGCGTCGTCGTCGAACGGTCCCGCGACCACGTCGCCGTCGTACTCGCCCGGATCGGCCGAACCCTCGACCCGCTACTCGTCCGCGTCGTCCCCGGCTACGACGAGCCAATCGAGACTGCGGACATCCGGGCCGGCCTCGACGAGTTCTTCGGCGCGCTCGCCGCGCTGGCCGCCGACCGCTCGCGGTTCGTCTCCGTGCTCGCGGCCGCCCACCTCGCCTGGATCGGGTGGATGATTCCGCTGTACGTGAGCCTGCGCGCGGTCGGCGTCGGCGTCTCTCCCGCGGTCGTCGCCGTCGCAGTGACGGTGTCGGGGTTCGCACGCGCCATTCCGCTGCCGGCCGGCATCGGCCCCGTGGACGCCGCGCTCGGCGGGGTGCTCATCGCGCTCACGCCGCACTCGCTCGGCGAGCTCGCGTCCGCGCTCGTGCTCTACCGCTCGGGCATGCTGCTCGTGCAGGTGATGGCGGGCGGGCTCTCGCTGTGGACGCTGGACGCCGCGGCGACGGGCAGGCTCACCGACTAGATGACGCCGGTCTTCGCGGCGGCCTCGACGGCGGCGTCCTCGCTGATGCCGGAGCCGAGAATCGTGTAGCGGTCCCGGATCTCGTGGGCCGAGGTCATCGCTTCGAGCAGTTCCTCGTCGGTGATGCCGAGTTCCTCGGCGGTCGTCGGCGCGTCGAGCGCGCGCAACGCGTCCCGGACCGAGCGCCACTCGCCCTGCTCGCCGGAGTGGAGGTACTCCGCGAGAATCGAGCCGACGCCGACCTGGTGGCCGTGGAGGGCCTTCCCGGGCGCGATGCGGTCGAGCTGGTGGCTGAACAGGTGCTCGCTACCGGACGCCGGTCGCGAGGAGCCCGCGATGGACATCGCGACCCCCGAGGAGACGAGCGCCTTCATCACGACCCACGCGGACTCCTCCAGTTCGGGCTTGATCGAGCCCGCGTTGTCCACGAGCATCTCCGCGGTCATCTGGCTGAGCGCGCCCGCGTACTCGCTGTACTCGACGTTCTGGAGGCGTTCGGCGAGCCGCCAGTCCTTGACGGCGGTGTAGTTGGAGATGATGTCCGCGCAGCCCGCGGTCGTCAGGTCCCACGGCGCGTCCGCGATGACGCCGGTGTCAGCGACGACTGCGACCGGCGGCGCCGCCGCGACCGAGTGGCGGGTGTCGCCCTCCGGCACCGACCCGCGCCCGGAGACGATGCCGTCGTGGCTCGCCGCAGTCGGAACGCTCACGAACCCGACGTCGAGGTGGTCGCTGGCCATCTTCGCGATGTCGATGGGCTTCCCGCCGCCGACGCCGACGAGGTAGCCGACGTCCATCCCGCGGGCGACGTCGAGGACGTCCTCGACGGCGTCGAACGTCGCCTCCTCGACGACCGCGACCTCGGGGTCGTCGCCCGCTTCCTCGAACTGCGCGACGATGGGGTCGGCCGCCACCTCGCGGGGCGTCGGGCTCGTCACGACGAGCGGCTGGCCCGTGAGGTGGGTCTCGACGACGACCTCCCGCGTCCGAGAGAGCACGTCGTGGCCGAGCACGACGCTGCGCGGGAGGCGGATCCACGTCGACTTCTCGAACATGCCCGACTCTCGCCCGGGGACGAGTAAAAGTCTACTCGTCCCGCAGCCGGCGGCGACGTCGGGACGCCCGCGGCGACGGGACCGCGCTACAGCGTGTCGAGGACGTCGAGCAGACGGTCCTCGTCCTCGCGGTCCGGCCCCTCCGCTTCGCCGGTGCGCCCACGCTCGCGGTGGGCGTCGACGGTCTCCGCCATCGCCTCCTCGACGGGTGTGGACTCCCAGCCCAGCTCCTCGATTTTCGACGTGTCGAGGACGTGCGGGTAGTCGCGGTACAGCGGGAACTCCGTGGGTTCGAGGTCGACGATGGAGAGCTCGCGGGGGCTCGTGTACGCGCGCTCGACGTCCGTGCCCAGCGCGTCCGCAATCAGGTCGAGGGTTCGGTCGAGCGTGACGGCGTTCCGGTCGCCGAGGTTGTACGCCTCGCCCGGCGTCCCCTCCTCGGCGACGAGGCGCATCCCGCGGGCGACGTCCTCGACGTAGACGCGCTGCCAGAGGTTCGTGCCGTCCCCGGGGACGACGACCGCGTCGTGTTCGGCGACCCGGTCCACCCAGTACGCGAGGCGCTCCGTGTAGTCGTGGGGGCCGTAGACGACCGTCGGGCGCACGCTCATCGCGTTCACGCCGCGCTCGGCCGCCTGGAAGACGATGCGGTCGCCGGCGGCCTTCCGCGGGCCGTAGGAGTCCAACGAGTCGTCGGTCGCCTGTTCGGCCGTGCACTCCTCGAGTTCCGTCTCGTCCTCGCGCTTCGGTACGTCGTCGGCGGCGTACGCCGACCCGCTGGAGACGTAGACGTACGCGTCCACGCCGCCGAACACGTCGATGGCGTGCTCGACCTCCCGGGGCTTGTACGCGACGCAGTCGAAGACGGCGTCGGGCTCGACCTCCCGCTTCGCGGTCAGCAGGGCCTTCCGGTCCGTGCGGTCGCCCTGCACGTGGTGGACGCGGTTGTTCTCGGCGAACGGGTCGTCGTGCTTCCCGCGGTTGAACGTCGTGACGCGGTAGTCGTGGGCGAGCAGTTCTTCCACGAGGTGGCGGCCGATGAAGCGCGTGCCGCCGACGACGAGCGCGGAGTCCATACGCCGAGAATCGTCGGCCGCGACAAAAGCGGTGGCTATTCGCGTGCGGCTCAGTCCGCGCGCCCGGCGAGCGAGCCGTCGCGGGGCCCCGTCGGTAGCGAGCGGCGCGCGTCCGCCTCCGGCCGCTCGTCGATGGCGGCGCGGTAGGCGTCCGGCATCACGACCGCGAACTCCGAGACCGCCGCCTCCCAGTCGTCGAGCAGTTCGGCCGCGCGCTCGCTGTCCGTGCGCGCCGCGTGGTTCTCCACGAGCCGGCGGATCGCGGACTCGTCGCGGTCCGAGAGGTCGCGGGAGACTTCCACCATCCCGGTGTTACAGCGCTGTTCGAAGTCGCCGTCCGGGTCGTGGACGTACGCCACGCCGCCGGACATCCCCGCTGCGAAGTTCCGGCCGACGTCGCCGAGCACGACCACGATGCCGCCGGTCATGTACTCGCAGCCGTGGTCGCCGACGCCCTCGACGACTGCGTTCGCGCCCGAGTTCCGGACGGCGAAGCGCTCGCCCGCGACGCCGTTGACGTAGCACTCGCCGTCGGTCGCGCCGTACAGCGCGACGTTCCCGACGAGCGTGTTCTCCGCGGGCTCGAAGCCCGCCTCCGGCGGCGTCCGCACGGCGAGCGTGCCGCCCGAGAGCCCCTTGCCGACGTAGTCGTTGGCGGCGCCGGTCAGCGACATCGTGACGCCCGACGCGAGGAACGCGCCGAACGACTGGCCGGCGTTCCCGTCCAGCGAGACCTGGAGGCTGTCCTCCGGTAGCCCGTCGACGCCGTGCTCGCTGCTGACGGCGTGGGAGACGCGCGCGCCGACCGTGCGGTCGCGGGTCGTGATTTCGCGGGACAGCGACACGGTGTCGCCGTCCTCGATGGCGGCCTGCGCGTCCTCGATGATGCTCTCGTCGAGGGCCATGTCGGGCTTGTCCTGCTCCATCGTGTGCGTGCGACCGTCGCCCTCGGGCTCGGCGAGCACGCCCGAGAGGTCGATGTGGCGGCCCTTCGGGTGGTCGGTGTCGCCCTGCGAGAGGTGCTCGACGCGGCCGACGGCCTCCTCGACGCTCGTGTAGCCGAGTTCCGCGAGGACTTCGCGGACCTCCCGCGCGACGAACGTGAGGTAGTTCGCGACCTTCGTCGGCGTGCCGCGGAAGCGCTCGCGGAGCTCGTCGTCCTGGGTGGCGACGCCGGTCGGGCAGTTGTTCGTGTGGCAGATGCGCGCCATCACGCAGCCCGCCGACACCAGCGACGCGGTGCCGAACGCGAACTCCTCGGCGCCCAGCAGCGCGCCGATTGCGACGTCGCGACCCGTCTTCAGGCCGCCGTCGACGCGCAGCGTGACCCGGGAGCGCAGCCCCGTCTCCACGAGTAGCTGGTTCGCCTCAGCGAGACCGAGCTCCCACGGGAGGCCGGCGTGCTTGATGCTCGTCTTCGGGGACGCGCCCGTCCCGCCGTCGTGGCCGGAGATGTGGATGCAGTCCGCGCCCGCCTTCGCACAGCCCGCCGCGACCGTGCCGATGCCCGCCTCCGAGACGAGTTTCACGTGCACGCGGGCGTCCGGGTTGCCCGCCCGGAGGTCGGAGATGAGTTGCTTGAGGTCCTCGATGCTGTAGATGTCGTGCTGGGGCGGCGGGCTGATGAGGCCGACGCCCGGCGTCGAGCACCGCACGTCCGCGATCATCTCGTTGACCTTCTTCCCCGGGAGGTGGCCGCCCTCGCCGGGCTTCGACCCCTGTGCCATCTTGATCTGGAGGTCGTCGGCCGACGAGAGGTACGTGCTCGTCACGCCGAACCGGCCGGAGGCCACCTGCTTGATGGCGCACTCGCGGTCGGTGTCGAAGCGCTCGGGCGGCTCGCCGCCCTCGCCCGTGTTCGCCTTCGCGCCGAGCTCGTTGGCGGCCTGGGCGTTCGTCTCGTGGGCTTCCGGGCTGAGACTGCCGAGGCTCATCGCGGCCGTCGAGAACCGCTCGACGATGTCCGCCTCGGATTCGACCTCTTCGACGGGGACGCTCTCCCTGTCCTCCGCGTCGACGTCGAGCAGCCCGCGCAGCGTCTGGAGCTGCTCGGTCTGGTCGTTGACCTGCTCGGCGTAGTCCCGGAACGCCCCGTAGTCGCCGTTGTCCACGGCCTCCTGGAGGCTGTGGACGGTCTGGGGGTTCCACTGGTGGAACCGCCCGGAGGTGCGGTTCTCGAACTCGCCGACGCGCTGGACGTCGGGTTCGTCGTCGAACCCCGCCGCGTGGCGCGCCCGGACGTCCGCCTCCAGTTCGTCCAGGCCGATGCCCTCGGTGCGGTTCGGCGTCCCGGAGAAGAACCGGTCGACGACCGAGGAGTCGAGGCCGACCACCTCGAAGATCTGGGCGCCCTGGTAGGACGCGACCGTCGAGATGCCCATCTTCGCCATCACCTTCAGCAGGCCGTCCTCGAGCGCGGTGAGGTACGACGACACCGCCGCCTCGGGGTCGGGGCCGTCCGGCCCGGCGACGATGTCGCGGGCGGACTCGATGGCGAGGTAGGGGTTGACCGCGCCCGCGCCGTAGCCGACCGTCGCCGAGAGCTGGTGGACGGTCCGGACGTCGCCCGCCTCGACCACGAGGCCGACGCGAGCGCGAAGCCCCTCGCGGACGAGGTGGTGGTGGACCGCACCGGTCGCCAGCAGGCTCGGTACCGGCATCGCGTCCTCGCCGGCTTCGCGCTGGGAGAGCACGAGAAGCTCGACGCCGTCCTCGACGGCCTCGGCGGCCTCGCGTTGGACGCGCTCGACGGCGCCCGCCAGCGACTCGTCGGGGGCAAAGGAGAGGTCGACGGTGCGCGTCGGCAGGCCCGCGTTCACCACCGCGTCGAGGTCGCTGTCCGCGAGCACGGGGCTGTCGAGGACGACCTGTTGGGCGTGCTCGCGGGACTCCGCGAGGAGGTTGTCCTGGCTGCCGAGCCGCGTCTCCATGCTCGTCACGAGCTCCTCGCGGATGTAGTCGATCGGCGGGTTCGTGACCTGCGCGAACAGCTGGCGGAAGTACGACGCCAGCGGGTGGTTGAACTCCGAGATGCCGGGCAGCGGCGCGTCGTCGCCCATCGAGCCGACGGGGTCCTTGCCGTCCTGGACCATCGGCGCGACGAGCTCGTCGAGCTCGTCACGGGTGTAGCCGAACATCGCCTGCTCGGAGCGCAGGTCCTCTGTCGGGTCGCTCGGCAGCACGTCCTCGCCGGTCTCCGGGCGGAGCTGCTCGTCCTCGACCCACTCGCCGTACTGCTCGTCGGTGAGCTCGTCGAAGACGTCCTCGTCGTCGACGACGCCCTTCCCGGGTTCGGCGAGGAACAGCTGGCCGGGGCGGAGGCGGCCGCGCTCTTCGACCTCGCTGACGTCGCCCTCTAGGGCGCCCTGCTCGGACGCCATCACGAGCGTGCCGTCCGCGCGCTTCTCGTAGCGGCACGGGCGAAGGCCGTTCCGGTCGAGGACGCCGCCGATGCGGTCGCCGTCCGTACCGATGACCAGCGCGGGGCCGTCCCACGGCTCCACGAGGCTGGCGTGGTAGTCGTAGAACTCTTCGCGCGCGTCGCTCATCTCGTCGTCGCCCTGCCACGCCTCGGGGACGAGCATCCGGAGGGCGTGCGGGAGCGAGCGCCCCGTCTGCATCAGGAGTTCGAGCGCGTTGTCGACGCTCGCGGTGTCGGACTGCTCGGGGTCGTCGATGACCGGGAGGACTTCCTCCAGTTCGTCGTCGGTGAAGCCCTCGGCTTCGAGGTCGGCCTCGCGGGCGCGCATCCAGTTGACGTTCCCGCGGATGGTGTTGAACTCGCCGTTGTGGATGATGGTCCGGTAGGGGTGCGCGAGGTGCCACGCGCCGAGCGTGTTCGTCGAGAAGCGGGCGTGCACGAGCGCGAACCCGGTCTCGACGCGGTCGTCAGTGAGGTCGGGGTAGTAGTCGGCGACCTGGTCGCCCTTCAGGAGGCCCTTGTAGACGACGGTGTCCTGGTCCAGCGAGCAGACGTAGAAGCGGTCGTGGTCGACGGCGGCCTCGACGGCCTGCCGGCCGACGTACAGCGCCTTCTCGAAGTCGTCAGTGTTCTCGGGACGTACTACGGCCTGCGCGACGTGGGGCTCGGAGTCGAGGGCGGTCTGCCCGAGGTCGGCGTTGTCGGTCGGGACGTCGCGCCACGCGTCGACCGCGAGGCCGTACTCGGCGAGCGCGTCCTCGACGGTGTCGACGACCGCGTCGCGTTCGTCGGCGTCCTGCGGGAGAAAGAACGAGCCGACGGCGTAGGTCTCGGGGAGGCCGTCGAAGACGTCGGCGAAGAACTCGTGGGGCGTCTGAATCATGGCGCCGGCGCCGTCGCCGGTGTTCTCCTCGGCGCCCGTGGTGCCGCGGTGTTCGAGGTTCTCCAGTACGTCGAGTGCGTCGGAGAGAACGCGGTGGGACCGACCCCCGTCGAGATCGACGACGACCCCGACCCCGCAGTTCGACCGTTCGTCGGTCGGGTCTGCGAGGAGGTTGTTCGTGCTGTCGGACTGGTGCATGTGCCACCGTGTGCCACGGGCGAGTAAAACCCCTTCCCTGAATCACTAATGGTAATATAACCACCAAAGAGGGAATATAAGGTGTTCGTATGCGCCGCTATGCCGTCCTGCGAACCCCGTCGTGCACCGCCCGAGTGGAGGCCGCTTCGCTACTCGACGGTTCGGCGACCACCCTTATCAAATGAACGACCGTGACAAAAGCGGCGCCGTCAGTACGACTTCGCGAAGAACGCCGTTTCCTCGGCGGGCTCGCCGCAGATGGCGCAGTCCTCGCCCTCGTGGTCGGGCTCGGGGAGGTGTTCGTCCTCGAACTCGGAGGCCGCGCGCGCGGCGCTGTCCTCCGCGAGCGGCACCAGCACGATTTCGGCGTGCACCTGGTCTTTGATTTCGGCCTCGCAGTCCTCGTCGCCGCACCACGGCGCCTTCACGTAGCCGCCGTGCTTGCCGATGGTGCCCAGAATCTCCTCGCGGCTGTCGGCCTCGCGGACGTTCTCGTCGAGGCGCTCGGCGGCCGCGTCGTAGAGCTTCTCGTACACCTCGTCGAGGTGGTCGTGGACCGTCGCCGTGATGTCCGCGCGGTCCTCGACGGCGTCCTCGCCGTCGGGTCGGTGGACGACCGTGACCTCCTCGTCCTCGACCTCGTTCGGGCCGATCTCGAAGCGCACGGGGACGCCCTTCAGCTCCCACTCGTTGAACTTGAACCCGGGGTTGCGTTCGTCGCGGTCGTCGAGGTGGACGCGCACGCCCTGGGACTCCAGCTCGGCCGCGATCTCCGAGGAGTACTGGAGCACCTCGTCTTTGGTGTCCTCCTGCCAGATGGGGACGATGACGACCTGCTTGGGCGCGACCGTCGGCGGGAGCACGAGCCCCTGGTCGTCGCTGTGGCTCATGACGAGCGCGCCGATGGCGCGCCACGACAGTCCCCACGACGTCGTGTACGCGGTGCGCTCGGCCTCGTCCTCGTCGCTGAACGTGATGTCGAACGCCTCCGCGAACGACTGCCCGAGGTGGTGGCTGGTGCCGCCCTGCACGGACTTCCCGTCGGGCATCAGCGCCTCGACGGTCGTCGTGGTGTCCGCGCCCGGGAACTTGTCGTGTTCGGGCTTCCGGCCGCGCAGCACGGGCATCCCGAGGACGTCCTCGTAGAGCCGCTGGTACTGGTCGAGGCGCAGCGTCGTCTCCGCCCACGCCTCCTCGTCGCTCGCGTGCGCGGTGTGGCCCTCCTGCCAGAGGAACTCCTTCGTGCGGAAGAACGGCTTCGTCTCGGTCGCCTCCCAGCGCACGACGGAGTTCCACTGGTTCACGCGCAGCGGGAGGTCGCGGTGCGAGCGCACCCACTGGGCCATGTACGGCGCGATGATGGACTCCGAGGTCGGCCGGACCGCGAGGCGCTCTTCGAGTTCGTCGTGGCCGCCGTGGGTCACCCACGCCACCTCGGGGTCGAACCCCTCCACGATGTCCTTCTCGCGTTCGAGGTACGACTCGGGGATGAACAGCGGGAAGTAGGCGTTGTCCACGCCGGTCTGCTTGAACCAGCCGTCGAGGTTGTCCTGAATCGCCTCCCAGAGTGCGTAGCCGCGGGGCCGGGTGACGATGAACCCGCCCATCGGCGCGTAGTCCGCCAGTTCCGCCTTCTGGACCACTTCGGCGTACCACTCGCCGGGGTTGTGCTCCTTGGACTCGGTGATGCCGAGCTCCTGTTCGTCGCTCATTACCAGCAACGAGGCTTGACTCGCTCTTAAAACCCGTGAAGGTGTGCGGACGCTCCACGAGCGCGAACGCGAATTGCCTATAGACAACCAATTTCCCCGGGGTCGTCGAGTTCAGTGTATAGCGGGCTTAGAATGGGTGTTTAGGATTCATTCGCGGGGCATCGAACGTTAGCAGAAACTAATATTAGTGGTCGGGAGCGTAGCTCCTCGCGTGCGCGAGTTCGAGTTCACCGTGGAGTACGAACCGGGCAGCGACGCCCTCATGGACTGCTTCATCGAGCACGACAGCCTGACGGCGTGGACCTCGGTCTGCTTCACCACCCGCGAGCGGATGTGGCGCATCGACCACGCCACCGGAACGGACGAGGCGCTGGCGGCCTTCGACGGGGTGTTCCTCGACGAGTCGCGGTGCAACGAGTGTCTGGACCTCCCGGACTGCGACACGTACCGGGAGTACCACGTCCTCGACGAGTCCGCGAACTCCCGGACCGTCTACACGTTCCGCGAGGAAGTGCACGACTGCCACTCGGTCCCCCACTACGTCCACGAGCACGTCGGCGACGGCGTCGTCTTCGAGGCCCGCCGCAGCCACAACGAGTACCGGTGGCGGGTCCTCCACCCCGAGGAGCAGTCCGTCGGCGAGCTCTACGACGCCATCGAGGCCCAGCTCCGGGAGGGCCTCTCGCTGTCGCTGTCCCGGCTCTCCAGCGCCGGGAACTGGGACGCCGAGTCGCGCATCGCCGCGGAGCTGACGCCCGAGCACCGCGCGGTCCTCGAGGCCGCCGTCGAGAACGGGTACTACTCGCGGCCCCGCGAGGTCACCGTCAGCGACCTCAGCGACGAGCTCGGCGTGCCGCGCTCGACGGTCCAGTACCGGCTGCGGAGCGCCGAAGACCTCGTCGTCTCCCAGTTCGTCGACGACGCCCTCTGAATCCGGGAGCGTTCCAGCGGCGCTGGAACCGGCGGGAGAGTTAAGTGGTATGGGAACGTCCCGCACAGTATGGGTGACACGAAGCGTGGCCGCGAACGGCAAGGCCAGAAGAAGCGCGAACAACTCCGTCAGCGCGAAGTCGAACGCACCCTCGAGACCGAAATCGACCCGTCCGAGGCGCCGGAACTCCCGGACGAGGACATAGAGATCGGCGACGGCCGGGCGAACTGACCCGCGACCACCTCCGTTCTCCGACGCAGTTACCCGTCAGCCGCGGCGCCGTTCAGTCCTCCCGAGTCCGCGACACCGAGAACGGGCTCGCCGACTCCGTCCACGACCAGCCGGGGAGCCGCGTCTGGACGCCCGCCGCGAGCGCGGCGTCGAGGTCGTCCAGTCCGGCGGCGCTGTCGCCGTCGCCGCTCGTGTGGACGTCCGCGTAGTGGAACGTCGACTCCGCGAGCAGGCGCAGCGGCTGCTCGCCCGCGATCATCGCCGCGAGTTCGCGGCCCAGGAGCTCGTCGACGACGAACCCCGGGTAGTCGTCGGTGACGTCGAGCTCTCGGAGCAGCGCCACGAGCGCCGAGACGTTCACCGCGCGGTCGCCGTCCGCGAACACCTCGGCGACGGCGTTCCGGTACTGCGCGTCGGTCACGGGCGCGACCTCGGTGTCGAAGGCGTCCCCGAGCGCGTTCCGGACGTCGTTGACCAGCGGGACGACGACGTCGGCGCGTTCGAGCACCCACTCGCGCTCGCGGACGACCGCGTCTGGCGTCAGTTCCATGCCCCACCTCGAACGTGAAGAAACACCAACTTTGCGAAGGCTTTTATAACCGGAACCGCTTACTGGCAGACAAGCGGGTTCTCCTGTACTAATCCCCGCGGCCCGGCCACCTCGGCCGGAACCACCGGTCTCCATGCTGGGATGACGATGCTGTGTGACTACTCACAACGTTTTTCGGCGTGCTCGCGACCCCACTCACCGGGGTTCGTGAGCCGCCCCAGCACCGCCGGTCGCCCGGACACAGGAGGGCTCAACCCCCGACTATGAGTACTGTAGACCAGCAACTCGAGGAGTTACAGGACAAGATTACGAACGAGATTCCGCCGGACATCTCGGTGACCGACGTCAAGTACGAGGGCCCCGAGCTCGTCGTCTACACCCGAGACCCCAAGCAGTTCGCCCAGGACGGCGACCTCGTCCGGCAGCTCGCGAGCAAGCTCCGCAAGCGCATCACCGTCCGGCCCGACCCAGCGGTGCTCTCCCGGCCGGAGACCGCCCGCGAGAAGATCCTCGACGTCATTCCGGAGGACGCCGGCATCACCGACCTCGACTTCCACGAGGACACCGGCGAAGTCGTCATCGAGGCCGAGAAGCCCGGGATGGTCATCGGTCGCCACGGCTCCACACTGCGCGAGATTACGGAAGCCGCCGGCTGGACGCCCGAAGTCGTACGCACGCCGCCCATCGAATCCTCCACCGTCTCGAACGTCAGGGACTTCCTCAAGTCCGAGCGCGACGACCGCCGGGACATCCTGGAGAAGGTCGGCCGCCAGATCCACCGCGAGGAGATGAGCGACGACGAGTACGTCCGCATCACCACGCTGGGCTGCTGCCGCGAGGTCGGCCGCGCGAGCTTCATCCTCTCGACGCCCGAGACGCGCATCCTCATCGACTGCGGCGACAAGCCCGGCAGCGAGGACGAGGTCCCCTACCTCCAGGTCCAGGAGGCGCTCGGCGCGGGCGCGAACTCCATCGACGCGGTCGTGCTCACGCACGCGCACCTCGACCACTCCGCGTTCATCCCGCTTTTGTTCAAGTACGGCTACGACGGCCCCATCTACACCACCGAGCCGACGCGGGACCTCATGGGCCTGCTGACGCTGGACTACCTCGACGTCGCCGCGAAGGAGGGCCGGGCGCCCCCGTACGAGTCCGAGATGGTCCGCGAGGCCATCAAGCACACCATCCCCCTGGAGTACGGCGACGTCACCGACATCGCGCCGGACGTCAAGCTCACGTTCCACAACGCGGGCCACATCCTCGGGTCGGCGGTGTCGCACTTCCACATCGGCGACGGCCTCTACAACGTCGCGTTCTCCGGCGACATCCACTACGACGACACGCGGCTGTTCAACGGCGCGGTCAACGACTTCCCGCGCGTGGAGACGCTCGTCCTCGAATCCACGTACGGCGGCCGCAACGACTACCAGACCGACCAGGAGGACTCCGAGCGCAAGCTCAAGCGCGTCATCAACGAGACGTACGAGCAGGGCGGGAAGGTCCTGATTCCGGCGTTCGCGGTCGGCCGCTCCCAGGAGATGATGCTCGTCCTCGAGGAGGCGATGCGGGAGGGCGACATCCCCGAGATGCCTATCCACCTCGACGGCATGATCTGGGAGGCGACCGCCATCCACACCACGTACCCCGAGTACCTCCGCGACGACCTCCGGGACCGCATCTTCCACGAGGACGAGAACCCGTTCCTCGCGCCCCAGTTCAACCACATCGACGGCGGCGAGGAGGAGCGCCAGGAGGTCGCGGACGGCGAGGAGTGCATCATCCTCTCCACGTCCGGGATGGTCGAGGGCGGCCCCATCATGTCCTGGATTCAGCACATCGGCCCGGACCCGGACTCCACGATGACGTTCGTCGGCTACCAGGCCCAGGGGACGCTCGGCCGCCGCATCCAGTCCGGCTGGGACGAGATTCCGATGCCGGACAGCCAGGGAAGCGGCCGTACCGAGCGCCTCGAACTGAAGATGGACACGGAGACCGTCGACGGCTTCTCCGGGCACGCCGACCGCCAGGGCCTCGAGGACTTCGTGCGCACGATGAACCCCCGGCCCGAGAAGGTGCTGTGCGTGCACGGCGACGAGTCCTCGACGCAGGACCTCTCCAGCGCGCTCTACCACGAGTACAACATGCGGACGTTCGCGCCGAAGAACCTCGAGACGTTCCGCTTCGTCTGAACGGACTCCGCTCTCGCGGCGTGCTTCTCAGTCGGTAGCTCTATACTCCGCGTCCCGGAACTACGGGGCGTGAGCCGCACACGAGCAGTCGGCGTCCTCGTCGCGGCGCTGGTCGTCTCCACGGCGTTCGTCGGCACGGTCGGCGCGCAGGTCGAGCGGTCGCCCGTCGAGGGCGACGGCGGCCACCGCTTCGACGTCGGCGGCGACGACCCCCACATCACGTTCTGGCTCCACCTCGACCTGTTCACGAACCTCGGCGCACCCGGCGACTTCGGGTTCAGCGCGGTCGGCACCGCGATGGACACCCGCGTCGTCGCCGTCGACGTCCAGCTGCGGTTCGCTGGCGTCGGCGACCTCTCGGAGTTCCTCTCGAACCCGTTCTCGCGCTTCTCCGTGGTGGCGGAGTGGGAGCTCAACCTCCCGTTCCTCTCGGCGGGGCCGGCCGCCGACGAGGATTTCAGCTACCGGGACAACGAGACGATCAACGCCAGCAGCGGCTCCTGACGGGCAGAACTTTCAACACGCCGGGCTCGTTACCTACTCTCATGCCAGGTGGCGACGAACTCGTCGCGGAGCTCCGGGAGCAGGCGGGCGACGCGCTACGAGTCGTCGCCGAGTACGACAGGGACGGCTACGACCTGCGGTACGTCCGGGACGACGTCGACGAGCGCCTCGACGATGTCGCCGACGATATCCACCGCGACCTCGTGCTCGAAGGCATCAGCCGCGAGCGCCTCGAAGACCTCTTCGACGCGGGCGACCTGCGGTGCTCGATGCACCGCTTCGAGGAGGTGACCGCGTTCCACTTCGCCGAGGCCGAGTACAGGGGCCTGTTCGTCAGCATCGACTCCGGCGTGGACGTGCCGCTGGCGTCGTTCACCGACACCTGCTGGAAGAGCCTCGACTAGTCGCCCGCGGCCTCCGCGGGGTCGACGACGTCCTCCGCGAGTTCGTCGACGCCCACGCGGTCGCAGAGGTCGTACAGCGGGCACGCCTCCGGGCCGTCCAGGCACGCGGGCTTGCGCGCCGAGCAGTACTCGCGGCCGAACTGAATCATCGCCGTGTGCCCGAACCCGCACTTCTCGCCGGGCACCTCGGCTTCGAGGGCTTCGCGGACGCCCTCGTGGTCGGCGTCCGGGGCGGCGAGCCCGAGCCGGCGCGCGATGCGGTGGACGTGCGTGTCCACGGGGAAGACGCCGCCGCGACCGCCCGCGAACAGCAGCACGCAGTCGGCGGTCTTCGGGCCGACGCCCTTCATGTCCAGTAAGGCGTCGCGCACTTCGTCGGGGTCGCCGGTGCGCACGAACTCGTCGAACTCGTCCTCCCCTCCGTACTCCTCGCGGACGCGGCCGGCGATGCGAATCAGCGTCTCGGACTTCTGGTTGTAGAGCCCCGCCGAGGAGATGGTCTCCGCGAGTTCGTCCTGATGGGCGTCCGCGAGCGCCGCCGCCAGGTCGCCGTCTCCCTGTGAGCCCGCCCCGTCCCGGTCGTCGTCGGAGGCGGGGCGGTCGGCGGGGTCGCCGGGGTCGTAGCGCTCCATCAGCGCGTCGTGGGCGGGCTGGCTGGCGACGTCGCTGGTGTTCTGGCTGAGAATCGTGCGAACGAGACACTCGAAGGCGTCGCGGCCACCGTAGGCCTTCTGCCAGTACAGGTCTCCGAGGCGGTCGACGACGGCCTCCGCGCGGCTGGTGCCGTCGCCGGGCTCGAACTCCGTGAATCGGCCCGCGGCGGCCTCGCCGCCGGAGATGTTCTCCGCGGGTTCGTCGTCCATGTTCGGTGGACGGTCGCCGAGCGGGAAAAGCCTACTCGACGCGCAGGGTCGCGGTCAGCTCGGCGCCGTCCGCGAGCGCGGCGACGAGGTCGCGGTCGAGGTCCGCGGCGGCCTTCTCGGCGTCCACGAAGATGGTGCGGTCGTCGACGTACGTGCTCGTGCGGCCGACCATGCTGCGGTCGTTCGCGAACTCGAGGTCGGGGTGGCCGGAGCCGACGACTTCCTCGCGGTGGCCGTCGGCTTCGAGGACGAGCGTGATGGTCGCGTCCTCGTCCCGGCAGGCGGCGACGAACTCGTCGTCGAAGTCGGCAGGCGCGCGGTCGGCCTCGATGCCGACGATGCAGTCGCCGGCGGGCGTGAGGTAGTCGTCGGTCGTCACTTCGAGCGTGGAGGCGTGTTCGGCGGCGACGTGCTCGTGGCCGCGCGCACGCACGACTTCTTCCATGCTCGGCGGTTGCCGGTTGGCGCACTTGTGTGCGGCGTTCCGCCGTCGCTCTTTAAGTTCCCGCACCCGGGGTCGTGTGAGCCGTTACCACCCGCTGCCGGCGGTCTGACAACTGCTTGCACCCCTCCCGCCGTCGGAAATTTTAAGTGCCGTGGTGGACTACTATCTGACACCAGAACGCTGCGTGCGTTCGTGCACAGCCCGAGAGAATGACAGGACGTTCTCCTTCCGACCGGGAAGTAACACGCTCCGAGCGACGGTTGTCTCGAACGCCCAGCGGGTATGGCATCGAGGTTTGAACAATGGCTGAGGAAGAACAAACTATCGAAGTATCGAGCGCAGACGAACTCATTACTGACGAAGAACTCCAGGAGAAATCCAAGGGGCAGCTCATCAAGAACGCCGGCCAGTTCCGGGACCGGCGTAACGAGCTGAACCAGCTCGCGAGCTCCCGCGCCTCCGACCGCGACGAACTCAACGCGAAGACGCGAGAGAAGGTCGACGAGGCACAGGAGCACCGCGAGAAGCGCGACGAGCTCAACGAGCAGGTCCAGGAGCACAAGGAGAAGCGAAACGAGCTCAACGCCAAAGCGAACGAGCTCTTCGACGAGGTCGAGCAGCGCAAACAGGACCTCGAACTCGACGAGGGCAAGGACCTCGAGGAGCTCAAAGAGGAGATCGAGCAGCTCGAGTTCAAGCAGCAGACCGAGGTCCTCTCCACCGAGGACGAGCGCGAGCTCATCGAGAAGATCGAGGACAAGCGCGAGGAGTACCAGGACCGCAAGGAGAAGCTGGACGCCTCGGGCGACCTCGAGGAGCTCGTCGAGGAAGCCGAGGAGGTCCGCGCGGAAGCCTCCGAGCACCACGAGAAGGTGACGGAGCTCGCGGACAAGGCCCAAGAGCACCACAACGAGATGATCGAGGCCTACCGCGAGGCCGACGACATCCGCGACGAGGCCGACGAGATGCACGAGAAGTTCGTGGAAGCGCAGGAAGCCGCCGACGCCCACCACGAAGCGTTCGTGCAGGTCCAGAAGCGCCTCCGCGAGCTCGACAAACAGGAAGAAGAGGAGCGCGAGGACGAGCGCGCCCAGGAGCAGGCCGAGGCCCGCGAGGAGGCCGAGGAGATCTACGAGCGCTTCAAGGAGGGCGAGACCCTCGACACCGAGGACCTCCGCAAGCTCCAGAAGTCCGGTCACCTCTAAGCTGTCTACTGCCGATTTCTCCGATTTTCCCGGCGCGTAGCCGCGGCGTCGTCCCGCGCTGAGCGGAGACGCCGCGGACGGGCGGCGTCACTGCCCCGAGCGCGGGGTTTTTACTGTGGCGGCGTGACCCTCCGGACGATAGATGCGTACGCTGGTCGTCTGCGTGGACCGACCCGGCGACATCCCCCGCCAGACGGGCCTGCGGACGCCGGTCGCGGGCTGGGAAGCGGTGCAGTCGCTGGTCGTCGAGATGGGGATCGCGGACCCCGAGGACTCCGCGGTGAACTGCCTCCTGGAGGCGCTCCGAATCACCCGCGACCTGCGGGACGAGGACGACGACGCGGTGGTCGCGGCGGTCTCCGGGAGCGGCGACGGCGTCTCCGCGGACCGCTCGCTCGCCGAGCAGCTGGACGACCTCATCGAGCGCTACGACCCGGACTCGGCGGTCGTGGTCATCGACAGCGCGGAGGACGAGCGCGTCGTCCCCATCGTGGAGAGCCGCCTGCAGGTCGACGCCGTCGACCGCGTGGTCGTCCGGCAGGCACGCGACCTCGAGTCCACGTACTACCTCCTGAAGCAGTTCCTCGCCGACGAGGAGCTCCGCCAGACGGTGCTCGTGCCGCTGGGCATCGTGCTCCTGGTGTTCCCCGCGCTGATGATGGTGACGGGGAGCCTCGCCGTCGCTGCCGCCGCTATCACCGCGGTCATCGGGCTGTTCGTCCTCTACAAGGGATTGAGCGTCGACGCGTACCTCGCGCAGGTTCCCGCGCAGGCCCGGGACGCGCTGTACTCCGGCCGGGTGTCCATCGTGACGTACGTCGTCGCCGGCGGGCTCGCCGCCATCGGCGTGTTCGCGGGCGCACTCGCGGTCTCGGACCTGCCCGCCGAGCGCGCGCCGCTAGTGACCGTGATGGCGTTCACGTACGACAGCGTGCCGTGGGTGACCATCGGCGGACTCGCGGCCAGCGCCGGCCGGCTGTTCGACGAGCTCATCCGCGGCGACGGCGTCCGCACGTCGTTCCTGAACCTCCCGTTCGGCGTGCTCGCGGTCGGACTCGTCGTCCGCGGGTTCTCGGGGTACTTCATGGAGCTGGCGGGCGAACTCGACGCCTTCTCGGTGCCCGCGATGGAGGTCGGCGCGCTCGCCGTCGAGGGCTTCGCGCTCTCCCCCGAGGAACGCCTCGCCGTGTTCGTCGTGCTGGGCGTGCTCGTCAGCGTCGTCGGAATCCACGTCGCGACCCGGTTCAGCGGCGTCGACGTCGACGACGTCGAAGAGCCCGTCGAGCCGTAGAGAAGTGTATATGAACGGCCGCGCGCAAGCGGACGTATGACCGACGGCCAGTGGGTGAGCCTGTTCTCCGGCGGGAAGGACTCCTCGTGGGCGCTGTACCGCGCGCTCGAAGAGGGGCTGGACGTCGCGCGGCTCGTCACCGTCCACCCGGAGGGCGACTCGTACATGTACCACGTGCCCGCGACCCGGCTCGCGAGCCTCGCGGCCGAGAGCATCGGCATCCCGCTCGTGGACGTCGAGCCCGAGGACTTCGAGGCGGCGGCCGCCACGGAGTCGGGCGCGCAGGGTGACGCGGAGCTCGAACCGCTGGAGGCTGCGCTCCGCGAGCTCTCGGACGACCTCGACGGCGGGCTCGCGGGCGTCACCGCGGGCGCCGTCGAGAGCGAGTACCAGACCTCCCGCATCGAGGCGATGGCCGACCGGCTGGGCTGTGAGGTGTTCGCGCCGCTGTGGCAGCGCGACCCCCGCGAACTCGGCGAGGCGATGCTGGACGCCGGCTTCGAGATCGCGATTCTCCAGGTCGCCGCGTACGGCCTCGACGAGTCGTGGCTCGGGCGCACGCTCGACCGCGACGCCCTCGACGAACTCGCCGAACTGAACGACGAGTACGGCGTCCACGTGCTCGGCGAGGGCGGCGAGTTCGAGACGTTCGTGACCGACGGCCCGCACATGTCCCGTCCCATCGAGTTAGCGTACGAGACCGTCTGGAACGGCGACCGCGGGCACATCGAGGTCACGGACGCACGGCTGGGCGAGTAGCGTCCGGGGCGCCGCCAGATTATTCTACGCTGCCGCTGGAGTCTCCCGCATGGGAACGTCGCAGCCCCCCGGATCCGGGGGGACGAACGAGTCGGGCGAGGCGCCCGTACAGGTCGCACCCCCGACGACGGACGGCGAGACTACCGTCACCGAGGAAGGCTCGGAGCTGGAGCGCTCTATCGGCCTGAAGGGCGGCGTGGCCATCGGCGTCGGCACGATGATCGGCGCGGGCATCTTCGTGTTCCCCGGACTCGCGGCGGGTCGGGCCGGTCCCGCCGCGGCGGGGTCGTTCGCCATCGGCGCCGTCGTCGCGCTGCTGGTCGCGCTGCCGGCGTCCGAGCTGGCGACGGCGATGCCGAAGTCCGGCGGCGGCTACTACTTCATCTCGCGCGCACTGGGCGCGCTCCCTGGCGCCGTCGTCGGCATCAGCATCTGGCTCGGGCTGGTGTTCGCGACCGCGTTCTACCTCGTCGGCTTCGGGAACTACGCCGCCGCGCTGCTCGCCGAGGCGGGCGTCCCGGTCGGCGGTGTTCCGGTCGTCGTGCCGCTCGCGCTCGTGTTCGGCGTGGCGCTCACCGTGCTCAACCTCTTCGGGACGGAGAACGCCGCGAAGCTCCAGAACTACGTCGTCGGCGTGCTGTTGACGATTCTCGTCGCGTTCCTCGGCTACGGCGGTCTTGACGCGGTCGGCGTGTTCGGGAACGCGAGCACGCCCGAGACGTTCTTCCCGCGCGGCGTGATGCCGATGTTCACGACGGCCGCGCTCGTGTTCACCTCCTACCTCGGGTTCGCGCAGGTCGCCACCGTCGCGGGCGACATCAAGGACCCCGGGCGGAGTCTCCCGCTCGCGATGGTCGGGTCGGTCGTCATCGTCGGCGTCCTCTACGTCTCCACCATCTTCGTGGCGACGAGCGCGTTCGGCAGCGAGGCGCTGTCGCGCTTCGGCGAGACCGCCATCGTGGAAGTGGCGCGGGCGTACTTCGGGAACGCGGGCGCGCTCGCCATCCTCGTGGCCGGCCTGCTGGCGACCGTCTCCAGCGCGAACGCCTCGATTCTCTCGACGTCGCGGGCGGTGTTCGCAATCAGTAAGGACGCGCTCGTCCCCCAGTACGCGAGCCGGCTGAACCTCACGTACGGCACGCCGCACGTCGCGCTCGCGATGGCCGGCGGGCCGGTGCTCGTGCTCGTCGCGCTCGGCGAGGTCGAGGTGCTCGCGGAGGTCGCGTCGTTTCTCCACCTCGTGATGTACGGGCTGATGTGCGTCGCGCTCGTCGCGATGCGCCGGGACGAACCCGAGTGGTACGACCCCGACTTCCGCGTGCCCGCGTACTGGCTCGTCGCGGGCGTCGGCGCGGTCGCGAGCTTCGCGCTCATCGGGTTCATGCAGCGCGCCTCCCAGATAATCGGCCTCGCCATCATGGTCGCGGCCGCCGGGTGGTACAAGTACTACGCCAGCGACGTGCGACTCAAGGGGGTCCTCTGATGACGGACGACGAACCCGCCGCCGACTCGACGCCCGAACCGCTGGACGTGCGCGAGCCGCCGCGCGTGCTCGTGCCCGTCGAAGTGCTCGAGGGCGAGTCGCTCTCGGAGTCGCTGGCGGCGTTCCTCGCGCCCTCGGAGGTGGTGGTGCTCGGCTACCACGTCCTCCCCGAGCAGACGCCGACCGAGCAGGCGAGCATGCAGTTCGAGGGCCGCGCGCTGGCGGCCGTCGAGGACATCGCGGAGACGTTCCGCGCGGCGGGCCGGGACGTCGAGACGAGGGTCGCGTTCACGCACGACCGCGACCAGACCGTCGAGCGCGTCGCCGCGGAGGTCGGCGCGACCGCCGTCCTGCTCCCGAACCCGTCGGGTAAAATTCGGGACGTCCTCGTGCCGATCCGTGGCGTCGTCGACACCGGCCGGCTCGCCGACCTCGTCGCGACGCTGCTCGCGGACGGCGACGGCACCGTCGCGCTCTGGGGGGTCGCCGGCAGCGACGGCTTCGACGCCGCGGCGGCCGTCGAGACCGTCCGGGAGACGCTCCGGGACCGCGGGCTCGCCGCCGACCGGATCACCACCGAGACCGCCGCCTCCGAGTCCCCGATTCGGGACGTCGTCGCCCGCTCCGAGGAGTTCGACGTGGTCGTGATGGGCGCGGGCGGCGCGTCGCTGTTCGCCGCGCTGTTCGGCGACGACACCGAGCGCGTCGCCGAGGGCGCCGTCGACCCCGTGCTCGTCGTCCGGGACAGGACAGTCGGAGAGTAGGGCTGCCTACGGGAAGATGCTCTCCGGGAGGTACGCCGTGACCGTCCAGTTCGGCGCGTCCACGACCTGACTCACCTTGAGGTCGACGGCCGCGGAGCAGAGGATGTACGCCTCGGCGCGCGTGAGGTCGCGCTCCTCGTGGAGGTGGGCTATCATGTGCCGGACGGCCTTCTTCGTCGCCTCCATCAGGTCCGAGGCGATGCCCGTGGTGCCGTACATCGGCTCGTCCTTCCCGGTCGCCGTGTAGGGGTGGTCGGACTCGAACTCGGGCTGTTCGACGTCCATCTCCTTCCGCACGTCGAAGCGCGCGGTGACGAACATCGGCGCCTCGATGCCCGTGACGCAGACCTCGCCGTCGCCCTGCGCGGCGTGGCAGTCGCCCGTCGAGAACAGCGCGCCCTCGCACTCCACGGGGAGGTACACCGTCGACCCCTCAGTGAGGTGTTTCACGTCCACGTTGCCCCCGGTGTCCCGCGGGGGGAGCGTGTCGTGCTCGCCGGCCTCCGCGGGCGCGTTCCCTATCGTCCCGGGGAACGGGTCCAGCGGCACCTCGATGTCGTTCACGAAGTGGCCGACGTCGTCGTCGAGGTCCCACGCGTGGTAGCCCGGCTCCTCGAAGTCGTCCGGCAGCAGTCCGAGGCCCATGTCACCGGGCATGAACCCCGTGTACCCCCAGCCCTTGTGCTCGAAGTCCAGCAGTTCGACTTCGAGGACGTCGCCGGGCTCGGCGCCCTCGACGTACACCGGCCCGGTGAGCGGGTGGACGGGATCGAAGCTCACCTGTCCGAACTCCGCGGCTGTCGCGTCCGGGCCGACCTGTCCGTCGACGGCGTCCCTGCACTCGAACTCCACGACGTCCCCGGGTTCGACGGTGAGGACGGGGTCGAGGGAGTTGTCCCACGCGTTGTGGATGTTCTCGCTGTCGTCCGAGAGGTGGTAATCGACGCTGTACTCGCGGCTCCGTTCCGCCTCCGACTCGTCGCGACCGCTCTCTCGCCGTGCCATACGATAACGTGATACACCGAGTCGGCTTAAAATCGAACCTCGCGGTGACTGTGGCCGGCTCCGCGCGGTAGTCGTCGTCGTGTCACGCCGGCGCACGCATCCGGAAGGTACGTGACGCCCGCGAACGCAGAGACGGCCGTGCACGACTACCACGTCCACTCGAACTACTCGGACGGGGCGTTCCTCCAGCGGATGGTCGATGCGGCCGCCAGCGCCGGTCTCGACGGCGTCGGTATCGCCGACCACTGCAACGTCTTCCCCAGCGAGGACGCCCGGCGCCACCGGCGCGCGCTCGGCTTCAACCTCGACCTCACCTACGAGCGCCGACGAGAGGCCATCGAGGACGTCTGCGAACGCGCCGACGTCCGGGTGTTCGACGCCGTCGAGATGGACTACCACCCCGACCACGAGGACGAAATCCGGGAGTTCCTCGACGACACCGGCTTCGACTACGCTGTCGGGAGCGTCCACGACCTCGACGGCGTGAACGTCCACTTCGCGGCGCACTTCGCGGACAAGTCCGAGGAGGAGCGCCGCGCGCTCGTCGACCGGTACTTCGAGAAGCTCGTCGCGCTCGTCGACTCCGAGCTGTTCGCGATCGCCGCCCACCCGGACCTCGTCGAACGCAACCCCCACCTCCGCGGCTTCGCGACCGACGACCACTACGAGCGCGTCGCGGACGCTTTCGAGCGCTCCCGCACCGTCCCCGAAATCAACGCCGGGCGGCTGCTCGACGACTACGGCGAGTTCCACCCCGCGCCCGAATTCCTCGACACGCTCGCCGACCGCGGCGTCGACGTGACCGTCGGTACCGACAGCCACGAGCCCGACGTCATCGCGCCGCGAATCGAGGCTATCGAGGAAGAGCTGACGGAGCGCGGGCTCGAATCGGTCACCGTCGCCGAGTAGGCGCTCGCAGAAAACCGTGGGCCGACGAGTCGCTTCACCCCTCGTCGTACGTAGCGAGACGGTCGCTCACTTCGTTCGCGCTGCGACCCACTTGCACGAGAAGCCATGCTTCGTCGAACGCGGCGTCGCTGTGCGCCGCGTGCTCGACCCGGCCACGCTGGGTCGAACGTCGCTGAGCGAAGCTCAGCGTGCTCGATGAAGCTCACGCTCCATCGAACAGCGTCTCGCCGTCGACCATGTGCTCCTCGACGGCGTCCATGTCGAGCGTGACGCCGAGGCCGGGCTCCTCGGGGATCTCGATGTAGCCGTCCTCGATGACGTCCTCCTCGACTAAGTCGGCCCACCAGCCGAGCTCGTAGGAGTGGTACTCGACGGCCAGCGAGTTCGGGATGGCGGCGCCGACGTGCGCGCTCGCCATCGTCGCGACCGGCGAGGAGACGTTGTGCATCGCGACCGGGACGTAGTACTGGTTCGCGACGTCCGCGACCTTCCGCGTCTCGCGCATGCCGCCGACTTTCGGGAGGTCCGGGGCGACGATGTCGACGGCCTGATTCTCGACGAGCCGGCGCTCCTCGGTGACGCGGTAGCGGTTCTCGCCGACCGCGATGGGGGTCGTCGTGGACTTCGTCACCTCCTCCTGGACTTCGAGGTTCTCTGGCGGGACGGGGTCTTCGAGCCACCAGACGTCGTACTCCTCGAGCTCGCTGGCGAGGCGCTTCGCGGACCCGCCGGAGAACGTCCAGTGGCAGTCGAAGGCGACGTCCGCGCGGTCCTTCACGCGCTCGGTGACTCGCTCGACGATTTCGGCCTTGTGGCGGATCTCGCCCGGGCGGAGGTGGCGGTTCGCGCGGTCCTTCTCCAGCCCGCTGGGCACGTCGAGGTCGAACTTGAGCGCGTCGTAGCCGAGCTCCTCGACGACGCGCTCGGCCTCGTCGGCGCACGCCTCGGGGTCGGCTTCCGCCTCGGTGTGGCAGTCGCAGTAGACCCGTACTTCGTCGCGGTACTTCCCGCCGAGCAGCTGGTAGGCGGGAACCCCCAGCACCTTCCCGGCGAGGTCGTGGAGCGCGACCTCGATGCCGGCGATAGCAGTAACGGTGACGCCCTCGACGGATCCCTCGCCGCTCATCTTCTGGACGAGGTGCTCGAACAGGCGGTCGATGTCGAGGGGGTTCTCCCCGACGACGAACGGCTTCATCCGCTCGATGAGCTCTGGGACGCCGGCGCCCCAGTAGGCTTCGCCGGTACCGACGACGCCCGCGTCCGTGTACACGCGGACGAGCGTCCACGGGAAGTTCCCGTCGACCATCGTCGTCTGTACGTCCGTGATTTCGAGGTCGCGGGGCGCCGGACGTGCGCCGTCCGCGCCCATCGTCTCGGCGGAGAGCTCCCGCATCGTGTACTCCGCGTTCGGGTCGTGGAGGTCGGTGTAGTCGATGCCCATGGTCGGAATTTCACTCGGTCTGGTGTAAATCTATGGTGTCGAGGAGGCCGAGGTCGTCGAGCGCGGCTTCGAGGTCGGCGCGCTGCTCGGCGTCCATCTCGCGCAGCGGCGACCGCAGCGGCCCGGCGTCGAACCCGCGCAGTTCGAGTGCGGTCTTGACGCCGGACATGTACGGCCCCTGCTTGAGCGCGGTGCGGACGTCGTAGACCGTGCTCTGGAGGTCGCGCGCGTGGCCGACGTCGCCGTCGTCGTAGGCCTCGTAGAGGTCCACGACGAGGTCCGGGAACGCGTTCGCGACCGCGGACACCATCCCGGTGCAGCCGAGGTCCAGTCCCGGCACGAGCAGCGAGTCCGACCCCGCGAGGAACGTCCACTCGGGGTGGTCGTCGATGGCCTGCCCGAGCCACGGGACGTCCTTCGAGGAGTCTTTGAGGCCCGCGAGGTTGTCGATGGCCGCGAGGTCCTCCAGCGTGGACAGGGAGAGCTCGTTGCCGGTCTTCGACGGGATGTGGTAGACGTACACCGGGAGGTCGACGGCGGCCGCGACGCGCTCGTAGTGCTCGACGGCGGCCGCCGCGTCCAGCGGGTAGTAGTACGGCGTGACGACGACGACGCCGTCGACGCCCGCCGACTCGGCGTGTTCGGCGTGGGCGACGGTCTGGCGGGTGCTGGGCGCGCCGACGCCCGCGATGACGGGCACCTCGCCGCCGACCTCGTCGACGACGGCTTCGACGACGCGCTGGCGTTCGCCGCCGGTGAGCAGCGGGAACTCGCCGTTCGTCCCGAGCGGGAACACGCCGTCGACGCCGCGGTCGACGACGAAGCGCGCGTGCTCGGCGGTCCGCTCGACGTCCACCGTCTCGTCGTCGTGGAACGCTGTCACAGTCGGCGGGACGACCCCGTGGAGGTCGAGCGGGTCGTCCGCACCTGGGGCTGGTGCGTGGTCTGTCACGTGCGGGGAGTCGCCCGCCGCGAGCATAAGCCCCGGGGTTTCCCTGGCTTCTTTTCCGGACGTGAGTAAACTTTTAGTCACAGGGGTTGTTACAGCGGAACATGGACGTCGAGGTGAAGCTCACTGGAACGCTCGCTGCCCGAACGGGTACCCACCGCGCCCGCGTCGGCGTCGACGACGACGCCACTGTCGCCGACGTCATCGACGCGCTCGCCGACGAGTTCGGCGCGCAGGTGCGCTCGGGAGTGCTCGAGGGGTCGCGGCTCCGCACCGACACGGTCGTCGTCCGCGACTCCACGGACGGCGAGCCGCTGACTGCCGGCAGCCGGCTCCACGAGGGCGACACCGTCCGCTTCAGCCTCGCGAGCTAACTACTGTTCTGCGAGCCGGTTCAGCGCCCACGCGGTCCGCAGAATCTCGTCGGCGGCGCCCTCGTCGAAGACGAGGTTGTCGGTGTCCCACGCGTGTTCGAGTACGCGCGGCGACGCGTGCTCCGGCGCCGCCGCGATGCCCGCGTTCTCCTCCTCGACCCACTGCATCACGCGCAGGTCGCTCTTGCTGTCGCCCATCACGAGCGCGAACGGGTCCCCGACGTCGAGCACGTCCAGCGCCGCCTGCACGCCCACCACCTTGTTCAGCTCGCGGGACGCGATTTCGGCGGCGTCGGCCTCGTAGTACGCCACGTCGACGCGGTCGAGGACCGCGCGCACCTCCTCGGGGACGTCGACGTCCTCGGGGACGTCCTCGACCACGCCAGCGATTTCGGGGTCCCGTTCGGCGTAGAACGCGCGCACGTGGTCGGCGCTCGCGCCCTCGACGCAGTCCGCGAGCAGTTCGAGCTCGTACCGGAGCGCGTCGTCGATGAGCTCGCGCGCGCGCTCGCTGCCCGTCTCGAAGTTCGGCTTGAGCGTGACGTTGAACTCGTTGCCCTGGAGGTGACAGCCCTGCCGGATGCCCTCGGGGGCGTCCGAGAGCACGCGGGCGCGCACCTCGTCGAACACCGACCGGACGTCCTCGTCGAGGCCGTCGTAGAGCAGCTGTTTCGTGTCGGGGCCGTGGCCGGGCGTGAACACGCCCGTGCCCGCCTCGTAGACGATGGAGACGTCCCCGGAGTGGACGAGCGCGTTGCCGAGCCCCTGAATCAGGAACCCCTTGACGTTCTCCAGGGTCTGGCCCGTACAGATGACGATCGGAATCCCCTGCTCGTGGAACTCCGTCAGCAGGTGCAGCGTCTCGCGGGGGATCTCGTTGTCCGTGTGGCCCGCGGAGCGCAGCGTCTCGTCGACGTCGAGGACGAGCACGTTGACGCCGCGGTCGTACTTCGCCTGGAGGTCCAGCGCCGCGAACGCCTGCTCGCGGGACGCCCGAGCAGCTAGCTCGGCGTACGTGTCGCCGTGCTCGAACGCCCCGCGGACGTCGCCTTTCCGCTGGGCGAGCTCGTCGCTGGCTGACTCCCAGTACTCCAGGGCCACCCGCGAGTCGACGGGCGGGAAGAGATCGACGAGGTCCTGGTACGCGCGGAGGCTCTCCGCGTCGAACTCGTCGTACAGCGTGTACAGTCTGTCGTACCGCTCCATACCGGCACGAGACGCGGCACGGGCTTAGGTGTAGGTGGCGGCCGGCCGTGGACACGCGGCGATACGGACGCCGGCCGTACGCGGAGAGGAATTACTCGGTCGACAATAAATATTTTGCCCGTGTGGCCGAGACGTACTCGCATGGACGCAATCGCCGTCACTCGCGACGACCGGACGCCGCGCGTCGTCGACCTGCCGCAGCCCGAACCCGGACCGGGAGAAGCGCTCGTGCGTACACTCCGGGTCGGCGTCGACGGCACCGACCACGAAGTCATCGAAGGCGACCACGGCGGCTTCCCCGACGGCGAGGACCACCTCGTGCTCGGCCACGAGGCCGTCGGCGTCGTCGAGGACCCGAACGGCACCGACTTGGAGACGGGCGACGTCGTCGCGCCGACGGTCCGCCGCCGCCCCAACGGCTCCAACGAGTACTTCGAGCGCGGGGAGCCCGACATGGCACCCGGCGGGAAGTACCACGAGCGCGGCATCGACGGCGCGCACGGCTTCATGGCCGAGTACTTCACCAGCCCCGCGGAGTTCCTCGTCCCGGTCCCCGACGCGCTCGCGGACGTCGGCTTCCTCGTCGAGCCCGCCAGCGTCTCCGAGAAGGCCTTCGAGCACGCGTTCGCTTCGCGCTCGGCGTTCGACTGGCGGCCCGAGTCGGCGCTCGTGCTCGGGAACGGCTCGCTCGGCCTGCTCACGCTCGCGATGCTCGACGCCCGCGGCGACTTCGAGCGCACGTACTGTCTGGGTCGCCGCGACCGCCCCGACCCCACCATCGAGTTCATCGAGAAAGTCGGCGCGACGTACGTCGACTCCCGGGAGACGCCCGTCCCCGAGATCCCCGACGTCCACGAGCCCGTGGACTTCGTCTACGAGGCGACCGGCTACCCGAAACACGCCTTCGAGACCGTCGAGGCGCTCGCGCCCAACGGCGTCGGCGCGCTGCTCGGCGTCCCCGAGGACTGGGACTTCGAGGTCGCCGGCGGGCGAATCCACCGCGAGCTCGTCCTGGAGAACAAGGCCCTGGTCGGCAGCGTCAACTCCGGCGTCGGCCACTTCGAGGCCGCCGTCGACGCCCTGCAGGCGCTCCCCGAGTGGGCGTTCGACGACCTCGTCACGGGTGTCTACGACCTTGACGAGTTCGAGCGGGCGTTCGCCGACGACGAAACGACCATCAAGACGGCGGTGCAATTCGCGGACAGATGAAGAACGTCGACGACCTCATCGACAGCGCCTCGGAGCTCGCGAACCGCGGGCTGTCGCGCGGCGAAATCGCGGACGAACTGAACGTCTCCCGGGAGACGGCGAGCTGGCTCGTCGAGCGCGCCGGCACCGCCGCCCCCGTCGAGTCCGAACCCAGCGGCGGCCCCCAGGACGTCCACGTCGACTGGAGCAACGTCGGCGAGGCGGGCGCGCGCCTCAACGCCGTCGGGATGGCGCTGGCGGACGCGCTCCGCGAGCACAGCCACGACGTCGACCTCATCGTCGGCGTCGAGAAGGCCGGCGTGCCGCTCGCGACCGCCGTCTCGAACGACCTGAAGACCGACCTCGCGACGTACACGCCCCGCAAACACCAGTGGGAGGAAGGCGACATCGACGAGCTCGGCGGGAGCTTCAGCCGGAACTTCGCGGGCGTCGAGGGACGGGAGTGCTTCGTCGTCGACGACACCGTCACCTCCGGCACCACCATCAACGAGACCGTCGACGCCATCCGCGAGGCCGGCGGCACGCCCGTCGCCTGCGGCGTCCTCGTCGACAAGCAGGGAATCTCGGACGTCGACGACGTCCCTCTCGAATCGCTCTTCCAGGTCATCCGCGTCGGCAACGACGAATAACGCCTCGCGAACCACGCGGTCACGCGCTACTCACGGCTCGCGACGCTCCGCGTGCGCTCGTCCCGTGGCGCGCCACGCGGCTCGCGGGTCGTCCCTCCCCGCTCGCGCAGTCCGTGGTCTCACTGCGTTCGACCACGCGGCTCACGCATCGCTGTGCTCCGCGTTCGCCATAGCGTGGCCTCGCTTCGCTCGGCCACGCGTCCCAAGGTCTTTCTCTGTCCTCACCTTAGACCGGGTATGGCCTTCGACCCGATGGACTCCTCGATGGAGCAGGACGCAGTCGACGACATCGTCGAGCAGGCGATCGAGAACAACGAGGTCGTCCTCTTCATGAAGGGGGACGCGCGGATGCCCCAGTGCGGCTTCTCGAAGCGCGCGGTCAACCTCATCTCCCAGTATCGGCCGGACGTCCACACCGTGGACGCGCTCCAGAGCCTCGACGAGTTCCGCGTCGCGCTCGAAGAGCGCAGCGGCTGGGAGACCATCCCGCAGACGTTCGTTGACGGCGAGTTCGTCGGCGGCAGCGACATCCTCGCGGAACTGGAGGAGCGCGGCGAGCTCGCGGACGAGCTGCACGCAGAGAACGCCGAGCCGGTCGACGACGACGCGGGCGCCGACGACGGTATCCAGTCCCCGTTCTGAGCGGCTCGAACCCACTCGTTTTTGCGACGCTCGACGCGCAGCGGCGCCGCCGTTCAGACGGGGACGCCGCGCGTCGCGGTGGCCTTGAAGGAGACGACGACCTCGCGGCCGGCTTCGAGGTCGAGCTTCGCGCGGCTGCGCTCGGTGACGAGCGCGAGCACCGGGTCGTCGGCCCCGACGTCGACGGCGACCCGGGCGACGCGCTCCCCGGTCTCGACGCTACTGACGGTGCCCGAGAAGCGGTTTCGGGCGCTCGTGCTGTCCGGGAGCGGCGTGTCATCGGGGTCGGTGAGGGTGACGGCGTCCGCGCGCAGCGTCAACTGGACGTCGCCGTCGCCCTCGGGGACGAGCGCGCGCACGCGGCCCGCCGCGGTGTCGACGGTCGCGAGCTCGCCGTCGCGCTCGACGACGGTGCCCGCGAGCACCGTCTCCGCGACTTCGGTGATACCCTCGAAGCTCGTCCGCACGCGCTCGAAGGTCGCGAGCAGGTCGACGGCGGTGTCGGTGAGCTCGCTACCGCCGCCGTCCGCGCCGCCGCGCTGGCGCTCGACGAGCGAGCCGAACGCGTCCTCGAGCTCGACGACGCGGCGCTGGGCGTGCGCGTACGAGCGGTCCAGCGACGCCGCGGCGCTGCTCAGCGACCCCTCGCTGTCGATGGCGCGCAGCAGTTCCACGTCCCGCGTGTCGACGGTGACGCCGTCGCTGCCGACGTACGCGTCGAACTCGGGGCGGGCGTCCATGCGTCGCTGTAGCCCGAGCACTCGCAAAAGCGTTGGGTCGCCGCGTCAGTAGATGAGCTCGTCGTCCTTCTCGACCATGTAGAGGGTGCGCGCGGCGACGTTCACCGCGTGGTCGCCGACGCGCTCTAGGTCCCGCACCGTCAGCAGCATCCGGGAGACGTCGCCCATCAGCGCCTCGACGTCCGCCTCGCTGGACTCCGTGTCGACCTCGGTCTCGATGAGGTCCCGCATCACGGTCTCGGAGGCCTGCCGGCAGCGCTCGTCGAGGTCGTCGTCGCGCTCGGCGATCTCGTAGCAGGCGTCGACGTCCTCCTCGGCGTACGCGTCCATCGCGTCCTCGACCATCTCGATGGTCGTGGTGCCGATAGCCTGGATGTCGACCTCGGGGAACATGTCGCGGTCCGCGTCGAGCGTGTACTCCGCGAGGTTCGTCGCGAGGTCGCCGATGCGCTCGAGGTCGGTCGTGATCTTGAACGACGACGCGATGAGCCGGAGGTCGCCGGCGACCGGCTGCTGGAGCGCGAGCAGGTCGATGCAGTCCTTCTCGAGCTCGAGGTAGAGCTGGTTGACCTCGTCGTCGCCCTCGATGACCTCCCACGCGGTCTCCTCGTCTTTCTGCTCCATGGACTCGAGCGCCAGCCGGAGGCGGTCGACGACCAGCTCGCTCATGTAGAGGACGTCGCTGCGGAGCGCCTCGAGTTTCTCCTGGTAGCTGTCTCGTGCCATGGTTGTTACCCGAACTTGCCCGTAATGTAATCTTCGACGCGCTGGTGTTCGGGGTTCTCGAAGATCTGGTCGGTGTCCCCGAACTCCACGAGCTCGCCACCGGTGAGGAAGACGGCGGTCTTGTCGGAGATGCGCGCGGCCTGCTGCATGTTGTGCGTGACGATGACGACGGTGTAGTCCTCGGCGAGCTCCTCGATGAGGTCCTCGACCTGGCTGGTCGCGACCGGGTCGAGGGCTGACGCGGGCTCGTCCATCAGCAGTACCTCGGGGTCGGGCGCGATGGCGCGCGCGATGCAGAGGCGCTGCTGCTGGCCGCCGGAGAGCTCCAGCCCGGAGCTGTCGAGCTGGTGGCTGACCTCGTCCCAGAGCGCCGCCCGCTTCAGGGACTGCTCGACGATCTCGTCGTGGTCGCCCTCGATGTCCTGGATCTCGAGGCCGTACGCGACGTTGTCGTAGATGCTCTTCGGGAACGGGTTCGGCTCCTGGAACACCATACCGACGCGGCGGCGCAGCGCCACCGGGTCGACGTCCGGGTCGTAGACGTTCTTCCCGCGCAGCGTCAGTTCGCCCTCGACGCGAGCCGAGGGGATGCGGTCGTTCATGCGGTTGATGCAGCGCAGGAACGTCGACTTCCCGCAGCCGGACGGGCCGATGATGGCCGTCACGCGGTTCTCCGGGATGTCGATGTCGATGCTGTCGAGGGCCTGTTCCTCGCCGTAGAAGACGTCGAGGTCCCGCGACCGGATGATGGGGTCGGGGGTGGTCGTCGACTCGCTGCCGGACGTCGCGCTCGCGACGTCGGTCTCGATGACCATGTCGTCGGCCGTCGGGTCGGCGGTCTCTCCGCCGTCCGCGTCGGCGCTGAACTCTGATGTGTTGTCGCTCATTGTATTACTCCGTGGACTGGTACTTGTTCCGCAGCACGATAGCGATGGAGTTCATCGCCAGCAGGATGGCGACGAGCACCACGACGCCCGCCGGGACGGCTCGCTGGTAGAATGCCTCGCTGGCGTAGAGGCTCGACCACGCGTACACCTGCAGGGGCATCGCGCTGGCCGCCTCTCCGAGGCCGCCCGGCAGCGAGTACTTGACGTTCGGCGCGCCGATCATGATGAGCGGCGCGGTCTCGCCGATGGCGCGGCCGAGCGCGAGAATCGTCCCGGTGAGGATGCCCGAGAACGACTGGGGCAACACGACGTTCTTGACGGTCTGCCACTTCGTCGCGCCCATCCCGTAGGACGCCGCGCGGGCGTCCTCGGGCACCGCGCGGATGGCCTCCCGCGCGGAGATGATGACGATGGGCAGGATGAGCAGGCCGAGCGTCGCGCCGCCGAGCAGGACCGTCCCCGCGGGCTGGTTCAGGTACGTGACGAACAGGCCGAGGCCGAGGAGGCCGTAGACGACCGACGGCACGCCCGCGAGGTTCGAGATGTTCACGTCGATGACGCGGGTGAACCGGTTGTCGGGGGCGTACTCCTCGAGGTAGACGGCGGCGCCGATGCCCACGGGGAACGCGAGCGCGGCGACGGTCACCATCAGGAGGATGGAACCGCCGATTGCGGGGTAGAAGCCCGCGTTCTCGGCGGTACTGCTGTGTGCGCCCGTGAGGAACGCCCAGTCGACCCACGACTGCGGGCCGGCGAAGCCGACGGCGTCGACGGCGGCGGCGCCGACGAGCGAGCCGACGACGACGGCCGCGGGCACGAGCAGGCCGACGCGCTCGACGGGCCGGTTCGCGGCGATGCCGGCCGCGTACGCGAGCGGCGGGAGGAGACCGACAGTCGCGACGACGACACCGGGAACGGGGTCGACGCCCGCGAACGGTGCGACAGCCCCGCCGGCGACGACGACCGCGAACAGCCCCGCGGCGGCGAGCACGTGGGTGCGGCGGTCGCGGTCCGCGGCGACGTACCGGCTGCCGACGAGCGCTGCGGGGAGCCCGAGCGTCCCCGCCATCATGAGCCACGGCGCGGGTGCCACGGGGACGCCGGCGACGAGGCCGAAGAGGCTCGGGACGATCGCGCCGACACCGGCCAGCGACCCGAGCGGCCCCGGGACGCCGAACAGCGAGAGGTAGAACGCGGCCACGGTGACGACGAACTGTGCTGTGAACGGGATTCGGTGGTCGTAGCTGACCACCGCGGCGGTGATCGCGGTCGGCACCGCGAGCGCGACGAGGAACGCCAGCCACGTCAACGGCTCGACGATGTCGACGAATATCATCGACGCGCCGCCGCTGAACATCAGCGCGACGACGACGAGCCCGATCGAGAACACGCCCGAGCGGAGCGCGTCGACGCTCTCACGGTAGGCGTACGCGCCCGCCGCGAGCGTCGGGACGACCAGCGTCAGGAAGAACGTGAGGTGCCAGCCGGGGTCGGCGGTCAGCGGTTGAATCGCGTCGTTGGCGACGTAGACGAGCAGAATCGTGACGAAGACGAGACCGAACAGCGTCGCCGCCAGCAGCAGGTAGCGGAACACCGTGCCCGCGGTCCGGCTGATCTGTCCGAAGTTTCCGGATTCCGTGTTCGTTGCCATCTCAGTACTCCTCCCGGTAGCGCTGAGCGACGTAGTCGCTGATGACGTTCATGGCTAGCGTGATGACGAAGAGCGTGATGCCGATGGCGAACACGCTCCGGTACGCGAGGCCGCCACCGGTGACGTCACCGCCGACGAGTTTGACCATCGCGGCGGTCATCGGGAGCGCGCGCTCGGTGTACGTCGCGGGGTTGAACGGGTTGAGGAACTGCGCGGTCGACCCGGACGCGATGGTGACCGCCATCGTCTCACCGATAGCTCGCGACAGCGCGAGGATGAACGACGAGAAGATGCCCGAGAGCGCGGACGGGACGACGACGCCGGTCGACACCTCGAACTTCGTCGCGCCCATCCCGTAGCCGGCCTGCCGGAGCTCCTCCGGGACGGCGGACATCGCGTCCTCGCTGATGGACGCGACCATCGGGATGATCATGATGCCGACCACGATACACGCCGACAGCATGTTGAACGTCCCGAGTCCGGGGACGAACGGCTGGAGCATCGGCGTGATGTAGATGATGGCGAAGAACCCGTAGACGACCGTCGGGATGCCTGCGAGAATCTCCAGGCCGGGCTTGAGTATCGACCGCACGCGCGGGCTGGCGTACTCGCTGAGGTAGATGGCCGTGCCGACGCCGAGCGGGAGCGCGATCACCGACGAGCCGATCATCACCATCAGGGTCGCGGACACGAGCGCGAGCACGCCGAACTGTCCGCTCGTCGGCTGCCAGTTGGTACCGGTCAGGAACTCGACGACGGTCGCCGTATCGCCCTCGACGCCGACCAGCGGCGCGGAGAACGTGAAGAACTTCGCCGCTTCGGTGGTCAGGAGGAGGATGAGTCCGATAGTCGTCGCAATCGAGAGCGCGGCACACACGAAGAAGAACGTCCGCGACAGTAACTCGGGTGGCGCGTTCTGGGTCCGACTGGTGAGGTCGTCCTCCAGGCTATCGCCGCTCATTGTGTTGTTCGGGTCATGGAGAACCTATAAGCTCTTTGTTCGGCCGTTCTGGCGTCAGTTCTGGGCGTCCTCGATCGCCGATTCGAGTTTGTCGAGTTGCTCCTGCTGGTCCTCCTCGCTGAGCGGGACGTAGCCGACGTCCTCGGCGACGATTTCCTCGCTGGTCGAGTTCTCCAGCCAGAAGCGCGCGAACTCCGCGATGTGCTCCTCGGACAGCGACGACTTCGCCGGGTACGTGAACAGCGGGCGGGCGAGGGGCGTGTACTCGCCGCTTCGGGCCGTTTCGAGGCTGGGTTCGACCGGTTCGCCGTCGCCGTCGTCGATAGCGAGCGCCTTCACGCGGTCCTTGTTCGTGGAGTAGTACGCGTACCCCATGTACCCCATCGCGTACTGAGAGCCCTCGACGCCCTGGATGATGGTCCGGTCCTGCTCGGTCCCGGAGTAGTCCTGGCGGTGGCCCACCTCCTCGTCGCCGCTGTGGAGGACCGACTCGATGAAGTAGTCGTAGGTGCCGGAGGCGTCGGACGGGCCGTACAGTTCGAGGGGCTCGTCCGGCCAGTCGGAGTTGACGTCGCTCCACTGCTCGGGCTGCTCCTCGGCCGACCAGATGGTCGCGAGCTCGTCGACGGTGATGCTGTCGATGCCGAGGTCGTTGTTGACGATGACGGTGAGTGCGTCCGTCGCGACGGTGAGCTCGACGGGCTCGACGTCGTTGTCGGCGCACTGCTGTTCTTCCTGTTCTCGGATGGGCCGGGAGGCGTTGTTGAAGTCCGTGTTCCCCGGGCAGAAGTGGTTCGCGAACCCGCCCCCGGAGCCAGTCGACTGCATGTTGAAGTCCACGCCGCCGTGTTCGGCGAGGAACTCCTCCGACATCGCCGTCGCGAGGGGGAACACGGTAGAGCTCCCCGCGATGTCGATCGTGCCGGAGAGGCCGTCGTCCGAACCGCCGTCGTCGCCGGTACTCTGACAGCCAGCGAGCGCTGCAGCCCCGGCAGCGCCGACACCAGTCAAGAATTTGCGTCGCGTACTGACAGCCGACTCGTTACGAGTCATCACCTGTGACTGAGGGAGATGTAAATAAATACCCTACTATGTTAACTATATAGACCTACCTATGTAGACGTTCACAGGGGGGTTTCGACAGTATCCTGTGACCCCCCGGACGCCCATATATAGCGCCCTTTCGGACGAAAAGCCGATATTACTGCCGGAGAATAGCTCTCTCGTGGAAACTATATATTAGTAGGAGAATTTATGTTGGAGGCGGCGATAGATTCGGACATGGAACGCAGGAAGGTCCAGGTCACCGGCGGTTCGACGTTCACCGTCTCGATTCCCAAGGACTGGGCGCGCGACCACGACGTCGACGCCGGCGACGAAGTCGGCTTCCACCCCGACAGCGGGTCGCTGCTGCTGACCCCCGTGACCTCCACTGACACCGAGAAGGGGTCTCTCGACATCACCGGCATGGAGGGCGACGAGCTCATGCGCGCGGTGATGACGATGTACGTCAGCGGCTTCGACGTGCTCGCGCTCGAAGCCGACCGTATCACCTCCGAGCAGCGCCGCGTCATCCGGAACGCCACCCAGAGTCTCGTCGGTCTCGAAGTCCTCGAGGAGACGAGCGACCGCGTCGTCGTCCAGGACCTCCTGGACTCCTCGGAGCTCTCGATTCACAACGCCGTCCGCCGCATGCACCTCATCGCCACGTCGATGCTCGGCGACGCCGTCGAGGCGCTCGCGAACCGCGACCTCGACGTCGCCGAGGACGTCATGGGGCGCGACGACGACGTCGACCGCCTCTGGTACGTCGTCTCTCGCATCTTCCGCGGCGCGCTGCGCTCCCCGAAGGTCGCCCAGGAGATCGGCGTCGAACGCGAGGTCGCCTTCGACTACCACTCCAGCGCCCGCCAGCTCGAACGCGTCGCCGACCACGCCACGAAAATCGCCCGCGTCACCCGCGAGCTCGACGGCGACGTCCCACCGGAGGTCGCGGACGCGCTCGGCGACCTCGAAGCCGACGCCACCGACATCATCGCCACCGCGATGGAGGCGCTGTTCACCGACGACCCCGAGGAAGCCACGCGGCTCGCAAACGAAGCGCGCGCGGACGTCCGCGCCATCGACGAACAGACCCGCGCCATCGACGACCTCCTGCACGACCTCGACGCCCAGCACGCCCAGCACCTCGGCCTCGTCGTCGACTCCCTCTCTCGGAGTGCGGACTACGGCGGCAACATCGCCGAGACCGCCCTCCAGAAGGCCGCGCCGACCCCTGGTCCGTGAGCACACGTCACACCCTGAAGTAAGTACTGCCGGCGTCATTGAGCCCTGACAACGCACCTTCCGAACCACAAGCCTATACGTCAGAACGTAGACTGTGGAGTCATGGGTGAGGACTTCCCCGACTATCTCGACGTCGACTACACGGACGGCGAAGGCGAGTCCCCCGCGGACTATCCGACGCTCGAAGACAAGCTCGAGAAGGCCATCGAGGTCACTCGGAAGGGCCTCGAAGAGTACGAGAACCCCGCCATCATGTGGACCGGCGGGAAGGACTCCACGCTCACGCTGTACTTCGTGAAGGAGGTCGCCGAGCGGTTCGACCTCGAAGTCCCGCCGACCATCTTCATCGACCACTTCCAGCACTTCGACGAGCTCCACGACTTCGTCGACCACTGGGCCGAGGAGTGGGACCTCGACGTCGTCTACGCCCGCAACGAGGACGTCGGCGACTACGTCGACGAACACGACCTCGAACCCGGCGACGACATCCCCATCGACGCGCTCAACGAACAGAACCAGCACCACGTCCACGACCTCCTCGAGTACGAGGAGGACTCGTTCCCGTTCCTGCTGGACACCTACGTCGGCAACCACCTCCTGAAGACCGTCGCGCTCAACAACGCCCTCGAAGAGCACGACGTCGACGGCATCCTCTCGGGCATCCGCTGGGACGAACAGGAGGCCCGCGCCGACGAGACGTTCTTCAGCCCGCGCCACGACCCCGACGTCTACCCGCCCCACGACCGCATCCAGCCGATCCTCCAGTTCGACGAGGCCGCCGTCTGGGACGCCTTCTGGTTCTACGTCGTCCCCGAGACCGTCGAGGAGTTCCCGGACGACGGCTACGTCCCGCAGGACTACGACGACCTCCCGAACGGCCTCACGCACGAGGACATCCCGGTCTCCCCCAAGTACTTCAAGGGCTTCCGCTCGCTGGGGAGTGAGGTCTCCACGGACAAGGCCGCCGAAGAGCCCGCGTGGCTCCAGGACTTAGAGAACACGACCGAGCGCGCCGGCCGCGCCCAGGACAAAGAAGACCTCATGGAGCGCCTGCGCGACCTCGGGTACATGTAAAACGTACCTTTTTTCGCCTCGGGTTCGCCGGAGGCGAACCACTCGGCCAAAAAATCTACGCTAAAAAAGCCGCGCTCGTTCGCGTCGCTCACTCGCGCGGTGAACGGCGCGCGAAGCGCGCCGATGCTTGCTGCTGTGGCTCCTCGTTTTCACCAAAGAACAGCCGGTTAGCCCAGTACTCGGTCAGCTCAGTTCCAGGGCGCGAAGCCGGGGTCGACCTGCCGGTCACGGCCGTCGATGCCGTCGATCTGCTCGACGTCCTCGTCGTCGAGGTCGACGTCGAGGCTCGCGAAGTTGTCCGTGATGTGGTCCTCGCCGGTGGCCTTCGGGATGGCGGTGACGCCCTTCTCGCGGACCCACGCGAGGCTGACCTGTGCCTCGCTGACGCCGTGCTTCTCGGCGACGTCCTGGATCTCGGGCTGCTCGAAGACGTCGCCGCGCGCGAGCGGCGAGTACGCGACGAGTTCGAGGTCCCGTCCCGCCGCGTACTCGCGGAGCTCCTCCTGGGGGAGCAGCGGGTGGAGCTCCACCTGGTTCGCGAACGGGTCCTCGCCGAGCACGTCGCGGGCTTCGTCGAGGTGCCGCGGCTCGAAGTTGCTCACGCCGATGCGGTCGACGAGGCCGTCCGCGCGGAGCTGCTGGAACGCCGACAGCGTCTCCTCAGCGTCGTACTCGCGGGCCGGCCAGTGGACGTACAGGAGGTCCACGGAGTCGACGCCGAGCTTCTCCAGGCTCTCCTCGGTCGTCGAAAGCACGTCGTCGTGCGCGAGGTTGTCGATCCAGACCTTCGTCGCGAGGAAGACGTCCTCGCGGGGGACGTCAGCTTCCGCGATGCCGCGCCCGACGGCCTCCTCGTTCCCGTACGCCTGCGCGGTGTCGATGTGGCGGTAGCCCGCTTCGAGTGCGGTGCGGACGCTCTCGGCGCACTGGTCGGCGTCGTCGTTCTGCCACGTGCCGAGGCCGAGCATCGGCATCTCGTTCGCGAGCGGTGCGCGTCGCTGCTCGTTCTGGGACATGGTCGAACGGACGCCTCCCGCGTGGTTAGGACTTTGGGCAGCGGCGAGCGCGTTACTCCGTGAGGCGCTGTTTCGCGAAGCGCGCGAGCAGCGGCAGGTCGTCGAAGTGAATGAGCTCCGAGACCCCGCGCAGGCCGCCCTGGTTGGCCTCGCTGAGCGTGTCCACGTCCATCGCGTTGAGGTCGCTCATGAGGCGGTCGTAGCGCTCGTTCGGCGCGAGGTAGAGCAGTTGGGTCATCGCGAGCCGGCGACGCATGTCGGGTGCGACGCGGTTCCGCCAGAGGTCGTCGTACGTCGACATCGACGCGGCGGACGTGTCCGTCTCCGTTCCCATCAGGCAGCGGTCGGCAGTGATGGCGGCCGCGCGCGCGGACTCCATGCCCTTGTGGATGCCCTCCCCCCACAGCGGGTCGATGGTCGGGACGGTGTCGCCGATGGCCATGAAGTTGTCCGTGCTGAAGCCGTCCGGCATCTGGATGTGCGCGGAGCCGCGGTGCTGCTGTTTGTCCGCGATGCGCTCGGCGTCCGCGAATCGCGGGTCGGTCTCCAGCCAGTGTTCGAGGTGGTCGTCGATGCTCATCGAGTCGTCGCCGAACTGCTGGTAGCGCTCGTTCTGGATGTAACAGAGCCCGACTTTCGCGGTGTCCCCGCCCGTGTGGAAGATCCACGAGTAGCCGCCGGGCGCGAGGTCGTGGTCGAGGCGCAGCATCATCGCGTTCCGCAGGTCTGCGAAGTCCGGGTGGTCGACGTCGACGCCCTCCATCTCCCACTCGATGCCGACCGCCTGGTGTTTCCGCTGGAGGTCGCAGACGTCGAGTTTCTTCGCGAGCGGCGCCGCCGGCCCCGTCGCGTCCACGACGATGTCGCCGTAGACCTCCTCGTCGCCGGCGTACTGCACGCCGACGATCTCGCCGTCCTCCATCACGGGGTTGTTCACGCGCGACCCGAAGCGGTACTCGACGCCGTGCTCGCGGCCCTCCGCGACGAGCCACTGCTTGAAGTCCGCGAACTCCAGGACGGCGCCCGGCTGGGTCTGCACGAAGTGTTCGTTCGGGGATTCGAGGACGACGTCGTCGGTGTACTGCATGACGACGTCGTCGGGAATCCCGAACGCGCCGGTCATCGACGCGAACGTGCCCGCCGTTGACTTGTTCGACTGGCGCGGGAACCCGTCCTCGGGCTCGGCCTCCAGGACGAGAACGTCGTAGTCCCGCTGGGCGAGGTCTCGCGCGCACTGTGCTCCTGCCGGGCCGGCGCCGGCGACGACGACGTCGTAGTGCTCAGACATGGCGTAGAGGGTCGGTGTCGGGGTGCGGCCGTCGGGCCGCGGTGGTCGCGCGGACGCGCCGCTGCGGGCGTCGGCTACCCGTCGTCGGCCGACCGTCTCGAACGGCCGCGTCGGCGTCCGTGCTCACTGTTACTCGACGTAATTCGCGTCGCAGGTAAAAAACACGCGGGAACGTTCCTGACGCCCGCGAAAGGGCGGAATACCCGGCGGACGGGTGCCGCCGGCGACTGCAGTGCGCGGCGTGGAACGGGAAGCGGCGTCGCCGCGGCCGCGCGTGGACGAACTACGGCCCCGAGGCGCCTACTGTCGCCGTTTCTTCTCGTCGGCCGGGAATCGTGATAACGAACTAACTGTTCTCGTACTGTAGGTCGAATCGCACCATGCCAGTAGACGACCTCGCCCGCAGTGACGTCGTCACTGCGGACACGGACACCCCAGTTGCGGAGTTAGCCTCGACGATGGCCGACGAAGGCGTCGGTAGCATCGTCGTCACGGACGGCGACGAACCCGTCGGTATCGTCACAGACCGCGACCTCACTGTGCGCGTGCTCGCCAGCGGCGACGACCCAGACGACCTCGTCGCCGAGGACGTCATGTCCGGTGACCTCGCGACTGTCGACACGCACGCGGGCTTCTACGAGGTCGCCGACCTGATGAGCGAGCACGGCGTGCGCCGCGTCCCGGTCGTCGAGGACGGCGACCTCGCCGGCATCATCACGTTCGACGACATCACCGAACTGCTCGGCGACGAACAACAGCACGTCGCAGACATCGTCCGCGCACAGCGCCCGCCGTACTGACGACGACCGAAGCATCGCTCTCGCGCACACCGATTTCCCCGGTCGTGGGTTCTCGTGAGCGCAGCGAACGAGAGCCCGTCAGAGCGAAGCTCTGACGGTGGCCCGACGGCGCTTGTTAGCGTAGCTTTTTGCCAGCCGAGCGGGACCAACGGTCCAGTTGGCCGTGAGCAGAGAGCGAGGGCGCGTCAGCGCCCGAGTGAGCGCAGCAAAACGGGACTAGTAGAACTCTCGAACGAGGTCCGTCGCGCCGTCGGGGGCGCCGTCGGGAATCTCGGCCATGTTCTCGGTGACGCCGTGGGCTTCGTGGTACGGCGTGGAGTTCTCGTCCTGGTAGAGGACGCCCATGTACTCCTTGTCGGCGTCGAGGATGGCGTCCTTGGCCTGGTCGTAGTCGTGGCGGTCGTAGTCGTCTTCCTCGGAGAGGTCGACGAGGCTGTCGCGGAAGTAGTCGTAGGTGTCGACGTCGTTGAACGTGACACACGGGCTGAACGTGTTGACGAGGCTGAAACCGTCGTGTTCGATGGCCTCCTGGACGATCTCGGTGTGGCGCATCGCGTCAGAGGAGAAGCTCTGGGCGATGAACGACCCGCCGGCGGACATCGCGAGCGCGAGCGGGTTGACCGGCGGCTGCTTCGGGCCCTCCGGAGTGGTGGAGGTCTCGAAGTCGGGCCGGCTGGTCGGCGAGGCCTGGCCCTTGGTGAGGCCGTAGATGCGGTTGTCCATGACGACGTACGTGATGTCGACGTTCCGGCGAACGGCGTGGATGAAGTGGCCCACGCCGATGGAGTAGCCGTCGCCGTCGCCGCCCGCGACCATCACTTCGAGGTCGGGGTTGGCGAGCTTCGCGCCGGTGCCGACCGGGAGCGCGCGGCCGTGGACGCCGTGGAGGGCGTACGACCGCATGTACGTCCCGATCTTGCCGGAGCAGCCGATGCCCGCGACGACGAACGTCTCGTCGGGGCTGTTGCCGGTCTCGGCGAGCGCTTTCATCATGCCGTTCATGGTGCCGAAGTCGCCGCATCCCGGACACCACGTCGGCTGTTTGTCGGACTTGAAGTCGGTGAATCGGACGTTCTCTGAGCTCATTGGTTAGGCCTCCAGGGTCTGCTTGATTTCGTCGGCGAGTTCGTCGGCCTTGAAGTCGACGCCGTCGTACTTGTTGATGCGTTCGACGCGTTCGAGCGTGTCGTGTTCGACGACGTCGGCGAACTGGCCGGTGGCGTTCGCTTCGACGACGACCACGTTCTCGGCGGACTGGACGTCCGCGGTGAGGTCGGGCCGCGGGAAGATGTAGGGGACGGAGAGGACGCGGACGTCCACGTCGTCGAGGTAGCCGAGCGCTTCGACGATGGTCCCTTCGTTCGACCCCCAGGAGATGACGAGGTTGTCGGCGTCGCCGTCGCCGAACTCGCGGTAGTCGAAGTCCTCGCGTTCCTCGGCGGTCTCGACTTTCCGGTTGCGCTTGTCGACCTGTTCGACACGGACCTCGGTGTCCTCGGTGCGGCGCCCGAGCTCGTCGTGCTCGAGACCGGTGGACATGTGGACGCCGCCCTCGGTGCCGGGGACCGCACGCGGGCTGATGCCGTCGGCGGTGGCGGCGTGGGGCTTGAACTGGTCTTTCTCGTTCTGCCACGCGGAGATGTCGTCCTCGTCGACGAGCTTCCCGCGGTCGATTTCGACCTCGTCCATGTCGAACTCCTCGGGCTCGTAGGTGCGTTCGGTGACCGCCAGGGAGAGGTCGGCCGTGAGGTACACCGGGACCTGGTACTTCTCGGCGAGGTTGAACGCCTCGACGGTCTTGTGGAAGCACTCCGCGACGGACGTGGGAGCGAGGACGAACCGCGGCACTTCGCCGTGGCCGCCGTACAGCATCATGTTGAGGTCGCCCTGCTCCTGCTTGGTCGGCATCCCCGTGGAGGGGCCCGAGCGCATGACGTTCGTGATGACCAGCGGCGTCTCGCTGGTGGCGACGAGGCCGAACGTCTCGCTCATCAGGTCGATGCCGGGGCCGGAGGTCGCGGTCATCGCGCGAGCGCCGGCGCGGGCGGCGCCGAGCGCCATGTTGATGGCCGCGAGCTCGTCCTCGGCCTGGACGACGTGGCCGCCGAACTGCTCGATGCGGCCGGTGAGGTACTCCATCACGTCGGTCGCGGGCGTGATGGGGTAGCCGGAGTAGAACCGGCAGCCGCCGGCGATGGCGCCCATGCCGATGGCCTCGTCGCCGTTCAGCAGGACGTAGTCGCTGTCCGTGGTCTCCAGCTCGTAGGGCGTGGAGACGTCGTCGTACTCGTCTTCGACGTACTCGAAGCCGAGCCGGGCGGCCTCCTTGTTGTTCTCGACGATGCTCTCGCCCTTGTCGCCGAAGCGCTTCTCCAGGGACTCGTCGAGGTTCTCGATGGGGAACTCGGTGACCGCGCAGACGGCGCCGAGCGCGACGATGTTGCGCATGATGGCGCCGCCGGCGTCCTCGGCCAGCGACTTCAGCGGGACGTCGAGGCCGACGGTGTCGTCGGGCGCCTCGAAGTCCGAGAACTCGGTGCGGTCGCCGTCGTAGATGATGACGGACTCGTCGTGGAGCTCGTCGATGTTCTCGTCGACGGTTCGTTCGGTGAGTGCGATGAGAACGTCGAGTCGGTCGACGACGCTCTGCACCTCGTCGACGGACGTTCGCACCTTGTAGGCGGTGTAGCCGCCGCGGATACGGGACGCGAAGTCCTTCGACGTGAAGACGTGGCGACCCGCGCGGGACAGCGCCTGCGCGAAGATTTTCCCGGTGGACGCGATTCCATCGCCGGCTTCGCCGCCGATGGCCCAGTTCAGGTCGTCGTGCATGTGACTGTGGGTAGCCGTGCCGCCCGCAAAAAGCCTTCTGAAGGCGTTGGGCCGGCCGAAACGGCGGATTCTCGCCCTGAGAGCGGCAGAACTGTGCATACGTCCATGACAGTCTCCTGTCCCGTGACGGACGATGGTTCCACGCGCGCGTTACGCCCGCGTGTCTACCGCGATTTTTGCGAGCGCACGTGTGTGATTCAGTATCACTCGACCGCGGAAGCGAATCCATTTGGGTGCCGGTCTCGAATCCCGGGTATGGACGAGACAGCAGTGACGGTGCGGGCGGTCCGCGACGTCGGCGCGGACACGGTCGCGGTGACCTTCGACAGCCCGTCCGGGTTCGCGGCCGAACCCGGCCAGTTCGTGCAGGTGTTCGGCGAGTTCGAGGGCGAGCGCGAGGGCCGGTTCTACACGCTCTCCTCGCCGGACGTCGCGGAGACGTTCGAGGTGACGGTCGCGGTCGACCCCGAGGGCACGCTCGGGCCGTGGCTCGCGGCTCGCGAGGAGGGCGACGAGGTCGTCGTCTCGGGGCCGTTCGGCGACGACTTCTACGAGGGCGAGGACGCCGTCGTCGTGCTCGCCGGCGGCCCCGGCGTCGGTCCGGCCGTCGCGGTCGGCGAGCGCGCGCTCGCGGACGGCGCGGACGTCACGGTCGTCTACCAGGACGACCAGCCCGTCCACGAGGACCGCCTCGCGGCGCTGTCGAAGGCCGGCGCGCGCGTCGTCGTCGTCGCCGAGGACGTCGGCGGCGCGGTCCGGTCGCTGACGGGCCCGACCGGCAGCGTGCCGTTCGTCTACGGCTTCTCGGAGTTCTGCGAGGACGCCATCGAGGCGCTGGAGGCCGCCGGCTTCGACACGGACGCCGCGAAGGTCGAGAGCTTCGGGCCGGCACCGTAGCCCGGCGACGCTCCTCGCGGGGTCGTGTTCGACCGGCTACGACCCCGCGAGCGGGCGGCAGCGCTTCCTGGAAGCCAAACGAACTAAACGGGAGGGTTTCTAGAGTCGTCCCGTGTCGTCGCCTAGCGGTCGGGACCGAGTCCGGCAGCGGCTCGCCGGTCTCGAACGGGACTACGGGGAATTCGCCGTCGTCGAGGAGGAGACGGTGGTTCCGCGTCCAGTCTACACGGACTGTCTGCAGGCGGCCGAGGCGGGGTCGCTGGGGGGCGCGCGCGTCGTCGTCCGGCGCGACGACGAGGTGTTGCTCGTTCGCTACCGCGACCAGCCCGAGGCGTGGGACTTCCCCGGCGGGTCGACCGAGCGCGGCGAGACCCACGCCGACACTGCGGCGTTCCGCGTACACGACGACGTCGGGCTGGCGTGCACGCTGACGGGCGTCGAGCGCGCAATCGAGCAGTCGTTCGCGCTCGTCGAGGGCGGGGACGGCGTCACTGGCCTGTGGGTGTTCTTCGAGGCGGAGGCCGACGGCGAGGCGGTTTCGCTGTCCGAGGACGTGCTGGAGGCGCGGTGGTTCGACGCGGCGGACCCGCCCGAGGCTATCGGGCCGCACACTCGCGCGATTCTCGGCTAGTGCTGAACGAACTCCACGAGCGCGCCGCCCGTGTCGCGCGGGTGGAGGAACGCGATGTCGTGGCCCCACGCGCCCTCGCGGGGCTCCTCGTCGATTAGCTCGACACCCGCCTCCCGGGCGGTGTCGAGTGCTGCTTCGATGTCCTCGGTCGCGAGCGCGACGTGGTGGATACCCGAGCCCTCGCGGTCGAGGTACCCGCCGATGTCGGTGTCCTCCTGCACTGGTTCGACGAGCTCGAAGTAGCTGCCCTCGCCGAGTTCGAGGAACACGAACCGGAGACCGTCGAAGGACTCCTCGTGGACGGCCGGCGCGTCGAACAGCGTCCCGTACAGTTCCGCGAGGCCGTCCGCGTCGTCGGTCACGACGCCGATGTGGTCGACGTGCATGCGGGAACGTCGCCCTCGGCCGACTATCAAGCCACCGGCGCGCTCGTCAGCTCCTGTCGGGCGCGGGCAGGTCGAGGGCGACGCCGGTGAGCTCCTCGGAGACCGACCAGAGGCGGCGCGCGGTCGCCTCGTCCCGCGAGCGCTCGCTGGACGCCTGCTCCTCGGGGTGGCCGCGAGCGTTCAGCAGGCCGCCCGGCCCGACGTACTCGCCGCCGTCGACCGACGGGTGCGTGGCGGCGTACAGCAGCGGCCACGCGCCTGCTTCCGCGCTCTGCGCGAGCACGGCGTTGACGGCCTTCATCGCGAGCAGGCGCAGCCGCGACCCGGACTGCTGGGGGCCGCGGAGCTGGAGGTTCGTGGCGGCGAACCCGGGGTGGCAGGCGACGCTGGTGACGCTCGCGTCCGCGGCGCGCAGCCGCCGGTCGAGCTCGTACGCGAACAGCACGTTCGCGAGCTTCGACTGGCCGTAGGCCGCCCACTTGTCGTACTCTGACTCGTGCTGGAGGTCGTCGAAGTCGATCTCGCCGCTCTCGTGGGCCATGCTGGACTGCGTGACGACGCGGGTCCGTCCGCTCGTCTGCCGCAGGACATCCAGCAGCCGGCCGGTGAGCGCGAAGTGCCCGAGGTGGTTGACGCCGAACTGCGTCTCGAAGCCGTCCGCGGTCTCCGAGCGCGGAATCGCCATCACGCCCGCGTTGTTCGCGAGCACGTCCAGGGAGTCGTAGGTCGTCTCGTACCAGTCCGCGAACGCCGCCACCGAGTCGAGGTCCGCGAGGTCGAGTTCGCGGACGGTCAGGGACGCGCCCGGGTACTCGGCTTCGATCTCGCGTTTCGCGTCCCGGCCGCGCTCGACGCTCCGGCACGCCATCACGACGTGCGCGCCGTGGGCCGCGAGCGCTCTCGTCGCTTCGAGGCCGATGCCGCTGTTCGCGCCCGTCACGACGACGTTCCGGCCGGCCTGCGAGTCCATGTCGTCGGCGGTCCAGCCGCTGTCGTCGAACATGTGTTCGACACGACGCGCGAGCCCCATAATACGGCGTGTCGCGGCGAGGGCGACCGCCTCAGAGCGCGGCGCCGGGCTGGTGTTCGCCGAACACGTCCCGGAGCGCGTTACAGATCTCGCCGACGCTCGCGTACGCCTTCACCGCCGTCACGATGTACGGCATCAGGTTCTCGTCGCCCTCGGCGGCGTCTTTGAGGTCTGCGAGCGCCTCTTCGACGGCGGCCTCGTCGCGGTCGTCCTTCACGGACTCGACCTGCTCGACTTTCCGGCGCTCGTCCTCCTCCGTGACCTCCTCGATGTCGACCTCGGGCTCGTCGTCCTCGACCTGGAACTCGTTGACGCCGACGATGACGCGCTCGCCCTCCTCGATCTCCTGCTGGCGCTCGAACGCCACGTCCTGAATCTGGCGCTGCACCCACTGGTCCTCGACTGCCTGCCGCATCCCGCCGCGCTGCTCGACCTCGTCGAGAATCCCGCGGGCCTCTTCCTCGACGTCGTCGGTGAGGCTCTCGACGTAGTAGCTGCCTGCGAGCGGGTCGATGGTGTCCGCCGCGCCGGACTCGTGGGCGAGAATCTGCTGGGTTCGCAGCGCGGTCCGGACGGACTCCTCGGTCGGAATCGAGAGCGCCTCGTCCTTCCCGTTCGTGTGGAGGCTCTGCGTGCCGCCCAGGACTGCGGCCATCGCCTGGTACGCCACGCGCACGATGTTGTTGTCGATCTGCTGGGCGGTCAGCGTCGACCCCGCGGTCTGCGTGTGGAACTTCAGCTGCTTGCTCTTGGGGTTCTCCGCGCCGAAGCGCTCCTCCATAATCTTCGCCCACATCCGGCGGGCGGCGCGGAACTTCGCGACCTCCTCGAAGACGTTGTTGTGGGCGTTGAAGAAGAAGGAGAGCTGGGGCGCGAACTCGTCGACGTCCAGCCCCGCGTCGAGAGCGGTCTCGACGTACTCGATGCCGTCGCCGAGCGTGAACGCCACCTCCTGGGCAGCCGTCGCGCCCGCCTCGCGGATGTGGTAGCCCGAGATCGAGATGGTGTTGAACTTCGGCGTCTCCGCCGCGCAGAACTCGAAGATGTCCGTGATGATGCGCATCGACGGCTCCGGCGGGAAGATGTACGTGTTCCGCGCGATGTACTCCTTGAGGATGTCGTTCTGGATGGTCCCCCGCAGCTCCTCGCGGGGGACGCCCTGCTGGTCGCCGACCGCGATGTACATCGCGAGCAGGACCGCGGCGGGCGCGTTGATGGTCATCGACGTGGACACTTCGTCCAGCGGGATGCCGTCGAAGACCTTCTCGAAGTCGCGGAGCGTGTCGATGGCGACCCCGGACTTCCCCACCTCCCCCTGTGCCATCGCGGCGTCGGAGTCGTAGCCCATCTGGGTCGGCAGGTCGAACGCCATCGACAGCCCGGTCTGGCCCTCGTCGAGGAGGTAGTGGAAGCGCTCGTTGGTCTCCTCGGGAGTGCCGAAGCCCGCGTACTGGCGCATCGTCCACAGGCGCCCGCGGTACATCGTCGGGTAGACGCCGCGCGTGTACGGTTCCTCGCCGGGGAACCCGAGGTCCTCGGTGTAGTCGAGGTCCGCGACGTCCTCCGGGGTGTAGAGGGGGTCGACGGACTGCCCGCCGGTGTCCGTCTCGAACGCCTCCTTTCGCTCACCGAAGCGGTCGAGGGTCGGCGAGAGGGAGTCCTCGTCCCAGTCCTCGCGGGCCTCGCGGATCTCCGCGAGGTCCTCGTCGTCGAACATGACTGGACGGACGCGGGACTGCGCCTTAACGTTTGTACGTTCCCGCGGAGGAACGCCGCCGGCGGCGACTGCCTCGACTCGTCACCCGCCCGTGTCGTACTTGTACGTCGCCGAGTCCGGGTCGATGCCGAAGTCCTCCGCGGACTCCTCGGGCTCGGTGTCCTCGTCGTCGTCGCTCTCGTCGGCGGTGAAGCGCTCCACGAGGCGCTCGGGGATGTCGAAGTCGGCGAAGTCGAGGAAGACGGGGACGGCGTCGGGCTGGTACTCCCGGGTGGCGTCGAGGCGGTCCGGGAGCGGCTCGGGGAGCTCCTCGGCGTCCACGCGCTCGAAGCCGAACTGCGCGAGGTACTCCGGCTCGTCGGTGAGCGCGTACGCCGCCTCGAGCCCCTGTTCGCGGGCGTCCTCCACCAAGTACTCGAGGAGGTGCGCGCCCACGCCGCGGCCGCGCCAGTCCTCCCGCACGCCGATGTTCGTGAACTCGCAGACGCCGTCGCCGTCGCCCGAGTGGACGCGGAGGCGCGCGAACCCCGCGCGCTCGTTGGTCTCGCCGTCGATGGCCAGCACGTAGTCCCGCGACCGGAACGCCGGGTCCTCGAACCCGAACTCGTCGAGGCGGTCGAGCAACCACACCTCCTCGTGTTTCTTCGCGTCGCGGGCGTACATACCCGTACCGTTGCACGGGGGGCCGGAAAAGCGTTTGCGGACTGCCCGATTCGAGCCGCGAGGGGGCGTCGCTCTCAGAAGCTGTCCACGACGGGGATGCCCGAGGTCTCGAAGTCGCTCATGCGTTCGAGCTGTTCCGAGACGCCGGCGAGGTCGACGGTCTCGGAGACCACGCGTCCGGGATCGAGCTTCCCGGCTTCGACCATGCTGAACAGCTCGCCGTAGTCGGAGGGCGCCATCCCGTACGACCCGTAGAACTCGATCTCTTCGAGGACCATCGCGTCCGTCGGCAGCGATATCTCGCCGCGCTCCTCGCTGGTCGTCAGCCCGATCTGGACGTGCTGGCCGCGCGTGCCGAGGCTCCGAATCGCGTTCCGGCAGGTCTCCGCGACGCCGAGCGCGTCCACGGAGACGTCCGCGCCGCCGTCCGTGATATCGATTACTTCCCCGGGCACGTCCTCGACGTCGCTGGCGTTCACCGTGGTCTCGGCGCCGAGGTCGCGGGCGTGGTCGAGCGCGTCCTCGTCGAGGTCGACGGCGACGACGCGGCCGCCGAGCGCGTCCGCGACGTGGACCGCGGAGAGCCCGACGCCGCCGCAGCCGTGGACGGCGACCCAGTCGCCGGGCGCGAGGTCCGCGCGGTGGGCGACGCCGTGGAACGCGGTGGTGAACCGGCAGCCCAGCCCCGCCATCTCGGTGGCGTCGACGCCGTCGGGGAGCGCGATGGCGTTGTGGTCGGCGTACGGCACCGCGAACTCCTCGGCGAACGCGCCCTGCGCGATGGGCGTGAACCCGAGCGGGACGCCGTTCTCGCAGACGTTCCCGCGACCCTGGCGGCAGTGGGGGCACGTGCCGTCGCCGAGCGTGAACGGCACCGCAACTCGGTCGCCTTCGCTGACCGAACTCACGTCCTCGCCGACCTCGACGACGGTGCCGGCGGGCTCGTGGCCGAGAATCTGGCCGGTCGGGGACTGCGCGCCGAGCCAGTCCCAGTCGCCCTGCCAGGCGTGCCAGTCGCTCCGGCAGATGCCGCAGGCCTCCGTCTCCACGACGACGCCGGTCGGGTCTGGCTCGGGCCTGTCGACGTCGCGAATCGAGAGCGGTTCGCCGTATGCGTCGAGGACTGCTGCTCGCATAGCAGCCCGTTCGCGTCACTCACAGTAAATGTTTGGTACGAGTTCGCACACGACGTGGGGCTACTCGCAGCCGGCCGACCGCGCGAACTCCACGAGGAGCGACGCCGGGACGCCCTGCCCGCGGACCGTGTACCGGTACTCGCCGCAGTTCCACGACACCGACGTCGTCGGGCCGTACGTCACCGCGCCCTCGCGGTCGCCGATGGCGACCGTCTCGTCGCCGCTCGCCGGGAACGTCCGGTCGTACTTCGCGAGCGTGACCCGCGCGGTCTCGTTGACGTACCGCAGCCCGACGCCGTGGACGTCGCCGGTCGTCTCGGAGGCGTACGTCAGCCGGAACGACGGCGGCACGTCGGGCGACGGTACGGAGACGTCCGTCGCCTCGCGGAGCGCGCCGACGCTCTCGTAGGCGGTCGTCTCGGGCGTCTCCACGCGCTCGACGGTGGTGTTCCCGGACGGGGCGAATTCGAAGGCGCCCTCGTCGAGGTCGGGGTTCACGGAGACGTTCGAGTACGTTCTCGTCACGGAGACCGGTACGCCGTCGTCGACCCACTCGGTTTGCTGTTTCAGCACGACGAAGTGCTCGGTGTCCACCCACAGCGTCTGCTCGTAGTTCGCGCTGTCGTCCTGCGAGGTCACGCGGAGGACGTACGCCTCGCGGCCGTCGACGCGCTCGGTGCCGTCGTACTCCGCGCCGACCGTCGCGTCCGCGGAGGCGTTCGGTCCGCCGGCGACCCCGGGGACGACGGGCAGCGGCTCGATTTCCGGACTGGACGCCTGCTCGGCCGCCGACCGCTGCGTGACGTTCAACGCGGTGAACAGCCGCTCGACTCGCTCGCCGCGGGCGACCCCGTCCCCGGGCATCTCCGAGAGCGGCACGCGCTTCGCGACGTCGTCGCCGCTGTCGTACATCCACATCACGGACCCGTTCGACACCGTCAGGTCGTATCCGGTCTCGCCGGTGACGACGTGCTCGCGGCGCTGCTCGGTTCCGGGGCGGAAGGCGACGTCGGCGACGGTCCGCGTAGTCTCCCCGCCGCGCCGGACGACGCGCGTCTCGGTCGCGGTCACGCCGTCGACGTCGGCGTGCCTGTCGGCGGCGTCCGTGCCGATGGGCCGGCTGGTCGCCTCCGGCGCGGCCACGAGCCAGAGCGCGCCGGCGACTAGGACGGCCGCGACGACGGCCACCACCACGACAGTCGTCACGCCCGCGCGGTCCGCAGAACGACCGCTCGGCGGCATGTATTGACGGAAGCCAGAACTGGCGTTTCTATAACCCTTCCGGTGTCGCAGCCGACACAGGCAAAAACTGCGAAACACCTTTGCCGGGACCGACAGAGGACCAACACATGGACACCCTCGACGAAGTCGACGAAGTCGTTCACAGGCCCTCCGAGGAGTTCGTCGAGTCCACGAACGTCTGGCAGTTCATGCAGGCGTACGACATCGGCGACTACGACGAGCTCGTCGAGCGCACCACCTCGGACCTCGACTGGTTCTGGGGCGAGCTCCCCGACTACCTCGGCCTGGAGTTCTACGAGGGCTTCGACGAGGTTCGGGACGAGCGCGGGGTGCGACGCGCCCCGGAAGGAGCGAGCGGCGCAGCCGCGAGCCGCGACGGCCCGCAGTTCACGGAGTGGTACCCGGGCGCGGAGCTCAACGTCGCGCACAACACCGTCGACCGTCACGCGCGCGTCGACTCCGGGACGCGGAACCACGTCGCCTGCATCTGGGAGGGCGAGGACGGCGAGGTCCGCCAGCAGACCTACCACGACCTCCACCGGCAGGCCAACAGGGTCGCGAACGCGCTGACCGAGCGCGGCGTCGGCGAGGGCGACACGGTCGCCCTCTACATGCCGATGGTGCCCGAGGTCCAGAGCATCCTCTACGGCGTCTTCAAGGTCGGCGCCGTCGCCGTCCCCATCTTCTCGGGGTTCGGCGTCGACGCCACCGCCACCCGCATCGCGGACGCCGAGTGCTCGGTGCTGTTCACGGGCGACGGCTTCTACCGCCGCGGCGACGAAATCACGCTCAAGGAGACCGCCGACGAGGCCGTCGAGCAGGCCGGCCACGTCGAGCACACCATCGTCTACGATAGACTAGGGGCGGATATCCCGTGGGACGACGACCGTGACGAATGGTGGAGTGACGCCGTCGCGACGCGGGACGACGGCTTCGAGACGCGCGCGATGGACGCCAGCGACCCCTGCATGCTCCTCTATTCGTCGGGGACGACGGGGAAGCCGAAGGGAATCGTGCACACGCACGCCGGCACGCTCGTCCAGCCCGCCAAAGAGATCCACTTCGGGTTCGACCGGAAGCCCGGCGACCGCTTCTTCTGGGTGAGCGACATCGGCTGGATGATGGGGCCGTGGACGCTCGTCGGCAACCACGCGTTCGGCGGCACCATCGTGATGTACGAGGGCGCGCCCGACCACCCCGAACCCGATCGCTTCTGGGAGATGATCGACCGCCACGGCGTCACCCAGTTCGGCATCTCCCCGACCGCGATTCGCGCGCTCCGGAAATATGGAGACGACTGGCTCGAGGGCCACGACCTCTCCAGCCTGCGCCTGCTCGGCTCCACGGGCGAGCCGTGGGACCCCGAGAGCTGGCTGTGGTTCTACGAGCACGTCGGCGGCGGCGAAGCTCCGATCATCAACATCTCCGGGGGCACCGAGGTGTTCGGCTGCTTCCTGATGCCGATGCCCATCCAGTCGCTGAAGCCCTGTACCCTGGGCGGTCCCGGCCTCGGCATGGACATCGACGTCGTCGACGAGGACGGCAACTCCGTCAGGGACGAACACGAGCGCGGCTACCTCGTCGCGCGCTCCTCGAACCCCGCGATGACCAAGAGCCTCTGGAGCGGCGACGAGCGCTACCTCGCGGAGTACTGGTCGCGCTTCGAGGACGTCTGGAACCACGGCGACTGGGCGCAGGTCGACGAGGACGGCTTCTGGTTCCTGCACGGCCGCGCGGACGACGCTATCAACGTCGCCGGGCGGAAGGTCGGCCCCGCCGAGGTGGAGGGCGCGCTCATCGACCACGACGCCGTCAATCAGGCCGCCGCGGTCGGCGTCCCCGACGACACCACCGGGGAGGCCGTCGTCGCGTACGTGATTCTGGAGGACGGCGTCAGCCCGAGCGAGGACCTCCGCGCCGGCCTCCGCGAGCAGGTCGGCGCCGAACTCGGGAAGCCGTTCCGCCCGCGCGAGGTGTTGTTCGTCGACGAGTTCCCGAAGACGCAGTCCGGGAAGATCGTCCGCCGCGCCATCGAAGGCGCGTACACGGGCGAGGACGTCGGCGACCGCTCCAGCATCGAGAACCCCGAAGCCATCGAGGCGCTCGGGGACGCGCGGTAGGGCCGCCCCTCACTCCCACTCGCGGCGCAGCAGGTCGTAGCGCACCTCGTCGTAGTAGTCGCCGTCGATGTACCGCGACTCGCGGCGGCGCGCGACCTGCGTGAACCCCATCGCCTCCAGCAGCCCGCGGGAGGCGTCGTTGAACTCGTAGGCGCCCGCGGTGATGCCGTGGACGTCGAAGTTCTCGAAGACGTAGTCGATGCCCGTCTCCGCCATGTCGCGGCCGTACCCCTCACCGTGGTAGTCGGGGAGCAGCCAGTACGACAGCCACACGCGGTCGCTGCCGACGTTCCGCGCGTTGAAGCTCCCGATGGGCGTCGTCTCCCCGTCGTCGGGACTGCCCCGCGGGGCGTCCTCCTCGTCTCGCGGCTCGTCGCCGTCTTCTCGCGGGCTCGGCCCGCTCGAACGGTCCGAGGGACTCCGTCCCTCGCTGCTCGACTGTTCCGCGGCGGTCGCCGCCGCGCCTTCAACGCACGCGACGAACGTCGCGGTGCGCTCGCTCTCGATCCACTCCTCGATTCCCTCCTCCTGCTGGGCGCTCGAGCGGTGGTGAATCGAGCCCAGCGAGTACCGGATTCGGGGGTCCGTCGAGGCCCGCTGGAGGAACTCGGCGTCGTCGCGCTCGACCGTGCGGAAGACGACGCGGTCGCCCTCCGTGACGACTGGCCCGGGCATTATTCCTCCCACTCCTCGCGGAGCAAGCCGTACTGGATGCCGTCGCGGTACTCGCCGTTCACGAACCGGCGCTCGCGGTCGCGGCCCTCGTTCGTGAACCCGACCGCCTCGAACGCCTCGCGGACGTAGTCGTTGCCCTCCAGCACCTCGGCGCCGACCGTGTGGGCGTCGTACGTCCGGAACAGTCCCTTCAGCGCGAGTTCGAGCGCGGGCGCGCCGTGGCCGTCGCCGCGGTGCTCCTCGGGAGTCCACAGTAGGAGCCGCGGGCGGTCGCGGTCGACGTGGTGGGCGTACACGAACGCCACCGGCGTCGTCTCGTCGTCCTCGGGATGGCCGTAGGGCGTGTCCTCGTCGTCGACGCACGCGAGGTAGGCGGCGTTCGAGTCATCCTCGAGTTCTTCCTCGACGAACTCCTCGACTTCCGCCTCGCTCTTCGGCGTCTGCTCGTGGAGGCTCGTCCGCGCGTAGGGGTCCGTGAACAGCCGCTGGAGGAACGCCGCGTCGTCGCGCTCGACGGTCCGCAGCACGAGGTCGTCGCCGACCTCCAGGACGGGGCCGGGCATCACTCGCTCACCCCCTCCGCGTCGTCGTCGCTGCTCGACTCGGCGTCGGCGAAGCGGCGAGTGTCGTCGCCGCCGTAAATCACGAAACGGGGCATGTCTCCCCCATTTCGCCCCCGGATTAAAGCGATTTCGCGAGAGTGGTATCCACTCGCACTCGCCGGCTACAGGTCGACGCTGCCGGGCGATACGACCCGGTCCTCGGGCGCCTCGTCCGCCGCGACCGCGACCGTTCCCGCCCCGCCGGCGGACGGGAGCAGAATCGACGCGCCGGCGAGCAGCGGCGCGAGCACGCCCGCGACGACGGTGCCCGGGTCGGCGAGCGGCGCACGCAGGGCGACCCGGTCGTTCTCGTCGTACGTCTCGGCGACCCGCTCCGCCGCTGCGACCGCGTCGCCGTGCGCCACTCCCGCGAGCAGTTCCGTCTCGGCGGTCACCGTCGGCTCCGGGAACGTCGGATTCTCGCTCCAGACGTCGCGCTCGAAGTACATCCACGACGGGTCCGCGGGCGGCTCCCCCCAGCCGACGCGCTGGCCGCCCGGCGGCAGGTCGTACTCGCCGAGCTCCGCGGTCGGCCCCGCGAGCACTCGCGCCTCGACGACGCGGTCCGGCCCGAACTCCACGGTCGCGCCGAGCAGCGCCGCGCCGAAGAACGTGTGCAGCGCTGCCGGCGCGGGCACGTCGAGAATCGCGACCCCGGCGCCCTCGCGGACGCCGCGGTGGCGCAGCGCGTTCCCCGTCTTGTACGCCCGCGACCGGAACTCGCGGGCGTCGTGGACGCGGCCGGCGCGAAGGACCGGCCGGTCCGGGTCGTCGAGACTCGCGACGACGTCGGCGACAGTCTCCATGCGAGGAGGTCGCGCCGGCAGGGACTAACGCGTTCCGGGTTCAGGCCAGCGGCCGGGTCGAGATGCGTTCGCGCAGCCGCCCGAGCGCCGACCGGTCGAAGTCCCCCGTGACGCGGGTCAACACCGCGTGGACCTCCGCCCGCGAGACCTTCACGTCGCCGTCCGCGACGACGTCCTCCGGCCGGTCGCGGAGCTCCCGCATCGTCCCGACCGCCAGCAGGTACGGGACCGTCCACGCCGCCACCGTGTTCCCGCGGGTCGTCGGCATCGCCTCCAGCCACCGCTGCGCGCCGTCGGCGTACCCCCGCGCGCGGTCGACGACGCGCTCGACGACGTTCCCCACGCCCTCCGCGTTCGACGGGTCCGCGACTGACTCGGGGTCGACGCCCGCCTCGTCTAACCACGACGCCGGCAGGTAGACGTTGTTCTCCTCGTGGTAGTCCGGGCGCACGTCTTTCGCGACGTTCACGAGCTGGAGGAGCAGCGCGAACGACCGCGCGTGCTCGCGCATCGTCGCCGCGTCCTCGCGACCGGCGTCCGCCGCCAGCAGCTCCGTGACGAGCTCGCCGACGGTCCCAGCGACGTACCAGCAGTACTCTTCCAGCTCCTCGACGGACTGGATGCGGAGCCCGCCGTCGTCGGCGTACCGCTCCACGAACGACGCCATCCCCGTCGTCATCTCGCGGACGGTCGGGCGAATCGCGTCCTGCGCGTCCGCGTCGAGGCTCTCGAACGCCCGCAGCACGCGCGCCGCCTCCGCGACGACCGTCCAGTCTGCGTTCGGGTCCTCGGGCAGATGGGGGTCGACGGCAGCGCGGAACTCCTCGGCGGTCGTCTCGCCGTCTGGGTCCAGCACGCGGTCGTACGTCCGCAGGAGCGCGGCCTGCTCGTCCGGCGGTATCGACGTGGCGTCCTCGACCGTGTCGGCCACCCGGCACAGCAGGTAGCCGACGCAGATTCGGGTCGCCATCGGCTCCTCGAGCGCGTCGACTGTCAACGCGAACGTGCGGGAGACGTCCTGCACGGCGTCGTGACACCACGCGCGCTCGTCGGCCGCGGGCTGGGGGTGCTCGGTGTGGCCTCCGACCATCGCTATACCCCCCATTAAGGGAGCACGCGCAAAAAGGGCCGGGGCCCGGACCGCCGCTCCAACCGCCGTTTTCGTCGGTCCTCGGACGACGTAAACAGTGTCCGTCGGGTGGGCTTCCACCGCCACAAGTATGAGAAAAGTAAAGGAACGACGCGGCAAGATTCCCGCATGGACTTCAGCCTCAGCGACGAGCAGCGCCAGATCGAGGAGATGGTCGCGGAGTTCGTCGACGAGGAAGTGATTCCGCGCGCGTCCGAGATCGACCGCGAGGACGAGTTCCCGCGGGACCTCGTCGACGAGATGAGCGACCTCGGCCTGATGGGGATGCCGTTCCCCGAGGCGTACGACGGCGCGGGACTGGACTATCACTCGTACGCCATCGCGCTCGAAGAGATCTCGCGCGGGAGCGGCGGGCTCGGGACGATCGTCGCGGCGCACACGAGCCTCGCGGGGAACATGCTCTACCAGTACGGCGACGACGACCAGAAGTCCGAGTACCTCGCGGCGATGAATCGCGGCGACGACGTCGGCGCGTTCGCGCTCTCGGAGGCCGGCGCCGGCTCGGACGTCCCGTCGATGGAGACTACTGCCGAACGGGACGGCGACGAGTACGTCGTGAACGGCGGGAAGCTCTGGATTTCGAACGGCAGCGTCGCGGACACGGTGACGCTGTTCGCGAAGACCGACCCCGACGCCGGCCACCAGGGCATCTCCTCGTTCGTCGTCCGCCCGGAGGAGGACGACGGCTTCCACGTCGAGGGCACGGAGGACAAACTCGGCGACAAGGGCTGTCCGACCGCGGAACTCCGCTTCGACGACATGCGCGTCCCCGAGGACCGGCTGCTCGGCGAGGAAGGCGACGGCTTCCGGCACGCGCTCGAAACGCTCAACGGCGGTCGCATCACCATCGCCGCGCGCTCCATCGGCCTCGCGCGCGCCGCCCTCGACGACAGCCTGGAGTACGCGCAGGCCCGCGAGCAGTTCGACCAGCCAATCAGCGACTTCCAGGCGATTCAGCACAAGCTCGCGGACATGGACACGAAGATCCAGTCCGCGGAGCTGCTGATGCACCGCGCCGCGGACAAGAAGATGCGCGGCGAGGACTTCATCAAGGACGCCGCGCAGGCCAAACTCTACGCCTCCGAGATCTCCCGAGAGGTCACCAACGAGGGCATCCAGATTCACGGCGGCTACGGCTACACGAAGGACTTCGCCGTCGAGCGCTACTACCGGGACGCGAAGCTCAACGAGATCTACGAGGGCACCAGCGAAGTGCTCCGGAACACGATTGCTCAGCGGCTCCTGAAGTAGCGGTTAGCTGTCGTCGTCTGTACTGTTCCTTTATTCGGCGTCGAGGGTGAGCAACTGCACAGACGAATCAGTCACTGACAGACCGGCGCCCGCGAGTATCAGATACATAGAATATTTCCGGGAGACGGTGAAAGGACGCCCGTATGTCTGATCGGCCCTCCATTCCGCAGGCACGAGCGGTATCGTCGTACATAGCGGACGGCGCACGTATCGCCGCCATCCTGATCATCTGGGGCGTCATCTCCGCCGTGTTCACGTACGGAGTGAGCGATCTGGGGCTGCCGTTCGAGCGAGTCTGGCTCCAGCTCGGTCAGCTATTCGCCGTGACTGGCGTCCTCAACGCCGTTCTGTATCTCCTGTACCGCACCATCGATTATTGGCGGGAAGCCGCGTAACGCCTTCAGCCGCGGCTGAAGCACCGGTCTGCACAGCGGCCCAGCAGTCCGGCTTTTCGCTCTCTGACGTCCGGCTGAACGACGAAACTGCGCCGAGCGTTACTGCTCGTCCCCGTTTCGCAGTCTGAGCGGCTGGCGCTCGCCGTACGTGAGCGTGCGCCAGAGCCACTCCATCGGGCCGTAGCGGTAGCGCCGCAGCCAGAGCACGGAGAGCACGACCTGCACGACCCAGATGGCGGCGACGACGCCGAGCGCCTCCGCACGACTCACGCGCCCGAACAGACCGAGGCCGTGGCCGTAGAAGATGGTGGTGGCGAGCACGCTCTGGAGGATGTAGTTGCTGAACGCGGTGCGGCCGACGGCGGCCAGCGTGCGAGTCAGGACGCCAGCGGGGCGCCACTGGGCGTACAGCATCACGAGGCCGACGTACGCGAGCGCGAGCGGGATGGCCCCCCAGTAGAAGAACTGCTGCCAGAGCAGGCCCGCGGCCGGCGCCCAGTCGTTCGCCTGGATGTACCAGACGCCGGCGAGCGTCGGTGCGAGGCCGAGCACGCCGCCGGCGACGACGAGCCGGCGGTAGAACCGCGGCGAGCGGTCGTTCGTCAGCACGCCCCAGTCGTACAACGCCATCCCAATGAGCATCGACCCGCCGACGCGCCAGCCCGTGGCCCCGAGGTAGCCGGAAGTCTGGCGGCGGAACGACGACGAGACGCGGTGGTCCATCTGTTCGAGCCAGCCGCCGCGGTAGGTCGCCACCTCCGCGCGGAGCGCGGCCTCCGCGGGCTGCCACGTCTGCGCGAACGACGAGAGGTCCGCGAACAGCGCGGCCCACACCTCCGTGGCCGAGGGGACCGCGAGCAGGCCGAGACCGACGCCGACGAGCCAGCGCGGGGACTCGTCGCGCGCGAACACGACCCAGAACGCGGTGACGCCGTACGCGAACAGGATATCGCCGTACCACAGCAGGTAGGCGTGCGCGAGCCCGAAGACGACGAGCCAGCCCGCGCGCCGGAAGTGCAGGCTGAGCGTCCCGATTTCGTCGCGGTCGCGGGTGCGGGTGAAGAGGACGACGCCGGCGCCGAACAGCATCGTGAACAGCGTGATGAACTTCTGCTCGACGAGGACGTGGCCGGCGAACCACGCCCAGTAGTTCGCGCCCGAGAAGTCGCCGTACGCCGTCGGGTTCAGCAGCACGATCTCGGGCATCGAGAACAGCCGGATGTTGATGACCAGGATGCCGAGCAGGGCGAACCCGCGGAGCGCGTCGAGGCCGACGATGCGCTCGGACGGCGGCGTCGGCCCGCTCTCGGAGCTCACCGCTCGCCCTCCCTCCGTGTTCCCCCGCTGCGTCCGTTCTGCTCCCGGCGGCTCATCTGTCGTCTCTCCAGTCTCGGAGTCGACACAAAAAGTGTGCGAATGCGCGCTACAGGACGCTCCGCGCCGCGGCGACGACGCCGACGCCGACCGCCAGCGACACGAGGAGGTTCCCGGTCTTGCGCGCGACGGCGAGCGTCGCGGCGGCGGCGACCCACTCGGGGAGCCCGCCGTCGGCGAGCGCGGGCGTGACGAACGCGACGACGACCGCGCCCGGGAGCACGTCGATGCCGGCTTCCGCGCGCTCGGAGAGGTCGACGTGGCCGAGCAGCCAGAAGCCGCCCGCCTTCGCCGCGTACGTCACCGCGGCCATCGCGAGAATCACACCGACGACGGCGGGGTCGAGCCGGAGCGCTTCAATCCTCATAGGTCACCACCTCCGCCGCGGCGCCGGCGAGCGCGCCGACGAGGATGTACCACTCGCCGGGCACGACGGCGTTCGTCGCGAGCGCAGCGGCGGCCGCGGCGACCCACGGGCGCAGCGACTCTTTGCCCCCCCAGAAGCCCGCGGCGAGCGTGAGGAACAGCGCGGTCGCGACGAAGTCGAGCCCGTACGTCGCGGGGTCGCCGACGAGGTCCCCCGCGGTCGCACCGACGGCCGTGGAGGCGATCCACAGCAGCCAGAGGACGACGCCGCTGCCGAACAGGAACGCGCCGTTGCGGCTCCCCGACCGCAGCGCGCCGATGGACAGCGCCCAGTTCTCGTCCGCGAAGAAGAACACGCTCCCGTACGCCTCCAGCGGGTCGAGCTGGCCGAGCCACGGCCGCAGCGCCGCGCCCATCAGCACGTACCGGAGGTTCACGAGCAGCGTCGTCGAGACGACCGCGACCACCGGAATCGGGTCCGCCCACAGTTCGACCGCGACGAGCTGGGCGGCGCCCGCGACGACGGTCGCGCTCATCACCGCGGCCTCCGCGACGCTCAGGCCCGCGCGGCGCGCGACCACGCCGAAGACGACGCCGTAGCCCGCGACGCCGACGGCGACCGGGAACCCCGTGACGAACCCCTCGCGGAACCCCGCGGCGGTGAACTCCACGGACTGGACGTCATCGTCTGCGTCCCGTTCGCGGCGCTCGGCGGCCGGTTCGGCTTCAGCCAACGCTACCCCTCCGCGTGACAACTCGCATCGTCGGGAACCAGGGCGCCCGGCGTGAAAACGACTCCGGGAACGACTGCGCTCACTGCGACTGACCGGTCCGCCGGCGGGCCGTCCCACGGTTCCGGGAGACGGCGAGCGCGCCCGCGACGAGGACGACGCCGAGCGCGAGCCCCGCGACGGATTCCAGCGATGTGTGCGCGCCGGTCGCGACGCGGCTCCACACCATCGCGCCGGGGACGACGAGCAGCGCCGCGAACCGCCGGTCGACGGTCGCGAGGTAGACGACCGGGACCGCGGCGTACAGCACGTGGCTCGACACGTCCCACAGCGGGACGACGACGGCGTGGACGACCGACGTCGCGACCAGCAGCAGGCAGTACTCCGGCCCGACGGAGTCGAGGTTCTGGCGCGTCCACGCCAGCCAAATGAGGCCGAATCCGACAATCAATCCGACGCTCGCGTAGAAGTCGTCGCCGCCCGGCACGCCGCCCGCCACGAGGCTCGGGCCGCCAGCGTACACGGCGAACGCGAGCGTCCACCCCGCGAGGACGGCGCCCAGTCGGACCGCGAGCGCGCGCTCGCTCCAGTCCCGGGCGCGCCACTCGTAGGCGACGAGCAGCGCGGTCGCTTCGAGGACGAACAGCTCCGGCGCGAACACCGTCGAGTACAGTCCTGCGAGCCCCATCGCTGTACGCGACGCACTCGCCGCGCAGCCAATAGACGTTGTGGACTCCCGCCGACGGCGGACCCGTCGTGTTTTTCCCCTGCCCGGCCGAATCGCCGACGATGACCGAGGAGACCGCCGAGGACGACGGCGTCACCGCCCGCTACTACGAGACCGACACCGAGCGCGTCCTGGCGTTCGAGCGCGACGGGCAGACCGCCGCGGTCGCGCAGAACGTCGAGGGGTACGCGATGCTGAAGGTCCGCCCGAGCGCCGACGGCGACGAACTGGAACGGTACTACGGCTTCGACATGGCCCTCGACCACGCCGCGGAGCTGCTGGGCGTGCGCCCGAACGACCTCCCGGTGCCGGACGCCGCGGCGGACATGGGGATGTAGGTCCGCGGTCCCCCACACCTTTTCACGCTACTCGGCGAACCACCGGGTATGACGAAGGTTCGAGTCGCGGGCGCCGGGATGACGCCGTTCGGCAGTCACCCCGAGCGCACGACCCGCGACCTGTTCGCGGAGGCCGGCACGAGGGCGCTCGACGACGCCGGCGTCGACCGCGGGGACGTCGAGGCCGTTCACTACGGTAACTTCATGGGCGCGCTGAGCGAGCACCAGGGCCACCAGGGACCGCTCGCGGCGGAGGCACTGGGCGTGCAGGCGCCCGCGACGCGCTACGAGAGCGCGTGCGCGTCCAGCGGCGTCGCGCTCCGGCAGGCCGTCCGCGACGTCCGGAACGGCGAGGCGGACGTGCTCGTGGTCGGCGGCGCCGAGCGCATGACGAACCTCGCGACGGCCGAGTCCACGGAGGTGCTCGCCATCGCCGCCGACGAACTCTACGAGGTGCGCGCGGGCGTCACGTTCCCCGGGGCGTACGCGATGATGGCGGCGGCGTACTTCGAGCAGTTCGGCGGTTCGCGCGAGGATCTCGCGCACGTCGCGGTGAAGAACCACGCGAACGCCGTTGGAAACCACCACGCGCAGTACCAGCGCGAGATCACCGTCGAGGAGGTGCTGGACTCGCCGGCGGTCGCGGACCCGCTACATCTCTACGACGCCTGCCCGATCACGGACGGCGCGAGCGCGGTCGTGCTCGTCAGCGAGGACTACGCAGAGGACAACGGCCTCGACGCGGGTGTCGCCATCACGGGCACCGGCCAGGGCGGCGACCGGATGGCGCTCCAGGACCGTGAGGACGCCGCGACGTCGCCCGCTGCGACGGCGGCCGCCGAGGAAGCCTACGGGGACGCCGGCGTCACTAGCGACGACGTGGACGTCGCAGAGGTCCACGACTGCTTCACCATCGCGGAGGTGCTCGCGCTGGAGTCGCTGGGGTTCTTCGAGACCGGCGAGGGCGTCACCGCCGCTCGCGAGGGCGTGACGACCCGGGACGGCGACCTCCCAGTGAACCTCTCGGGCGGCCTCAAGGCGAAGGGTCACCCGGTCGGCGCGACGGGCACGAGCCAGGTCGCGGAGCTCACGAAGCTGCTGCGCGGCGACCACGTCAACAGCGAGCACGTCCCCGACGCCCGCGTCGGCGTCGCGCACAACGCCGGTGGGACCGTGGCGAGTGCCGTGGTCCACGTCCTCGAAGAGGTGGGAGAATGACCGACACGAGCGAGGAGCGCGTGCGCGACGCGGGCTTCGACGACCTGCTGGACGCGCTCGCCGAGGGCGACGGCTACTATCTGGCGTGCGCGAACGGCCACGGCAGCCTGCCGCCGCGGCGCGTCTGCCCGGAGTGCGGGAGCACGGACCTCGACGAGGAGCCGCTGCCGGAGACCGGCGAGGTGGCGACGTACACGCAGGTCCACGTGCCGGCGCCGTCGTTCGCCGACGACGCGCCGTACGTCACCGCGGTCGTGGACTTCGGACCGGTGCGGCTCACGGGCCAGGTGCTCGCGGACTACGAGGACGTGGAGATCGGCACAGAAGTCGCGCCGACCGTCGGTGAGACGGAGACGAACGGCGAGCGCCTAGTGCGTTTCGAGCTTCGGTAGGTCCTCGCGGACCGCGTCGAGGAACACCTCGGGCTGTTCTGCGTGCGGGAGGAGGCGGGTCTCGTCGACGACGACCAGTCGCGCGTCCGCGCTGTCGGCGATGTCCCGGCCCTCCGCGAGCGTCGTGATCGTGGCCTCCCGGCCCCAGACGATCGTGACGGGGCAGTCGCGGGCGGCGAGTTCGGCGCCGAGGTCGACGTCGGGGTCGAGGAAGCCGCCGGCGAACGACGCGGGCGCGAACCGCGCGCCCGCCTGGTGGGCGGTCCGCCACTGGTAGTCGAGGAGGTCGACGGGGACGCGGTCGGGGTAGTAGAAGCCGTCGCGCTCGTCGAAGTACTTCAGCGACGGCTTCGAGGTGAGCGCGTCGAACGCCGCGGCGCCGGCGACGGGCGACCTGAGGAAGCCCCGTACCCACGGGCGCCGCGGACCGGTGTCCGCGGTCGGGCAGACGAGCAACAAGCCGGCGACGTCGGCTTCGTCGGCCGCTATCGACGCCCACGCGCCCGTCAGTGACGACCCGAGGACCACGGGGTCGTCGGCGACGTCGCCGACGAAGTCCGCGACGAACTCCTCGTACAGCGAGGACGTGTACGCGACGGGCGGCCGGTCGGTCCGCCCGAACCCGGGGAGGTCGGGCGCGATCACGTGGTAGTCGTCGGCGAGCTCGTCGAAGACGCCGGAGAACTCGCGGGAGGACGCGGCCGCGTGGACGCCGTGCAGGCAGACCACGTCGGGGTGGTCGCTGTCGCCGGCTTCGGTGTACGCCACGTCGAACCCGCGCCAGCGATAGGTGTCGTGGGTACCCGGGAGCGCGGGCGGGAGGTCGCCCGCCTTCGCGCGGAGGCCGCGGTTGAGGAGGCCCGCGGCCGCGACGGTGCCGGCAGCGCCAGCGAGTAAGCTGCGAAGTCGCATACCAGCGCGTTCGACAGCCAGTCGCTTAGCCGTTGTGACAGAATCAGTCCCGGCGCTCGTCCAGACAGTCCGCGAGCGGCCCGACGACGTCGTCGGCGACGTCGTACGGCGTCGTCTCGCCCGCGTCGATGCGCTCGACGAGCTGGTCCACGCCGCCGCGCGCGTCGAGCTCGTCCTCGATGAGTTCGCTCGCGTCCTCCCGCAGGAGGTTCCGGAGCTCCTCGGCGTGGCGCTGGTAGCGCTTGTCCTCGCGGCGGCCCGACTCGTCGAGCCAGCCCGCGTGCTCGCCGAGCACGTCGAGGAAGTCACTCACTCCTTCGCCGCTGTTCGCGACCGTCTCGACGACCCGCGGCGTCCAGTCGCCGGGCTCGGCGTCGCGCATGTCGAGCATGTTCTTGAGCTCGGTGACGGTCTTGTCCGCGCCGGCGAGGTCGGCCTTGTTCACGACGAACACGTCCCCGATTTCGAGGATGCCCGCCTTCAGCATCTGGACGTCGTCGCCGGATGACGGTGGCACGAGCACCGCGACCGTGTCCGCGGTCTTCACCACGTCGACCTCGTTCTGGCCGGCGCCCACGGTTTCGATGATGATCTTGTCCTTCCCGAACGCGTCGAGGGCCTTCACGGCGTCCGCGGTCGCGGTCGACAGTCCGCCGAGGCTCCCCCGAGCGGACATCGACCGGAAGAACACGTCCATGTCCGTCGCCGTCGAGGCCATCCGGATGCGGTCGCCGAGCACCGCGCCGCCCGTGAACGGCGACGACGGGTCGACGGCGATGACGCCGACGGTGAGCTCCTGGTCGCGGTACGCCGCCGCCATCTTGTCCACGAGCGTCGACTTCCCGGAGCCCGGGCTGCCCGTGATACCGATCACGTCCGCGTTCCCCGTGTGCGGGTAGAGCGCGGCGACGAGGTCGCGGTAGCCCGACGACCGGTTCTCGATTCGCGTGATGGTGCGCGCGAGCGCCCGGTGTTTCCCGGCGAGCAGCTCGTCGACGAGTTCGGGGGCGTCCTGGGCGGCCATCTCAGTCACGCCGCTTGACGTTCCCCCGGATGAACTCGATGGTCTCCTCCATCGGCGTCCCCGGCCCGAAGATGGCGTCCACGCCAGCCTCCCGCAGGCCGTCGCGGTCCTCGTCGGGGATGATGCCGCCGACGATGATGAGGGTGTCCTCGAAGGCGTCGTACTCCTGTAGGCCCTCGACGATCTTCGGGACGAGCGTGTTGTGCGCGCCCGAGAGGATGGAGATGCCGAGCACGTCGACGTCCTCCTGGACCGTCGCCTGCACGATCTCCTCGGGGGCCTTGTGGAGCCCGGAGTAGATGACCTCGAACCCGGCGTCGCGGAACGCCCGCGTGATGACGTGGGCGCCCCGGTCGTGGCCGTCGAGTCCGACTTTGGCCACCAGGCACCGGATGTTCCGCTGGGATTCGTGGCTCATGTTCGAGAAGTTGCCACATACGCGTTTTACTCTAACGGACTTCTATTACAGTTCTGCTTGCGCTATCCAAACTCCGGTTGCACCACGGCGTCGGCGGTGCGCGGGAACCGGCCCGCGCCACAGGAAACGAAAACGGGTTGGTGGGCGCGTCCCAACCACCGCGCATGACTTCCGTCTCCGAGTACGCGCGAGCCCACCCGCGACGCGTCACCGTCGTCCTCTCGGTCGTCGGGTACGCGCTCGTCGCCGCCGCCTTCTCCGGCGTCGTCCCGCTGTTCCCGCCGCTGTCGGACGAGACCGTGCTCCTGTTCTCGGACGCCATCGCCGTCGTGAACACGCTCGCGCTCACCGCCCTGCTCGCCGGCGCGGTGTTCATCCGCCGCGGCGACGTCGACAAGCACCGGGCCGCCATGCTCACCGCGTTCGCGCTCATCTGCGTGTTCCTCGTGCTCTACCTCTGGAAAGTCGGCGGCGGCTTCGAGAAGTCCATCGTCATCGAGGAAGGCCAGCTCCTCGCCGCTTACGCCGGCATCGTCGAGATTCTCTACCTCCTCATGCTCGCCGTCCACATCTTCCTCTCCGTCGTCGCCGTCCCCGTCGTCCTCTACGCGATTACGCTCGGGCTGACGCACACGCCGGCAGAGCTCCGGGAGACCAGTCACGCCAAGTACGGCCGCATCGCGGTCGCCGCGTGGTCGCTGTCGCTGTTTTTGGGTGTCGTCACCTACTGGATGCTCAACCACGTCTACTCCTGGGTCCCGCGCTAGACCTGTTCCCCAGCGACGCTCGTTCCTCTGACGGCTACGCTTCTTCGAAAGCCCCGGCGGGCTCGCGGTCGCTCGTGGACATATCTGCTCGCTGCGCTCGCAGATAGTGGTCCGCGAGACGACCACGCAAACGCGAGCCCGCCGCCCCTTTCATTCCCACCCTGTGTCGGTTGTCGAGTCGGCAGTAATTCGTGTGTGAACGCGGGGGCATCGACAGCTACTTGCGCGGCGAATTGCGAGAGGACGCCAGCATGGACGGCGACGCGGACGACGAGCAGGTGTGGCGGTGCAAGGCCTGCGGCACCCGGCAGCCCGACCCCGAGCCGCCGTGCGAGCGCTGCTGGAACACGACGTTCGTCTCCGGTGAGGGCGCGGACGACGTCGTCCGGCCGACCGCCGAGCCGTCGCCGGACGCGACCGCGCTCCGCGTCGCGCAAGCGCAGTCCGTCGCCTCGCGCACTGGCGCCGTCGCCGCGGTGCTCGCGGTGCCGCTCGGCGTCTCCCAGTGGGTCCTGTCGGGCGCGCTCGCCGGCCTCGCGTTCACGCTGTGGGTCGGCGTCAGCGCCGTCGCCGTCGCGCTCTTTCTCGTCGCCGGCGTCGCCAAAGCCGCCGACAGCACCGGGTTCGTGGAGTAGCGCTCACTCCGTCCACGGAATCGCGAGCGTGCCGACGGCGAACGCGACCACCGCGAGCACGACGACGACGGCCGCGTTCGTCGTCACGTCCCCGCCCGAGTACGTCGCCGCGCGGACGCCCCGCGCGAAGTACGCGAGCGGCGAGAGGTCGACGACGGGCCGGAACCACGCGGGGAACAGCTCCGGCTGGACGAACGTCTCCGAGAGGAAGAGCACGGGCAAGGCGATGCCGTTGCTCGCGGCGATGGCGCCGTCCTGGCCGTCCGCGTAGCTCCCGATGACCGCGCCGACGCCGCAGAACACCACGGACGTGGCGGGCACGAGCACCGCGAGCCACGGCGAGAGCGCGAACGACGCGCCAGTCGCGAGCAGCGCGACCAGCAGTACGGCCGACGCCGCCGCGATGAGCGCGACGTTCACGAGCGTGTGCGCGGCCAGCCACTCCGCGCGCGTCAGCGGTGTCGTCGACAGCTTCTCGAAGCGGTTCCCCTCGCGGTGGCGCGCGACCGTGCTGCCGACCCGCGACAGCGGCGTGAACAGCACGACGGTCGCGAGGTACGCCGGCACGTAGTACGCGGTCGGCTCCGTGAACAGGCCGCCGCTGCCCGAGGTCGTGCGGACGAGGCCGGCGAAGATGACGATGAGCAACACCGGGAAGAAGAACGTGAAGAACACCGCCGTCCGCCGCCGGAGGAACGTCCGGTAGGTCGCCGTCGCTTCCGCACGAATGCGGGCGAGCCGGCTCATCGCCGCACCTCCGCGCCCTCGACGTCGCCGGCGAGCGCGAGGTACGCGTCCTCGAGCGTCGGCTCGCGCCACGACAGCGCCTCGAAGTCGACGCCGGCGTCGTCGAGCGCCGCGACGACCTCGCCGATGGCCTCTGGCGCGACGCCGGAGAAGACGAGCCCCTCTCGTGTACTCTCGGGGTCGAAGCCCGGCACGTCGGGGGACTCCGCGGATCCCTCCGGGAGTTCGACGACGAGTCGCGGTCGGCCGCCGTGCTCGGCGACCAGTTCTCTGGGGGTCCCGGTCGCGGCGACCTTCCCGTCGGCGAGCAGCGCGACGCGGTCGGCGAGGCGCTCGGCCTCGGCCATGTCGTGCGTGGTGAGGAAGATGGTCGTTCCCGAGTCCGCGAGCCCCTCGAACACGCGCCAGAGCGCGCGCCGCCCCGCGGGGTCGACGGCTGTCGTCGGCTCGTCGAGGAACAGCACGTCCGGGGCGTTCACGAGCGCTGCGGCGACGCACGCGCGGCGCTGTTCGCCGCCCGAGAGGTCGCCGTACCACGTCTCCGTGTCGGGGTCGAGGCCGACCTCCGCGAGCACCGCGTCGGGGTCGCGGGCGTCGTCGTAGAGGCCGGCGTAGTAGCCGACCAGTTCGCCCGCGGTGAGGCGGTCCGGCGGGGAGAAGTCCTGCGGGAGCAGGCCGACGCGCTGGTCGTTGGCCTCGCCTGGCTCGTCGCCGAGCAGTTCCACGCTGCCGCTGTCCGGGTTCGTCGTGCCCGTGAGGCAGCGCACGAGCGTCGTCTTGCCCGCGCCGTTCGGTCCGACGAGCGCGAACACCTCGCCCTCGTCGACGGACAGCGAGACGCCGTCGACCGCGGCGGTGTCGCCGTAGGCCTTGTGTACGTCCTCGGCGACGACTGCGGGAGTCATACCTGGGAGTCGGCGGGCGCGGACGTAAAGCACTGCGGAACGCGGCCGGCTACCGGGTCGGCCGCCAGACGAGCAACAGCACGGAGGAGACGAACACCACGGTGGAGAGGCCGTACGGGTCGTTCTGCGCCGCGGACGCGACCGCTGACGCGCTGCCGAACGCGCCCGTGAACACGGTCGCGGCGACCGGCCACGTACAGCTCACGCACGCGAACAGCCCGAGGAAGCCCGCGGCGCCGGTCTTCGCGGCGTCGAGGACGGTCGCTGCGACGAGGTACGCCAGCGTCGCGTACCCGATCACCTTGAACGGCAGCAGGCTGACGGTGAACCCGGCGCCGCTGTAGAGGAGCGCGGGACCCCAGCCCGGGGAGAGCCACGAGACCCGCGCGCCGAGGTCGGCGCCGTGGAACATGTACAGCCCGCCGACGCCGCCGAGCACGAGGAAGTACGCGAGCGCGACGCCGAGCGCGAGCAGGCGCTGTCGTGGCGGCGCGTCGGGCAAATCCACCCGCCAGGCCGCCCAGATGGAGGCGTTGATCCAGACGAACGGGTACGCCAGCACCACGGGGTCGGTCGCGACCGACGACGCCACCGCGAAGTACAACAGCACGACGGCGAGCTCGCCGTTGAGTATCAGTGCGGCGTACAGCAGCGCCTTCCGCGTCGGCACGAACCGGCCCGGCGAGAGCGACACTGACGCCCCCACTCAGACCACCATCGCGTCCACGACGACCGCCACGAGCAGGCAGCCGAGGTAGGCGTTCGACGCGTGGAACGCGCGCATCGCTGCGCTCCGGTCGCGTTCGCGGTGCAGCCGAACTGCGGCGTACAGGAACACGGCGCCGAAGACGACCGTCGTCGCCGCGTACAGCACGCCGAGGCCGGCGAACTCCGAGAGCGCCACCGCGGAGACGAGCGTCGCGCCGAGGTAGTAGACGATGTGCTTCCGGGTGGTGGATTCGCCGCTGACGACCGGCATCAGCGGGAAGCCGCCGCGCTCGTAGTCGTCCTTGTACGCCAGCGCGAGGTTGTAGAAGTGCGCGGGCGTCCACAGGAAGATGACCGCCGCGAGCGCCAGCCCCGCGACGCCCACGTCGCCGGTGACGGCGGCCCAGCCGATGAGCGCGGGGAGCGCGCCCGCGGCGCCGCCGATGACCGTGCTCTGACGGGTGTTCGGCTTCAGCACGAGCGTGTAGACGACGGAGTAGAACACGATGGCGGTGAACCCGAGCGCCGCGGTCAGCGGGTTCACGCTGTAGAACGCGGCCAGCGACGCCGCTGCCAGCGTCACGCCGAACGCGATCGCGTTGCGCTTCGGGATGCGGTCGTTCGCGAGCGGGCGGTCGTCCGTGCGGGACATCTTCCGGTCCTTCTCGCGTTCGAGCACGTGGTTGAAGGTCCCGGACGCGCCGATGGCGAGCACGCCGCCGCCGAGCGTCAGCGCGATCGTCTCGACGCGGAGGCTCGGACCCGCCGCCAGCGCCATGCCGGCCGCGGCGACCAGGCAGAGCAGCCACATCAGCCGCGGCTTCGTCAGCCGGAAGTACGCGTACGCGGTCGCCAGCGGGCCGGACGCGGGGACGCTGTCGTCGCCGTCGTCGCCTTTCGGCTCGCCCTCCCACTCCACGGAGGGCAGGTGGCCGGTCTGGGCTTCCAGCGTCCACGCGAGCGCGGCGACCAGGCCGGCGAAGATGAGCACGCCGAGCGCGAGGTGCGCGCCGCCGAGCGCGGCCGACCCCGGCGACGTCGCCGTGAGCGCGCCGACCGCCACCTGGACGGGGTAGGCGGCGAGTGCGATGGTGACCGCGGCGCGGACGCGGCCGGAAGTCTCCTGGCGCCACGCCAGCACCGCGGCTGCGAGCACGAGCACGCCGGTGATTACGGCGGCCGTGCGGTGGCCCCAGACGACGGCCAGCGAGACTGAGTCGAGGGCGTACCAGCGTCCGTCGCAGGCCGGCCACGACTGGCACGCCGCGGCCGCGTCCGTCAGTGCGGACGTCGCGCCGACGACGAGCAGCGTGTAGACGCCCATTGCGGCCGCCGCGAGCACCGCCGTGAACCGGTCGGGGATGTTTCGAGTCACGAACGTCTCTCTTCGGGGGGTTACAACGGCTCCCACTTAGCCTGTCCGACTCGCCGACGCCCCGATTCAGCACCTATTTATGGAACCACTCCGAACCACACGACAACATGAGAGGCAAGCGGCTCGCAACCGTTCTCGTCGCCGCCGTCGGCTTCCTCGCCGCGTTCGCGGACCCGGTCGCTGCCCAGCAGTACCAGTCGGTGACCGAGAGTCTCATCCGGAGCCTGAACCGGACGATGCTCGCGGCTGCGCTCCCCATCACCCTGCTCGTCGAGGGCATCCTCGTCTACACGGTGTGGAAGTTCCGGAACAACGACGAAGCGAAGCCGACCAAGGAGAACCGCCGGCTCGAAATCACGTGGACAGTCGCCACCGCCGTCGTCCTCCTGTTCGTCGGCGTCGCGGCGTACGGCGTGATGGCTCAGCCGACCGTCACCGCCACGCAGGCCGACGCCCAGGAAGCGATGGCCGAGGACGACACGGTCGTCGTCGACGCCGTCGGCGTCCAGTGGTTCTGGAACTACGAGTACCCCGAGGAGAACCTCACGGTGAGCTCCGGCACGGCCACCGGTGACGTCGACTACGGCAACCAACCGATGGTGGTCCCGGAGGACACGAAGCTCGTGATACGCACGGAGTCCGCGGACGTGATTCACGCGTTCCACGCGCCCGAAATCGGCCTGAAGGCCGACGCGGTTCCGGGTCAGACCAACTACCTCATCACGGAGGTCAACGAGAAGGGTACCTACCAGCTCTACTGCGCGGAGTTCTGCGGACAGGGCCACTCGGAGATGCTCGGTGAGATCATCGTCGTGGAGGAGGACAAGTACCAGGAGTGGGTCGAGGACCCGGAGAACACGAGCGTCGGCTCCGGCGACAACTGACCGCTCGCAGTTTCTCGCAGTCCACTCGTTCTCGTCGCTGTCTCGCCGCCCCGTAGCTACGCGCGCCGCAGCCGGCTGCACTCGCCTTCGGTCACGTCTACGCGTCCATCGGCCGTCTCGACGACGAGCGCGCCGCGGGACGTGACGCCCGTCGCCTCGCCGACGACAGTCCCGCCGTCGCGGGTCTCGACGCGGACGCGCTTGCCGAGCGTCGCGGAGCGCTCCCGCCACGCGTCCAGCGCGTCCGCGAACCCGTCGTCGGTCGCCACCGTCTCGACCCACGCGAGCAGCCGCTCGTGCAGCGTCGCCGCCACGTCGGTCGCGTCCACGTCGCCGGTCTCTGCCCGGAGTGTCGTCACGTCGCGGTCAACGTCGAGGTCGCCCGGGTCGAGGTCCGCGTTCACGCCGATACCGAGCACCGCGAACGACAGCTCGGCGTCCGCGGGGTCCGTGCCCGGCAGCACCTCGTCGACCGGCTTCCCGGCGACCGGCACTTCGTCGACGACGGCTTCGGTGAGCACGCCGCAGAGCTTCCGCGCGTCGCCGCCGACGACCACGTCGTTCGGCCACTTCAGGTCGACGTCCACGCCGGATTCCTCGGCCGTCTCGGCGGCCGCGAGCCCGCCAGCGAACGTGAGGCGGCCGACGTGGCTCGCGTCGAAACTCGGGCGGACGAGCGTACTCGACCAGACGCCGCCCGGCGGGGACGCCCACGTGTTCCCGGTGCGGCCGCGGCCCGCCGTCTGCTCGTCGGCGACGACGAACGTGCCGTGGGCCGCGCCGTCTCTCCCCTCCGCGCGTGCGATGTCGTTCGTGCTCGGGACCGACTCGCGGTGGACGACGGGCGCGTCCACGAGCGAGCGCAGTCTGTCGGCGTCGACGGTCACGACTCGGCGTTCGCGGCGGACGGCGAAAAAGGACTGCGGTCAGCAGCGGGCGGTTAGAAGCTGACGACGGCGCCCGCGTACAGCACGACGACGAGGAAGATCCAGACGGCGTCGACGAAGTGCCAGTACATCGAGACGGTGGTGACCGAGGTGTCCCGCTCGTGGGAGTACTGGCCCTTGAACGCGCGCACGGTGACGATGGCCAGGAGCACCGCGCCCAGCGAGACGTGGAGGCCGTGGAGGCCGGTCAGCCCGAAGAACGCGCTCTCGAAGACGCCGCCCGAGAGCGTCAGCCCCTCGTGGACGATGAACTCGTAGTACTCGTAGATCTGGCCGCCGATGAACACGACGCCGAGTACGAGCGTCGTGACGAGCAGACCGAGGAACCGCGAGCGGTTCCCCTTCCGCAGCGCGACGTGCGCGAAGTGCATCGTGATACTCGACACCACCAGGATGGCGGTGTTCGCGAGAACGAGCACTCCGAGGAACCCGTCGGGGACGGCGCCGACGGCCTCCGACCACTGGGCGCCAGCGCGGACGAAGAAGTAGTAGACGAACCCGGCGCCGAACGTCGCTATCTCGGTGCCGAGGAACAGTAGCATCCCCCAGCGCAGGGCCTTCCCGCCGGAGCTCTCCCGGCTCCAGAAGTGCTTGACGAAGGCGTGGTAGACCCAGCCGTACAGGCCCGCGAGGAAGACGAAGACGCTCCCCACGAAGACGGCCGGCCCGACCATCGGGCCGACGAATCCAAGCGTGTCGTTCTGTCCCAGGACGTACAGGGCGGCGCCGATGTAGAAGCCCGCGGCGCCGATAGCGGTGACGAACGGCCACCAGCTGGCCTCGCCGAACCCCTTCGGCCAGTCCTCCACGGCCGGCAGGTGGTGGCCGTGGTCCTCGGTCGAGTCGTCCGTGACGGTCATACCAGCGAGTTGCGGGGCGAATACTAAAAACCCATCCAACTCCGTCCGCGCCGGCGCCGTACCGCAATCCTCAGGAGGGGCCGCTGCGAACGCCCGGACATGTCTCGTCGCGGCGCGCGCGCCGTCGGTGGCGTCGTCGGCCTGCTCGCGGTCTGCGGGGTCGCCGTCGCGCACGGCGGCAGCCTCCGAGACGCCAGCGGCCAGGAGCTCGCGGTGCCGACGTGGCTGTTCCTCTCGACGGGCGGCGCCGTCGTCGGCGCGTCGTTCCTGCTCGCGAGCTTCGTCACCGACCGCCGGTTCGTCGCCGCCGTCCACGAGTGGCGCCGCCGCCTCCCGGCACCGCGGCGCGCGCTCGCGTGGGTCGGCCACGCCGTCGGCCTCGCCGGGTTCGGATTCATCCTGCTCACCGGGTTCGTCGGGCCGACGGAGCCGCTGCGGAACGGCGCCATCGTCCTCGTCTGGGTGGGCTGGTGGGCGGCGTTCGCGATGTCCACGTACCTCGTCGGGAACTCGTGGCCCGCGATAAACCCGTTCCGCACGCTGACAGCGCCGCTCGCGCGCGTGCTCGGCGACCGGAGCGTGTCGCTGGCGCCGGGCCGCGCCGCGTGGGCGTCGACGGCGTTCCTGCTCGCGCTCGTCTGGTTCGAGGTGGTCAGCCCGCTCGCCGACGAGCCGCGGCTGCTCGCGGCGGCCGCCGTCGGCTACCTCGCGCTCTCCACTGCCGGCGTCCTCGCGGTCGGCCACGACCAGTGGTTCGCGGAAGTCGCCCCGCTCTCGCGGCTGTTCTCGATGTACGGCTCGGTCGCGCCAATCCAGCGCGCGGACGACGGCCTCGAACTCCGACTGCCCGCGATGCGCCTGACCGACGGCGTCGTCACCACGGACGGCGGGGTCGCGTTCGTCGTCGCGCTCGTCTGGGGGACGACCTACGACGGGTTCGTCGGCACGCCCGCGTGGGCGTCGTTCGCTCGCGCGGCCGTCGACGCCGGCGTTCCCCCACAGCTCCTCTACCCGGCCGCGCTGCTCGTCGGCTTCCTCGCGTTCCATCGGCTGTACTGGTGGGCCGCGCGGAAGGCCCGCGACTTCGCGCCGACGTACACCGAGACAGCGGTGCTCGCGCGCCGGTTCGCGCCGTCGCTGCTCGCCATCGCCGCCGGCTACCACCTCGCGCACTACCTCGTGTACGCGCTGTCGCTGTCCCCGTCGCTGTTCGGCGCGCTGCTCGCGCCGTTGGACCCGCCGGTCGCGCGCACACTCGTACTCCCGTCGTGGCTCTCCGGCGTCGGCGTCGCGACGGTGCTGCTCGGGCACCTGTTCGCCATCTGGGTCGCCCACGCCACCGCCTACGACGAGCTCCCGGGCCGCCTGCAGGCGATCCGCAGCCAGTACGCGCTCACGCTCGTGATGGTGTTCTACACGATGACCAGCCTCTGGATAATCGGCCAGCCCGCCGCCGAACCACCGTTCCTATGACCGGGAAGACTGACGCCCCCGCGGACGCGCCCCGGTGTTCGTACTGCGGCGAGCCGTTCCCCAGCGAGCGCCTGCGCGCGCTCCACCGCGGCCTCGAACACTACGACAGCCTCGGCGACGACGAGCGAGCCGCCTACGAGGACGCCTACCACAGCGAGACCGAGGACATCCGCTCGTTCCGCCTGCGCGCGCTCGTCGTCCTCGTCGCGCTGTACTTCGGCTTCCTGATGACGTACGCCGTGGTCGCCGTCTGAGCGGAAGCGATGGCTTTCTTACCCGTCGTCCCTAACCCCGGGTATGGTCGAGCAAACGGAGCAGGGACTGAGCGACCAGTACCCCCGCGCCAGCCCCTGGCCGATCCCGCTCGTGTTGGGCCTCGTCATCTCCGAACTCGGTATCCTCTTCGACGGCTTCCTCCCCGTCGCCGTCGGCGGGCTGGTGCTGCTCGCGGGCAGCATCGTCGGCATCGTCCGGGAGTCCGGGTTCGCCGCGACGCTGCACCGGCCCGCGTTCGCGGTCGCCGCCGTCTTCGCCGGCCTCGGCGCCGGCCTCTACGCCGGCACGACTGCGACCGCTCGCGCCGCCGCGCTCTCCGGCACCGGCGTCGTCGTCGCCGCTGGCGCAGTCGCCCTGTTCCTCTACGAGACCGGTCGCCTCTGACGGGGCCGCGCTGAATCCTCAAGCTATATTTGTCCGCCGCTCCGACTGTGGGGCAATGAGCTCCACCATCTTCGACAAGGACACCCTCCTCGACCTGACGGTCAACATCGTCCCGCTGGCCATCCTCGGGTTCTTCTTCGTCGGTTTCATCCTCGTGAACCCGTGGGGGGAGAGCGGCATCTCCCTGGAGCGGGTGCTCCAGTTCGGCATCGTCGGCGTGACCTTCATCGGCCTCGCCCACATCACGTACGTCTCCGCCAAACGCATCGAGGCCGGCGACGAGGACGCCGAGCACGACGCCGACGAGCAGCACTGACCGCCCACCGATTCCTGTCGACGTTCCGTCCGTAACTCCGGCGTCACCTCCACTGGTTCTCGGGGCGCGCGTTCGCGCGCCCAATCCTAAGCTTTCTTTACGGTCCGGAACTGACTATCGTCCATGGCCTCGTCATCACTGGTGCTAACCGTGCTGATGGGCGTGCTTCTCGTCGCGGTCGCCGCGTCCCTCGCTCGTCTCGAGGACTGGCGGTCGTACACGCCTCTCAGCGACGTGGGCGGTGCGCTCGGGGAGCGCACCGAACACGGCCACGAAGAGAAGCCGGGCGGCATCGTCCGGTGGCTCACGACAGTCGACCACAAGGACATCGGCATCCTGTACGGCACGTACGGCGCCCTCGCGTTCGTCTGGGGCGGCCTCGCCGTGCTCCTGATGCGCATCGAGCTCGCCGCGCCCGGCAGCGACATCATCAGCGCCTCGTTCTACAACGGCCTGCTGACCAGCCACGGCATCACGATGCTGTTCCTGTTCGGCACGCCGATGATCGCGGCGTTCGGGAACTACTTCATCCCGCTGCTGATCGGCGCCGACGACATGGCGTTCCCGCGCATCAACGCCATCGCGTTCTGGCTGCTGCCGCCGGGCGCCATCCTCGTCTGGTCGGGCTTCCTGCTGCCGAGCGTCGCGACCGCCCAGACCGCGTGGACGATGTACACGCCGCTGTCCATCGAGATGGCCAGCCCCGCGGTCGACATGATGCTGCTCGGCCTCCACCTCACGGGGGTCTCGGCGACGATGGGCGCGATCAACTTCATCGCGACCATCTTCACCGAGCGCGGCGACGACGTCGGCTGGCCGAACCTCGACATCTTCTCGTGGACGATGCTGACGCAGTCGGGGCTGATTCTGTTCGCGTTCCCGCTGCTCGGCAGCGCGCTCATCATGCTGCTGCTCGACCGGAACTTCGGGACGACGTTCTTCACCGTGTCGGGCGGTGACCCCATCCTCTGGCAGCACCTATTCTGGTTCTTCGGCCACCCCGAGGTGTACATCCTCGTGCTGCCGCCGATGGGGCTCGTCAGCCTCATCCTCCCGAAGTTCTCGGGGCGGAAGCTGTTCGGGTTCAAGTTCGTCGTCTACTCCACGCTCGCGATCGGCGTCCTCTCGTTCGGCGTGTGGGCCCACCACATGTTCACCACCGGCATCGACCCCCGCCTCCGGGCGAGCTTCATGGCGGTGTCACTCGCGATTGCGATACCGTCGGCGGTGAAGGTGTTCAACTGGATCACCACCATGTGGAACGGCAAGCTCCGGCTCACCGCGCCGATGCTGTTCTGCATCGGCTTCGTCCAGAACTTCATCATCGGCGGCGTCACCGGCATCTTCCTCGCCGCCATCCCCGTCGACCTCATCCTCCACGACACCTACTACGTCGTCGGCCACTTCCACTTCATCGTCTACGGCGCCATCGGGTTCGCGCTGTTCGCGGGCACCTACTACTGGTTCCCGATGGTCACCGGCCGCATGTACCAGAAGGGCCTCGCGCACGCTCACTTCTGGCTCGGTCTCGTCGGCTCGAACCTCACCTTCCTCGCGATGCTGTGGCTCGGCTACGGCGGCATGCCGCGGCGGTACGCCACCTACCTGCCGCGGTTCCTCACCGCTCACCAGCTCGCGACCGTAGGCGCGTTCCTCATCGCAATCAGTACCCTGTTCTGGGTGTGGAACATGGTCGTCTCCTGGAAGGAGGGGGAGCGCGTCGACTCCGCGGACCCGTGGAACCTCGAGAACACCGACCAGCTCACGAACGACTGGGAGTGGTACGAGACCCAGCGCGACGCTCCGCTCCCGGCGACGGACGGCGGCGAACCCGAGGACGGCCAGTCAGCGGACTGACCCGGTCGCCGGCTCTTTTCGTTACGCGAAGACGAGCACGAAGCCCGTCAGGAACATCAGGAAGGCGATGGCGGCCAGCACGACGAGCATGAGCTCCTTGTCTTCCATACTGTGTCGGTTGGCGCGCAGACCGCAAAAGGCTACCCACTCCGCCGCCTACGGTCGCGCGTGAGCGAACGCGACACGCGCGGCCGGCGAGTGGTGCTGTGGATGTACGTCTCGGCGGTCGCCGTCTCCGGGCTGTTCGGCTACGTTCTCGGCGTCATCGTCTACGGGAACGGCGGTCCCGCCGGCCCGCTCGTCGAAGGGTCGGGCGACGCCGCCGCCGGCTCCGTCGGTCCGATTACGTTCCAGCTGACCGGCCCGAACCTCGCGCTGTTCGGGATGGTCTCGGTCGGGCTCCTGCTCGGCGTCGGCGTGCTCGCCATCGCGTACGTCTCCGAGCGCGCGGACGCTTGACTCGGACTCGCGAGTAGGTATTAGTGGGTGGCGAACGACTACCACGGACATGGACGTCCGCGAGGCAACCCACGACGACGCGAGTGGCATCCGCCGTGTGGCGGAGGCATCCCTCGAAGCGACGTACGCCGGCCAGCTCGGCGACGACATCGTCGACGCGGCCGCCGAGGAGTGGTACGGCGGCGACCGCCTCGACGACCGCCTCGACGCCGACGACGTCGTCTACCTCGTGGTCGTCGACGGCGACGAAGTGGTCGCGTTCTCGGAGAGCGAACTCGACGTCCGCCAGCCCGAGGGCGACGCCAGCGGTTCTTCGGCCGGCGTCGCGGCCATCCAGTGGCTGCACGTCCATCCCGACCACCGCGGCCGCGGGTTCGGCGGCCGGCTGCTCGAACGCACGGAGGCCGCGCTGTTCGAGCGCACTGCGAACCGCGTGGAGGGTCGCGTGCTCGCGGCCAACGAGGAGGGCAACGAGTTCTACCAGGCCAGCGGCTACGCGCGCACCGGCGAACGCACGCTCGACATCGGCGGCGACTCGTACACCGAGCACCTCTACGTGAAGCTCCCTGAGGGCAACGCCGCCGAACTCACCGAAGAACACGAGGTCGAGGACGGCACCGTCTTCGTGGCCTACGACGAGCGCGAGCGCGGCTCCAGAGCGCCGTTCTACGCGGCCTACCGGACGCAGGACCGCCAGCGCCGCTACGGGTTCTACTGCGCGGCCTGCGGGTCACTGGACACGTCGATGAACTCGATGGGGCGCATCCAGTGCGAGTCCTGTGACAACAAGCGGAAGGCGACCCGCTGGGACTCCTCGTACCTCTAAGCGACCGCCGCGGTCTCCTGGTAGCCGCCGAACTCGTCCTCGAACACCTGCATGATCTCGCCCATCGTCGCGTACGCCTTCACCGCGTCGACGATGTACGGGACGGTGTTCTCGTCGCTGCGGACGGCTTCCCGGAGGTCCTCCAGCGCGGCCTCGACGGCGTCGTCGTCGCGCTCGGCTTTGACGTCCTCTAGCCGGCCGAGCTGGCGCTCGCGGGTGGCGTCCTCGTCGACGTGGAGCGTCTCCGGGCTGGTGTCCTCCTCGACCTCGTATTTGTTGACGCCGACGACCGTCTCCTCGCCGTCGTCGACGCGGGACTGGTACTCGTAGGCGGCCTCCTGGATTTCGCGGTGGAAGTACCCCTCCTCGATGCCCGCGAGCACGCCGTCCCGGATCGAGCCGTCGCCCATCGCCTCGATCTCGTCGATGTACGCCATCGCGTCCTCCTCGACCTCGTCGGTGAGCGCCTCGATGGCGAAGCTCCCGCCGAGCGGGTCGACGATGTCGGCGGCGCCGGACTCCTCGGCGATGATCTGCTGGGTGCGCAGCGCCACGCGGACGGCGTCCTCGCTGGGGAGCGCGTGCGCCTCGTCGAAGGAGTTCGTGTGCACGCTCTGGGAACCGCCGAGCACCGCCGCCAGCGCCTGGAGGGTGACGCGGGCGATGTTGTTCTTCGGCTGCTGGGCGGTCAGGCTCTGGCCCGCGGTCTGCGTGTGGAACTTCAGGCGCTTGGAGGCCTCCGCCTCGGCGTCGTAGCGCTCGTCCATCACGCGCGCGTAGATGCGACGGGCGGCGCGGAACTTCGCTATCTCCTCGAAGATGGAGTTGTGGGCGTTGAAGAAGAAGGAGAGCTGGGGCGCGAACTCGTCGACGTCGAGCCCGCGGTCGAGGGCGTCCTCGACGTACGCGAACCCGTCCGCGAGCGTGAACGCGAGCTCCTGGACCGCGGTCGAGCCCGCCTCCCGGATGTGGTAGCCCGAGACCGAGATAGGGTGGAACTTCGGCGTCTCCGCGGCGCAGTACTCCACGACGTCCGTCACCAGATCGAGGCTCGGCTGCGGCGGGACGACCCACTCCTTCTGCGCGATGAACTCCTTGAGCATGTCGTTCTGGAGGGTGCCCCGGAGCTCCTCGCGGGGGACGCCCTGCCGGTCGGCGAGCGCGAGGTACATCGCGTAGATTACGGGCGCGCTCGGGTTGATGGTGAAGCTCGTGGAGACCTCTGCGAGGTCGATGCCGTCGAAGAGGATCTCCATGTCGCGGAGCGTGTCGACGGCGACGCCCTCCTTGCCGACCTCGCCGAGGCTCATCGGGTCGTCGCTGTCCAGGCCCATCAGGGAGGGCATGTCGAACGCCGTCGAGAGGCCGGTCTGGCCCTCGTCGATGAGGTAGTGGAAGCGCTCGTTGGTCTCCTCGGCGGTGCCGAAGCCCGCGAACTGCCGCATCGTCCACGTGCGGCCGCGGTAGCCCGTGGGGTAGACGCCGCGCGTGTACGGGAACTCCCCGGGGAACCCGAGGTCCTCGGTGTAGTCGAGGTCCGCGACGTCCTCTGGGGTGTACAGGCGGTCGACTTCCACGTTGGAGACGGTCGCGAACCGCTCCTTGCGCTCGCCGTACGCGTCCAGTACGGGGTCGAGGCTGTCGTCCTCCCAGTCTTCCCGGGCCTCGCGGATGGCGGCGAGCTCCTCGTCGTCGTACATGCCACCAAATCTTGCCGGGAGAATAATGAAGGAACCGGTTGGACGCGTGACCGAACGCGGCTACCGGCTCACTGCAGGCGCTCGATGGTCTCGACGAGCGGGTGGTGGGCGTAGTCCACGACGTCGATGTCCGAAATCGACTCCAGACCTTCCTTGTCCGCGGTGCGGGCCATCCCGAGGTCGACGCGGCGCTCTAAGGCGATGACGTACGCGTCCATCTCCTCGACGCCGGCGCGCTCGGCCGCCATCACGCGGTGGTGGCCGTCCGCCAGCAGCGTCTCGACGCCGCCGTTGTCGATGACCACTAGCGGCTCCGCGAGCCCGCGCTCGAGTTCGTACTTGCGACCCTCCAGCTCGTCGGCGTACACTTTCCCCTGGGTCGGTACCAGTCCGTCGAGCCCGACGGTGCGGCGCTCCTCGGTCGCCTCGATGCCGTGAATCGTCTCCAGCGTGCGCTTGAGCTTCCCGACTTTCTCCGGGGTGGCGCGCTCGATCTGCGAGCGGATGACGTCGGAGTTCGAGATGATGCCGACGAGGTTGCCCGCGTCGTCGACGACGGGCAGCTTCTGGATGCCCGACCGCAGGATGACGCGGGCCGCGTCGGTCACCTTCATCTCGGGGTGGGCGACGATGAGGTCGCCGCTCATCACCTTGAACACCAGCTCCTCGGGGTCGGCGAGCAACAGGTCGCGCGCGGAGACGAACCCCTCGACGCGCCGGCCCTCGGTCACCGGGAAACCGTTGTGCTCGCTCTCCGAGATGCGGCACGCGACGTCCCGCACGGTGTCGTCCGGGGAGACCGTCGCGACGTCCCGGGTCATGTAGTCGCCGACCGTGGGCTTCGCGCCGTTGTGGTCGAGGGCGGAGTCCATCACGTCCCCGTAGCGCGGCGACCGGGAAAAACTCACCCCCCGCGGATCTCGTCGAAGAAGCGCGTCGCCACCACGTCCTCGACCATCTCCGTGAGCGTGTGCTCGGCGTCCTCGCCGACCTCGTCGAACAGCCCGAGCGGGAGCTGTGCGCCCGCCATGTCGGCGTGGCCGCCCGCGCTCCCCTGGTCGGCGAACGCCGACCGTAGCGCCGCGCCGAGGTCGACGTCGTTGCCACGTGCCCGGGCGGAGACGTAGATGGTGCCCCCCGTGAACCCGTAGACGAACGTCACCGTCACGCCGCGCATCGCGAGCAGCTGGTCGGCGGCCTGCGCGAGCGTGTCGCGGTCCGCGATGGAGCCGACGCAGGACGCCAGCACGGAGCCGTCGAGCTCGCGGTTGCGGATGGCGCGCGCGATGGTGTCCAGGGTGTCCGCGCTCACCGACGGGCTCTCGATGCGCTCCAGGACGTCCGTGTCCGCGCGGCCGAGCAGCCACGCACCCGCCTCGAAGTCCTGGGTCGTGATCTCCCGCGAGAAGTCCTTCGTGTCCACGCGGATGCCGTACAACAGCGCCGTCGCGACCGCCGTCTCGATCTCCAGTCCGAGCCCGCGGACGTACTCCACGAGGATGGTGCTGGCCGCGCCGAGCTCCTCGCGGATGTCCACGAACGACGCCTCCACGTCGCCGCTCGGCGGGTGGTGGTCGACGACGATGTCTACCTCCGTCTCGGGGTCGAGCTGGTCGTTGACGCCGGGCGCGGAGTGGTCGACGAGCGCGATCGCGTCGTGGTCGAGTTCGTCGCCGACCTCCACGTCGGTCACGTCCAGATCGAGGAGGTTGACGAACGCGCGGTTCTCCTGGTGGGAGATCTCCCCGAAGTAACACGCCTCCGTCTCCACGCCGAACTCGTCGGCGATGCGCGCCAGCCCGACGGCCGTCGCGATGGCGTCCGGGTCGGGGTTGTCGTGCATGAACACGCCCAGCGTCCCGTCGATGTCCTGGAGAGTCGCGCGCAACTCCTGGAGGCGCTCGGAGCTGCCCTCGCTCGCGACGTCGTCGACGTGGTCGAGGACCGCCGCGCCCGGGTTGATGACGCGGTCCGCGAGTCCCTCTAGGGCCTCGCGGTCGTCGCTGGTCGCGTCGTACCCGAGGAACGCCACGAGCTCGGCGTCCGGGTACACCTCGCGGGCGGCCGCCGCGGCGAGCCGGTTGGTCGACGCGCTGTCGCTGGCCGCGACGACCACGTCGACGTCGCGGTCCAGGCCGCCGATCGCGTCGGCGTCCGTGACGTCCCGCAGCTCGGCGGCGACCTTCTCGTTGCGTAGCGACTCCACGCGGCTCGCGTCCCCGTCGAGGACGAACAGCTCGCCGGGTCGATCAGCGAGGTCGTCCACGAGTGCGTGGCCCGTCGTGCCGCAGCCGAGCACGAGCCGAGAAACCATTCGTCTACCCAGTTACCTCGCCGATCCGCTAAAAGGTACCGCTGTCCCGCCCGCTACAGCGCGAACAGGACGTCGGCGGCGTGGACCGCGGTCTGCGCGACCGGGTCGAACGCCACCAGCAGGACGACCGTCGCGACCGCCGCCGCGACGACGGCGGTGTAGAGGCCGGTCGGCGTCCCGCGCAGCGTCAGGTCGTCGCTCGGATCCTCGATCCAGATGGCTTTGACGACCCGCGAGTAGTAGTACAGCGACAGCGCGCTGTTGATGGCCGCGATGGCCGCGAGCCACGCGAAGCCGGCCTGGACGGTCCCCGCGAACAGCAGGTACTTCGAGAGGAACCCGCCGCCGACCGGGAGGCCGGCGAGGCTGAACATGAACACGGTCATCGCGACACACGCCACGGGGGCGCGGGTCGCGAGGCCGTTGTAGTCCTCGAACGTCCGGCCGACGTCCCAGTACTCGACGAGCGCGACGAACAGGAACGCGCCCGTGTTCATGAAGCCGTAGACGAGCAGGTGGGTCATCGACGCGCCGAGCACCCACGAGTTCGCGTCGGTCGCGCCGCTCTGGAGCGCCGCGAGCCCCATCAGGACGTAGCCCGCGTGGCCGATGGAGGAGTACGCGAGCATCCGCTTGACCTCGTCCTGGGTGGCGGCCGCGAAGTTACCGAGCGTCATCGTCAGCACCGCCAGCACCGCGAACAGCAGCGACCAGTCGATGGCCACCGCCGCGATCACCTCCAGCGGGAACGCGGTCGTGAACACGCGGAACGCGACCGCGAACCCGGCGGCCTTCGACGCCGACGACAGGAACGCGCTGATCGGCGCGGGCGCGCCCTCGTAGGCCTCCGGCGCCCAGAAGTGGAACGGCACGGAGGCGGTCTTGAACGCGAACCCGCCGGCGACCATCAGTACGCCGAGGCCGAGCACGCCGCCGAACTCGTTGCCGGCGATGGAGGCCGCGATGTCCTCCAGCAGGAGCGTGCCCGTGGTCGCGTACACGAGGCTGATACCGTACGCCAGCACCGCCGAGGACAGCGCGCCGATGAGGAAGTACTTCAGGCCGGCTTCGACGCTGCCGCGGTCGGTCTTCAGGAACGACACGAGCGCGTACGACGGGAGGCTGGAGAGCTCCAGCGCGACGAACGCGGTCACGAGGCTGTTGGCCGACGCCATCAGCGCCATGCCGGTCGCCGCGAGCATCACCAGCGAGTAGTACTCCGCGACGTGCTCCTCGTCCTTGACGTAGTCGTAGCTCGCGACGACCACGAGCGTGGCGACGCTGCCGACGATGAACGCGAAGAACAGGCTCATCGCGTCCACGACGAGCGCGCCGTCGAACTGCACGTAGCGGTAGTCGCCGGTGCCCGACGCGAGGAACCACGCGGCCACGCCTGCCGCGGTGGCGGCGCCGAGCGCGCTCACGCCCGCGAGCAGGCCGTTCTTCCGCACGTCGGGCGCGACGATGTCGATGCCGAACAGCACGATGGCCGTCGCCGCGAGCACCAGCTGGGGCGTCAGCGGCGGCATCTCCACCATCAGAGCTCACCTCCGGTGAGGAAGGCGGTTGCCTCCGGCAGCTGCTCGACCATCGGGTTGACCGCGTCCTGAATCATTCCGTAGAACACCTCGGGAACCGTCCCGAGCACGACGACCAGCACCACCAGCACGACGATGGCGACCGCGTCGTGGGGCGCCGCGGGCACGATGTCGTAGTCCGTGTCCGCGCCGAACGGCCCGAAGAGGACGCGCTGCATCGCGAACAGCAGGTAGCCCGCGACGATGACGATGCCGAACATCGCCAGCGCCGTGAACAGCTGGGCGTACGGGAACGTCGCCTGAATCCCGCCGAGGAAGATGAACAGCTCGCCCGCGAAGCCCGCCATCAGCGGCAGGCCCATGTAGCCGAACGCGGCGGCGACGAACACCGCCGCGGTCACCGGCATCTTGTCCGCGATACCGGAGAGGTCGCCGACCATGCGCGTGTGGGCGACGTTGTAGATGACGCCGACACACATGAACATCAGCCCCGAGATGAGGCCGTGGGCGACCATCTGGAAGGTCGCGCCGCCGAGCCCGTAGTGGTTGTACGCCACGAGCCCGAGCAGCACGTACCCCATCGAGGACACCGAGGAGTACGCGACGATGCGCTTGAGGTCCTGCTGGGCGAGCGCGAGCATCGCGCCGTAGATGACCGACACGACGGCGACGGCGGCGATGAGCACCGCGAAGTCCCGCGCGACGCCCGGCAGCAGCGTGAAGTTGAACCGCAGCAGCGCGTACGTCCCCATCTTCAGGAGCACCCCGGCCAGCATCACGGACGCCGGCGTCGGGGCCTGCACGTGGGCGTCCGGCAGCCACGTGTGCAGGGGGACCATCGGGACCTTCACCGCGAACCCGATGAACATCGCGAAGAACGCGACGACCTTCAGCGTCTCCGCGCCGAGGCCGTACGTCGTCTGGAAGTTACCGGCTTCGAGCGCCGCGGCGACCGTCGGCAGGTCCATCGACTGGATCGGGAGCGCGAACACGAGCGCCACGAACCCGATGAACATCAGGAGGCTGGCGACGTTCGTGTACACGAAGAACTTGATCGCGGCGTACTTCCGCCGCGGGCCGCCCCAGATGCCGATGAGGAAGTACATCGGCACGAGGACGAACTCCCAGAACACGAACCAGACGAAGAAGTCCAGCGCGGTGAACACGCCGAGCAGGCTCCCCAGCATGAACAGCATCAGGGAGTAGAACTGGCTCTGGCGCTCCTGGATCGGCGTCCACGCGCTCAGGATGGCCAGCGACGTCAGCAGCGTCGACAGCACGACCAGCGGCATGCTGATGCCGTCGAGGCCGACGTGCCAGTTGAGCGCGTACGGACCGACGCTGATCCACCGCGCGGTCGTCTCGAACGCGAGCGACCCGCTCTCGAAGAGCGCGTTGCCGCTCCCGTCGAACTGCGCGTACATCCAGAGGCTCCCCGCGGTGGGGAGCAGGCTCAGGGCGAACGCCAGCTTGCCCGCGATTCGGTCGGGCGCGAGCATGACGGCGAACGCCGAGAGGAACGTGACGGCGATGAGTGCTTCAATCAACATTCAGAACCACCCCCCAAGGAGGCCGAAGGCCACCAGGAGCACGACCAGGCTCAGCGACAGCAGGAACGCGTAGTGCGTCACGAGGCCGTCCTGGATCCGCTTGATGCGGCCGCCGGCGAACAGGCTCACGCTGCTGACGCCGTTGACGACGCCGTCGATGATGCCCTGGTCGAACGTGTCGGCGGCGCGGGCGAGCGGCAGCGTGACGCTCTCCGCGAGCCACACCTGGTACTCGTCCTGGTAGTAGTTGTTGTACAGCACGGTCTTCGCGCCGCCGAGCTTCTCGGTGTGCTCGGTCGGCGAGTCGACGTTGTACAGCGCCCACGCGAGGCCGGCGCCGCCGAACGCGAGCGCCAGCGAGACGGCGGCCGGAATCAGCGCGCCGATGTCGGCCGCGTGGTAGCCGGAGAAGTCCTCCAGCAGGTGGTGGTAGTGCTCGTACCCGAGGTTCGCGAACTGACTGCTCTCGGGGATCACCAGCCACTGGTGGAGGTAGTCGATGTGGAGGCCCGTGAGTTCGGCGACCGGCGCCATGTTCACGAGGCCGATGACGGTCGCGAGGATGCCGAGCACGACGAGCGGGAGCTTGACGTTCCAGCGCACGCCGTGGGGGTCGCGGGCGGTGTCGCTGCGGGCGTCGCCGTGGAAGGTGAGGAACACCATCCGGAACGTGTAGAAGCCCGTGAAGAACACCGCGAGCAGCCCCATCGCCCAGCCGGCGAGCAGGATCTGGTTGCCGCCGACGCCGTAGATGAGCGCCTCGTAGAGGATCTCGTCTTTCGACCAGAAGCCCGAGAACGGCACGATGCCGGCCAGCGCGAGGCTGCCGGCGAGGAACGTGTAGTAGGTCACGGGCATCTTCTCCTTGAGGCCGCCCATGTCCCACATGTCCTCGTTGTGATGCATCGCGATGATGACCGACCCGGCGCCGAGGAACAGCAGCGCCTTGAAGAACGCGTGGGTCATCAGGTGGAAGGTCGCGGCGATGTAGCCGCCGGTGCCGAGCCCGAGCATCATGTAGCCGTACTGGCTGATCGTCGAGTACGCCAGCACCTGCTTGAGCTCGTCTTTCACGACGCCCATCGACGCGGCGAACAGCGCGGTGAACCCGCCGATCAGCGCGATGATCGCGAGGACGGTCGGGAGCAGCGCGTAGAAGCCGTACATGCGCGCGACGAGGTAGACGCCGGCCGCCACCATCGTCGCGGCGTGGATGAGCGCGGAGACGGGCGTCGGGCCCTCCATCGCGTCCGGCAGCCACGTGTGCAGCGGGAACTGCGCGGACTTCCCGACGACGCCGCCGAGCACGAGCAGCCCGAGAATCGCGAACCACGTCTGGGCGCCCAGGCCGACCACGTCGAGGAAGCTCCCGACCTGCTCGGGCATCGATCCCTCGCCGCCCGCCGCGGCGAGCGCCTGCTCGGCGAGGTGCGGGAAGCTCTCGACGCCGTCACCGACCGCGACGAAGCGCGCGGTGCCGAACGTCGCGAGGACGCCGACGACGCCGATGAGGAAGAAGTAGTCCCCGAAGCGCGTCACGAGGAACGCCTTCTTCGCGGCGCTCGGCGGGCCGGGCTCGCGGAAGTGGAACCCGATGAGCAGGAACGAGCAGAGCCCGACCAGCTCGAAGAACATGAACGCCATCAGGAGGTTGTCCGCGACGACGAACGACAGCATCGAGAACGTGAACAGGCCGAGGCCGGCGTAGTACCGCGGGAGGCCGGTCTCGCCCTCATCGTTCATGTACCCGAGGCTGAACACGTGCACGAGGACGGCGACCAGGGAGACGATGACCAGCATCATCGCGGACAGCGGGTCCACGAGGATGCCGAAGTGCAGACTGAACGTCTCCTGACCGACGACCCACGTGTAGATGTCCTGCGCGTAGTAGTCGCCGCCGCTGACCGTCAGGAACGCCCAGAGGGACAACAGCAGCGACCCGGCGGTCGCGAGGATGCCGGGAATCGCGCCGCCCTTCGGCAGCAGGCGGGGCGCGAAGTGGCCAACGAGCAGCGCCACGAGGAACGCGGCGAACGGCAGCAGCGGAATCGCGGGCGTGAAGTCCATTGCTCCTACCATCTTACCACCTCATCGTCGTGGCGTTCCGCACGTCGACTTCGTCGAAGTTACGGTACAACACGAGCACGATGCCGAGGCCGATCGCGACCTCGGCGGCCGCCAGCGCCATCACGAACAGGCTGAACACCTGGCCCGTGACGTTGCCGTAGAAGTGCGAGAACGCCACGAGGTTGATGTTCGCGGCGTTCAGCATCAGCTCGACGCTGATGAGGAACATGAGCGCGTTCTCGCGCGTGAGGATGCCGAACACGCCCGTGCAGAACACGGCCGCGGACAGCAGGAGGTAGTACTCGACGGCGACCGCCATTACTCGCCGTCACCTCCTTCGGAGTCGCGGGTCGCCAGCAGCACGGACCCTTCGAGGGCCGCGTCCAGCAGCAGCGCGACGATGATGAACGCGGCGAGGAACCCCTCGCTGCCGGCGGTGTTCTCGCCAGCGACGTCCAGCAGCCCCATCAGCGCGTAGCCGATCGAGGCCGTGATGTTCACGTCCGCGCCGAACCCGACGGCGCCCCCGAACCCGGCGTTGAGGAACACCGCCGCGAACACGACGAACAGCGCCACCGCGACGATGCCCGTCACGAACGTCGACGGGTCGCGGAGCTGCGGTCGCGTCGTCATATGTTGGTCACCTCGCCGATACCTCCCGTTTGACGCGTGAGCATCACTGCGAACGTGATGAGGATGAGGACGCCGCCGACGTAGACGAGAATCTGCATCGCGGCGACGAACTCCGCCTGTAACATCACGTAGTGCACGGCGAAGCTCATCAGTGAGCCGCCGAGCAGCAGCGCGGAGTGCCACACGTCCCGCACCAGGACAGCGCCGAGACTGCACGCTACTGTGAGCAGCGCGAACAGTCCGAACGCGATTGTTGCTGTCGTCATTTCAGTCACCTTGTGGTTCGCAAATACGCCCTTTGTAGGTTTCGAGACGGGCGCGCGACTACTGGTAGTCGACCTCGCCTTCGCCTTCGCCGACCCACGCGCCCCTGTCGGGCTCGCGGGACGCCAGCGGGTCGAGGTCGTTGTACCACGGCACGTTCTTCAGCTGTTCTTTGTTGAACACGAGGTCGTGTTTCGTGTCCCCGGTGAACTCGAAGTTCTCCGTGAGGAGGATCGCGTCCACCGGACAGACCTCCTCGCAGAGCCGGCAGTAGATGCACTGGCCGACGTGGAGGTTGTACTGCTCGCCGTTGCGCTGCTTGTCCGTGACGATCTGGATGGTGTCGTTCGGGCAGACGTTCTCGCACTGGCGACACCAGATGCAGCGCTCCTGGCTGAACTTGTGGATTCCGCGGAAGCGCGGGCTGACTTCGGGCGCTTCCTCCGGGTACTCGACGGTGAACGTGTCGCCGTCGAGTGCGTGTTTCATCGTCGTTGCCATCCCTTTGAGTAGTCCAATCATAGTCCGGTCACCCCGAGGATTACCGCAGTGAGCACGAGATTAGCGAACGAAAGGACCAGCAGGCCCTTCCAGCCGATCTCGATGATCTGGTCGATGCGCACGCGCGGGACCGCCGAGCGGCACCACTGCGTGAAGATGAACACCGCCCAGATCTTGATCGTGAACCAGACGAACCCGGGGAGGAACGGCCCCGAGGGCCCGCCGAGGAACAGCGTCGTCGCGATGGCGCCGCCGAGGAAGATGTGGATGAACTCCCCGAGGTAGAACAGCACGAAGTACACCGAGGAGTACTCCGTCTGGTAGCCGCCGACGATCTCGGTCGGCGCCTCGGGCGTGTCGAACGGGTTCCGCCCGATCTCGGCGAGGTTCGCGATCATGAACAGCACGAACGCGAACGGGTTCACGAACGCGAACCACGCCGGAATCCGGATGCCGGCGACGGTCACCAGTTCCGCGGTCTGGACCGCGACGATCTCGCTCATCTGCAGCGACCCCGTGAACAGCACGACGGAGGCCGCGGTGACGACGAGCGGGATCTCGTAGGCGATGTTCTGCGCGACGGCGCGCAGGCCGCCGAGGAGGCTGTACTTGTTGTTCGACGCGTACCCGCCCATCAGGAGGCCGAGGCTCGCGATCGACGCGATCGCGAACACGAACACGAGTCCGGTCTCGGGGTCCGCGAGGTGGATGCCGCTGCCCATCGGAATCACGGCGAACGCGAGCAGCGCCGACCCCGCGAGCACGAGCGGCGCGATGTCGAACGCGGGCCTGTCGGCCTCCTCGGGGATGATGAGTTCCTTCGAGAGCAGGCGGACGGCGTCGACGATGATGGTCCCGAGCCCCATCGGGCCGATGCGGTTGACGGAGATGCGGTCGGTGAACGCCGCGGTGATCTTCCGCTTCGCCCACGGGCCCGCGAACGCCGTCATCGTCAGCATGATGGTGCCGACGAGCGCGGCCGCCAGCAGCATCGACAGCAGCTCCCCGGCGAGCCCGCCGATGCCCAGGATGTCGTTGATGGTGTCCGGGAGCGGCGTTGCGGTCGACATCTATCGGTCCACCTCCCCGAGAATCACGTCGAGGCTGCCCAGCGTCGCGATGAGGTCGGGGACGTACTCCCCGGTGGACATCTCCTTGAGCGCGGAGAGGTTGCTGAACGCCGGGCTGCGGATCTTGAAGCGCCCGGGCTTGTCGGTGCCGTCGGCGCGGATGTAGATGCCGAGTTCGCCCTTCGCGCCCTCGACGGAGCGGTAGGTCTCCTTGCCGGCCTCCGGCTTGAGGGTGCGGGGGACGTTGGCCTGAATCTCGCGGTCGTCCTCCGGCCAGTCCTCCAGCAGGTCGACGCACTGCTCGATGATGCGGGCGGACTCCTCGATCTCCCGCATGCGGACGAGCAGGCGAGCGAAGTTGTCGCCCCCGTCCTCCGTGACGACGTCCCACTCCAGCTCCTCGTAGTAGCCGTAGGGGTCGTCGCGCCGGATGTCGTAGTCGATGCCGGAGCCGCGGGCGACCGGGCCCGTGACGCCGTAGTCCTTCGCGACTTCGGGGGCGAGGTAGCCGGTGTCGACGCACCGCGACTGGAAGATCTCGTTGGACGTGATGAGGTCGTGGTACTCGTCGAGCTTCGCCGGGAGGTCGTCGAGGAAGTCCCGGACGTTCTCGAAGAACTCCTCGCGGGGCTCGGGGACGTCCCAGACGACCCCGCCCAGCCGGAGGTAGTTGAACATCATCCGCTGGCCGGTGAGGTCCTCCAGGAGGTTCTGGACGATCTCCCGGTCCCGCATCCCGTACATGAAGATGGCGGTGAAGTCGCCGTAGAGGTCCAGCGCGAACGTCGCGGTGGCGAGCAGGTGGCAGGCGATGCGGCAGAGCTCCGAGCCCATCGTCCGGAGCACCTGCGCGTACTCGGGCACCTCGATGTCCGCGAGGTCCTCGGCGGCGCGCGCGTACGCCCACTCGTTGATGATGCCGCCCGGGCCGTAGTCCCAGCGGTCCGGATACGGCATGATCTGGTAGCGGTACGTGCCGTTCTGGGCCATCTGCTCCTCGCAGCGGTGGAGGTAGCCGATGTCGGGGTTGACGTCCGCGACCGTCTCGCCGTCCAGCACCGTCTCGACGTGGAGGACGCCGTGCGTGGCGGGGTGGTGGGGGCCGATGTTGAGGAACATCGTGTCCGAGTCCTCGCCGCCGCGGTAGTCCTCCTCTAGGGGATTCTTGTTCTCGTCGAACGTGACGATCTGGGGCTTGTTCTGGTTGTAGTCCTGCCCGAGCGGGTGGCCCTGCCACGTCTCCGGGAGCAGGATGCGTTCGAGGTTCGGGTGGTCCTCGTACTGGACGCCGACGAGGTCGTAGGCCTCCCGCTCGTGCCAGTCGGCCGTGCGGAACACCGGTTCGGCGCTCTCGCTGACCGGGTTCTCGCGGGGCGTCGGCACGACGACGCTGACCTCGTTGGTCGGGTCGTCGTACTGTTTGAGGTGGTAGATGCTCTCGAAGCGGTCCTCGTGCTCTTCGGCGGTGAGACACGAGAGGTGGTCGAACCCGGCGTCGTCCTTCAGCGTCTGGAGGACGTCCTGGACGGCGTCCGCGCGGACGACGTACGCGGGCGCGTTCAGGTGGTCCTCGCGGTCGAGGACGTGGTCGCCGAGCAGGTCCGCGATGGCGTCGCCGTCGACGTCGCCGGCCTCCGTCGTCGGCGGCTGGACGTTGCGTTTGTCGTACGTGCTCATGGTGAATCAGCCCAGTTGTAGCGCATGACGAGGGTCTCCTCGTCGATCTCGTCGGCGAGCTCCTGGACGAACTCGTCGCGGTCGAGGTCGCCGAACTCCTCGAGCTCGTAGGGTTTCACCGTCACCGGCGCCGCTTCGCCGTTGGCGATGCGCTCCTGGAGCTTCGCGACGCCGTAGACGAGCGCCTCCGGCCGCGGCGGGCAGCCCGGAATCTGGATGTCGACCGGGATGACCTCCTCGGCGCCCTTCACGACGTTGTACCCCTCCTGGAACGGGCCGCCGGAGGCCGTGCAGTTGCCCATGCCGACGACGAACTTCGGCTCGGGCATCTGGTCGTAGACGCGCTTCATGCGCGGGGCGAACTTCGAGACGATGGTCCCCGGCACGATGATGACGTCGGCCTGCCGCGGCGACGCGCGGGGGACGCCCGCGTGGAAGCGGTCGAGGTCGTGCTTGACCGAGTACGTGTGCATCATCTCGATGCTGCAGCACGCGATACCGAACTGCAGCATGAACATGCTCGACCCCCGGACCCAGTTCATGAACTTGTCGAACTTCGTGAGGATGAACGGCGTCGAGCCGAACGCCTCCCGGAGCTTCGAGTTGAACCGGCTGTCGACGCCCTCCCCCATTCGGGCGTCGCGGGTCTCGGTTAGCGGCTCGCTGGCTCCCGTAATGCTGTCGCGTGGTTGGTCACTACTCATGTGTTTTTGCTTGGTACCGCGGTGCCCGCACCCACTGGACGACGCCCTTCCGCCACGCCCACGCGAGCCCGACGACGAGCACGCCGATGAAGACGAGCATCGGCAGCAGCGCGCGAGTCAGGCCGGCGGACTGGACGGCGTCCTGGTAGATAACGGTCCACGGGAAGATGAGAACGGTTTCGATGTCGAACACGAGGAACAGCAGCGCGACCATGTAGTACTGGATGTTGAACTGGACGCGCGCGTTCTTCGTGGGAACTTCGCCACTCTCGTAGGTGGCTCGCTTCCCTTGTTCGGGTACGGTCGGGCGCAGTAGCGAGGACACCATCATCATCGAGACCGGGATGAGGATGCCCACGAGCGCCAACATACCGATGGCGATCCATGGATTCATAGGAGTGTCTCCGTGACGAGCGAGAGTTTGGACCGCACGCCCATAAACGTTGATTTATGCTCGCACGCCCGCACGCGCTGAAATTCCCGAGTTTCAGCCCGACTACGGCAATCGCGGTCGCGGAGGTGAGCGCCTACTCTCGGGTAGCGCGGAACCCCGGCGTCCCGCGTTCGTGGAGTTCGCGAGAGACGCCGGCGACGCCGTCGCTCTGCTCGGCGTGGAGGTCCCGGAGCCGCTGGGCGAGGTCGTCGTCGCTGGTCGCGAGGAACTGCGCGGCCGAGAGGCCGGCGTTGTAGGACTTCCCGGCGTCGACGGCCGTGATCGGCGCACCGGTGGGCATCCCGATGACGGAGTCGACGGACTTCTCCTGGACGGGGACGCCGACGACCGGAATCGGGTACGCCAACGAGGCGGTCATGTTCGGGAGGTCCGCGGACTTCCCGCCGGCGCCGGCGACGATGACGTCGAGGCCGCGGTCGGCGGCGGTCTGCGCGTACGCGTACATGAGGTCCGGCGTCCGGTGGGCGGAGACGACCCACGACTCGAAGGAGTACCCCGACGGCGGGTCGTCGTAGTCGGTGACTTCTTCGAAGCCGAGGTCGGTGAGCGCGTCGTGAGCGCCCGCCATCACGTCGAGGTCGCTGTCGCTGCCCATGACGATGCCCACGTCCGGGGTCTCCTCGCTGGGGCGGTCGCGGTCGGCTTCCGATTCGAACAGGTCGACGAGGTCTTGGACTGTGGTCATTGGTCTGGAGTGAAGGAGAGCGCGTCGCGGGCGGCACGCGCACGCATCAGGAGTTCGCCGCGGTCGTCGCCGCCGACGGTGACGTGCCCCATCTTCCGGAGCGGCCGCACGTCGCGCTTGCCGTACCAGTGGAGCGCGACGCGGTCGTCGCGGAGCGCGCTCGGCACGCCGTCCAGCTCGGCGGGGCGCTCCTCGGCGTCCGGGTCGCCGAGCACGTTCGCCATCACGGTCGGCTGGCGGAGCCCTGTGTCCCCGAGCGGGAGCCCGCAGAGCGCGCGGGCGAACTGCTCGAACTGCGAGGTGTGACAGCCCTCGATGGTGTAGTGCCCGGAGTTGTGCGGCCGTGGCGCCACCTCGTTGACGAGAATTCGGCCGTCGGCCTCGAACAGCTCGACGCCGAAGACGCCGCGGCCGTCGAGTGCGTCGAGGACGTCCCGGGCCACTTCGGTCGCCTCCTCGCGGACGCTCTCGCCGGTGCGCGCGGGCACCACGGACTCGCGGAGAATCTCGGCCTCGTGGACGTTCTCCGCGACGGGGAACGTCGCCGTCTCGCCGTCGCCGCTGGCGGCGATGACCGACAGCTCCCGGTCGAAGTCGACGAGCTCCTCGGCGACCATGTCCCCGATGCCGTCGAACGTCTCCCGGGCCTCCGCGACCGATTCGACGGGCGCGTTCCCGCGGCCGTCGTAGCCGCCGGTGCGCATCTTCAACATCAGCGGCCGACCGAGGTCGTCGAACGCGGCTTCGAGGCCGTCGGCGTCGTCGACCGCGCGGAACGCCGGCACCGGGATGTCGGCGTCGGCGTACGCGCGGTCCTGCACGAGCTTGTCCTGGATCGTCTCCAGCGTCCTCGGGGAGGGGTGGACGGGCACGCCGGTCTCCTCGCTGACGTCGGCGAGCGCCGCGGGGTCCGCGAGCTCGATCTCGTACGTGAGTACGTCCGCGCGTTCGGCGAGCTCGCGGACGGCCTCGTCGTCGTCGAACTCGGCGACGATCTGGTCGGCGGCCGGCGGGCACGCCGGGCAGTCCGGCGTGGGGTCGAGGACGACGACCTCGACGCCCAGCGGGCTCGCGGCCTCGGCGAGCATCCGGCCGAGCTGGCCGCCGCCGACGACCCCGACTGTCGCTCCGGGAACGGGTACCGTCATCACCCGCGACTTCCGCCTACACCTGCATAAGAATTGCCGAACTCGACCGCCTCGTATCCACGTTCGTGGTCAATCCGTGGCGGGTTCGGCGAACCCCTCGGCCTCGGTGTCCACGAACACGACGACGACCGTGTTCCGCGCGGTGAGCTCGTACGTCCACCCCTCGTACTCGTCGCCGAGCTGCTCCCGGACGTCCTCGTAGTGTTCCGCTCGCGTTATCACGACCGGCGCGTCCGTCGTCGCGACGCTGACCGTGTCGTTCTCGGCGGCCGTTTCGGGCGCGGTGAGCCGCGTCGTCGAGTCTGTCACCGCGCCCGCGCGCTCGGTGTACCACGGCAGCGGCAGCCGATTGAACCAGTCCGTCCCCGAGACGCTCGCCGGGTCGGTGGGGTCGTAGTCGGTCGCGACGTGGAAGTGGCTCCCGTAGTAGAGCACGTCGGTGCCGTCGTTCGCGGGCGCGATTCGCTCGACGCGGTCGAGCGTCGCCCGCATGTCGCTGCCCGGCTGGCCGAACTGTACGAGCTCGTTGTCCTGGTCCTGGGGCATCAGGTACGACGTCTCCGCCGTGACCGCGCCCATCTGCGCGACCGCCGCGAGCAGCACGAGCGCGGCGAGCGCGACGCCCACGCGGTCGTCGCTCCGGTAGGCCGAGCGGCCGCGGTCCGCGACGACGCGCACGCCGACCGCTGCGGGAACCGCCATCGGGACGACCGCGTGCACGACCGACCAGTGCCCGGAGATGTCCGTCACGGCGGGGTAGACGATGACGGATGCGATCGCCCAGTAGGCCGCGAACAGCACGAAGTCACGGGGCTCGTCGGCGACGTAGCGCTCCGCGAGGAAGCCGACGACGGCGGCCGCGACGAGCATCAGCGACGCCGCGCCGAGCGTCCGCACCGCGTCCACGAGGAACGCGACGTAGCTGTGCTCGCGGGAGACGCTGCCGCTCGTGCCCCACGTCCCCCAGAACTCCCCCCACGCGCCGGCCGTGCCCGCCGCAATCACTTCGGGGAGCCGCGTCGGATCTCCGAACGCAGCGTAAAACTCCGGTCGCGGCGCGTAGAAGACGACGGTGACGACGAGGAACGCGAGCGCGCCGCCCGCGACGGCGCGCCGCCACGCGAGCAGGCCGCTGCCCACGCTACGGATGCTGTCGTGGAGTTCGCTCTCCCACGACGCGCTGCGCTCGCGGGCCGTGAACAGCCGCTCGTCGAGGAGGAGCGCGCTCGCACCGGCGAACATCCCGACGTAGACGAGCGCGTTCTCCTTCGTGGTGAACGCCAGCCCGAGCACCGCGCCCGCGGCGACGAGGTAGCCGCCGCGGCGGGTGTCGAGCGCGCGCACCGCGAGCCCGAGCGCCGCGAGGCTGAACGCCGCGACGAGCACGTCGTTGCGCATGAACCGCGAGTAGTAGACGAGCACGGGGTTGAGCGCGAGCAGGGCGGCCAGCGCGGCGACTTCCACGTCGTCGAGGCGCGTGCGGAACAGCCACGCCGTCGCGGGCAGCAGGCCGCCGACGAGCGCGACCGGCGCGCGGGCCACGGCGTCACTGGCGCCGAAGACGCCGAACAGCCACTCGTCGACGTGGAAGAGGAACGGGCCGTGGACGATGGCGCGGTACGACCACTCGCCGGACGCGGCGTACTGGAGCACCCAGTAGCCGACGCGCGCCTCGTCCCAGTGGAAGATTCGGTCGCCGAGCGCGACGAACCGCAGCGCGAGCGCGAGCAACACCGCGGCGGCGACGGCTGCGGCGACCCGGCGGCGTCCGTGGGAGGGCATCTCGTTCGCCAAACGGAACGGGGTGCATACAAACCTGTGGGTTCGCGGGAACAGCCCGGAACGGTAGGCCTTTATCCGCCCCGGGAGTGCCAACGAACATGGTAGCGCTCGGGCTCGTCGTTGCGGAGTTCAACCGCAGCGTCACCGAACAGATGGAGTCGGCCGCCCGCGAGACGGCCGCCGACGCGGGCGCCGACGTCGTCGACGTGGTGTCCGTGCCAGGGGCGTACGACGCCCCGCTGGCCGCCGACCGGCTCGCGCGCCGCGACGACGTCGACGCCGTCGCGGTCGTCGGCGCCATCGTCACGGGCGACACCGACCACGACCAGGTCATCGCGCACGCGACCGCCCAGAAGCTCACCGACGTCAGCCTCGACCGCGACACGCCGGTCGCGTTCGGCGTGGCGGGGCCGGGGATGTCGGGGGCGGAGGCGCGCGAACGCGTCGAGAAGGGAGCGGAAGCGGTAGACAGTGCGATTCACCTCGCGGAGGAACTCTAAACATGGACTTCACCGACAGGGTACGACGAGTGGAACCGAGCGCGACGCTCGCGGTCAGCAACCTCGCGAACGAACTCGAAGCCGAGGGCGCGGACGTCATCGACCTCTCGGTCGGCGAACCCGACTTCGACACGCCGCAGAACGTCAAGGACGCCGCCGAGGAGGCGCTGGAAGCCGGCGAGACGGGGTACACGTCCTCGAACGGCATCCCGGCGCTCCGGGAGGCCGTCGCGGCGAAGCTCCGGGACGACGGCATCGACTACGAGGCCGGCAACGTCATCGTGACGCCGGGCGCGAAGCAGGCGCTGTTCGAGACGTTCCAGGCGCTCGCCGACGACGGCGACGAGGTCGTGCTGCTGGACCCGGCGTGGGTGTCCTACGAGGCGATGGCGAAGATCGCCGGCGCGGAGCTCTCCCGCGTGGACCTCGCGCCCCACGACTTCCAGCTGGAGCCGGCGCTCGACGACCTCGAAGCCACCGTCTCCGACGACACGGAGCTGCTGGTCGTGAACTCGCCGAGCAACCCCTCGGGGTCGGTGTACTCCCGGGAGGCGATGGAGGCCGTCCGCGACCTCGCCGTCGAGCACGACGTGACGGTCATCTCGGACGAGATCTACCAGCACATCAACTACGGCCGCGAGCACGTCAGCCTCGCCGCCCTCGACGGGATGTTCGAGCGCACCGTCACCATCAACGGCTTCTCGAAGGCGTACGCGATGACGGGCTGGCGGCTGGGCTATCTCGCGGGGCCCGAGGAGCTGATCGACCAGGCGGGGAAGGTCCACTCCCACTCCGTCTCGTCGGCGACGAACTTCGTCCAGCACGCGGGCGTCGAAGCCCTCCAGAACACCGACGAGTCCGTCGAGGAGATGGTCGAGGCGTTCGAATCCCGTAAAGAGCGCCTGCTCGAACTGTTCGCCGAGCACGGCACGGACGTCCCCGAGCCGGACGGCGCGTTCTACGTGATGGTGCCCGTCGACGAGGACGACGAGCAGTGGTGCAAGGACGCGCTCCGCGACGCCAACGTCGCGACCGTCCCGGGGAGCGCGTTCGGCACGCCGGGCTACGCGCGCATCTCGTACGCGGCGAGCACCGAGCGGCTCGAAGAAGCCGTCGAGCGCCTCGCCGACGAAGGCTACCTGTAGCCCGCTCTGGTTCTCAGTTCTCGTCGACGCTGCCCTCGCGGGCAGCCGCGTCCCCGTCGACGACGGTCGAAGTGTACGTCTGCAGAGGAGAACGGAGGATGTCGGGTCGTGGCGTTCGTCAGTCCGTTACGGCCACGTGCCGCTGCCCTCGTAGGCGTCGACGACGCGCCGGACGGCGACGACGTACGCGGCGGTGCGGAGGTTCGGGACGTCGCTGTCCTCGTAAGCGTCGATCATCGCGTCGAAGGCGTCCGTGATGACCGCCTCCAGCTCCTCGTTGACGCGCTGTTCGGTCCACTGGAAGCGCTGGCGGTTCTGCACCCACTCGAAGTACGAGACGGTGACGCCGCCCGCGTTCGCGAGGATGTCCGGGACGACGTGGACGTTCTTCTCGGTGAGCACGTCGTCGGCGTCCGGCGTGAGCGGACCGTTCGCGGCCTCGACGACGACGTCGGCCTGGACGTCCTCGGCGAGGTCGGCGTCGATCGCGTTCTCCAGGGCGGCGGGTACGAGCAGGTCGACGTCGAGCGTGAGCAGGTCGTCGTTGCCGAACTCCTCGGCGGCGCCGTCGTAGCCGGCGACGCTGCCGGTGTCGCGCTTGAAGTCCTTGACGTGGCGCGTGTCGAACCCCTCGGGGTCGTAGATGGCGCCCGAGGAGTCCGAGACGGCGACGACGTCCGCGCCGAGGTCCTCGATGAGGTTGGCCGCCACGGAGCCCGCGTTCCCGTACCCCTGCACGGCGACAGTCGCGTCCGCCAGGTCCTTGCCGAGGTAGTCGAACACCTCGCGCGCGGCGAACATCGTCGAGCGCCCGGTCGCCTCGACGCGGCCCTTGCTGCCGCCGTTCTCCAGCGCCTTCCCCGTGATGACGCCCGGCGCAGTGGTGTTCTCGAGGGTCTCGTAGGTGTCTTTGATCCAGTTCATCTCCCGCTGGCCCGTGTTCACGTCGGGCGCGGGCACGTCCTTGTCCTCGCCGATGAGCGGGCGGATCTCCGCCGCGAACGACCGCGTGATGCGTTCGAGCTCGCTCTCGGAGTAGTCGCTGGGGTCCAGTTCGATGCCGCCCTTCCCGCCGCCGTACGGGATGTCGACGACGGCGGTCTTGTACACCATCCAGCCCGAGAGCGCCTTCACCTCGGCGCGGTCGACGCCCGGGTGGTAGCGGATGCCGCCCTTGTACGGCCCGCGGTCGCCGTTGAACTGCGACCGGTAGGCGTTGAACGTCTCGACGGAGCCGTCGTCCATCTCCACGGAGAGGGTCATTTCCAGCACTCGCTCGGGTTGTTTGAGGCGTTCGAGGACGTCGTCCCGGACGTCGAGGTGCTCGCTCGCGTCGTCGAGCTGCTCCTGTAGGCTCTCGAACGGGTTGGTTTCGGCCATTAGTGGAGTCGTCTCCGTCGCTCAGCAAAAGCGTGGCGGAACCCTTATCATGATATGCCCGTCGGCGCCGTCAATCGTTACTGTCCGCGGCGCGCGCTCGCGCCAGTATCCGCTCGGCCTGCGCGACCAGCGGCGCGTCCACCATCTCGCCGTCCACGCGGAACACGCCGCGACCCTCCTCGTCGGCTTCTTCTCTCGCTGTCAGCACGCGCTCGGCCCACTCGACGTCCTCGGCGGCGGGCGTGAACGCGTCGTTGACGACTGGGACCTGCCCCGGGTGTATCGCCATCTTCCCGTCGTAGCCGAGCTGCGCGGCGAACGCGGTCTCCTCGGCGAGCCCCTCGGTGTCCTCGATGTCCGTGTACACCGTGTCTATCGCGTCCACGCCCGCTGCTGCCGCGGCGAGCACGACCTCCTCGCGCGCGTGGAGAACCTCTAACCCCTCGTCGGTCCGCGTCGCACCGACGTCCGCGGAGAGGTCCTCCGCGCCGAACAGGAGCGCGTCCGTCGGCCCGGCGTCCGCGATCTCCTCGGCGTGCAGGACGCCGCGCGCGGACTCCACGAGCGCCAGCACCGGTACGTCGTAGCCGCGCTCGTCGAGCAGTCGGCCGAGCGTGTCCACGTTCTCCGCGGAGCGCGCCTTCGGGAGCATCACCGCGTCCAGCCGCGGGTTCTCGCCCGCGATCACGGTCTCTACGTCGGCGCCTGCGCCCGCTCCAACCGGGTTCACGCGCACGCAGACCTCGCAGCCCGGGTCGAACTCTGGGCCCGAGAGCACCGACTGGACCGCCGTCCGCGCCTCCGTCTTCTGCGCCGGCGCCACCGCGTCCTCGAGGTCGAAGACGACGACGTCGGCGCCCGTCCCCGGCGCCTTCCTGAGTAACTCCGGCCGGTCGCCCGGTGAGAACAGCACGCTGCGTCGAGCCATGCCGGGGGGTCGCCCCGGCCGCTTGTATGTCTATCGGCGCACGAGCAGCGCGGCCGCGGCGGCGAGCGCGACGACAGCCGCAACCGTGCCGAATCCGGGCGACTCCGACGGCGTCGAGTTCGCCGTGGTCGCCGGCGCGTCGGTCTGCGTCTGCGTCGGCGTCGGTTCCGCCGTCTCCGTCGCTGTCGGCTCCGCCGTCGCGGTGGCGGTCGTCGTGGTCTCCTCGGTCACGTCCAGCGACGCGGTCACCGCCCCGCCGTCGGTCTGCGGGTTGACGTCGATGCCGACCGAGTAGTCGCCCGCGTCGGGGTTCTGGACGCCCTCGTAGACGACCACGACCTGGTCGCCCTCCTGGAGTTCGTAGTCCCCGTCGAACCCGAACGTCAGCGTCTCGCCGTCGTCGCTCCCGCTGACCTCGCCGAGCGACGCCGCGTACGTCTGGTCGACCGTAGTGTTCGCCGCGTCGTCACCGCGGTCGATGCCGACCGTGACGACGTCGCCCTGGTCGACGTTGCTCACGTCGGTTCCGGTCCCGCTGTAGTTGACTTCGAGCCCGGTCCACGAGGAGTCGCCCAGCTCGGCGTCGACGACGGCTATCGCCGCGTGCGTCGCCGTCTCGTTCGCGGTGTCGGGGCTCGCGCCCACGTACGGCTGGCCGCCTCGCACGAGGCTCACGCCCGAGTCCGAGCCAAACGTCGCGTCGTCAGCGTCGTCCTGCGTGGTTGCGGTCGTGGTCGCCGTGGTCTGCGTAGTGGTCTGGGCCGCAGTCGTCGTGGTCGGCGTCTGCGTGGTGGTCGCTGTCGTGGTCGTCGTGGTGTCCGACTCGATGGACAGCGTCGCGGTGTCGGTCTCGTCGGCGCTCTGGTAGTTCGCGTGTAGCGTCACGTCGTAGTCACCTGCACTCGGGTTCTGGGCGTTCCCGTAGACGACGACGAGTTCGTCGTTCTGCTGGAGGTTGTAGTTGCCGCCGAGGCCGACGTCCAGCGTGTGGCCGTTGTTGTCGGCGCTGACGCTGCTGAGGTCGTCGGAGACGTTGACGTCGATTGTGTCGCCGGGCGAATCGTCACCACGGTCGATGCCAATCTTCGTGACGTCGTTCTGCCCGACGTTGCTCACGTCGGTCGCCTGGTACTCGACCTGGAAGCTCGACCACGACCCACCGACGGCGTTCCCGTCGACGACCACGCTCGCGGTGTGCTCCGCGGTCTCTCCGGGGCTGTTCGGTGAGGCCGTTATCGAGCCAGCCGATGCTGCTGTCGTCACGCCCGCGAAAACCGCGGCCGTGACGACGACGGCTGCCAGTGCCCCTGCACGCAGGTACTGTCCTGACATGTCCGGGTCGACTCACGGAGACGGAAAAACGGTGGTGGCCGAACACCGTCCTAAAAGCCTGACGGCCGCGATTTCGGCGGATTTAAGGATGACGGCCGCGGGCTCTCGTCCATGGCGGGACGCTACTACGAGGAACTCGAGGTCGGCGAGACCATCGAGCACGACAAGCGCCGCACCGTCTCCGAGGCGGACAACCAGCAGTTCTGCGACATGACGATGAACCAGCAGCCGCTGCACCTCGACGCCGAGTTCGCCGCCGACACCCAGTTCGGCGAGCGAATCGTCAACGGCCTCTACACGCTCAGCCTCGCGGTCGGCCTCACCATCCCGGACACCACCGACGGCACCATCGTCGCGAACCTCTCGTACGACGACGTCGAGCACCCGTCGCCCGTGTTCCACGGCGACACTATCCGCGCGCAGTCGACGGTCGCGGACAAGCGCGAGACCAGCGACGGCGAGCGCGGCGTCGTCACGTTCCACGTCGAGGCGTTCGCGGTCAACCGCGACGACGAACTCGTCTGCGAGTTCGACCGCACCGCGCTCCACCACAAGCGCGAGTACGCCGAAGACTGACCGTGCCCGCCAGCGACCGCGCGCGGCGACTCGCCGCTCGCTCGCCGGACCCGGGGACGCTCGCGCGCTGGGGGCTCGGCGCCATGTTGCTCGCGGCGGGCGTCCACAAGCTCCTCGACCCCGGCGCGTGGGCGGTGTACGTCACCGACTGGCTGGCGCCGTGGCTCGTCGTCTCCCCGGTCGCGTTCATGCTCGCGAACGGCGTGCTCGAAGTCTGGTTCGCCGCGCTGCTGCTCGCGGACCGCTACACCGCGTTCGCGGCGCTGGTCGCCGCCGTCTCGCTGCTGGCGACTATCGGCTACCTCGCCGTCGTCTGGGCGACGACGGGACGGTTTGGAGACGTCCTCGCGCGCGACATCGGGCTCGCGGGGCTCGCGCTGGCCGTGCTCGTCGACGCGCTGCGGCGCGAGTGAGCAGGCGCGCGCCGACCGCGGGCCGCGCGCAGGGGGGCTCGGAGGGGGAACTATCTTGGTCGCGGGGTTCGTGGCGTGTGATATGTCTTCTTCCGACAGGCTGACAGTCGAGGACGTGATGTCCACGCCGCTGGAGACGATTAGCGCCGACGCGACGGTGATGGAGGCGGCCCAGCGCATGCGCGCGGAGGACATCAGCGCGCTCGTCGTGACGACGACGCCGCGCGCGATCGTCAGCAGCACGGACGTCCTCGACGCCGTCGCGGAGGGCGAGGACGTCGCCGAACTGCGAGTACGGGACGTGATGACGACCGACGTCGAGACCGCGGCGCCGGACCTCTACATGGAGGAGGTCGCCGCGATGATGACCACGTACGGCATCAAACACCTCCCGGTCGTCGACGACGACTACGTCGGGATGATTTCCTCGACGGACGTCACCGCGCACCTGTCGTAGCCGGTGGACTGCGGGCGGTCAGAGAATCGTGCCGTGTTTCTTCGACGGCCGGTCCTTCTCGACGTCCTCGTAGAAGTCGAAGCGCGCCGCGAGCTCCGCGCGCAGGTCGGACGGCGGGACGATTTCGTCGATGACCGTCTCGCTCGCCATCCGGTGGACGTCGATGTCGCGGCGGTACTCCTCGCGGAGTTCCTGTTCGCGCTGCGCGCGTTCCTCGGGGTCGTCGATGGCGTCGAGCTTGTTCGCGTAGACGGCGTTGATGGCTGCTTCCGGCCCCATGATGCCGATCTCGCCGGAGGGGAGCGCGATGGTGGACTCGGGGTCGTAGGCCGGCCCGGACATGGCGTAGATGCCGGCGCCGTAGGCCTTCCGCACGACCACGGACTGCTTCGGGACGGTGGCCTCGCTGGTGGCGTAGATCATCTTCTTGCCCTTCTCCAGGATGGCGTCTTTCTCCACTTGCGAGCCCGCCATGAAGCCGGGCGTGTCACAGAGGTACAGCAGGGGGATGTTGTACGCGTCGGACTTCCAGACGAACTCCGCGGCCTTCTCGGCGGCGTCCGGGAAGATTGCGCCCGCGCGCTCGGTCGGCTGGTTCGCGACGATACCCACAGTGCGGCCGTCGATGCGCGCGTACCCCGTGAGAATCTCCGGGCCGAACTCCGGCTTCAGTTCGAAGAACGAGCCCGCGTCCACGACGCGCTCGATGAGGTCGCGCATGTCGTACGCGCGGTTCGGCGACTCCGGAATCAGACCGTCGATGCCCTCGGTCGGTTTCGCGGGCGGCTTCGCGGGCTGGTTCGGCGGTTTCTCGTCGCTGTTGTCCGGGAGGTACTGAACCAGGTTCGCGACGAGTTCGCGGGCGTGCTCCTCGTCGCGCGCGACGAGGTCCGCGCTCCCGGACTCGCGGGCGTGGACGTCCGGGCCGCCGAGGTCCTGCATCTCGATCTCCTCGCCGGTGACCATCTTCACCATCCGGGGGCTCGCGATGGCCATCGCGGACATCCCCTCGACCATCACGGTGAAGTCCGCGAATACGGGCGTGTACGCGGCGCCCGCGATGCAGGGTCCGTACAGCACGCAAATCTGGGGGACGCGCCCGGAGAGCCGCGAGTGGTTGAAGTAGTACTTCCCGATGCCCTCGCGGTTCGCGAAGAACCCGGACTGCTGGTCGATGCGGCCCCCGGAGGAGTCCATCAGGTACAGCACCGGCTTGCCGGTCTTGAGCGCGCGCTCCTGCATCCGGAGGAACTTCTCGACGCCGCGCTCGGCCATCGACCCGGCCTTCACGGTGAAGTCGTTCGCCATGAAGTGGACGTCCCGTCCCTCGAAGTCCGCCGCGCCCGTGATGAGGCCGTCTGCGGGCAGGCGGTTGTCCGGGTCGGCCTCGTCGACGTCCGGGCTGTCGGGGTGCCAGGAGTCGAAGTTCGCGAACTTCCCGTCCTCGAACAGGAGGTCGCCGGCGCCGTCCCCGCCATCCTCCCCGAACCAGAGGTCGAGGCGGTCGCGGACGAACAGCTTGTCCTGCTCGCTCAACCGCTCCTTGTACTTCTCGGGGCCGCCTTCGAGGATGTCCGCGATCTCCTCGCGGAGCTTCTCCTCGCGCTCGGTCGGACCGAGGTCGCGGTCGGACTCACGGTCCTCGTCCGTGGAGGGCTCGGGCGCTTCGTGGACGGCTGCGGGCTCGTCGTCGTCACCGAGGTACACTTCCACCTCGTCGGCGACGTGCTCGGCGAGCGCGGCGGCGACCGCCTGCGCCTCCTCGTCGGTCGCGCCGGCACCGATTCGTACCTTCATGGTCTTTCGTGAGTCGCAGTGCGACAAACCGTTTTCCGTTGCGAGCCGCGACGGCCACAAGAATTACGCCGCCTCTCCGCGGACAGATGTCACATGGGCCCCGTGGAACTCCTGCTCGCGCTGCTACTCGCGGTCGTGTTCGCGGCGTTCGCGTACCTCCTCCCGGGCATCGTCGACACGCTGCACTCGTAGCGTCTCCGACGAGGAGGGTGCGAGCGACCCCGCACACCTATTGTTCCGGCCGTCGCGTGCGTACGCATGAGCGAGGACGCGATGCGACGGTTCCCCGTCCCGGACGCCGACGACCTCCCCGAGGACCTCCGCGAGCGAATCGCCGAGGAGACCGAGCGCGCCGGCTTCACGCCGAACGTCTTCGAGGCGTACGCGTACAAGCCCAGCCACTTCCGGGCGTTCTTCGCGTTCCACGACGCGCTCGTCGAGGACACGGCGCTCGCCCGCGAGGAGGTCGAGATGATCACGGTCGCCGTCAGCGGCGCCAACGACTGCCTCTACTGCGTGGTCGCGCACGGCGCGCTCTGCCGCGTCTACGCGGAGGCGCCGAAGCTCGCCGACCAGCTCGCCACCAACCACCGCAGCGCGGACGTCTCCGAGGAGCACCGCGCGATGCTGGACTTCGCCGTGAAGCTCACCGAATCCCCCGAAGCAGTCGGCGACGAGGACGTCCAGGCGCTCCGGGACGCCGGCTTCTCACAGGAGGAGATCTGGGACGTCGCCTCGGTCGCGGCGTTCTTCAACCTCTCGAACCGGATGGCGGTCGTCGCGGACATGCGCCCGAACGACGAGTTCTACGGGATGGGGCGCGGGGAGTGACCTCGGAGCCGGCGGTTGGTAGGATACGCCTACCGCGCGTACCCGTATCTTCAAGTGCGTTACCGCGCGAGAGAGGGACGTGTCTCGGTTATCGACAGCGCTGGCCGTCGCGGTCGCCCTCGTCGCCGTCGCCGCGGCGGCGAGCCCGGTGACCGCGTTCGCGGCCGGCGGCGCCGACGCCGCGACCGTCGAGTCCGGCGTCCTCTCCGTCGACGTGACGGGCGCGGGCGCCGCGACCGAGGTCGACGGCGTCTACTACGTCTGGGCGGACGAGACGGCGACGGTCCGCGTGACCGTCGGCGACTACCTGGACGACTCCGACACCTACTACGCGGACTACGACGTGCGACTGACCCGGAACCGCGACGCCGACTACAGCCAGCCCCGCGAGAACTCGATGGACGTGACGACCGTGACGCTCGGCGAACTGGAGACCACGGACGCCGAGCTCACGCTCGACCCCGACGAGCACGACCTCGACAGGCGGGGATACACGCTGTACGCGAGCATGTACAGCCAGCAGGCCGGCGACGACCCTCGCCGCGACGACCAGGCAATCCCCATCAGGGTCATCGCCAAGGGCGGCGACCTCGACGCGGACGGGCTCTCGAACGCCAACGAGCTCTCGCTGGGCACCGACTTCCGGGACGCGGACACGGACGGCGACGAACTCGAGGACGGCTACGAGGTCCACCAGTTCGGCACGGACCCCCTCGACCCCGACACCGACGACGACGGCGTCCGGGACGACGAGGAGGTCCGCGCGGGCACGAACTACGCGGACCGCGACACGGACGCCGACAGCCTCGACGACCTGTCGGAGATCGCCGGGAACACGTCCGCGACCAAGGCGGACGCCGACCTCGACGGCCTGCCGGACGCGCTCGAACTCGAACTCGGGACCGACCCGAACGACCGCGACACTGACGGCGACGGGCTCACCGACCTGACCGAGTACCGCGACACGGGGACCGACCCGCTCGACGCGGACACCGACGGCGACGGCCTCGAAGACGGCATCGAGCTGCGGCGGTACGGCACCGACCCGACCGCGAGAGACACCGACGCCGACGGCGTCCCGGACGGCGAGGAAGTGCTGCGCGGCACCGACCCGACGTCGCCGAACACTGACGACGCCACCGAGCGCGTCGACGGCGCCGGCGGCCTCGGTGACGCCGCGCTCGCGGACGGCACCGGCGCGCTCGACTGGACGCTGCACTACCCGACCGCGCACCTCCTGCGCGCGCTCACATGACGCTCCGACAGCTGTTCGTCGGCGCGCTCGTCGTACTCGCGGCCGTCGCCGTCGTCGGCGCGGTCGGACCGACGGCCGCGGACTCGCCGACGTACGTCGAGAGCGACGTGACCGAGGACACGACGTGGACGGCCGACGACGGCCCGTACTTCGTCGGCGACGACCTGACGGTGGCCGCGGACGCGACGCTCACCGTCGAGCCCGGCACCCGAGTCAACGTCGGCGAAGAAGTCACGATTACCGTCGAGGGGAGCCTGCTCGCAGCCGGCACGGCGTCCGACCCGATTCAGTTCACGACCGCCGACCCCGCCTCCGACGCGGGCACGTGGGAGACTATCGAGTACGCTGGCGACGGCGACTCCACGCTCCGCCTGGCGCACGCGCTCGTCGAACACGGCGCGACTGCTGTCACGGTGACCTCGAGCGAGGGGTCCGTCGAACTGCGCGACACGACTGTCCGCGAGCACGTTCGGGACGGCGTCTCCGTCCGCACGCGCGAGGGGGCACCGTCGATTCGCATCACGGACTCGCGGTTCACCGACGTCGGGCGCGCGGGCCTCGCGTTCGCCGTCCCCGAGACGGACCCGTACGTCGACGCGGTCCGGCGCGTGCGCGTCGCGAGAACGACGTTCTCGAACACCGGCGCGAACGGCGTGCTCGTGCGCGCCCGCGAGATCTCGGACGTCACCCTGACCGACGTCACGGTCGCGGGGGCTTCCGGTACCGGCGTCGAGTTCGCGACGGAGGCGACGGACGCCCGCCCGAGGTCGACGAGCGGCCACGTCGCCGAGGACGTGACGCTCCGCGGCGTCGCCGTCGAGAACCCGGGCGGCGACGGCGTCGCGTTCCGCGGCGGCGCCCTCGACGACGTGGAAGTCCTCGGCGGCGAAGTCCGGAGCGCTGGCGGACACGGCGTCCACGTCGACGGCGCGACCGACGCCGACCGCGTTCGCTTCGCGGGGAACACCGTCGTCGACTCACAATCCGGGCTCGCCCTCTCGCTCCGGCGGACGACCGGCGGCATCCAGCACGTCGCGCTCGCCGTCGAGAACAACGAGTTCGCGCGCAACGACGGCCACGGCGTCGACGCGTCCGCGGAGTACGTCTTCGTGGACGCCTTCGACGTCCGGAACAACACGCTCGCCGGCAACGGCGACGGCGGCTTCGCGTTCTCCACCCAGCAGGTCGACAACACGGTGCTCGCGGACAACGTCGTCCGCACGAACGGCGGCCCCGGCGTCGAGGTCTCGGCGGTCCGCGTGCGCGGCGTGACTGCGCTCCGGAACCGCCTCGTCGGGAACGCCGAGGACGGGGTCTCCGTCCGCGCGAGCGACCTCCTCGGCGGCGTGAACGTCGGCCGCAACGACGTCTTCGACAACGACGGTTTCGGCATCGCTGTCGAGGGGAGCCGCGCGGCGAGCAAGTCGACGCTCCACAACAACACAATCGCGGGGAACGGCGACGGCGTGCGCGTCGCGGGTCCGACGCCGACGCGGCTGACGAACAACTCCGTCGTGTTGAACACCGCCGACCGCGAGCGTACCGGCGGCGGCGCGGCGACCGCGACCGCGGTCCTCGTCGAGAACGCGCCGAACGTCGAACTCGCGTACAACGACGTCTACGGCCACCTCGTCGGCCTGCGGAGCGACATCGGCAGCGACGCGACGGTCCTCGCCGAGAACAACTACTGGGGCGCGGAGTCCGGGCCGTACCACGAGACGCTCAACCCCGACGGCGGGGGCGACGCCGTTCTCACAGACAGCGGGAAAGCCGACCCCGTCCCGTTCGCCAGTGAGCCGTTCGGTCCACGCTACGAGCGCCCGACCGCGGTGCTCGACGCGAACGAGACGGCCGTCCGGCCCGGCGAGCCGGTCCGTTTCTCCGGCCAGCAGTCCACGGACGACGGTGGAATTGCGAGCTACTCCTTCACCGTCGCCGGCGAAGAGCACAGAACGGGAGCGACTCACGTCGCGGCCTTCGAGGAACCCGGGACGTACGAAGTCACGCTCGCTGTCGAAGACGAGATGGGCGTCCGGAGCCTCAACGACGCGGCCGTGAACGTCACCGTGCAGGAGACAGAGCAGACGACGGCAGCCACGACGACCGCCGACGGAGCGGAGCCGACGACGGTCGCGACGACCGAGCCCGCGGGTCAGAGCGGGGACAGCTCGCTGCTCGAGAGCCTGTTCTCGCTCTGGGGCGGCCTCGGCGGCCTGTTCTACGCGCTCGCGCTCGCGCTCGGCGGCTACGGCACGTGGCTCTCCGTCGGCGGCCGCGAGCCGCCCATGAGCGGGCTGACGATTCACGCGCTGGCGGGGATCGGCGTGGCGACGTGGGCCGTCGCGGGTTTCCTCGGTGACGGCGCGCTGCTCACGTTCGCCGGCGGCGGCGCCGTCGCGTGGGGGAGCGCGACCGCAGCTATCGCCGCCGTCGCCGCGAGGTAGGGCTCGTCGGCGCTACCACTCGGTCCGCACAGAGGCACCGAGGTAGCCGCCGAGCGCACCCAGCCCGAGCGTGTACAGGGCGACGAAGAACACCACGACGAGTCCGAGCACGCCGATGGCTGCCGGTGTGCCGCCGAACCCGAGGAGGAACAGCAGGAAGAACAGCACCAGCGTCACCGGAATGAACATGACGAATCCCGCGATGGCGCCGGCCCGGGCTCCCTCTCTGGGAGTTCCGTTCGTGAGATAGCCGGCGACGCCGCCGCCGAGTACGGTCGCGAACGGGACGAACGAGAGGAACGCGCCGACGAGCCCGCCGAGGACGCCGCTGACTACCGCGCTGAACTCCCGGTCTGTCGCCGACGCGTCGGTCGGCGTGGAGGGGTCGGGGACCACGTCCAGACACACCGAGCGTCGACCGAAGAGCGTTTTGGTCAGCCGGGTAGCCGGAGCCGGTGGTGGTCCCGCGCTGGAGTCGGTGTTTGCGGTTACGACACGTCGGCCTGGATGTCGACGACCGTCCGCGCGGTCTCGAAGATGTCGTCGGCCGCGAGGAACTCCTCGACCGTGTCGAACTCCGCGGGCTCGGTCGGAATCTGGAGTTCGAGCGTCTCGTCGTCGAGTCCGCCCGTGACGCGCGCCAGCGACTGCGTTCCGCCAGCCTGTACGTGGACCACGGCGTTCACCGTGTCGTCGTCGACCTGTACGTGACGGAGTTCTAGCGGGCCGTCCATCCCGCCCTCCTCGTAGTGTAACACCGCGGGCACCGCGTCCATCTGCACCAGCTTCGTTCCGAGCGTGACCATACTGGACGGCGGTCGTACGCCCGGAAAAGCGGTGCGGCTCCCACCCACGCTCCGGTGCACGCCCGGCAGCTTCCCGGCCAGCTTCGCGTGCGGCCGATTCTCACTCCCGGGATTCGGGTAGGCTCGTCCTACTGTTTCGAGGAAACGCCGGGCGTGAGACCGAGCGAACACTTTCCGAGTGGGCGCCGAGAGCCACTCGGTCCGGCGAAACTCCGGGGTAGAACTCGATGCTCCGGCGTCGGTTTTCTTCACGGGTCGCGACTGACGCCGCGGCCGCCTTCACACATCGAACACCCGATAGAAGCCTGTAACGTACGTAACAGCATGCCACAGAGTGTTTATTACAACCGGTCCCCATTTGTTGGTAAGCGCAGCCTACCGAGGCGAGCGCGTGAGCATTCATGAAGGAAATCAGTTTCGAGATCCCCGACCGCGACGAGCGCGGGGTGTCGCCGGTCATCGGCGTCATCCTGATGGTAGCGATCACAGTCATCCTGGCCGCCGTCATCGCGAGCTTCGTGCTCGGGTTCGGTGACAGCGTCAGCGAGAACGTCCAGGCCGGCGCGGACATCAGCCAGACCAACGACGGCAACGCCAGCGTCACCTGGATCAGTGAGGGGAACGCAGAGAGTCTGAACGTCTCTGTTAGCGACGACTCTGTCACGCTCGACCCATCCCCTGGAAACTTGAGTAACGTCGGCGACTCCGTTAGAGTCCAGAACGCGACCGAGACCGACGTGACGGTCACGGTAACCGCAATCGGCAGCGGCGGTTCCCGTACGGTCGTCGCGCAGGAAGAAGTCACCGTCGGCACGGGCAGCTAAACCCCGACGCTCTCTTTCGCGACTTCGCTACGCCGATCAGCGCCGAGTGGAGCGACCGCCCCCAGCGCACCGCGGATCGCTGCTGGCGTGGGAACCTACTGACCTCTCCGGAGCCGTGCCCCCACGGCTGCACCCCGTTACTCGACGCCGAACGACGGACCTGCTGGACGTTGCCGTGGCCCTAACCCGGGAATCTATGAGCGATTCGACAAGCGGGGACTAACAATGCGGGTACCGCCGGAACCGTTCGGTATGGCACTCGTCGACTCGATCGTCGTCTTCGTCGTCAGCCTGCTCGTCGGCGCGCTCGGGATATACGTCGGCGCGCGCGTCATCACCGGATACGACGACTACACGTACGCTATCGTGACCGCGCTTCTGGGGGCGATAATCTGGGGGGTGTTCGGGTTCCTCTTCGGGTGGATTCCGCTCGTCGGTCCGATACTGGTGTTGGTCGCGTACATCGCGCTCATCAACTACCGGTACCCCGGTGGCTGGATGCGCGCCATCCTCATCGCGCTGGTGGCGTGGGTGGCGACGTTCGCCGTCCTGTACGTGCTCGCCGTCGCCGGCATCAGCAACTTCGAGGCCGTCGGCGTCCCCGGAATGTGACGCTGGCACCGACTTCGCCGCGCAGGCGACGAGTTACAGTACTCGGGCGAGGAGGGAGGCCTGTATGAACGACACCGTCCGTCCGGTCCGCGAGCTCCGACGGTGGCGGACCGTCGCCCGGGAAGAGTACACGCGCATGCTGAAAGACCGCGTCAGGGACACGTCCGCCTCCGGCTTCCCGTTCGCGGAGCTCCGGGCGATTCTGGACGACTACGTGGAGAGCGAGATCTTCGTCCACGTCGGCCTGAGCGACGTGAACGCCGCCTTCGGCGGGCGGTCGTACGGGCGGCTGTACGACGAGCTCACGGACCAGTTCGAGAGCGTGCTGGTCCCTGGGTTCACGCCGAGCTTCCGGAATTCGGGCGTCTACCACAAGCAGTTCTCCCGGCCGCAGGTCGGGATGTTCCCCGTCCTGTTCATGGACGACGCCGACTACCGCACGGACGACGCTCTCCACTCGATTCAGGTCGCGGGGGACTACCGCTTCGAGGACTGCAACCACCACGACTCGTTCGGCCCCGACGGCTGTTACGCCAAGATCGACGAGGACAACGTCCTCATCGCGAACATCGGCACGGACCGCCTCGTCTCCACGCAGTACCACTACGTCTCCCTGCAGGCCGACACGCCGTATCACACCGACGAAACCCACTCCGGAGCGATCTACTACGACGAGACCGACCACCGCCGGATCGCCCAGAAGAACGACGCGTTCAGGGGCGTCTACAAGTGGAACCGGTGGAAGATGGAGGACTACCTCGAAGAACAGGGGGTCCTCGAACGGCGCGACCGGAACGGCCTGAAGCTGTCCTTCTTCAGGGCCGGCGACATGCGGGACGCGCTGGAACCGAAAATCGAGCGCGACCCGTACTACATGGTCACCTGAACGCGGGGCGACCGTCGCGAGCAGACTCACTCGGGACTCGGCGTCGATTCGAAGGAGGAGAGTCGGTCGGGCGCGTCGGCGGCCTCGTCGAGCGCGACGACGTTCCGGTCCCGGTCGTAGGCGACGACGTCCGCCTCGGCGAGCCTGGGCACGTGGACGTTCGACAGCGCCAGGAACACGCAGAGCTCGTCGGTTTGGCGAGCCTGGGCGAGCGTCCCGTCGTGCTCGCGGCGAGCGACTTCGGTCGCGAGGTCGGACAGCGGCAGCGAGCCGTGCTCCCGCAGGCAGGCGAGGACGCGCCGGCGGCGCTCGTGGGCGAGGAGGTCCCGGAGGGAGTCGTGGACCCGCGAGCCCGCGGCTTCGCAGTCTGTCTCTCGGTTACTCACACCTCCTCTTCGAGCGACCGCGGGAAACGGGACCTGCCTTCCCAGCAAAGCTCGTTAAATAGGGTGGCGGGCAGGAGGTGTCGCTCGACCTCGTCGTCGGTTTCGGTCACGTCGCGGTCGACGACGGCCTCGCAGCCCGCGAACGTGACCGCTGACGTCCGCGACGGGGGTCACGATTCGGTGCCGAGTCGAAGTCCGGCGAGTTCACCGTGTACGCCCTCACCGAGATGCGTCTTCTCTCTCAGTCTCCAGCCGTTCACGACGCTTCTGGAACTCTTCTTCGTCGAGCTCGCCTCGTGCGTACCGGCGTCGGAGGGTTTCCATCGCGGAATCGTCACGCCGGGACGGCGTGTCACCTCGGCCCAGTGCCCAGTAGAGGAGTCCGCCGGCCAGCCCAAGCATTCCGAGCGCCCCGCCGACGAACGGCAGCCCACCGAACCATCCACCGTTCCGGCCGTTCATCATCCCCGGGCCAGACCCCATCCCCGGACCCATCATTCCGTCGTCGGAGTACCCGTCACCGTCGGTGCTAGATCCATACGCTATCGCGCCCTGTTCGACGATCGCGTCGCTCTCGGGCACGTCACCGTCCGGAATCGGGCTCTCTTCGGCTGGGCCGCCAGGGCTACCGACGACGATGCGGCCGACCATCCCGACTGACTCGTGCGGGATGCAGTAGTAGTCGTACGTGCCCGGTTCTTCGAACGTGTACTCGAAGGTTCCCGACGAGATGGTCCCACTGTCGAACGCGCTGGCGTCGGACGGGATCCGGTTCTCGTAGGCCGTTGCCGAGTGTGCACCGGCCGCTATCTCGAAGCGGACGGTCGTGCCGGGTTCGACGCGGAGGCCGATCGGGTCGAAGTAGTTGTTGCCCATCTTCACGACGGGAGTCTCCTGTGCGCTCGCTGGCTGAGAGAGACCCGTGCTGGCGACTGCGCCGGCACCGAGCACTCCCAGGTACTGACGTCGGCTGTAGTTCGTCATGTGAGTTGCATCGGTCGCTGGTTCTTATCCACGCACGACGTCGACGAGGCGCTGGGCGAATCCAGCCGACTGCCGGGTCGCGCTCTCGATAGCCGACTCCAAGTCGTCCCGGTCGACGATGCCGATGAATTCGGCGGTCTGTTCACCGTTCGCGTAGACGAGTGTCGTCGGCGTCTTCCGGACGCCGTACTCCTCGGCCGTTTCCACGTCTCTCTGGATGTCGACCTCTCGAAACTCGACGTCGGGGTACTCGTCCTCGATGCCGTCGTTTTTCTCCCGCTGCGTCGCGCACGCTCCGCACGTCTCTTGGGTGAAGAGGATGACTTCGGTCACGTAGTACACTACGGTATTGGGACTTAACCACATTACCGTTCAGAATCGTAAGCTGAGAGGGACCCATTCCTTCGATTCGAAGCCACGCTCACACAGGCGGGGGGAGTACGCACCCTGGTGCGTACTCGTTGCTCTACTCCGACCGTTCGAGTCGCTCGCGGCTGGACTCGAACTCTTCGTCAGTGAGATTACCACGAGCGTATGCCGTGCGGAATTCCTCCATCGCGGGGCCCGGGACATCTGCGTTTCGCCCATGCGCCGGAAGACGAGGTAGCCACCGCCGAGGCGGCCAACCTGCTCACTCGACGTATTCCACGACGCGCGCCATCCCCGCGTCGAGATGGTACAGATTGTGACAGTGGAACAACCACCGACCGGGGTTGTCCGCGTGGAAGTCGATCGTCACCTGCCCTCGATGTCCGGGGACGATGACCGTGTCCTTGATCGCGTCGCCGACCTGGAAGAAGTGGCCGTGAAGGTGCATCGGGTGGACGACCGGGCTCTGATTGGTCATCCGAATTCGGACGTGTTCGTCGGGCCGAATCTGGAGCGGGTCGGCGTCCGGGTAGGCCTGCCCGTCTATCGTCCACGTGTACGACCGGCTCCTGCCGCGTGAGAGCGTCAGGTCGAACGTGCGATCCGGCTCTCCACTCACTCCGTCGAGCGAGGAGACCGCCTGCAAGTCCCCGTACTGCAGCCGGTTACTGGCCGACGACGGGCGCTGTGGGCTCCCCCCGCTAGCTGACTCGTACTCGACGATGGCCGTAGCTGGTGGTTCGCTTCCATCGAGCGCATCCGCTCGAACGGCCCACGTGCCCGGGTTCGTCGCCTCGATCACTGCGTCGTAGCGCTCGCCGGACCCGAAGACGAACGAGTCCACGTCGACGGGTTCGACAGGCCGGCCATCGGCGTGAGTCACCGTCATTTCGTGGCCTGCGATTCGTACACCGAAGACTGTCGCGCTGCCGGCGTTCACGAACCGGAGGCGCACCCGCTCTCCCTCTGTCACTTCGAACCTCGGTGGGTCCTCTGGAAGCCGACCGTTGATCAGGAGCCCCTCGTACGGCGGGCGAGTGTCTCCCATCATCCCGCCGCCCCCGCCCATTCCGCCGTCCGAAGGAAGCTCCGGCTCTTCGGGGAGGTAGTCGTCGACGACGACGACGTACTCGCGGTCGTACTCGACGTGTGGGTCGGGCTCTTCGACGATCAGCGGGCCGAGCAACCCCCGGTCGAGCTGGAGCCCAACGTGACTGTGGTAGAAGTACGTCCCCGCGGGTTCGGCACGGAACGTGTACGTGAACGTATCGCCAGGCGCGACCGGGTCCTGCGTCACGTTCGGCACCCCGTCGACCGGGTTCGCGACGGGGACACCGTGCCAGTGAATCGTCGTCCCCGCCTGGAGGCCGTTGGTCAGTTCGACGCTGAGCACGTCACCCTCCTGGACGCGTAGCTCCGGCCCGGGGAATTCGCCCTCGTACAGCCAGTTGGTCGTCGACGTCTCGGGGGCTGGCCGAACGGTTCCGGGCGACGAAGTGAGGCTGACGGACGTATCTGGCTCGGCCGTCACTGTCGAGCGCGGCGGCACCGCCTCTCCCTCACTATCGTCGGTGCCCGGTAGCTGACCGGCACAGCCCGCGAGCGCGCCGAGAGCGGTCGCTCCCGTCAACTGGAGGAGGCCGCGACGGGAGAGCGCGTGTTCTCTACGCGGCACAGTTGTTCGGTCCCAGTTCGAGTTCAGTCGCCTCGTTCTCGTCGTCGACGGTGTCTCTGCCGGTGTTGATGGCGATGACTGACTCGTAGTTCGGGGGTTTCTCCGGGACGTCCTCGGTCAATCGCTCGACGAACGCGCCGCGGTCCAGCCCGAGGAAGCCGAGGTCTTCGCGGAGGTCCCCGAGTCGGGCCTCGAGGGGGTCGCCCGGCGTGCCGTTCTCGTAGCGGCCGTCGCTCGTGACGGTGAGGTGGCCCGGCAGAATCGTCGTGTCGTCTGGGAGGTCGAGGATGGTGTCGTGCAGCGAGTCGTACAGCAGTTCCGCGCCACGGGAGGCGTCGTCTTCGCCGAACTGGAGCTCCGTCCGTCCGACGGAGTCGACGAACAGCGTATCGCCCGTCAACAGGACCTCTCCGTCGACGAGGTAGTTCATCATCTCCGAGGTGTGTCCGGGCGCGTGCATCGCTTCGATCTCGACGTCGCCGACTTCGACGACGTCTCCATCCGATAGCGGGTCGTATTCGTACTCGACGCCGCGCTCGCTGGCCGCGTCGCCGAGGTGGTAGGGTACGCCGACCTCGTCGGCGAGCGCCGGGCTGCCTGAGATGTGGTCGGCGTGGACGTGCGTATCGAGCACACGCGAAATGGAGAGTCCAGCGTTCTGGGCGGCGACTTTGAACTGGTCGGTCTGTCGGGTCGCATCGACCACGACGGCCTCTTCTGCTCGTTCCGAGCCGACGACGTAGCCGAGACAGCCCTTCGCTCGGCGCTGGACCTGCCGGACGACGAGGTCCTCGCTGGCCGTCTCGATGGGGACGACCTCGTAGAGTTTGCTCCACTCCTCCATGCCGCCAGTGACGACCGAGACGTCGTCGTAGCCGTGGTCGTCGAGGTCGAACGCGAACGGCGTCGACGTCAACCCCTTCCCGCAGATAGCGACGACCGGCTGGCCGTCGATCAGTGCGTTCACCTCGTTCAGCCGATCTTCGCTCAGCCCCTCGTCAGGGTCGTACGGAACGTTCTCCGCATCGCGTACGTGCCAGGCCTCGAAGCTGTCTTCGGGGCGTACGTCGATGAGCGTGAACTGTTCGTCGGCGTCGATTCTCTCCGCGAGTTGTTCCGCAGTGATGTTCGTGACCATCGTATCTCTCTTGTATCGTGTCGGGTGTGCCGTCAGTCGGACTTATCGCGTGCGTCGCCGCCTAGCGCGTTCGATTACGCCCCTCTTCGGGGAAAACGTTCCCGCGCGGAACCATGGCTGTCTCGCAGTACGCCTCGCCGTCAGCGTAGTCGACGCCGGGCTGGACGAACGGGTACGGCCCGTCTGCGGGCGTGTTCTGGGCTCGGCCGCCGTCGTCTGCGGTCTCGACCAGCCCCATCACCTCGTAGTCGACGGGCGAGTGGTCCGCGAGGTACTCGGCGATGACGTCGACCGGTATCGTCCCGTCGTCGACCTCGACGTCCTGGAACGGGAACCCGCAGTTGCCGAGGTCGCGTTCGGGGTCGCCGGGCCGGCGGAACGTCGCCACCGAGTACGTCTCTTCCGGGTCGACCGGCTCGCCGTCGACCTGCATCTCGACGAGGCGGCGGCCGCGCTGGGCCGTCGGGTCGACAGTCACCTCGACGTTCGAGGAGAAGTTCCGGACGCGACCGTCCTCCTGGTCGTAGGGGTACGGCGAGAAGTTGTCCTGAAGGAACGCCTCCATGTGGTTCGTGAGTTGCTGGCCGAAGGCGACACCGCGGGCGACGGGCGTCGTCATCGGGAAGAACGTGTACAGCTCGCCGAGTGTGATGTCACCCGGCGGGATGGCAGTCCCGTACCGGAACCCGTGCGAGACGGCGAGGTCGGTGTCGAAGTGAGCGCGGAGCGCGTCGTTGAACAGCGTGTTCCACGCGCTCTCGAGGAAGGACTGCCGGTAGAGCGGGTGCTCCGTCTGGCCGACGACCGTATCCAGCGGACGGTCGACCGTGCCCGCCCCTCGCTCGAACCCCGGGTCGTCCTCGAAGAAGGGCGCACGCACCGATTCGACTGTCTCCGCCGCGTCGGCGTCCGGTTCCGGCGTGTGTTCGCCGCCCTCGGTCAGACAGTAGAGGTGGTGTCGGAACTGTAGCTCGCCGTCCCGAACGCGCAGGTCCACGCGGCCGAGCGCCTCGCCCATGCCGGACTCGACGACGACCGTCTCGGTCTCCTCGACGACGATCGGGTCGTAGGTGTACTCGTGGGTGTGCGCGCTGAACACCACGTCCACGCTCGCAGAGTCCTTGGCCGCCTGGACCATCCACGGGAGGCCGATCTCGGTGACCGCGACCACGACGTCCGCGCCGTCCTCGCGAGCGGCCCGTGCGGACTCCTCGAGGAGTGCGGGGTGCTTGCCGAAGCGGTACTTCCCTTCGGAGAACGCGGGCGCCATCCGGTCGACGTAGACGTTCGTCATGCCGACGACGCCCACGGAGAGGCCACCGACGTCGAGGAGCCGGTAGGCGTCGTACAACCGCTCCTCGGTCTCCCAGTCGTAGAGGTTGTTCGCGAGGACGGGCGCGTCGAGCGCGTCCATCAGTGCCACGAAGTTACCGTCCTCGGCGGCTTCGTTCGAGTAGTCCCAGTTCCCGGGGACGTAGACGTCGGGCGCGAGGTGTTCGTTGATGGGGTCGAGCATCGCTCGCCCGTCGGTGTAGGTGGTCACGGCGGAGCCGTGGAACGTGTCGCCGCTCATGAGCGTACAGACGTCGTGGTGCTCGCGGAGTTCGCCGAGTTTGGCTGCGAGCAGGGGTATCCCGCCGCCGCGCTCGACGACGCGGTCGTCGTCTCCGAAGTCGAAGTCGGGCTTCGACGTCGGATTGTCGTAGTAGACCTGGGAGCGCGGCGTCAGCTGTCCGTGGAGGTCACTGACGTGGGCGAAGACCGCGTCGGGGGGACCCGTACCGTCACTGGCAGGGTCGCCACCGAGGGACGTCCACTCGCCGAGTGCCTTGGTATCGTTCATCGTGGCGGGAGTGTAGATACGCGCTCCTCCTGTTCATGGGTTGTGGCTAGTGTCGGGAATACCGCAAAAGACCGTCTACGTGCCCCGTCTCGCAGAAAACCGGGCGCCACGGCCGAGACACACGCTCCCGGTGGCACACAGACACGCGCTCGGCCCGAGCGAGACCGTGGTATCTGGCCGAGGACGCTCCCTGTCGGTTCCCGGCTGCAAGTACGCTTAGGTGGGAAGCCGTGGTACTCGCTAGCGAGATGCACCGACTGACTCGTTCGCGGAGGCGGTCTCGATGACGGGCGACTGGGTGACGACGGGGTTGTCTGCGGTCGTCATCCTCGTCGCGGCCGCCGTTCACGGCATCGCCGGGTTCGGCTTCGCGCAGGTGTCGATGGGCATAATGCCGCTGTTCCGGTCGCCCTCGAGCGCGTCGATCATCTTCACGGTGACGGCGGTGGTGGCCAACGGCCGCGTCTGGTGGAGCGTCCGCGACGCCTTCGACTGGGAGAAGTGGATCGTCCCCGTCGCCGGCCTCGTCGTCGGGATGCCGCTCGGCATCGTCGTGTTCAGTCGGTTCGACGAGACGCAGATGCGTGTCGCCATCGGGGGCGTCCTCGTGTTGGCCGTCATCATCGTCGGCGCGACCCAGCAACTCGATACCGTCACGGACTGGATCAAGGAGAAGGACTACCGGCCGGGGAAAGTAATCGGCGCGACGGCCGGGCTTTTCGCGGGGATCTTCGGCGGTGCCGTCGCTGTTCCCGGTCCGCCGATGATCGTCTACGGCGCGTTCATGTCGGCCAGCGGGTTCTGGACCGACGAGGAGATGAAGGCCACGTTCACCGCCTTCTTCGGGACGCTCATGCTCTACCGCCTCGGGAGTCTCACCTACACGGGAGACGTGACGACGCCACTGATGATCGAGTCTGTCGTCGCCGTTCCGATGGTGTTCGTCGGCTCCTGGATCGGCGTGTACATCTTCGACAACATCCCCAAGCGCATCTTCCAGTGGCTCGTGCTGGCGCTACTGTCCGTGAACGCGTTCGTCCTCCTGTACACGGCGGTGCCGGAACTCTAACCGCGTTCAGCTACCGCTGGACGAGGGTTCCAGTCTCTCTCTCCCGCGACGCTGATCGTAGCTGAAGAGGCATCGCAACGGTGCTGATACACGAATGTCGCTCGGATAGAGACGTCCGCCCCTGGCGCTCCCGGTACAGGCGGCCACGCTTCTCGAGACCGCTCACCGTCTGACTGACCTCGGTCTTCGAGACGTCCGAGCTATCGACTACTCGCGCCAGTACGTGAATCGACGCGTCCGGGCACTCGCGGACCACGACCTCGTCGAGACCACTGACGACGGCCTCTACCAAATCACAGGACGCGGCCGCGACTAGCTCTCTGGCGAACTCGGCGAAGGCGACACGTCTCGCTGAGTCTGCGACCGACCGGAAAGCTTTCCCAGTCTGGTCGTGGAGTTGAATTTACCTCGGTGAGAGTCCGAGGTGAGTCAGCATCTCGAAGCTGATTTCCTTCACGGGCCGCGGTGCCCCCCGCGGCTTTTCGAAGCGTCAGACGAACGGCTTGCTCCTGTTAGAAGTTCTATTAGACGCCACAGAGGTTTTATTACACCCCAATCTCATTCGTGGATAAGCGCTGGCACATAGTGTCATGCGTGTGTGACGAGAACAATGGAAATCAGCTTCGACATCCCTGACCGAGACGAGCGTGGGGTCTCGCCGGTTATCGGCGTTATCCTGATGGTAGCGATTACAGTCATCCTGGCGGCCGTCATCGCGAGCTTCGTGCTCGGATTCGGTGACAGCGTCAGCGAGAACGTCCAGGCCGGCGCAGATATTAGCGAGAAGGATGATGGTACAGTGGGTGTGACTTGGATTAGTGAGGGGAACGCCGATCACCTGAATGTGTCTGTATCGGATACTACGGACGTTGAATTCTCGAATGGTGATGATGCTTCTGACCCCGACGTTGAACTTCAAAATGTTGGTGACACAGCATCCGTTATCGACAGTTCTGACAGCGATGGCGACCACACAGTGACGGTGACTGTAACGGCCGTTGGTAGCCAGGGTTCACGGACTGTCGTTACACAGGAAGAAGTGACTGTGCGGGACTAGTTAACGCTAATTCCCTTCCTGCTTTCTTCCTTGGGCTAAGTAACGGATGCGCGTCGTCCGACGCACAGCATGGCAGACCCAGACGCATTCAGCCTCCACACGAAGGGAGGCCTCGACCTGCAAGACCTCATCGTCGCACCGCTTTTCAGCCTCGCCGCTGTCGTCGTCACCGGCATTGGCACGTTCACGCTCTTCGGCCACAGCCTCGACCAGACGCTTTGGTCGGGTTTTGGCGTCACGATCAGCGTGGCGTTCATTATTGCCCTCCTCGTGGGGTCGTGGTCGAGCCGGGGACCCGTCACAGTCGAATTCGTACCTGCAGAAGGGGCAGTGCGTGAGTGTGTCGAAGCGCTCGCTCCGCGAGTAAGTCCGGACGCGGAGCTTCACGCCGACCACACAGAAGTTTGGCGCAGAGAATCGCGTGACGGCGCGGGTCGGCAACGGGTTTCCCGTTTGTATCAAGATTCGAGCCCCGAATCCGAATTTGCGATCACAGCGTTTCCGGCAAGGTAAGCGCCGCTAAGGGGTGTTTTGGTGTGTCACCGAATCAAGGGGTTAGGAAGTGGGCGCTGCAGGATCGTGAACCTCCGAAAGACGGTCGCCTCGCTCCGCTCGGCGCTGCGACTCTCGTGGTTCAAATCCTTCGGCCCAGATTTAGCTCGTCACCACAACTCCTCGCAAAATCATGGGCGCTGCAGGATTTGAACCCGCGGCATCTTGGTCCGAAGCCAAGTGCTCTGTCCAAGCTGAGCTAAGCGCCCGGCACGCAAACGTAGACGGAGGCCGGTTTTAAACCCCGTGATTCGGGGCGGGCGCGGGTTCGGCGGTATCGCCTCCTTTATCGGGAGTGGTCCGCGTAAGCGAGGGCATGGGCGTGGCGGCTACAGTACGAGGGTTAGTGGAGCTCACGCGGCCGGTGAACACGGTCGCGGCGGGCGCGTTGACGTTCATCGGGGCGTTCGTCGCGGGCGGGGCGTTCGCGCAGCCGGCGGCGACGGCGGCCGCGGTGGGGGCGACGTGGTTCGCGACGGCGGCGGGGATGGCGATCAACGACTACTTCGACCGGGACATCGACCGCATCAACAACCCGGAGCGCGCGATTCCGCGCGGCGCGGTGTCCGAGCGGGGAGCGCTGGCGTTCAGTGTCGCGCTGTTCGCGGGTGCAGTCGTGCTGGCGGTGCTGTTGCCGCCGCTGGCGCTCGGCATCGCGACGGTGAACCTCCTCGGGCTGGTGACGTACACGAAGTACTTCAAGGGGCTGCCGGGCGCGGGGAACGCGCTTGTGGCCTACCTCGTCGGGAGCACGTTCCTGTTCGGCGCGGCGGCCGTGGGCGACCCGCTGGCTGGCGGCGTGCTCGCCGTGCTGGCGGCGCTGTCGACGTTCACGCGTGAAATCATCAAGGACGTCGAGGACGTCGCAGGCGACCGCGAGGAGGGCTTGCGGACGCTCCCCATCGTCATCGGGGAGCGCCGCGCGCTCGTCCTCGGGACGGTCCTCCTCGTAATCGCGGTCGTCGCGAGCCCGGTGCCGTACCTCGCGGGGACGTTCGGCGTCTGGTACCTCGTGGTGGTGGTGCCCGCAGACGCCATCATGCTGGCGGCGGCGTACCGGAGCTTCGACGACCCGGAGGCGGGTCAACAACTACTCAAGACGGGGACGTTCGTCGCGGCAGCCGCGTTCGTTGTCGGACGGCTCGCGGGGGCGTGACACCGATAATCAAAAGGAATATAAGCGAATCAGCATATCTTTCGGGCAGATGAGAACGGGGGAGCACGACTCGTCGGCACGCCACCCCCCGGTTGCTGTTGGAACGCGAGGGGGGGCGTGATGTACGAGCTTGGCGCGGCCTTCTCGGACGTAGACGTCGACCCGGGGACGAACATCCTCGTGGAGGGACCGCCGATGAGCGGCAAGCGGGACCTCGCGATCGACATCCTAGCCGCGGGTGCGCGCGAGGGAGAGGGGTCCATCGTCGTCTCGACGAAGGACAGCGCGGAGCGGGTCGCGGAGGACTTCTCCGAGCACGTGGGGGACACGGAGCCGCTGCTGGGGATCGTGGACTGCGTCACGAAACAGCAGGGGATGGGGACGGCGACGGAGTCCGAACTCGTCCGGTACGCGTCCTCGCCCGTGGACCTGACCGGTATCGGTATCGAGCTCTCGGAGCTGTTGCGCGCGCTCTACCAGCAGCGCGGCGTCACCCGCAACCGCATCCTCCTGCACTCGCTGTCGACGCTTTTGATGTACTCGGACCTCCAGACGGTGTTCCGGTTCCTGCACGTGTTCACGGGGCGCGTGCAGAGCGCGGACGCGCTCGGCGTGTTCGTCGCCGACTCCAGCGCGCACGACGAGCAGACGGTGAGCACCCTCAAGCAGCTGTTCGACGGTATCGTCACGATTCGCGAGCGCGAGGACGGCGGGTTCGAGGCGCGGCTCGTCGGCCTCGGCGACGGCACCGACTGGCGGGACCTGTAGCTTTTTCGCCGTGGCAGCCGAAACCACGGGTATGCCCGTCGAATCCGACGAGGAACTCGCGGAGATTCTGGACTACGAGCGCGTCGCGGTCGTCGGCTGCTCGTCGACGCAGGGGAAGGCCGCCCACGACATCCCCCAGTACTTGCTCGACCACGGCTACGACGTGATCCCCGTGAACCCGTACGCCGACGAGATATTCGGCCGCGAGGTCTACGACTCCTTATCCGACGTCGAGGAGGACGTCGAGCTCGTGGACGTGTTCCGGCCGAGCGAGGAGGTCGCGGGAATCGTCGACGAGGCGATCGAGCGCGACGACGTCCGGGCAGTGTGGATGCAGCTCGGCATCGAGAACGACGACGCCGCTGCGCGCGCCGAGGAGGCGGGGCTGCGCGTCGTTCAGGACAAGTGCATGAAGGTCGAACACGGCCGACTGAAGGCCTGAACGGCGTTACGTCTGACCGCCTTCCTCGTGGGGCTGGAGGACGACGAACCCCTCGTCGGCGGTGAACTCCATCTGGACGGACTCGCCGGACGTCTGGCCGATCTCGAACGCCTTGTTCACGGAGAACGACGGCGAGAGGCCGTCGCTCCACGCGACCGTCGCGTCCGGGTCGGTCGTCACGGGCGGCGACACGACCAGCGGGTCGCCGTGGGTCGTGACGGCGACTTCTCCGGGGCCGGTGAGGTAGACGTTCGTCAGGCCGCCCGCGGCGGCGCCGGAGAGGCTGCCGATGGTGCTGATCTCGTAGTCGACGTTCGAGTCGAACGCCAGCACGTCGCTGCCGTTGACGGAGATGGACTCGCCGTCGTCGAGTTCGAGCACCTGGACTTTCTTGCTGCGGTCGGCGACGTAGAGGTAGCCGGTCCCTTCGGCGGCCATGACCGGCGTCCCCTCGCTGGTGACGGCCTCTTTCACGAAGCCGGTGAGCCCGCCTTCCGCGGTGGACTTCCCGGTGAACGTCAGTTCGCCGGTGTAGGCGATCATCGAGCCGGCGCGCACCATCACGGTGCCGTCGACCGGGATGCCGAGCAGGCGGTTGTTCTCCTTCTGGAAACCGTCGCTGTCGGGGGCCGATTCGGCGGCCTGGGGGAGCGTCGAGAGGTCCATGAGGGCGTCCGCCGGGTTCTCGGCCGCCCGAGTTATACGCTTCGCCGACTCACGCCCCCTGCGAACGCCGGCCGGCCTCGCCGCTCAGCCCTCCCACTCCTCGTAGCTGCCGTAGACGCCCTTCGAGAGGTATCGCTCGCTGGAGTCCGGGAACACGGTCACGACGCAGTCGTACGGCAACTCGAGTTCGCCGGCCGCGGCGCGCTCCGCGACGTCGAGGGCCGCCAGCGAGTTCGCGGCGGAGCTGGACGCGACGAGGTGGCCTTCCTCGCTGGCGAGGCGCTGCATCTCGGCGTGGGTGTCCTCGTCGGGAATCTGGACGACGTCGTCGACGAACTCGGGGTCGAACAGCTCGTTCGTCGACGGGTCGTGCGTGCCGATGCCCTCGGTCTTGTACTCGGCCTCCTCGGCGTCCTCGCCCTGCGTGGTCGCGTACAGCGACCCCTCGGGTTCGACGGCCGTCACGTGCAACTCGGAGACGTGTTCACGGAGATACCGGCCCGTGCCCATGAGCGTGCCGGCGGTGCCACAGCCCGCGACGAGCGCGCCGACCTCGCCGTCGAGGGCCTCGTGAATCTCGGGGCCCGTGGTCTCGTAGTGGGCTTCTGCGTTCAGTGGGTTCGAGAACTGCTGGGGGACGACCGCGTCGTCCAGTTCCTCGGCGAGCTCGTGCGCGCGGTCGATGGCGCCGCCCATCCCGTCCTCGGTGGGCGTGTTGATGACGTCCGCACCGAGCGCGCGCATCAACTGCTGTTTCTCGACGCTGAAGCGCTCGGGGACGACGAACACCGCGTCCACGCCGAGCTGGCCGGCGGCGACCGCGAACCCGATGCCGGTGTTGCCCGCCGTCGGCTCCACGACGGTGCCGCCCTCCGGGAGCTCACCGGAGTCGAGCATCGCTTCGAGCATGTGCTTCCCGATGCGGTCTTTCACGCTCGCGCCCGGGTTGAACGACTCCAGTTTCGCGTACACCGGGACGTCCTCGGGGGACGCGTGGACGCGCACGAGCGGGGTCTCGCCGACAGTCTCCAGCACGGAGTCCAGCGGCCGCCGGTGGGTGGTCATCTGGCCGGAAATTCTTGCCGGCGTTCTTTAGTCGTTGTCATCCGCACCGTCGCTGCCGGCGTCTCCGACGCGCGCGTCCTCGACGACGGCGTCGACGTCGACGCCGTCCTGTTCGGCGAGCGCTTCGAGGACCGCGCGCTGGGCGGCCACCTCGCGTTCGAGGTCGGCGACGCGTTCGTTGGTCTCCTCGACGGTGTCCGCGAGGTCGTTGACCTGTTCGCGGAGGCGCTCGAAGCGCTCGTAGAGCTTGTCCGCGACCTCCGCGACCTTCTGGAGCTTCTTCGCGGTCGAACCGAATCCCATGGGTGAGCGTACACGTCCGCCCGGGATGACCGTTTCCCTCGGTCGTCAGGCCGGCCACGCGTCCGCGAGTTCCGCGAGGAATTCAGCGTACGCCTCGACCGCCGCGTCCCACTCCTCGCCGCCGCTCCGGCAGGCGTCGGCCAGTTCGTCGAGCCGGTTGCCGTCGTGCTCGGAGGCCAGACACAGCATCTGGAAGGCGGTCGACTCCGCGGGCACCGCGCTGTCGTCGGCCTGACGGACGAGCCGCCGGACTTCCCCGGGGGCCATGTCCATCGTGATTCCCGACCCCGGAATCGTCTTCGACATCTTCGGGTAGCCGTCGAGACCGGGGACCATCCGCGTGAACAGCCCCTCGAAGGCGGGCTCGAACGGCGTCTTCGCGGCGTAGCGCTCGTTCGCGAGCACGAGCGCGTGCTCGTCGACGCCCAGCACGAACACCGTCTGGTCGTAGCCGCCCGCGACGGTCGGGTGGAGGAAGTCGGCGAGACAGAGCAGCTCCGCCGTTCGGCTCCCGAAGTCGGTGCTGTCGGTCGCGTCGTCGTTGGCCTCCCGGTCGCGCTCGTAGGCGTCCCGCAGGGACTGTCTCCACGCCGTCGGCTCCGCGTCGAACTCGGGGCCGTCCCCGGCCTCGAAGTGCGGCGCCAGCCGGAGCGCCGTCTGCATCACGTCGCTGTCGTCGTACTGCGTGCGGACGCCGCCCTCGTAGCCGAGCGAATCGAGGAACGTCCGGTAGTCGTCGGCGAGGTCCCGGACGACGTCGAGGTCGCGGCCGTCCGCGGCGTACTTCTCGTAGTCCGCGAGCAGGAACTGGGTGTCGAACCCGGCCTCGTGGAAGCGCTCGACGGCGTACATCTGCGCGACCGTTCCGACGTGGGGTGTCCCGCTCAGGCCGGCGCTCGCGACGAACAGGGTGTCGTCGCCGGCCTCGCGGAGCGCGTCGGCGTCCGTGGTCGCGGCGAACGCGCGGTCCACGAGTGCCGCCGACACCGAGCCCACGTCGACGTCCGGGCGGTCGTAGTCGAACTCCTCGCGAACGGCGTCGTAGTGCTCACGTAGGGGGGACACGTCCGGCGACTCTACCGCCCGCTCCAAAGTGGTAACGAGCTACGCGGTACCAAGTGGCAAACAACGCGTCCCGAAAGGCCCTTAAGAGGGAGCCGTCTACGTGAAAGTGGACTAGGCCGGGCGGTTTGGCCCCGCCCTCTCCCGCGAGACAGCCATCAGCGGGGGCCGAAATCCGGGGGAGTCCGGTCGACCTGTCCGGGCCCCGGAAGCCAACGTGGAAGCCTCGTCCTTCGGGGACGGCGGTCCGCGGCGCGCACCTGCAGGGGTGTCGTCGTCGCGGTTCGACGGTGCCACTCCGTCAGGCACGGAAGTGAGCAGCGGAGCACCGAACGCTCGTCGCTCGAAGGGTCGCGGGGTGGAGAAGGCGACCGGGACTACCCGGGCTGGAACGCCGGGCCACCTCGGCCCGTCCAACCATTCATACGTACCTTTTTCAGCCGCGAGCCGTCGGCTCGCGGCTGAAAAATCTACGCTAAAAACCGCACAGCGACAGCGAACCGCAGTAACCTTTCGTCGTCGAGCGCCCCACGCGTGCTGTGAGTGTGCTACTCCATCTCCACGTCGAAGCTCACCCAGTCGCGGGACTGGCCGGGGATGCCGCGGGCGCGCAGCTCCTGGCCGGCCTCGGTCTCGCGGACGTCAACGCGCGCCGAGCAGAACTGCGTGAGCGTGCTCACCGTCTGCTCGTCGTGCATCCCGGGGTCGATGCAGAACACGCCGATGCCGTCGACGGCGTCGATGCGGCCGACGAGCGTGTGGACGAACCGCGAGACGGTCTTCAGGTCGCCGAACGACAGCAGCGTCGACACCGAGAACAGGCCCGTGCGAACGCGCTCGACGCCGGACTCCTTGAACGTCCGGTAGACGTCCGAGTACCGCATCCCGATACCGGTCAGGTCCGAGGGGCCGGACACGGGCAGCACCTGCGCGGGCACGCCCTGGTCGTCGTCGCCGACGCAGTCCAGAATCGCCGCGCGGTCCTCGACGAGCTCGAAGCCGCTGCGCGCCCAGTCGTCGGCGATGCGGCCCGCGCGCTGGTTCGTGCTGATGAGGATGGCGCCCTCCTCGCGCGGCCCGGAGAGCATCCGGAAGCCGAGGTGCCGAGCGCCGGCGTGCGGCGGCCCGGCGACGAGCACGGTCGTCCCCGGCCGGAGCGACGTCAGCGGCAGGTCATCGAACGTGTAGTCGTCAGTCATCGCGACCGCCTCGCTGTGCGTCGCGGATTCGCCGGCGCAGCGTCAGCTGGTCCATCGCCTCGCCGCCGAGCATCGACAGCAGCTCGCGGTCGCGCTCGTCGAACGCACGGGGTTCGTCGTCGTAGACGCAGAACGTCCCGATGGCCTGTCCGTCCGGGGTGACGAGGGGCGCACTCGCGTAGAATCGGATGTTCGCGGCGGCCAGTCCCTCGTTGTCCTCGAATCGGGGGTCCTCGGCCACGTCCTCGATGACTGTCACGCTGTCGTCGAGAATCGCGTACGTACAGACGGTGTCCTCGCGGTCCATCGCGTCGAAGGTGATGCCGTGGCAGGCGAGGAACTCCTCGGTGTGGGCGTCGATGAGGCCGACGGCGGCCGCGTCCGCGCCGAACAGCTCGGTCGCGAGCTCCGTCAGGCGGTCCAGGGAACCCCCGAGTTCCGCGGGATCGACGGCGTACTGTTCGAGCGCGGCGACGCGCGCGTCCTCGTCGTCCGGGAGCGGGTACGCGGTGTGGCTGCGGAACGCGAGCGCGTGCTCGACGAGGCCGACGAGCTCCCCGCAGTCGTCGCCGGTCTTCCGGACGTACTCCGCGACGACCGACCCGAACGCGTCGGTGTCGACCTCGTCCAGCGGCGCCGACGTGAACAGCACGCAGGCCGCGTCGGGCGAGCGCTCGCGGACGTCTTCGGCGAGTTCGAGACCGGTGCCGTCGCCGAGGTCGTACTCCGTGACGAGACAGTCTACCGCCGCCCCGTCGAGGCTGTCGCGTGCGGCGCAGAGCGAGCCCGCGTGCTTGACGTCGAAGCCGGCGTCGGTGAGCGCGTCCGCCGTCCGCTCGCGGGCCGCCGCGTCGGGGTCCGCACAGAGAATCATACGCGCACTTGCAAACCCGACCCCGTAAAATTTCGTGCTCGCTGGGCCGGTCAGTGCGCGTCCCGCTCGACTTCGCCCAATCACGTCAACTATCTATATGGTTCGTGCCTGCGCCGCCCCGACCCGAACCATTATATTAGTGTAACCTAATATTAGAGTACACTAAGATGGCGAGCCAAGAACCCACTCCCGCCCCGGCGGACGACACCGAGCGGGCGGCGCCGGGCTGTCGCTCGGTCGCCCACGACCTCTCGGAGGACGCCGTCGCCGCGGACGTCGACGTGCTCGCGGCGCTGGGAAACGACACGCGCTACGAGGCGCTGCGGCTCATCGCGGACGCCGACGACGCGGTCTGCGTCTGCGAGCTCGAACCCGCGCTCGGCGTGAGTCAGGGCGCGGTCAGTCAGGCGCTCTCGCGGCTGTTCAGCGCCGGGCTCGTCGACCGCCGGAAGGACGGCCGGTGGCGGTACTACACCGCGACGCCGCGCGCCGAGCGCCTCCTCGACGTGCTCGACGAGACGAGGGACGTCGATGAGTGACGACGCCCGCTGCGCCGGGAACGACGGGGTCGACGCCACAGAGCAGCGCGCGGCCGTCCGCGAGCGGTACGCCGGCGAGGCGACGGACGCGGGCGGCTGCTGCGGGAGCGACGCCGACGAAGCCGCGCTCGAACGCGGGTACTCTCGGGAGGACGTCGACGCCGTCGAGGCCGGCGCGAACCTCGGGCTGAGCTGCGGGAACCCGACTGCAATCGCGGGCCTCCGGGAGGGCGAGACGGTCCTCGACCTCGGCTCCGGCGGCGGGTTCGACTGCTTCCTCGCGGCCCGCGAGGTCGGCCCCGAGGGCCGGGTAATCGGCGTCGACATGACCCCGGAGATGGTCGAGCGCGCCCGCGAGAACGCCGCCGACAGCGACGCCGACAACGTCGAGTTCCGCCTCGGCGAGATCGAACACCTGCCCGTCGCGGACGCCGCCGTGGACGTCGTCGTCTCGAACTGCGTCGTCAACCTCTCGCCGGACAAACCGCGGGTGTTCCGGGAGGCGTTCCGCGCGCTCCGGCCGGGCGGTCGGCTCGCAATCTCCGACGTGGTGCTGACCGCCGACCTCCCCGATGCCTACCGCGGCGACCCGGACGCCGTCGCCGCCTGCGTCGCCGGCGCGTCCACCATCGACGCGCTCGAAGCGATGCTCGCCGACGCCGGCTTCGAGGCCGTCGACGTCGAGCCGGAGGAGGACAGCGAGACGTTCGTCCGCGAGTGGGACGACGAGCGCGACCCCAGCGAGTACGTCGTCGCCGCCACCATCGAAGCCGAGAAGCCGCCCGCGTAGCGCCACCGGACGCAAAATCGACCTCACGACGATGCCACGCTCACCACGCGACTCTCACGACCGACCGCCGTACCGTCGAATCAGCTGGCGCGACGTCCTCGCGGCGTACGTGCTCGCCGCCGCGATTCCCCTCGCGCTCTGGGCCGCGAGCGCGCCGCTCGCTGCCGGTGCCGGGCTCGCCGTCTCCGGCGTCGGCGTTCTCGGCGCGCGGCGCGCCCGCCGGCTGGCTCGCTGCGTCCGCGACTGCCGCGGGCTCGAACTGGACCTGCCCGGGACGGTCAGCGTGACCGTCACCTGGCGGCAGGACTGCTGTCCCGCCTGAGATGACTGACTCGCTGACCGTCCGGGAGGCCGACGCCGGGGCGATAGAGCGCATCGCCGCGCTGCTCGACGCGAACGACCTCCCGCACCGCGGCCTCGACGAGAGCCCCGGCCGGTTCTTCGCGGGCTACGTCGACGGCGGCCTCGTCGCCGCAGGCGGCGTCGAACTGTGCGGTACCGCCGGCATCCTGCGGTCCGTCGTCGTCGCGGAGTCGCACCGCGGCGAGGGGTTCGGGACGGCGCTCTGCGAGGAAGTCGAGCGAGTCGCGGCCGACGAGGGCGCCGACTCGCTGTACCTGCTGACGACGACCGCGCCCGCGTTCTTCCGCGAGCGCGGCTTCCGGGAGACGCCCCGCGAGAACGCGCCGGACGCAGTCCGCGAGTCGGCGCTGTTCGCCGAGCGCTGCCCGGACTCCGCGACCTGCATGCAGAAGGCGATAGCGTGAACCGGTCCGGCGACCGGGTTAGTCCTGGGCCTGTTCCGCCGACTGCGACCCGTTCTCGAGGTGCTCGGTCGACGCCGCCCCCGAGATGTCGATCTCGCCGTCGAGCGTGCGGATCTGGTAAGGGATGTCGATGCCCGCCTCGTCGAAGCGCTGCTTGACGTTCTGGACGTACTCGCTCTGGGTCTTCACGAAGTCCGACCGGGAGGGATTCCCGATCCAGAACCGCGACTTGAGACCGACGTAGGAGTCCCCGAGCTCCGTCAGGCGCACCGTCACGCCGGGGTCGTCGAGGATGTTCTCGTGGTTCTCGGCCTCCTCGACGATGATCTCGGTGGCCTCGTCGATGTCGTCGTCGTAGCCGATGCCGAACAGGAACTGCTGGCGGAGCTTGTCCTTCGCGACCGGGTTCTTGATGACGTCGTCCGTGAGAATCGAGTTCGGCACCGTCAGCAGCTCGTTGTCGAACGTTCGCACGCGCGTGACGCGGAGGCTGATGTCCTCGACGACGCCCGACTGGTCGTCCCACTCGATCCAGTCGCCGACGCGGAACGGCTCGTCCGTGTAGATGAACACGCCCGCGACGAAGTTCGCGATGACGTCCTGCATCGCGAACCCGATGGCGAGCGTGGCGGCCGCCGCGATGGTCGCCAGGCTCGTCACGAAGCTCCCGTAGCCCGCGAACCCGAACGCCACGGCGACGGCGACGAACAGGATGCCGAAGTTCACGATCTTCTGGAGGGGCTTGCGGGCGTGCTCGTCGAGGCTGCGCCGCCGGAGCACGCGGTCGAACAGCGGCCGCACGACGAGCTTCCCGACCGCGTAGATGGCGACGAACGCCGCGACGAAGTAGAGGAACTGCGTGAGCGCCCCCGCGTACTGCGGCACGAGGTCTTCGAGGAACGGCAGCGGCGCCACTGACATTACTGGTACACCGCCGTGTTGCCCCGCGTCTCCACGACGTCCGCGCCGGTCCGGTCGGCGAGCTCGTCGGCGAGCTCCTCCGTCGAGGTGCCGCCGCGGGCCGCGCGCAGGAATTTCACTTTCACCACGTCGCGGTCGTCGAGCTGGTCCGAGAGCTCGTCGGTGACCGCGTCCACGCCTGCCTTCCCCACCCAGACGGTGACGTCCGCCTCGTGGGCTTTCTTCGCTAGGTCGTCGGACATTCTATCGAGTTTATATGCCGAGGCGCTTTGAAAGTTGTTGCATTGGCGGGCGCGGCCGTTTTCCCGCGAACCGCCGGACGGAGCGCTACTCGTAGGGGTACCGGGCGTGGCTGCCGCAGTCGCAGGTGACGACGACGTGGCCGTCCCGCGTGCGGACGCGGGCGTTCCGGCCGGGAATCAGGTAGGCGTCGCAGGCGTCGCAGGTGAACCGCCGGAACGCCCGGGGGAGCGTGAGGCGGTTGCGTTCGGCGAGCCGACGGGCGAGGCGGACGTACTCGCGGGCGCGGTCGTCGTCGCCCTCGCGGGCAGCGTTCTGCGCGAGAGCGTGAAGTCGCTCGATTCGTTCCGCCGCGAGTTGCATACGTACGCGGGCGAGTGGCCGACGGAAGACAGTTCCGGTAGGGTTATCGGCCGCGGCGGGCTTGCGTCGGGTAATGCGGGCGCTGAACTACCTCGAGTTCGAGGACCGGGTCCGCGGGGGGATGGTGACCGCGACCCGGCAGCAGCGGAAAGCCCTCGCGACGACGGACGTCGAGGTGGTGGAGTCGCCGTGGCGCGCGGGCGACCCGGTGCAGTCGCTGGGCGCCTTGTTCGCCGGCGAGGGGTACTTCGCGGAGTACGACCTCGCGCACTGCAACCTCGTCGGCCCGGGCAGCGTCGCCGTCGCCCGACACGCCGAGCGCAACGACATCCCCCTGATTCTCCACGCCCACGTCACGAAGGAGGACTTCGCGGAGTCCTTCCGCGGGTCGACGAAGGTCGCGCCGGCGCTGGAGCCGTACCTGCGGTGGTTCTACTCGCAGGCCGACCTCGTGCTCTGCCCGAGCGAGTACACGAAGGGCGTCCTCGAATCCTACCCCGTGGACGCGCCCATCCGGCAGATATCGAACGGCGTGGACGTCGAGAGCCTGGCGGGCTACGAGCAGTTCCGCGACGAGACTCGCGAGCGCTTCGACCTCGACGGCATGGTCGTCTACGCGGTCGGCGAAGTGTTCGAGCGGAAGGGGCTCACGACGTTCTGCGAGCTCGCGAAAGCCACCGAGTACGACTTCGCGTGGTTCGGCCCCTACGACGAGGGGCCCCAGGCCGGCAAGGCCACGCGGAAGTGGGTGAACAATCCGCCCGAGAACGTCACGTTCACGGGCTACATGGAGGACAAGCGCGCGGCGTTCGGCGCGGGCGACGTCTACCTCTTCCCGGCGAAGGTCGAGAACCAGGGCATCGCCGTCCTGGAGGCGATGGCCTGCGGGAAGCCCGTGGTCCTCCGGGACATCGACGTGTTCCGGGAGTTCTTCGAGGACGGCGAGGACTGTCTCATGTGTTCGACGTTCGCGGAGTTCCGCGACGCGCTCGAACGGCTCGCCGACGACCCCGAACTCCGCGAGCGGCTCGGCGAGAACGCCCGGGAGACCGCCGAGTCGCACAGCCTCGACCGGGTCGGCGACGAGCTCGAAGCGACCTACCGCGGGCTCGTGGAGGGCTGACGTGAGCGAGCCCCTCCCGACCGTCGCGGCGTTCACGGACTCCTACCTCCCGACGGTCAACGGCGTCACGTACACCGTCTCGACGTGGCACGACCGCTGGCAGTCCCGCGGCGGCGAGATGCCCATCGTCTACCCGCGCGCGGACTACGACTCGGGGCCGTCGGAGTACGCCGCACGCAGCCTGCCGTTCCCGTTCTACGACGGCTACCGGATGGCGCTCCCGACGACGCCCGACGAGGTGCTGAACGGCGACGTCGACGTCGTGCACGCGCACACGCCGTTCGGGCTCGGGCTCGCGGGGCTGCGGTTCGCGAGCAAACACGACCACCCGTTCGTCGCCTCGTACCACACGCCGACCGCGGAGTACGCCAGCTACGTCGTCCCGGACGCCGCCACGGGGCTCGTCCGGAGCGCGAGCGAGCGCTGGGAGCGGTGGTTCCTCGACCACGCCGACCTCGTGTTGACGCCGAGCGAGCGCACCCGCGACCACGTCTGGGACCTCGGCGTCGACGCGCCCGTCGAACCGCTGCCGAACGGCGTCGACGTCGAGCAGTTCCGACCGACCGACCCTACAGAGTTCCTCGCGCGGCACGACCTCGACGGCGACCGGCCGCTCGTCGGGTACACGGGCCGCCACGGGTACGAGAAGTGCCTCCCGGACCTGCTCGCGGCCGCGGATGGCCTCGACGCCACCGTGGTGTTCGGCGGGGACGGGCCCGCGCGGGAGGAGCTCGAAGCCGAGGCCCGCGAGCGCGACGTCGACGTCCGCTTCCTCGGGTTCCTCGACCGCGAGGAGCTGGCGGCGTTCTACTCCGCGCTCGACGCGTTCGCGTTCCCGAGCCCCGTCGAGACGGAGGGCCTGGTCGCGCTGGAGGCCAACGCCTGCGGGACGCCAGTCGCGGGCGTGAACGCGGGCGCGCTCGCGGAGACCATCGACGACGGCGAGACCGGCTACCACTACGAGCGCGGCGACGTCGACGGCTTCCGCGACGCCATCGAGCGCACGCTCGACGAGCGCGACCGGCTCACGGAGAACTGCCTCGCGCGCCGCGACGCCATCAGCGTCGAGCGCGCCATCGACCAGCTAGAAGAGCTCTACCGCGGACTACTCTAGTCCTCGAGCGCGTTCGCGATGCGGTCGAGCTTGTTGTTCGTGCGCTCGACTTCCTTGCGGAGCTGTTCGAGCTCTCGCTCGACCTTCTCGCTGGTGCCGCTGCCGCCGGACTCCTCGCGGGGGTCGCCGCCCATGCCCGGCGGGCCGCCACCGCCGCCCATCATGCCACCCATCATCTGTGCGAACGGGTTGCCGCCGCCACCGCCGCCGCCCATGCCCGGCGGACCGCCTCCGCCGCCGCCCATGGCCTCTTTCATGCGCTCGCGGGGGTCCTCGCCCTCTTCGCCCTCGTCTCGCTCCTCGGCGCGTTCCTGTCGGATCTCCTCGACGCGCTCGCGGAAGGACTTCTCCTCCCCGTCGTCGCCGTTCTCTGCTTCGTTCGTTTCGGGTTCGTCGTCTGCCATACCCACTGGTTCGCCGTCCGCACTGAAAAAAGCCGCTTTCCACTGCGGCCCTCGCCGCTGCTAGAACGCGCCGAGACTCGACTGGCGGTCCCGGCTGCTCGCGCCCTCGGTGACGTCGTACCCGACGAGGTCGCGCATGTCCACGGCGTACGTCGTCCCGCCGCGCTCCAGGGCGAGCACCCGCCCCTTCGTCCCGAGTACCGTCCCAGTGAGCATCGTCTCCGCGACGGGTCGGGCGTCGAAGGGGACGCCGTAGTCGAAGTCGAAGCGCTCGATGGGGTCGTACTCCGCGACGAGCGCGTCCCACGCCGCCTCGTCGACGTCCTCGGCGAACCCTCGGATCTTCGTCGGGACGCGCACGCGGTCGGGAACCGTCTCGGCGATGCCGTACTCGATCTGGCGAGCGCGCTTGCCGTTCTCGACGGTCCGGATGTGGGCCGCGCGGTCCGCGCCCTGCTCGCGCAGCCGCGTGTCCAGCCGCCACGAGCGCGTCACGCCCACCTTGAACGTGTCCGGTGCGAACGCCGCGAGGTAGACGGCGTGCTCCTCGTGGCACGACTCCAGGGGCATCGCGCAGTTCCCGATACAGCGCGCGCACGGCCACGTCGACGTGTGCTCGTCGCAGTACGGCGCGTCCTCGCGCCCGCACGCCTCGTGGACGTCCTCAGAACACTTCGTGTTCTGATGGGCTGGGGAAGACGACTCGGTCGTCTTCCCAACGCCGTCTCTCGTGGCGCCCGCGCAGTGGCGCTCGCCGAGCGTGTACGCCAGCGACTCCCCGGCGACCAGCGGCACGCGCTCGACTTCGCCCCCGCTGGCGACGCGGAGCGCGGCAGCCCCCTCGCCGGGCGTCGTCTCGTACCCCACTACCTGCACGGCCGCCGGTACGCCGGGTCCGAATAAAGCCGTGGCGCTTGCCGTTCGCCCGATAACGCTCGTGCCACCGGGTGACGCCGCCATCCGCGAGCGCTTATCCCGGCGGCCCGTCTAGGTGCGGCCATGGCAGACGAATCCATCCCGGTCTCCGCGGAGGCGCCCGACAGCCCCTTCCGGACCACGGGCACCGACCACATCACCATCTGGGGGAGCAACGCCGAGGACACCATCGCGTTCTACCGCGACCTGCTCGGCATGCCGCTCGTCCTCCGGCAGCCGAACCTCGACGACCCCTCCCAGACGCACCTGTTCTTCGACACCGGCGACGGCCGCATCCTCACCGTCTTCGTCAGCGACGACCGCGCGTCGAACCGCGGCCGCATCCGCACGCAGACAGGCAGCGTCCACCACCTCTCATTCTCCATCGCGGCGGAGGACTTCGAGGACGTGATGCAGGCCCTCGACGAAGCCGGGCACGGCTACAACGTCTTCGACCGCGGCATCTTCTTCTCGCTGTACACCCAGGACAACAACGGCCTCATCATCGAGCTCTCTGCCGACAAGTACGACATCCCGGACGACCGCCGCGGCGAGGTGCTCGCGACCGCCCAGCGCCTCCGCGAGGAGGACGGCGCGGACTTCGCCGAGGACCGCCACATGAAGCAGGCCCTCGAAGAGCTCGGCCTCGACGCCGAGCCCGCGGACCTCCCGGACGCCTCCACCGGCGTCGGCTACTGACCGCCCGACTCGCCGCCCCGCTCTAATGCTCACTGACACGCCCGGCATCCACCACGTCACCGGCATCGTCGAGTCCGCCCAGCGCAACGCCGACTTCTACGTCGGCGTGCTCGGCCTGCGGCTCGTCAAGCGCACCGTCAACCAGGAGGACATGCTGCGCTACCACCTCTTCTACGGGAACGAGACGGGCGAGCCCGGGACCGTGATGACGTGCTTCCCGTTCGCCGACGAGGTGGCGGGCCGCGTCGGCAAACCACAGATTGCGGCGGTGGCGTTCGTCGTGCCGCCGGGGTCGCTGCCGTACTGGCGCGGCCGCCTCGCCGAGCACGGCGTCGACGTCACCGGGACCGACCGCCGATTCGGCGACAGCGTCCTGCGGTTCACGGACCCTGACGGCACGAACGTCGAACTCGTCGAGGGCGAGGCGCCCGTCGAGCCGTGGACCGGCGGCCCCGTCCCCGAGGAGTACGCGATTCGGTGCGTCCACAGCGTCACCGCGCTCCCCACGAACCCGTACACGACCGGCGCGCTGCTGGACACGCTCGGCTTCGCGCTCGTCGGCGAGGAAGCGGGCCGCGGCGAGACCCGGATTCGCTACGAGGCAGGCGGCGAGTACGCCACCGTCGTCGACCTGCTCGACCGGCCGACGACGGAGTTCGGCCGCGAGGGCACGGGCTCGATTCAGCACGTCGCCGTGCGCGCCGACGGCGTCGACGAGCTCTACGAGTGGCACGAGGTCTTCCGGGAGCGCGACCTGAACGTCTCTCGCGTGCGCGACCGCTACTTCTTCCAGTCGCTGTACGTCCGCGAGCCCGGCGGCATCCTCGTGGAGCTCGCGACCGAGGAGCCCGGGCTCGCCGCCGACGAGGCCGTCGGCGAACTCGGCGAGACGCTCGTGCTCCCCGACCAGTTCGTCGAGGACCGCGACCTCATCGAGAGTCAGCTCCCGCCGCTGTCGGTCCCGTACACGGATGACTGACGACCCGCACGGCGACAGACCGGTCGTCACCGCGGGCGCGCCGGCGTCAGCAGCGGACGCCGTCGTCGTCCTGCTGCACGGCCGCGGCGCCACCGCGCAGGGCGTCGTGAACCTCGCGGAGCCGCTGTACCGCCACGGCGTGACGTTCGTCGCGCCCGACGCCGCGCGAAGCCGCTGGTACCCGTACTCGTCGCTCGCGCCCATCGAACGCAACGAGCCGCACGTGTCGTCCGCGCTCGCGGCCGTCGACGGCGTCCTCGACGACGTGCGCGAGTGGGGTGTTCCAATCGAGGACGTGGTCCTCTTCGGGTTCTCGCAGGGCGCGTGTGTCGTCAGCGAGTACGCCGTGCGCACCCCTCGGGAATACGGTGGTGTCGCGGCGCTGAGCGGCGGCTTGCTCGGCGACGAAGTCGGCGACTACGACGGCTCGCTCGACGGTACGCCGGTCTTCCTCGGCGTCGGTGACGAGGACTCGAACGTCCCCGTCGAGCGCGTCCGCGAGACGGCCGCGGTGTTCCGCGGCCTGAACGGGGACGTCACCGAGCGCGTCTACGAGGGCGTCGGTCACGAGGTCACCGACGACGAGTTCGACGTCGTCGGGTCGTGGCTCGACCGTATTCTCGGCGACTGAGTGCCGTCACTTCAGACGGAACACCGGGCGGCGACGCGCGTGTCACCCGGTATCCCGGGCATCGCCGAACGCACAAGTAGGTTCCGACGCGAACCAAGTAACGTTGTGAAAGCTACTATCCAGAGGTCAGCCAACGGGGCTGCATCGCTCGACGACCACGGCGCCGTGACGGAGGTGTCCGTCTGATGACGGCCGCCGACGTCGTCCTGCTGGTGGGCCGCGTGCTGTTCGGCGGCGTCCTCGCGTTCATGGGCCTCAACCACTTCATGCAGCTCGAAGCGATGACCGGCTACGCCCAGCACAAGGGCCTGCCGGCGCCGAAGCTCTCCGTACTCGCGTCCGGACTCGTGCTCGTGCTCGGCGGGCTCTCTGTCGTGATCGGCGTCCTGCCGGTCGTCGGCGCCGCCGCGCTCGCGGCGTTCCTCGTCGTCTCCGCGCTGACGATGCACGACTTCTGGGCGGTCCCCGAGGACCAGCAGCAGGACGAGATGACCGGCTTCCTGAAGAATATCGGCCTCGCGGGCGGCGCGCTCGCCGTCGCCGCGTACGCCACCACCGGGTGGGGGTACAGCGTCGGCGTCTCGTTCTTCTGAGCGGCTCCAGCCGCGGCGCCTACGTCGAACTCGCGCCAGCCCACAGAATCACTCACAAATTTTGCGTTCCTTTCGCGGCGGCGACGTGTGGACTCCCCGATATTTGAGGATAATTTGATGAGCGTGCTATTTTACATCGTAATTCTTTACGACTACGTTGTATCGTCCTTATACACTCACTATACTACTACCAATTCCGCATACGATTAGGCGTTTTATACGTTAGCCTTTTGTGTAGGAGCGTGGTGTCCAGCTACGTGACGGATTCAATGCCCGAACGTGGAGTAATTCCAGAAATTAGTGGCCGCATTACGCACGAACCGCACAGTTCGATGAACGTCGGCGCAACGGCTCGTGGGGAGGTGAGCGGAGATGCTTGAGGGGGCACTGCTCGCTCAGGCAGACGCCGGGACCCTCGTCAACGGCGTCAACACGGTCTGGACGCTCGTCGTCTGCTTCCTCATCTTCTTCATGCAGCCCGGGTTCGCGCTGCTGGAGGCGGGACAGGTCCGCGCGAAGAACGTCGCGAACGTCCTCATGAAGAACCTCATGGACTGGGGGATGGGCGTCATCGCGTTCTTCGCGCTCGGCATGGGCGTCTCCGCGCTCGCGGGCGTCCTCACCACGCCCGGCGCCGAGGTGAGCATCTCCTCGGCGTTCTCGTACGTCAACGACGACGGCTCCTGGGTCGGCTGGCTGTTCAGCGCGGTGTTCGCGATGACCGCCGCCACCATCGTCAGCGGCGCCGTCGCCGAGCGCATCAAGTTCAAGGCGTACGTGTTCTACTCCATCGGCCTCACGGCGTTCATCTACCCGGTCATCTCCGGGTTCGCGTGGGGCGGTAACGGCCTGCTGTCGAGCGCCGGCTACCTCGGCCAGGCGATCGGCGTCGGCTTCCTCGACTTCGCCGGCGCGACCGTCGTCCACATGCTCGGCGGCGTCGCCGGCCTCGTCGGCGCGTACATGGTCGGCCCGCGCCGCGGCCGCTACGACGCAGACGGCAACAGCCAGCCCATCCCCGGGCACTCCATCACGCTCGCCGTCCTGGGGACGTTCATCCTCGCGTTCGGCTGGTACGGCTTCAACGTCGGCACGCAGGCAGCGGTGCTCAGCGTCACCGAGGGCGGCGCGCTCGCGTTCAACGGCGCGGCGCTCGGCCGGGTCGCGCTGAACACCACGCTCGGCATGGGCGGCGGCGCGGTCGCCGCGGCCATCGTGACCGGCTGGTCCGACGGCAAGCCCGACCCGCTGTTCACCGCGAGCGGCCTGCTGGCCGGCCTCGTCGCCGTCACGGGCGCCGTCCCCCACGTCACGTGGGTCGGCGGCCTCGTGCTCGGCGCAATCGGCGGCGCGCAGGCGCCCATCGTCTACCGGTGGGTCACTGACTCGCTGAAAGTCGACGACGTCGCGGCCGTCTTCCCGGTCCACGGGAGCGCCGGCGCCATCGGCACGCTGCTGATTCCGGTGTTCGCGGTCGACGGCTTCTCGGCGTCGCAGCTCGCGATGCAGGCGGCGGGCATCGCGGTCATCGTCGTCTGGACGGTCGCCACGACCGCGGTCGTGTTCAAACTCGCGGACGTCGTCGTCGGCCTGCGTCCCGACGAGGACGACGAGGACCTCGGGCTCGACCGCAGCGAGCACGGCTACACCGCGTACCCCGAGTTCGTGGACACCGCCGGCGACGGCGGCGTCACGGTCTCCAGCGGCGGCGGGGAACCGGGTGCGATGGCTACCGACGGTAGCGGGGTGACTGACGATGACTGAGAGCGACATCGAACTCGTGATGGCGGTGATTCGGCCGGACAAGCTCTCGGAAGCGAAGCAGGCGCTCGCGGAGGTGGGCGCGCCCAGTCTGACGGTGACGGACGTCAGCGGGCGCGGCAGCCAGCCCGCGATGACCGAGCAGTGGCGCGGCGAGGAGTACACCGTCGACCTCCACCAGAAGGTCAAAATCGAGTGCGTCGTCTCGGACATCCCCGCGGAGGACGTCGCGGAGGCGCTCCGCGAGGCCGCGCATACGGGTGAGCCGGGCGACGGCAAGATATTCGTGATCCCGGTCGCGGAGGCCTACCAGATTCGCACCGGCGACGTCGGCATCGACGCGGTCTGACCGCCGGCCCCGACTCGTTTCTCGCGTAGCCCCCGACAGCGGCGCCCCGATCGCAAATTCTGCCACGTCGAACGGGGGGTTTATTTATCGTTCCGTGTCTGAGCGTACCACGAGAGATACACACATGGAAGCGAATGTAACAGTCGAACGCGGCCTCCGGACCGCCCGGGAGCGCCCGGGCGTCGCCCTCGTCTGGGCGCTCGCCGCCGTCCTCTTCTTGGACCTGCTCGCGAAGCTCGCGGGCGTCTCGCTCGGACCGTTCGAGACCCCGTGGTTCGCGCTCTGGTTCGGCGGCGACCTGCCGCTCAGTCGGCTCGCGAGCTTCGTGTGGGACGGCGTCGTCATCGGCGCCATCATCGGCCTCGCGAGCATCGGCCTGTCCCTGACGTACAGCATCCTCAACTTCGCGAACTTCGCGCACGGCGACTACCTCACGGTCGGCGCGTTCTCCGGGTGGGCGGTGACGTACGTCATCGCCGGCATTGGCGGCCTCCTCGCGCTCGCCGAGACCGCCATCAACGCCCTCACGGGCCTCGGGCAGTCCAGGATGGGGGACGCCGACCTCGTCTCGCTCGTGCTGCTCCGGACGCCGCCGCTGGACGCCGGCGCGAACATCTGGCTGTCCCCCGCGGCCATCGTCGTCGGGCTCGTCGTCGCCGCGGGCGTCACGGTCGCCGCCGCGCTCGTCCTCGACCGGTTCGTCTACCGGCCGATGCGGGACGCCGACGGCATCTCCCTGCTCATCGCGTCTATCGGCGTGGCGTTCATGCTCCGGTACCTCGTCGCGTTCGTGTTCGGGAACAGCCGCCGCATCGTCACGTCCACGGAGCAGCTCCCGTCGCTGAACGTCGCGGAGACGGTCACCGGCGCACTGCCGTTCCTCGGGCCGGCTCGCGGGTCGCTCATTATCGACCTCCACGAGGTCACGCTCGTCGCCGTCTCGGTCGTGCTGATGCTCGGCCTCCACTTCCTCCTCCAGCGCACGAAGCTCGGGAAGGCGATGCGCGCGATGGCGGACAACCGCGCGCTCGCGCAGGTCACGGGCATCCCGACCGAGCGCGTCATCAGGTCCACGTGGGTCATCGGCGCCGGCCTCACGGGCGCCGCGGGCTTCCTGCTCGTGCTCTCGCAGGGCGGGCTCGGCTTCCAGACCGGCTGGCTGCTCCTGTTGCTCATCTTCGCGGCGGTCATCATGGGCGGCATCGGCTCTATCTACGGCGCCATCGCGGGCGGGCTCGTCATCGGGCTCGCGAGCCGCGTGTCGCTGATCTGGCTGCAGGGCGACCTCTCGTCGTTCGCGCGCCCGACCGCGTTCGCGCTCATGATTCTCATCCTCCTCTTCCGCCCGTCGGGCATCTTCGGGGGGGTGAAGACCGCATGAGCGAGACCGCCGCGCGGGACACCCTCGAGCCGCTCCGCAAGCTGTTCGCGTACGACGCCGCGAAGGTCGCCGCGATGTTCCTCGGCATCTGGGTGCTGTTCTACGTGTTCGGCACCCAGCTCGGCTACGGGAACAACGGCCTGCTCGCGCTCGTGCGCCGCGTGACGTTCCTCGCGGGCGTCTACGGCATCGTCGTGCTCGCGCTGAACATCCAGTGGGGGTACGCGGGCCTGTTCAACATCGGCGTCGCGGGCTTCATGGCGGTCGGCGCGTACACCGCCGCGATGCTGTCCAGTTCGCCCGCGGGCGCGCCCGCGGGTCTCGGCCTTCCGCTGCCGGTCGGCATCCTCGGCGGGATGCTCGCGGCGACCGTCGTCGGGCTCGTCGCGGCGCTGCCGGCGCTCCGCCTCAAAGCCGACTACCTCGCCATCGTCACGGTCGCGCTCTCCGAGATCATCCGCATCGTCTACAACACGCCCGCGTTCGCCGACATCACGGGCGGCGCGAGCGGATTCGACAACCTCCCGACGAGCCCCGTGAACACGCTGCTGTTGAGCGACCCCTCGAGCACCATCTCGGAGCCGACAGCCGTCGGCGAGGCGGTGTTCTCGTTCTTCTCCGGGTTCGGCATCCAGCGCTTCACCGCTATCAACACCGTCTACACTGTCGGCGTGCTGGTGGCGCTGCTACTCGTCTACCTGATTCTGGAGCGCGCCGGGAAGTCCCCGTACGGCCGCGTGCTGAAGGCCATCCGGGAGGACGAGACGGCCGCGCAGTCGCTGGGCAAGGACACCCAGAACTTCAAGGTGCGCGCGTTCGCGCTCGGCTGCGGGCTGATGGGGCTGGCGGGCATCCTCTGGTTCGCGATGGGGCCGCGGGCCTCGATCACGCCCGTCACCTTCCGGCCGAACATCACGTTCTACATCTTCATCGCGCTCATCATCGGCGGCGCCGGCTCGAACACGGGCAGCGTGCTCGGCGGCGCGCTGTTCGCGAGCCTGCTGTTCGAGGCGCCGCCGGTCGTCCGCAACCTCATCACGGACGCCTTCGACGTCTCTGCGGACCCCGCGAACCTCATCGAGGCGCTCGCGCCGGTCGCCAGCGGCGAACTCGCGCCGCTGGCCGGGTTCCTGCTGAACAACATCGACACGCTCCGGTTCATCGGGATGGGGCTGCTGCTCGTGATACTCGTCCAGCGCCGCCCGGACGGCCTGCTCGGCGCGCGCAAGGAGACCGCTGCGGGCGTCTCGCTGGGCGCGGACACGCGGCCGAGCCGCGACACCGACGCCTCGGACGTGGCCGCCGACGCCACCGGAGGTGGTGCCGATGACTGACGGGACCGACGGCATCGCCGACGCCGAAGTCCCCGACGACGCGGACGTTCCCGAGGACATCGAGCCGGAGTCCGCGGACTCCGAGATCGAGGAGGGCGCGAAGGAAGTCCCGCGCGGCCTCCCGCTCAGAGTCGAGGGCCTGCGCAAGGAGTTCGGCGGCATCACGGCCGTCGACGGCGCGTCCTTCGAAGTCGAAGAGGGGTCGCTGACCGGCCTCATCGGGCCGAACGGCGCCGGGAAGTCGACGACGTTCAACTGCATCACGGGCGTCCACGACGCGACCACGGGCGACGTCTACTTCCGCGGCGAGGAGATCACGGGCCTGCAGCCCCACGACATCGCCCAGCGCGGGCTCGTGCGGACGTTCCAGATCGCGCGCGAGCTCGACGAGATGACCGTCCTCGAGAACGTGATGCTCGCGCCCGGCGGCCAGGGCGGCGAGTCCATCACGCGGTCGGTCGTCCCCGGACTGCGCAGCCAGGTCGTCGAGGAGGAACGCGACCTCCGCGACGAGGCCTGGGAGACACTGGAGTTCTTCGAGCTCGACCACCTCGCGACCGAGTACGCGGGCAACCTCTCGGGCGGCCAGCGCAAGCTCCTCGAACTGGCGCGCGCGCTGATGACCGACCCCGACGTGATGTTGCTCGACGAGCCGTTCGCGGGCGTCAACCCCACCTTAGAGGAGAAGCTCCTCGACCGCATCCACGACCTCCGCGAGCAGGGACTGACCTTCCTGCTCGTCGAACACGACATGGACCTCATCATGGAGAACTGCGAGCACGTCATCGTCATGCACCAGGGGCGGGTTCTCGACGAGGGACCGCCCGAGCGGATACAGAACAACGAGGAAGTCATCGAGGCCTACCTCGGGGGCGAGGTATGAGCCAGCACGCCTCCCGGGAGGCCGCGCTCCCCGACGACGAGTCGGGTATCCTCGCGGTGCGGGACCTCGACGCGGGCTACGGCGACCTCCAGGTGCTCTCCGACGTCGACCTCGACGTCCGCGACGGCGAGTACGTCACCATCGTCGGGCCGAACGGCGCCGGGAAGTCCACCGTGATGAAGTCGGTCTTCGGGCTGACGACGTACATGGGCGGCTCGATCACGTTCCAGGGCGACCCCATCCACGAGCTCCCGCCCGAGGAGATCATCCACGAGGGCATCGGCTACGTCCCCCAGAACGAGAACGTGTTCGCGGGGCTCTCGGTGCGCGAGAACCTCGAGATGGGCGCGTACATCCTCGACGAGGTGCCCGAGGACCGCGTCCGCGACGTCTACGACCGCTTCCCGATTCTCGAAGAGCGCTCCACGCAGAAGGCCGGGTCGCTGTCCGGCGGCCAGCAGCAGATGCTCGCGATGGGGCGCGCGCTCATGCTCGACCCCGACCTGCTCCTCCTGGACGAGCCGTCGGCTGGGCTCGCGCCGGACCTCGTCGAGGAGATGTTCGACCGCATCGACCGAATCAACGGCGACGGGACCTCGGTGCTGATGGTCGAGCAGAACGCCAAAGAAGCGTTACGGCGCTGCGACCGCGGCTACGTCCTCGTCAACGGCGAGAACAGCTACATGGACGACGGGGACGTCCTCCTCGACGACGAGGAAGTCCGCCAGCAGTTCCTCGGCGGGTAGCTCAGACGGTCGCGAACGTCGAGCCGTTCGTTCCGCCGGGCTGGCCGCCCGGCTGACCGGCCGCGCCGCCGTTGCTCGGCGCGCCCGCTTCTTTGTCTCCGGTCACGAGGAACGCCGCGACGTTGCTCAGCAGCGCGTCGTTGTCGCCAGCGGTCGCGACGCCGGACGTCATGAAGTCGGTGTCGCCGACCGCGAGCACGTTCCCGTTGCGCGCGGCGACCGCGTACGTCCCCGCGTCGCGCGTCGAGGACAGCGACACGTCGCTCGCGGAGAGCACGGCCTCCGCGTCCCCGCCCGTCGTCACGGGCGTGGCGTCCTGGAGGACCGCGTCTCCGACGCCCTCGGCGACGCCGCTGTCGCCGCCGCCGTAGACGGCTCGGAAGTTGTTCGCGTTCTCGGCCATGTCGTAGAGGTAGCCGTCACCGAACGACACGCCGAACGCGGACGCGAGGTTCGTCGGCTGGCCGCCCGCCGACGTCGTCCCGCCGGACGACAGCCCGGGTATCGAGACCGTCGACGTCGACGTGCCCGTCGCCGGCGGCTCCGCGGCGAGCAGCACGCGGCCGCCCGCGTCCTCGAACGCCTCGACGCCGGCGACCTCGTTGGGCGTGTACGCCGTCGCGGGGCTCGCGACGACCAGCGCGTCCGCGCCGCGCAGCGTCTCGTTGAACGCCGCGCCCGGCTTCGCGCCGATGGACGACGTCCCGCTGCCGCCGCTCACGCGGACCTCGTGGCCCGCGGCGACGAGCGCGTCGACGAGCGGCTGAATCGCGTCCTCGCTGACGCCGTTGCCGTGGCTCACGTCCACCACGACGACCTTCGAGTCGTCGCTCTCGGGCGCGGTGACGTCGCCGCCGTCCTCGACGGGTTCGGCGACGAGCGCGTTCGTGTCGTACGCCGGCGCGTCCGGCGCGTCCGAGGACTGCGACTGGGCGTCCAGCAGCGGGCCGCCCGCGAACGCCGCCGCGACGACGACCGCCGCCACCACGGCGACGACCCCAGCGGGGCGAGCCACCTCACGCACTCGCATTCGCGGTCACCCCCGTTCCGGCGGCCTGCGTCTCGATCGTCCCGTGCAGCATCAGGTACTGGACGGTGTCGACGCCGCGGTACTCGAACACCTGCTCGGTTGTCGCGTCCGCGGGCTCGCCGTCCGCCGACAGCCCGAGCTGTGAGAGCACGGACAGCTGGGGCGCTTCCATGCGGACGACCTCGTAGTCGTCGAGGCCGGCGTCGTCGGCCGCCGCTCCGATGGCGGTGTCGACGCCGCCGATTTCGTCCGCCATCCCGTTCTCGACGCCGGTGGCGCCCGCGTACACCTTCGCGTGCGAGACTTCCGCCCGCGTCAGCTCGATGCGGTCGCCGCGCTCCGCGAACACGGAGCCGACGAACGCGCGTCGCAGCGTCTCCACGCGCTGGCGGACCTCCTGGGAAGTCGAGCCCGACCCCTTGTCGGGGCCGGTGACGACCTCGCCGGCAGGCACGCCCTCAGACGGCATGGTCGCGCGGACGCCGACGCTCCCGACGACCGACGCCGGCGTGACGTAGATGTCGTCGGCGGGCAGCGACGCGTAGTACGACCCCGAGGCCGCGGTGCCGGTGACGCTCGCCACCACGGGCATCTCGCCGGCGGTGCGTTTCACCGCGAGGTAGAGCTGTTCGCTCGCCGCAGCGGTGCCGCCGGGGCTGTCCACGTCCAGTACGACCGCCCGGATGGAGTCGTTCTGGCGGGCCTCCCGGAGGTCGTCGACGACCGAGCTCGCGGTGTCGCCGGTGATGGAGCCGTGGAGCTCCACGACCGCGACGGTGCCGTCCGGCTGGGTGGCGTAGCTCCACGCCTGCGGCGCGAACGCCACGCCGACGACGACGCCGACCACGACGAGCACGATTGTCGCGCCGCCCACGCTCCCGCGCGCCGAGCCGTCCGCAGTCACGCGGACACCTCCGCGCTCGCGGACGCGTTCTCGTAGAGGGTCACGTCGTCGTACGTGACCGTGACGGAGGCCGGCTGGCCGCCCGCGGTCGTCCAGGACGTGACGACCTTCAACGGGATCTCCCGGTCGAGGTCGACCCACACCGTCCGCGTCAGGTTCTGCGCGTCAGTGGCGTTCGACTCGGGGGACAGCTCGACGACGGCCGTCCGGTGGCCGTCGTAGGTCGTCACGCGCTCGACGGAGACGTCGCTCGTGCGTACGAGCGCTTCCGCGAGCGCGCCGTAGCTATCCGCCGCCGGCGCGTCGACCCCGGCCGCACCGAAGACCGGACCGTCTGCGGAGCCGGTGGCTGTCTCGCCGGCGTACGGGCCGGCCGTGTACCTTACCTCTCGCTGTTCGCCGCGGACTGCGACGCTCGCGCGCGCCTCGCTGACGCTGTCGCCGACGGAGACCGTCCGCGTGATAGTCGCGTCGTAGCCGTTCAGGGCGGCGTACCGCTGTTCGACCGTGTCCCCGACCGCGTCGGCGTCGACGGAGCCGTCGGCTGACAACCCCGCGGAACAGCCCGCGGTCAGGGTGATGACTGCGAGGGCGACGACAGTCGCCGCTCGCCTTCGTGTGACTTGCATGTCTCTCCGGGCTGGCGTACTCCCGTGGGTGACTAAACACGGGGGCGGCGTTCGCAAGCGGCGAGAACCCCCGCATCGAGCCGGGCGGAGCTGCCGCTATCGGCCGTTGCGTCGAAAGAAGGGGTAGCGTTCAGTTCGCGGAGAACTCGATCTCCGAGAGGGTCTCGATGCCGCCGCCCTCCTGGAAGCCGAAGTGCTCGTAGGTCGCGGCCGCGAGGTCGCCGTTCTCGTCGAAGTCGACCGCGCTGGACGCGCCCACGTACTGGATTTCGGTCCCCTCGGCGGCCATCTCCAGGCCCTCGGCGAGCGTGCTCGGCGTGACCTCCTCGCCGCCGGGGTTCGCGACGTTCTGCATCTCCTGGGCGATAGCGGCGCCGTCGTTCTCGCCGGCGGCGGCGTTCGCGAGCAGGCAGGTCGCGGTGGCGTCGAACGCCTGCGCGGTGAACACGCCGGGCTCCTCGCCGTACTCGTTCTGGTACTGCTCGTCGAAGAACTCCCGTCCCGGGCCGGCCGCCAGCGGCGCCGTGCCCGTGACGTTGTCGAGGGGGTTGCCGACGTCGGCCGGCAGGCTCGACGAGCGCAGGCCGTCCGTGACGAGAATCGGGACGTCCGAGTCGAAGTCCGAGTAGAAGTCACGGAACAGCTGGATGCCGCTCTCCGGGTAGCCGATGACGACGACGACGTCGGGGTTGTCGTTGAGCGCCTGCGAGATGCGCGAGGTGTACGACGACTGCCCCTTCTGGAAGGACACTTCCTGGTAGACCTGCCCGTCCTGGTCCTGGAACGCCGAGTTGAAGCTCTCGGAGAGCAGCTGCCCGTAGGAGTTGTTCACGTACATCGTCGCGGCCGTCGAGGCCTGGTGTTCCTCGGTGGCGACCTGTGCGAGCACCTGGCCCTGGAGCGCGTCGGTCGGCGCGGTCCGGTAGATGAGGCCGTTGTCCTCCAAGTCGGTGATGTCGGGGGACGTGCTCGCGGGCGAGCAGCCGACCATTCCCGAGGGGACGAAGACGTTCTCCGCGACGGAGATGGTGACCTCCGAGGACGCCGCACCCGTGACCGCCGGGTAGCCGCCGTTGCGTAGCGTCTGTGCCGCGGACTGGGCGGCGTTCGGGTCGGTCTGGGTGTCCTGCACGGAGAAGTCGAGCTCGAAGTCGGTCTCGCCTTCGAGGACGGTCTGGGGGAGGACGGCGCCGTCGCGGATGGGGCCGCCGAGGTCGCCGAGGTCCCCGGTCGTCGGCAGGAGGACGCCCTGCATGAGCGTCCGGCTGCTGCCGCCGCCCCCGCTGTCCCCGCTCGTGGTCGTGTCGCCGCCGCCGCCACTGGTCGTCGTGCTGTCGCCGTCGCCGTCCCCGTCGCCGCCGGCACAGCCGGCGAGCCCGGCGATCCCTGCGGCACCGAGGCCGCGAATGACGTCGCGCCGATTGACTCTTGATGGCATACCCCGTATTAACAAAGAGCTGGTATAAATGCATTCCGACTATGACACCTTTCACCCCACATGTTCGGGATTCGCCGCGTGCGCGTCCATCAACCGCCTACGTGACTTCTGGATGGGATGAAACGTTCTGTGCCAACGGGCCGGACAGCAGCCTTTTGCGTACACCGGGAGACGGGCGGGTATGGAACCGAGGAACGTCCTGTTCGTCTCTGCGGACGCCGCGCTCGTCGGTGACGTCGCCTGGCAGGTCCACGAAGAGGGCCACGACGTCAAGTACTACATCGAGGCCGACTCCGACCAGGAGATCGCGGACGGCTTCGTCCCGAAGAGCGACGACTGGCGAGCGGACGTCGACTGGGCGGACGTCGTCGTTTTCGACGATATCTGGGTCGGGGATAGTGTCGGCACTGGAGCACTCGCGGAAGAACTGCGAGCGGACGGCCACGCGGTCGTCGGCGGCACGCCGAACACCGACCGGCTGGAGGAGGACCGCGGGTACGCGATGGAAGTGCTGGAGGAGAACGGCGTGAACACCATCGAGCACGAGGAGTTCACTGACTTCCAGGCGGGCATCCAGCACGTCCGGGAGAACCCCGGACCGTACGTCGTGAAGCCGCTCGGCGAGGTCCAGAACGTCAAGCGGCTGCTGTACGTCGGCAACGACGCCGACGGCAGCGACGTCATCGACGTGCTGCGCGCGTACGAGAAGGCGTGGGGCCACCGCATGAAGGGGTTCCAGCTCCAGCGCAAGGTCGAGGGCGTCGAGGTCGCGGTCTGCGGGTTCTTCAACGGGAACGAGTTCGTCGAGCCCGTGAACTTCAACTTCGAGCACAAGCGGCTGTTCCCCGGGAACATCGGCCCCTCGACGGGGGAGATGGGGACGAGCATGTTCTGGTCGCGGCGCAACGACCTCTTCGAGCGCACGCTCGGGCGACTGGAGGGGTGGCTCGCCGACGAGGGCTACGTCGGCAGCATCGACCTCAACTGCATCGTCAACGGCACCGGCGTCTACCCGCTGGAGTTCACGCCGCGCTTCGGCTACCCCACAATCACCCTCCAGGAGGAGGCCATCGAGTCCTCCACGGGGGAGTTCTTCTACGACCTCGCGAACGGCCGCGACCCCGAGTTCGACGTCCACGACGGCTACCAGGTCGGCGTGCGCGTCGTGCTGCCGCCGTTCCCCTTCGACGACGAGGCGACATACGACGAGAACTCTCGGAACGCCGCCATCGTGTTCGCCTCCGACGAGGACGGCGGTGCGACCACGCCGCCGCCCGGCGTGCACATCGAGGATGCTAAACGGGTGAACGGCCAGTGGCGCGTCGCCGGCGAGTCCGGGATGCCGCTGGTCGTCACCGGGAAAGGCGAGACGATGCAGGAAGCCCAACAGCAGGCCTACGAGCGCGTCGAGGACGTGCTCGTCCCGAACCTCTACTACCGCGACGACATCGGCGACCGCTGGGTGGAGGGCGACGGCGACCGGCTGCAGGCCTGGGACTACCTCGGGCCCGCCGGCGAATAACCGGGGGTCAGCCGTCCGGCCACACGGCGAGCAGGCCGTCCGGGAACTGCGCGAGCGTCGGCGCCGCGTCGCCCCCGAACGCGGTGTGGACGAACGCCTGCCAGAGCACGCGCTCGGCGTACGGCCGAGCGCCGAGTTCGACGCCGAGTGCCGCGGCGACCGCGTCCTCGCCGACGGTCGGCCCCGGCTCGACGGCCAGTTCGCGGGGCGCGTCGTCGAGGTCGAGCCCGAACGACGGGAACAGCCGGTAGGTCGCGTCGACGGCCGGGTGGTAGAACGCGCGCTCGCCGGGATACCGCACGGTCAGCACCGGCGTCGCCGCGGTGGGCTCCCCGTCGACGGGCTGGACTCGCCGCTCGCCCAGTGGGAGTTCCCGGCGCTCGCCGCGCTCGACGCGGTACGTCTCGCCGGGCGCGGAGACGACGGCTGCCGCGCCGTCGACGCGCTCGACAGACACGTCCGGAGCGACGCCGCCCGCGAGTTCGGTTTCCGTGGAGTCGCCGCCGACGGTTCCCTCGACGACGACCGTCTGGCCCCCGTCGGCCACGAGCCCCGGCGCAACCGTCTCACCCGCGGTCGCCGGCTGCACGCGGTACGGGGTCGCGCAGACGTGCGCCCACTCGCCGGCCGGCGGTGCCGCGGCGTCGAGAACGGACCGCCAGTAGAAGACGCGGTCCTCGCCGCCGCAGGCGTAGGGGACGGCCTCCGGGAAGAACGCGCCGCCGAACCGCGTCGCGTCCAGCCCCCGGAACTCCAGGACGGCTTCCAGGTAGCGGACGTCGCGTCGGACCGGCGGGGCGCGCTCGGTCGTGGACGCGCGCGTCCACTCGACTGCGTCGCGCGTGGAACTGTCCATCGCGTGGACGTACGCCGCCGCCGCGCAAAGACCTGCGTCCGGAGATGTTCGGGAGACTGCGAACAACTCCCGCACTGGACGGAACATGTTCGTCGCAGGCGTCTCTACGTCCCGGACCGTCAATTCGCGTGTGGCCGCGACTCGCTCCGGCGTCGGACGGTGGACGCGCCTGTTCACTCTGGCGGGGCTCGCGTTCCTCCTGCTCTGGCGGGTCGGCCTGCTCGTCGGTATCCCTGCGCGCAGCGCCGTCCACCTCGCCGTCCTCGGGTTCGTCCTCCACGTCGTCTTCGGGCACGCGTACCTCCTCGTCCCGGCGTACTTCGGCCGCGTCCACTCGCCGAGTCGCGCCCCCAGACTCCACCTCGCGCTCTCCGCAACGGGAGCGACCCTGCTCGCGGCCAGCTACCTTCCCGTCGTCCCGACCCGAGCGGGTCTCGCGGGCGCGCTCCTGTGGGCCGCGGGCGTGGTCGTCTTCGCCGCGTCGCTGGCGCGGGCGCTCCACGGCGTCGTCCGGGAGAGAGACGTCTTCGCGGACGCGTCGAATTCCGCCGAACGCGCCGCAGTACTCGTCGTCCCCGTCCCCTTCCTCTACCTGCTCGTCGGGACGTACGACCTGCTCGCCGCTCGAACTGCGGTGCCCGCTCTGCTCGCCGCTTCGCCGGCCGCCGTCTCGCACCTGTTCGCCGCCGGCGTCGCCGCGCTCCTCGTGTTCGTGCTCGGCGTTCGCTTACTCCCGCGGTTCCTCGGCACGGACCCGCTCGCCGCGCCGTCCGTGTTCGTGCTCGCCGCGGGCAGCGTCGGCCCCGGCCTGCTCGCGCGCTCGCTGTGGGGCGGCTGGCTGTTCCGCGCCGCCGCAGCCATCGAAGGAGTAGCCGTCGTCACGTTCTTCGCGCACGCGGCAGTCCTGTTCGCGCGCTCGGACCGGCGGCGCGTCGGCCTCTACGCCATCCTCGCGGGACTCGGCGCCGGCGCCGTCGCGGTCGGAGTCGCTGCGAGCGTCGCTGCTGGCTGGCTCTCGCCGGCGCGCATCGTCGCTCACCCGGCCGTCGCGCTCGGCGGGTTCCTCGCCGTCACCGTCGGCGGGTTCCTCGTCCAGTTCTACCCCGCGAGCGCGGGGAACTTCCCCGGATGCAGCGACACCGCGGTCGGCGTTGCACTCGGCGCGCTCCTCTGCGGCGTGCTCGTCGAGGCGGGCGCGCTCGCGGTCGGGAACCCCGCTGCCGTTACGAGCGGTCGCGTGCTCGCTGCCGCCGGCGCCGTCGGACTCGCGTACGTGGTCGGCGGTGTCGTGGTCGCGCTCGCAGCCCGCTGAGACGTGGCCGAACATGTCCGCACACAGCGCTTAGTTTAGGCATGCCTAATCGCCGGGTGAGGTGTTCCAGCTGCGATGGCAGACGTGACCCACGAGACGGTCGGCTCGGCCGCCGACGAGCTGTTCGACAAGTACCTGCTCCCGAAAGCCGCGCTGACCATCATCCTCGCGGCGTCGCTCGTCGGCACCGCGCTCAGCCTCGACCTCACCGGTCAGTGGTCCGCGCTGCTCGTCGCCGCGAAGTGGGGGTACTTCGTCGCACTGGGCGTCCTGCTCGGCGGCCTGCTGTGGAAGCACGGCTTCGTCCGGCCGGGCGACGTCGACGCCGCGGCGGACTACTGCGCGGAGATGTACCGCCGCTTCGACCGCATCGCCGCCGTCGCGCTCGCAGTCGTCGCAGCCGCCGGCATCGCGGTGCTCGCCGTCGCGTACGCCGATGCCCCGCTCGCGCTGCGCGCGGGACTCGCCGTCACGCTGGGCGGTACCGTCGCTGCCGCCGTCGTGGACACGCTCCACGACGCGCCCGCCCCGGAGCGCTTCCGCACGCCCGCCGGCGTGCTCGCGCTCGTCGGGTCCGTGCTCGCCGTCGTGCTCTCCGCCGCCGCGGACGTCGCGCTCGCCGGGGGTGGGACGGTCCCGGCGGCCTCCCGAGCGATTCACCTGCTCGCGTTCGCGGCGTGGGTCGGCGGCGCCGTCTGGAACATCTTCGTCGCCGTGCCGACCGGCCAGCTCCGCCCCACGCCGGCCGTCGTGCAGGCAGCCGGCGAGCAGCTCGAACGCTTCCGGTGGACGGTGCGGTTCGTCATCCCGACGCTCGTGCTCACCGGCGCCTACCAGGCCGTCGACGCGCTCGGCACCAACGTCGGCACGTACGTCGGAACGACCGCCGGCCTCGCGGTCCTCGCGAAACTCGGGTTCGTCGCCGTCCTGTTCGGCATCTTCCTCACGTGCCCGATGTGGCGCGCGTGCTCGCCCATCGACGGCGTCTGCGACCTCGCGGAGATGGACGGGGAGGTGGGCGACTGATGGCGGTCCCCGACGTCCCCGACACCGCGCCCGACGCCGACCCCGACCACACCGTCGACAACCGCGGCCGCGGCTGCGCGAACGGCATCGTACGCGTCCAGCGCGCGCTCGAAGACCTCTCCCCGGGCTCGGTCCTCGAAATCAAGAGCACCGACCGGCGCGCGAAGACCGAGTACCCGAAGCTCGCCGCCGAGACCCCCCACGACCTCCTCGCAGTCGTCGAGGAGCGCCGCCGCGTCCTCCGCAAGCAGTACACCACCTACCTCGAAATCCATGAGTGACCTCGTCGACCCGACACCACCGACCAGCGGCACCGCACGCACCAACTGGCACCACCTCGCGGACGCCGACCCCATCGAACTCCGGGACCCGCTCGCGGAACTACTGGGCGTCGTCCCCGACGGCGAGCCCGTCGCCGTCGGCTTCCCCGACGTGGTGCTCGCCGCGGGACACGCCTGCCCCACCGTCTCCGGTGCGTACCGCTCGACCCAGCTCGCGCTCGACGACCTCTACGGAGACGAACTGCCCGTACGAAGCGACATCGAAGTCACCGTAGGCGGCGAGCCCGACGACCACGGGCTCGGCCCGATGGCGAACGTCGTCAGTCACCTCACCGGCGCCGACCGCGAGACCGGGTTCGCGGGGTTCGGCGGCTACGGCGGCCGCGAGGACCTGCTGTCGTTCGAGCCGCTCGACGGCCCCGGCCGGACGTTCGAGTTCCGGCGCCGGGACACCGACGAGGCAGTCCGCGTCTCGTTCGCGCCACACGCAGCCGGCATCTCCCCGCCCGGCGAGGGCGAGACCAGCGTCACGGACACCATCCCGAAGCTCGTCGCGGGCGAAGCGACCGACGCCGAACGCGGGGAGTTCCACGAGCAGTGGCACGACCGCGTCCAGCGCATCCTCGACGCCGAACCCGGCGAGGACAGCCCGTTCACGCTCCGGTACCCCGAGAGCTGAACCGCCTGCGCTGCCGTTCTCCCCGCGCCGACCGCAAAAACCTAAGGCCGTTTCTCTGGATGCGCTCGTATGGGGAGTTTGCGACGACAGCTACCAGTCGCCGTCGTGGTGGGGCTCGCGCTGGGTCTGCTCGCCACCTCGGCCGCCCACCACGCCAGCGAAGTCACTCGCATCAACCACACGAGCGGGCCGCTCTCCGCGTTCGCTGTGGACGCCGTCCCCGCGCTCATCTTGCTGTCCGCGGCCTACTGGTTGCACAACACGCCCTTCGGCGCGAGACACCGCTGGCTCGTCGTCGCCTGGTCGACCGCGGGGACCGTCGTTTTCACCGGCGTCACCGCCGCAACTATCGCCATCCGCGAGTTCGAGGGACGGAGCGTCACGGAGCCGGCGTTCCCGCTGCTCGTGGACGCCGGCGTCGGTGCCGTCGCCGGGTTCGCCGCGGGCGTCTTCTACGTCCGCGCGCAGCGTGACGCCGAGCGCGCCCGCCGCGCCCGCCACGCGTTCTCGCTCGTCAACGACGTGCTCCGCCACGACGTCCGGAACAGCCTCGGCGTCGTCCGCGGGCACACCGAGATGGTCGCTGAATCGACTGACGACGAGGACGTCGAAGCCCGCGCGAACACGATCCGCGAGCAGACCGACGACGCACTCGACCGCATCGAGAACGCCGACATCATCGCGCGGACCATCAGCGACGACGCCGCCCTCGGACCCGTCGACCTCGCCGCCGTCGCGGAGACAGTCGCCGAACGCGTCGCGAACGCCTACTCCGTCACCGTCGCCACCGACCTCCCCGAGAACGCAGACGTCCGCGCGAACGACGCCGTCCGATCGGTGGTCGACAACCTCGTGGAGAACGCCGCCGAACACAACGACGCCGACGACCCCCGCGTGACGGTCGCCGTCGACCTCCGCGAAGACGCCGTTCGGCTCGAAGTCCGGGACAACGGCCCGGGCGTCCCCGACGACGTGCTCGCGGACGCCGACGGCGGCCTCGACCTCGTGGCGACGCTCGTCGACCACTACGGCGGCGAACTCCACGTCTCCGAGAACGAGCCCCGCGGAACCGTGTTCGCCGTCGACCTCCCGCGAGCCGGCGTGGACTGAACACTCTCCGTTCTCCGGCGCGCCTACCGGTTCGCGTCCTCGACGACCTGCAGCAGTTCGCCCATCTCGGCGTCGGCGCCGGGCTGCTCGGACGCCTGCTCGCGGACGCGCTCTAGCTCCTCCTGCAGTCGCTGGAACCGCTCGTCGTCCACGAGTTCGGCCTCGTCGTATCGCGCCTCTAGCTCGGCCACTTTCGAGCTCAGCGCGTACATCGCCCGCAGCTCTCGGGTGTAGTCAGCGCGCTCGAAGAGCTCCTCGGTGGCGTCGACGACTTCCTCGCGGTCCACGGGCTTCTCGAGGTACATGTCGTAATCGAGGTCGACGACGTCGAGGTCCGGCTCCAGGGCGGTCACCAGCGCGACGCGTGCGTCGCCGTCGCGCTCCCGGATTCGTCGGAGCGTCTCGTCGCCGGAGCAGTCTGACAGCCGGCGGTCGAGCAGCACGGCGTCGACGTGCGGGCCGTACCTACGGAGGGCCTCCTCGCCGTCCGTCGCCACGACCGCGTTCCAGTGCTGGTCCAGCCAGCGGCCGACGGAGGCCGCGAACTCGTCCTCGTCGTCCACTACGAGAACAGTGTGTTCACCGTCCAATGCATCCGACTTGTCCCGTGACGACCTGCTTCCGTTAGTTTGCGTCGGGGCGTCCGGGCTCGCGGAACTGTCGGCTGTCATACGATTAGGGTGAAGCCGACTCCGTAAAACAGGAGTGGCCGTGAAGTTACATGCGGCCCACTACTCGCGGTCCCCGGCCGCGCCGAACTCCTCGCTGAGCAGCGCGACTGCCTCGCGGGCGCCGCCCGCGGCCGCGAGGTAGCTCGCCCCGACGCCGGATTTCGCCGCCCTCGCCGCGGTCCCACGGAACACGGTCGGGCCGACCTGCGCGACTGCGCCGTCCCCGACGCTCACCAGCCAGCCCGGCGAGTCGAACGTGTACTGCTCCAGCCGCGGCCGGAAGCCGTCTTCGTGCTCGCGGGCGTCCGCGACGAGCGTCTCTACGTTCCGCGCCGCGACTCTCGCCTCGCGGACGGCCGCCTGCGCGGACGCCGGAACGGCCGCCCCCTCGCTGTCGACGACCCGCGCCGCGTCTCCGACGGCGACGGTGCGGTCGTCCACGGAGAAGTCCGCGCGGACGTCCACGCGCTCCCCGTCGAGGGCGTCCGGGCCGCGGATGCCGCCAGTCCACACGAACACGTCGTACGGCACGTCGCCGCTCTCGGTCTCGACGGCCTCGTCAGTCGCTCGCGAGACAGTGACACCGGTGCGCACGTCGACGCCCTCGCGGTCGAGCTCGTCGCGGACCGCCCGCTGGAAGCGCTCCGGGAACGACGGCGCTACCGAGTCGAGCTGTTCGAGCAACACCACGTCGACGGCGGCGTTCTCTTCCCGCGCGAACGCCGCGAGTTCGCCCGCAGTCTGCACGCCGGAGAGGCCGGCGCCACCGACGACGACCGTGCCGCCGCCGGATTCGGCGAGCGCCTCGAACTCGCTCCGAATCTGCGAGGCGTCCGACAGCCGCTTCAACGGGACCGCGTGCTCCTCGACGCCCGGCAGCCCGTAGAACGCCGACGCCGCGCCGAGACAGACCGCCGCCACGTCGTATTCGAGACTGGTGCCGTCCGCGAGCGCGATTTCCCGAGCGTCCCGGTCGACGGACTCCACGGTCGCGACCTCCACGCGCGTCCGGTCGAAGATGTCGTCCAGCGGCACGACGATGTCGCCGGCGAACTCCGGGCGGCGAATCGCGCGGTGGAGCTCGTGCTGGACCAGGTGTTCGCCGGTCTCGTCGACCACCACGAGGTCGACGTCGGCCGGCAGCCTGTCTTCCAGTTTGTCGGTCAGGACGACGCCCGCGTAGCCACCGCCGAGCACGACGACGCGCATGCCCGGTGGTACGCGACCCAGCGCCAAAACCGTACTCGCCGATTAGAACAGCGCGTCGCTCTCGTCGAGCACCGTCGCGGGGCCGCCGACCTCCCAGACGTCCGTCTCGACGCCGCAGTCCGCGATTGCCTCTTCGACCTCGTCGGCGTACTCGGCGCGCGTGTTCACGTAGACGGTCGCGCCGGTGTCCGTCGAGAAGTACGCGGGGACGCCCTCCTCGCTGCGGAGCTCTCGGACGGCGTCGAACACCTCGATGGTGTCCGGCTTCCAGTACACCCACCCCGACGGGCCGGTCATCGTCGTCGCGGCCAGCGACAGCGAGTCGTGTTCGGCGGTCTCGAACACGCGCTCGAAGTCGCCCTCGCGGAGGGCGTCCCGCGCCTCCGCCAGTTGCGCGTGGATGTGCGAGAGGCGGGCCTCGAACATGTGGCTGTCCGCGGCCTCGGCGTGCGCGTGCCCGGTCTCCTTGTACGAGGGGACTTTCGCGATGACGATGCGGAGGTCGTCGACGAACTCCTCGGGGACGTCGAGGCGCTCGCTCCGGCAGTCCTCGTCGTTCAGGCCCGTGTGGAGGTCGGAGAAGCCGCCCGTGACCGCGCGCGCCGCGGACGCAGACCCGCGCCGCGCGATGGTCGAGATCTCGGGCAGCGAGAGGTCGAGGCCGGCGGCCTCGGTGGCCGCGCGAGCGAGCGCCGCGAACCCGGACGCCGACGACCCGAGGCCGATGTTCGACTGGAAGTTGTTCACGCTCTCGACGTGCACGCGGTGGTCGACGCCCGCGCGCTCGCGCACCTCGTCGACGACCTTCCGGATGCGGTCGGCGCCCGAGCCGTCCTCGACCTCGCCGTCGATGACGTAGGTGTCCTCGTCGCGCTCGGGGTCGAACTCGACGGTCGTCGTCGTGTTGCTCGGCGCGGTGCAGACGCTGATAGAGTCGTGGTAGGGGAGTCGGAGCTGCTCGTCTCGCATCCCGTGGTACTTCACGATGCCCTGAATCGGGTGGGCTCGCGCGGTCGCTTTCATACCCCGACGGGGGTCTGTCGCGCGCATAAACGTCCCGGAAGCCGGCCGGCGCTCGCGCTATCCGGGCCGGGAGTTGGGGCTGACAGGCGGCACGCTGGAGCGAGTACGGCAGGACGGCGTGCCGCGCTCCCGCGGACGCCCTGCCGCCGCAGTCACGTCACGCGGTGTCTTGCTCCCGGCCCCGTATTTGAACGTTCGCCCGGTTCCGTTACAGGGAAAGGCGCGCCGTCCGAGGTCCGGGTATGGGAACGCCGCTGGACACGCGCGAGGCACAGGTCGAGGAGGTCATCGACCGCCTCAGCGACGAGTACCCCGACCCCGAGATCTCGCTGAACTTCTCGAACCGCCTCGAACTGCTGGTCGCCGTGATTCTCTCCGCGCAGTGCACCGACGAGCGCGTGAACAAGGAGACCGCCCACCTCTTCGAGACGTACGAGTCCGTCGAGGACTACGCGAACGCCGACGAGGAGGAGCTCGCAGAGGACCTGAACTCCATCACGTACTACAACAGCAAGGCCGGCTACATCAAGAGCGCCGCGCAGTCGATGGTCGAGGAGCACGACGGCGAGGTGCCGGACACGATGAGCGAGCTCACCGACCTCTCGGGCGTCGGCCGGAAGACCGCGAACGTCGTGCTCCAGCACGGCCACGACATCACGGAGGGCATCGTCGTGGACACGCACGTCCAGCGCATCTCGCGGCGCCTCGGCATCACCGAGGAGGAGCGCCCGGAGGCCATCGAGGAAGACCTGATGCCGGTCGTCCCGCGCGAGCACTGGAAGAACTACACGCACTGGCTCATCAGCCACGGCCGCGACACGTGCACCGCGCGCAACCCCGACTGCGCGGACTGCGTCCTCGAAGACGTCTGTCCGTCCTCGAAGCTCGACAGCGACGTCGACCTCGCGGACGGCAGCGAGTGGTAGCGCGGCGGTAAGCGAGCGTTTGGCTCCCGCTCGGCGGACTCAAATCGCGGCTTTAGCTTTAGGAGGTGCTTTGAAGGAGCGACGTGTAGCCCAGCGTAGATGGCTGGGAACCGCCTACTCCCGTCGCGTTCGACAGTCGAGCGCGGCGACGGCTCGCGAGTCGTCGGCATCCGCGAGGACGCCGCCGACGAGGTGTTCGAGGCGCTGTCCTCGAGCACCGCTCGCGAGATTCTCGCCGCACTGTACGAGGAGCCCGACACCGCCTCCAGCGTCGCTGAGGACTGCGATACGTCGCTCCAGAACGCGACCTACCACCTCGAGAAGCTCGTGGACGCGGACCTCGTGGAGGTCGCGGACACGTGGTACTCCGAGCAGGGCCGCGAGATGAAGGTGTACGCGCCCGCCTCCGAGTCGCTGGTCGTGTTCGCGGCCGACGAGGCGTCGAAGCCGTCGCTGAAGGAACGCCTCATGCGCGTGCTCGGCGCGGTCGGCGTGCTCGGCGTCGCGAGTCTCGTCGTCCAGCGGCTGTTCGGGGGGCGGGGCGCGCCGACGGAGTACCAGAGCAGCGGCGACGGCGGCGCGGGCGCGGCCGCGACCACCGAGGGCGGCGACGTCGGCATCATGAACGAGCAGGTCACGGAGACGGCCAACGCGACCACGACGGTCGCCGAGAGCGCGCAGTCGACCGCGCAGGGACTCCCGCCGGGCGCGCTGTTCTTCGCCGGCGGGCTGCTCGTGCTCGCGATCGTCGTCGGGTACGTCTGGTACCGGGGCCGGTAGTCAGAACTCCGTCCGGTACTTCATCACGAACCGCGCGACGCCGAGCACCCACGCCGCGAGCCAGCAGAGCACGTAGCCGACGACGCCGGCGCGCAGCCGGAGCCGCCACGCGCTCATGTTCTCGTGAATCTCGTCGAGGTCGACGTCCTGATCGGGGTCGTTGTAGAGGTTGTACTCGCGTTTCGCGCGCAGGATGGGGACGATGCCGGTGAGCGCGAACGCCAGCAGCGCGTACGCCTGCACGCCGAAGAACGCGTGTAGCACCGCGAACCCGCCGAGCTGGTCGAACAGCTGCGGGACCATCCAGACGACGACCGGGACGGTGTTGAGCGCGAGCCCGACGAAGATGTACGAGAGGTGGTGCCTGAGCGTCCCCCACGTGACGGTCTCGGCGTCGATGATGATCCACGCGCCGTAGAGGTAGCACGGGAAGCTCGCGGTGACCAGCACCGCGGCGACGCTCGCCACCGTCACGTCCTCGACCATGCCGAGCGATTCGCCCGGCGCGACTAAACGGGTTCGGCTTCTCCCGGACGGCGAAAACGTCGCGACGACCACACCGCCGAGCAAGCAGCTGTCGACGTTTCAGCCTGCACAAGACGTTTACCGGCTTCTCGCGCAGACCGAGGTATGTCTCCGACGCGCATCGCGGCCGTCGCCCTCCTCGTCGCCGTCGCGGGCTGTACCGGCCTCGCACCGCCTGACGGTGCGGGGACGACCGTACCCGCGACCGCACCGACCACCGAAGAGCCGACCGCCGAGACGACCCAGCCGCACACCGGCGTCGGCACTTCCCACGCGCCTGACCACCTGACCGTGCGCGCTGGCGCGGGCGTCGAGAACGTCACTGTGACGCTGGCGCCCGACGGAGACGACGGGACCCACGGGGTTCCGGCTGGCCGCGAGGTCGACCTCACGCGCGAGGTTCACGACCGCGGCCACGACGTCCACGTCGTCGTCGAGCGCGGCGGCGAAGTCGTCTACGAGGCGGATGTCCTCGGGTACGAGTACCACAGGGTGACCGTCGACCAGAACGACACCGACGTCACGATGTCTGTCGTGTAGGTCGGAAGCGTTTACCCGCTTCGCGCGCAACGCCGACGTGATGACAGACTCCAACGCCGGCGGGGACGAGCCGTCCGCGCCGGACGAGGAGCCCGACGCCGAGACGCCGGCGGAACTCCGCGAGCAGGTCGAGTCGGAGTACGACTTCGAGGAGTTCGGCCCGCGCGAGATGGCCGAGATGTCCGCCGAGGAGTGGGACGCCGCCTTCGACCCCGACACGTGGATCACGGGCGAGCGGCTGCTCGACCGCGTCGAGGACGACCTCCGGCACCGCGTCGCCACTCGGGACGTGTTCGCGGTCGTCGAGCGCGACAGCATCGACGGCGAACCGGTCGTGCTCGCGTACTCCGACGAGGGGTACGCGGTCGTCTACGCCGACGGTACCGTCGAGGGCCGCGGCACCGTCCTCCGGGACGTGAAGCCGACGGTCGCGCTCTGCTCGATGGACGACTACGACGTCCCGGACGCCCCCGAGAGCGCGGGCCTCCCGGACCCCCAGGAGGTCCCCGAGGGGAGCGGCGGCCTCGGTACGACGCTGCTCCAGTACATCGGCCTCGCGCAGGTCGTCGTCGGCGTCGTCCTCTTCCTCTCGCCGTTCGTGTACGACCCGCTCGTGCGCACGTGCGACCCGGTCGCTCCGGGGTCGACCGCGCGCGCCTGCTCGATTGGTGGGACGGCCCTGGAGCTGTACCCGCTCGGCGACTCCGCCATCATCGCCGCCATCGCTGGCGTCGGGTTCGTGCTGTTCGGGGCGCTGATGCTGGTCGTCGTCGCGAACGCCCGGCTGTCCGACCGCTTCCGCTCCGAGGAGTTCCGCAACCGCCTGCGCTCGGCCGGACTCGGCGACGGCGAGCGACCGTCGTTCGTGCCCGAGACGGACAGCCGCCGGGACCGCTCGGACGGCCCCTGAACGCCGTCTGAGCCCCGGTACCGCGGGTCTCCTCCCGGACAGCCATCGGTGGGTTTATGCGGATGCCATCCTGATTCAGGACTGTATGAAGAGGCGGGACTTTCTGAAGATTGCGACCGGTTCGGCCGGCGGCGCTGCAGCCATCGGCGCAGCCGGCGCTCGGTCGTCCTCCACGTCCGCCGCCGTCCAGGAGGGCGAAGGGAACAACACGACCTCCGGGAACGGCACCGCCGAGAACGGGACTGCACAGAACGGCACGGAGCAGTCCGGCGACGGCGAGGGCGAGAGCGGGGACGGTGAACTCCCGGGCGCTGGGACGACGAAGACCGTCACGGTCGGTCCCGGCGGAAACAACGTCTTCGAACCCGAGACCGTCTACATCCAGCCGGGAGCGACGGTCGAGTGGGTCTGGGACTCCGACGGCCACAACGTCGCACCCGACGGCATCCCGGACGGCGCCAGCTGGGAGGGCCACGAGCCCATCGAGAACAGCGGGTTCGAGTACAGCCACACGTTCGAGGGGCCGACCGGCGAGTACAACTACGTCTGCACGCCGCACGCCCAACTCGGCATGGTTGGTACTGTGGTCGTCAACGAGAGCGGACAGGCACCCAGTGGCGGAGGCGAAGGCGGCGCAGCCGGGCCCGACCCCCACGACATGGGGGTTCCGTTCCACCCGCACTTCGTGGGCATCGCGACCATCCTGATGATGCTCGTCTCGCTCGTCTACACGTTCTTCGTCCTCAAGTACGGCGAATCGTCGAACGCGAGCGCACCCAACAAGCAATAATATGTCCTCGAAAGGCTCCAACTACGGCGACATCCACCGGTACGAGCCCGCGCGCGAGAGCACGGCGGCCGCGATCGCCATCGTGTTGCTGACGCTCGTGGAGATCGCGTTCGTGGCGGTGTTCGCGTACGGCCTCATCACCGGCTGGGGCGTCGACCCCGTCGGGAACATGTACCTCGGGTTCCTCCTCGCGGCGATCTTCATCGACCTCTCGTTCGTCCTCCTCCTCTACCGCAAGGAGTTCCTGCCGGACGTGATGATCGTGAAGAAGCGCCGCCGCAAGTGGGAGGACCTCTACGTCCGCGAGGACCAGGCCGACGGCGTCTCCGCGGTCGGCGACGTGGCTGAACAGTTCAAGAAGGCAGTTTACCCCTACTACAAGAAGTAACAATGTCTGACAAGTACCCAGAGAGTTCGGGACGCCGCCGGTTCGTCAAAGGCGTCGTCGGCAGTGCGGGCGTCGCCGGCATCGGCACTGCCGGCGTCGCCAGCATCGACATGGTCACCAACCAGTCGGGGTCCGGCGGCGGCCAGACGACGTACTTCGGCGTCGAGAACACCGGCGGGCCGGCCCCGCGTGCGATGCCGATGGTCCCCATCGAAATCGACGACGAGGGGTACCTCCGCGGCGTCTACCCCGAAATCCAGGAAGTCGAACAGCAGGGCCAGACCGTCGAGGTCGCCCGCGAAGACCTCGGCGGCATCACGTACGCCACGGACTGGTTCCAGTACTGCGGCATTCAGGACTACCAGGGCCTCCAGCCGAGCTACGACGGCGACAACTACTTCCGGTACGCCGGCGGCGCCAGCTCCTACGACTGGCAGCCGTCCTCGGGCCAGGTCCACGTCGACGACTTCTCCGACTACGACACGTGGGAGAACGACTACGGCGAGGGCGCCATCGGGAAGCCGGCGTCGGTCACGTGGCGCTCCCAGGACACCGACAACTCGATTCCGGTGCAGGTCATCCGGAGCACGCTCCTTGAGGACGCCGTCGCGAACGCCGACGGCGAGGTCGGCGACTGGCTGGACGCGGCGACCACGGACGGCTTCATGGCGTTCCTCAACAAGTGCACGCACTACTGCTGTGTCCCCGGCTACCGAACCTCGAACTACGAGGGTGCCGGCGACAAGATTTACTGCGCGTGCCACCAATCTGTGTACGACCCGTACAGCATCGTCAAGCGCAGCTTCACGGCGTACCCGCGCCCGGAGGACGGATAGATGAGCGTCGAACGCAAGGACGACCACGACCACGACGCGTGGCTGGAGGAGAAAGACCTCACGCCCATCGAGCAGACGTTCCTCACGACGCTCGTCTGGCTCGACAAGCGGCTGCGGCTCGTCGACTACCTCGAGCTGCTGGAGTCGCTTTACTACCGGGTCAACCTCCAGATGCCGAAGAGCCACACCGAGCAGTACAACCTCGACAACAAGTTCTGGTACTGGTACCCGCTGTACTCGCTGGGGTTCTTCTCGACGGTGGCGTACATCGTCGCGGCGATATCCGGCGCGTTACTCGGGTTCTACTACTCGCCGTCGACGGCCGCCGGCGCCGTCGACATCGAGGGTGCGACGGTCGCGTACAGCACCATCACCGTCATCATGACCGAGTTGAACTTCGGGTTCTTCATGCGGTCGCTCCACCGGTGGGCGGCGCAGGTGATGACCGCCGCGGTGTTCCTCCACATGCTGCGCGTCTACTTCACGGGCGCGTACAAGGAGCCCCGCGAGGTCAACTGGATCATCGGCATCATCCTGCTCAGCCTCACGATGGTCTTCGGGTACACTGGCTACCTGCTCCCGTGGGACCAGCTCGCGTACTGGGCCGGCCAGATTGGCGTCGAGATGGCGCTCTCGATTCCGCTCATCGGCGAATGGGTCGCACAGCTCGTGTTCGGTGGCTTCTCGCTCGGCCAGCCGACACTCCAACGCATGTACATCATCCACGTGTTCCTGCTCCCGTTCGTGGTGACGACGGTCATCGCCATCCACCTCGGACTGGTCTGGATGCAGGGCATCGCGGAACCCCACTAGAACAATGGCAGACGAACCCAACGACGACGCGGCGCGCACCGACGGCACGGGCATCGTTCCGCCGGACGACGAGACGCCGACGTGGCGCGAACGCAAGGAACGCACCACGGGGCTCTCCCGGCTGACGTACGAGTACTTCGAGCGCTCCCGGCGCGAGGACCAGGACCTCCGCGAGGAGTCCGACTACGTGGAACGCGACGTGCTCGCGTTCCCCGTCTGGCCTCACGAGCTCATCCGGAACCTCGCGCTCACGAGCTTCTTCGTCGGGATGATCTTCTTCCTGGCGGCGACGCTGCCGCCCCACCTGGGGGCGCCGGCGAACCCGAGCCAGACGCCGAGTATCATCCTGCCGGACTGGTACCTCTACTGGTCGTTCGGCCTGCTGAAGCTCGGTCCGCTGAACCCCGACCTCGCCATCCTCGGCGGGGACAAACTGATGGCCGACCGCACGTACGGCGTGCTCGCGAACGTCGTGGTAGTCGGGTTCATCGCCATCGTGCCGTTCCTCAACAAGGGGAGCGCGCGCCGTCCCGTCGAGCAGCCGTTCTGGGCGGCCGTCGGCGTCATGGGCGTCGTCTTCGCGGTGCTCATCAGCGCGCTGTCCATCAAGAACCTCACCCCCATCGACCCGCACCTGCTGTTCGACCTGACGTTCCTCGTCCCGCCGGTCGCGGGCGGTATCGCGTACGCGATATTCAAGACGATGCGCGAGGGGTACATGTACGACCTCAACCGCCGGTACTACAAGCTCCGCCCGCCGAAGTAACCGGTTTCTCGTCCCGCCTCGACGCCGCTCTTCGCTCGTTTTGCTCTCCTCCGTTCACCTACCCGGCGCCGCCGCTCGTGTCGACCGCGAGAGTGAAGTGTCGGCCGGACGTTCCTCCGACTAATGGGTGACGACGAACGCGGCCGGGAGGTGGTCGTGCCCGACCGGCTGTACAAGTCAGTGACCGTCTTCTCCACGCTGTTCGCCATCGTCGCCGTCGTCCTCGGGTTCGTCTCGCTGGACTCGGCGACGAACGCGGGCCGCGCTGCGCCGAGCGAGGTGAACGTCGTGCTCGCCGTCCTCGGCGTCGGGCTCATCGCAGCGGGCGGTCTCGTGTACGCGTTCTCCTCGCGGTTCCGCGCCAGCGGAATGGCAAAGGATAAAGACAGCGGCGACGAACCTTCAGATAATGGCTGACGAGTTCGCGAAAGGGCTCGGCCTGTTGACGGGCGCGGGCCTCATCTGGATGGTGCTTGCGGGCTGGTACAAGACGCCGAGTTTCACCGGTGCACAGCTCACGGGCGCGCCGCCGAGCGACCTCTCGATGCTCGGCGAGCTCGCGGTGATACTGCTCGAGTCGATGTTCTGGCTGGCGGTCTTCGGCGCCATCCTGTTCTGGGTCGGCGTGCCGCTCGGCCGCGAGGCGTACGCGCGAGTGTCCGGCGAGTAACCGGCGACCGTTCTTCTTCCGCCCGAGTCACCAGCGGTAGCGCGCTCGATTCGACAGCGAGTGCTCCGCGTCTCGGTCGGCAGTCGGGCGGAGCGACGGCGAGAACAGCGGGGGTTCGACGTCGACGCGTCGCTCGCTCGGAAGAGAACGCGAGAGGAGAGGGCCGCCTCAGACGACCTGCGCCCAGTACGGCTTGATGAGGAAGAACACCGAGAGGTAGGCGGCGTACAGGAACGTGAACGCCGCGGCGACGAGCGCGCCCTTCGGGGCTTCGAGGTCGTAGCCCTCGCGCGCTTCGACCTTGCGGGCTTCGACCTCGAAGAAGTCAGCGATGAACGTGCTGAGCACGAGAATGGACAGCACCATCCCGCTGTGGTGGTGCAGGGTCAGGTAGTAGAAGCTCAGCAGGACGAGCCCCCACGTCGTGAACGCGTGGAACGGGTGCCAGGAGATGGCGTCCGCGCCGTCCTCGGCCTGCTGCTCGTGGGCAGCGTGGGCGACGCGCCGGCTGACGAAGTTCAACACGACCATGAGCAACACGACGTACTCGATGTAGGGCGCGAGTATCGCGTCGAGTGGCCCGAAGAGCGTGACCGATGGAACTGCCATAGGCGTTGCTCGGTCTGTCGCGGTATTATGTCTTTTCCAATGCGCTCACGCGAAACCCGCGGGTCGAGACGCCGCGACGACCGCGACTTCGAACGGGGCCCCCCAGTCGAGTTCGACGGGGACGCCGGGCTCGGCGAGTCCGTGCTCGCGACCGTCGACGAGTAGTGCGACGTCGGCGTCCTCGCGGACGACCTCCAGCGACGCCGGCGCGTCGAGCACCCACTGCGTGCGCTCGACGCGGAACGGTGAGATGGGGACGACTGCGAGCGCGCCGGCGTCCGCGGACAGCAGCGGCCCGCCGGCGTCCGCAGCGTACCCGTGGCTGCCCGCGGGCGTCGCGACGACGACGCCGTCCGCGCGCACCTCGTCCACGCTGCGGCCGCGCGTGGCGACCGCGTACTCGGAGATGCGCGCTGGTTCGTCGGTCACGAGCATCACGTCCGCGAGCGCGCGCACGTCCGCCTCGCCGGCGGTGACCGACAGCGTCGGCCGCTCGCGGACCTCGTAGTCGCCGGCCGCGAGCGCGGTGAGCGCGTCCGGGAGGTCGTCTCGTTCGACCCCACCGTACTCGCGGCCCGCGGCGACCGGGAGCACGGACGTGCTGCCGGGCCGCTCGGCGTGCTGCCCGCTCGTGGATGCGGACGCGGCGGTCTGGTGGACGCCGACACCGGCGGCGAGCGCGTCGAGGACCGCGGCCTCCCCGATGGCGGCGACGACGTCGACCGCGCTCTCGTCGAGCGCGGCCTCGCCGGTTACCGCCTCGCTGCCGGCGTCCCGTATCGCGTCCGCGGCGCCGTCCGCGCCGTCGCCGAGCACGCCGACGCGCGCGGTCACCGCGCCACCCCGCGCCGAGTCGTCTCGCTCATCGTCGGAACGCGGGGCCGGCAGTCGCAAAAAGGCTACGGGCTGGGCGCGTCAGTACGGCCAGTCGCCGGTGATCTTCATGCCCTCCGCGAGGTCCTCGGCTTCGAGGGCGGCGGCGACGTCGGCCTCGCTGGCGTGCGCGACGGCGAACCCGTCGTCGGCGAGTTCGACGGCGAGCGCCGTGAGCAGAATCGCCTGCTCGCGGAACGTCCGGGCCTCCAGCTTGTCGAGCGTGTCGGCGTGCGTGTGTCCCCAACCGCGGCCCGCGCCGTCGGTCTGGCTGGTGACGTGGTAGCCGGGGACGCCGTGCTGGACGTACTCCCAGTGGTCGGAGTGGGGCCCCATCTCGGGCGTGATGGAGACTGGATGGTCGAAGCGGTCGGCGACCTCGCGGACGGCGTCGCCGAGCGCGTCGAAGTGGTGCGTGTAGAACTCGAGCGTGCGCCCGGCGACGACGCCGTCGAGGTTCAGCACCGCGCGGACGTCGTCGCGGTCGCGGTTCGCGGCGTCGTACGCGGCTCCGACGAGGCCGACCTCTTCGGCGCCGAAGCAGACGAAGCGCACCTGCGTGTCGAGTTCGTCCTCGCGGTCGGCGAGCGCGTGCGCGAGCTCGACGACCATCGCCGTTCCCGCGCCGTTGTCCATCGCGCCCTCCGCGATGTCGTGGGCGTCGACGTGGCTCGTCACGAGCAGCTCCTCGTCCGTCTCCGGGCCGAGGGTCGCGTGGACGTTCTGGCTCGTCGCGTCTCCGACCTCGGCGCTCACGGAGACGCCGACCGTCTCCCCGTCGTACTTCCGGCCGAGGCGCGCGCCGACCTCCTTGGAGACGCCGACGGCGGGAACCTCGCCGAGCGGCTGCTCGCTGGTGCCCACGCTTCCCGTCGGCGGGAGCCGGCCTTCGACGTGATTCCGGTAGACGAACGCCGCGGCGCCAGCCTCGACGGCGTGGTAGTACTTCTCTCGCCGGTGGAGGTAGCGGTCGTACCAGCCCGGGACGTCGGAGGCCACCATCACCACTTTGCCGTCGAGGTCGGTCTCCTCGAAGTCGTTCGGGAGGCCGTAGCCGAGGTCGACGAACTCCCCGGCGACGTCGCCGTTCGGGCTGCGCGGCAGGGCGATGCACTCCTCGGCGCCGGCGGGCGTCTCGACGGCGCTGTCGCCGCGCGTCCAGCCCTGGATCTCGAACTCGTCGAGGGCGGCGTCCCCACAGGCCGCCGCGAGCGCGTCCCGCGTGGCTTCCGCGGCCTCGCGCTCGCCCGGCGTCCCCGCCATCCTGTCGCGGACGTCCACGAGGGCCTCGAGGTGGCGCCAGCCGGTGTCGCTGGTGAACACGTCGCCAATCCAGTCAGTCATGGTCGACCGGACGCCGACCACGCCGTAAGTCGTTTCGGAAGGAGAAATCGCAGCGGGGCGCGCGTGCAGCGCGCCGACTCTCGTTTACAGGTCGCCTTCGTCCTTCAGCCCCTCGATGACGTCGTCGACGAGGGACTCGGGGTCGTCGTAGGGGAACTCGGCGCGGCTGGAGAGCTTCGTCGCGAGCTCCATCGCCGTGAACGACTTGTCCCCGGCCTCGAACGTCGTCGACGGGCCGTTCGGGAGCGCGGGAACGAGGCCCATCTGGTTCTTCACGGGGTAGTCGGCGCCCGAGAACGCATCGAGGAGTTCCTGACGGAGTTCAGCTTCGACGTCTGCCATGTCTAAACGTGGACAGCCACTGGGCAAAAGGGTTCTGGAACCCTCGACGCCGTGCGGAGAGTTTCCTCGGTGGTTCCCGTGGTGGCCCGCCGCGACGCGACCCTCTGGGGCAGCGAGGAGTACGCGCTCCGCCGCTCGCCTTATCAACACCCCCACATCTTCGGCTCGCAGTTGAAGGGGACTCCGGCCGTCGGTTCGAGTATGACTCCGGACGCCCGCGAAACGGGCGCGTCCTGCAGCGCGTGGGACAACTCCCGCTGCGAGGGGACGGCGTACTGCCAGCCGCGCTGCCCGCGCGTCTTCGACGACGACGGCCGCGCCTACGTCGTGCGTCCGGTCGCCGACGGCGATCGAGAGCCGCTGCTCGACATGTACGACGTGATGGACCTGGCGTCGACGACGCTCGGCCTGCCGCCGCGGACCCGCGAGCGGACGGAGCGGTGGCTGGACGGCCTCGCGGGCGACGGCCTCGACCTCCTCGCCATCTCCGGGGACCGCGTTCTCGGGCACGTCGCCGCCGCGCCCGTGAGCGCCGACGACCGCGAACTCGTGGTGTTCGTCCACCCCGACGAGCGCGGCCGCGGCGTCGGCACCGAGCTCCTCAAGCAGCTCGTCGCGTACGCCGACGCTGACGGCTGCGAGTCGCTGGTCCTGACCGTCGACAGCGACAACGAGCGCGCCGTCCACGTCTACGACAACCTCGGGTTCGACGTCGCCGAGCGGCTGCGCCGCGAGCTCACGATGACACTCGACCTCGACGCGGCGATCGCCGAGCGCGTGCAGGCGCCCCCAGCCGAGCGCGCTGACGACGCCTGAGTCGGCACGCCGTCCTCCGGGGCGTTCCAAACCAAAGTATTCAGTACCCGGTACCCCCTAGCCCCGGGCATGAACTCCGATGCAGACGAGCGGGTGACGCGCCGCAGGTTCCTCCGCGCGGGCGCCGGCGCCGCAGCTGCGGGAGTCGCCGCGACCGGGACGGCCGCCGCACAGGAAGACGGCGGACCGACTGTCGTCACCGTCGGGCCGGGCGGCAGCAACGTCTTCGAGCCCGAGACGGCGTACGTCCAGCCGGGCGGTACCGTCCGCTGGGTGTGGGACAGCAGCGGCCACAACGTCGTCGCGGAGTCGACGCCGTCGGGCTCCGACTGGAGCGGCCACGAGCCCCTCGAAGACTCCGGCTTCGAGTACGAGCACACCTTCGAGACGGAGGGGACCTACGAGTACGTCTGCACGCCGCACGCCGCCCTCGGCATGGAGGGCGTCATCGAGGTCACGGAGAACCCGCCGGAGAACACCGGCTTCCAGTCCATCCTCCCGGACAGCGCGAAGAACCTCGCCGTCGCCGGCACCGGCACGATGGCGTCCGTGCTCGGCCTGACCTACCTCTTCATGCGGTACGGCGGCGACTACGAGGGCGACCTCGACGAGTAACGCTTCTCAGACCGTCACCCACTCGCGGCGGTCGTCGCTGCGCTCGACGGCGTCCAGCAGCCGCTGGGCCGCGAGGCCGTCCGCGAAGTCGGGCGCGAACTCGCCGTCGCCCACGATAGCGGACAGGAACTCGCTGTTCTCGTGGACGAACGTGTGCTCCCAGCCGAGCACGTGACCGGCCGGCCACCAGTGCTCGCCGTAGGGGTCGTCGTCGTCGGTGACGAGCACGCGCTCGAACCCGCGGCCGTCACCGCGGTGGACCTCCAGTTCGTTGAGCCGCTCCAGGTCGAAACGCACCGCGCCGTCGGAGCCGTCGATTTCGAACGTGTGCCCGTTCTTCCGGCCGGCCGCGTACCGCGTCGCCTCGAACGTCCCCATCGCGCCGTTCGCGAACTCCGCGTGCGCGGCGAACGCGTCGTCGACGGTGACTGGGCGCGGCTCGCTCTCGCCCTCGGGGACGCGCTCGTCGACGAACGTCTCGCGGTGGCCGCTGACGGCCTCGACGTCGCCGACGAGGAAGCGCGCGAGGTCGAAGCTGTGCGCGCCGAGGTCGCCGAGCGCGCCCGACCCTGCGGAGTCGGCGTCCAGCCGCCACGTCCACGGCGCGTCCGCGTCCGTCAGCCAGTCCTGGAGGTAGCGGAATCGCACGTGGCGTATCTCGCCGAGTGCGCCGTCTTCGACGAGCTGTTTGGCGTACTGAATCGCGGGCACGAACCGGTAGTTGAAGCCGGTGGCGGCGACGGCGTCGCTGTCGGCGGCCGCCTCAACCATCCGCTCGGCGCCCTCGACGGTCGGCGCGAGCGGCTTCTCGCAGAGCACGTGGACGCCCGCGTCGAGCGCCGCGACGGAGGGCTCCACGTGGACGCTGTTCGGGCCGAGGTTGTAGAAGACGTCCACGTCGTCGATTGCGTCCCGCCAGTCCGTCGCCACGCGGTCGAAGCCGAGGCGGTCGGCGGCCTCTCGGGCGGCCGTCTCGTTCCGGCCGACGAGCACGTCCAGCGAGACCTCGGGGGCGTCCGGGAAGAACTGCGGGAGCGTGCGGAGCGCGTTCGCGTGCGCGTCCCCCATGAACCCGTACCCGAGCATCCCTACCGAGAGCGGTTCGTCGGTCACTGCCCCGAGCACCTCCCCACACTTCCGTCGCGTCGTGTCATAGACGCGAGTTCACTCGCCGCCGGATAAACGTTGCCGGTCAGTAGGTTTCGACGTCGAGTTCGACCGGCCGGCGTTCGCCCTCCAGGTCGGCGACGACGCGCTCGACGACGCGCTCGCCCTCCTCGATTACCTTGTCGACGACCTTGTCGACCACCATCTCCAGCGACACGAGCGCGGGCAGGTTGAGTACGCCCTTCGCACTCCCCTTGTCGTACGTGACGACGAACGTCACCCGCGAGCCCTCGTCGGTCTCGGCGACCTCCCAGCGGCCGTGGGCGTCGATGCCGTCCACGAGCTCCCAGTCGATTCGCTCCGGTTCCTCGGTGTCGGTCACGCGCGAGCGGACCGTGTGCGACAGTTTCCACCACGCGAACGTCAGCTCGTACTCCGTGCCCGAGCCGCCCTCGCCGTGCTGGGTGACGGACTCCAGGTACTCGGAGTACTTGGCGTACCGCGGGAAGCCCGCGACGAACGCGTACGCTTCCTCGGGCGGCACGCGGACGTCCGTGCTCACTTCGACCGTGTTCACACCCCGCCTTCGACACACAGCGGGAAATGTCTACTGAGGCGACGGATGGACCGCGGCGTTTGTAACGGTCCGGCGCTAACCGCCGGCCATGACGGAGAACGTCGCCGTGGTCGGTGGCGGGCCCGCGGGCCTGACCGCCGCCATCTACACCGCACGCGCCGGCCTCGACACGACTGTCTACGACGCCGGCGAGCCGATTCTCGCGCGCAACGCCCACCTGGAGAACGTCCCCGGCTTCCCCGCGGGCGTGAACGCCCGGACGTTCCTCGACGCGACGCGCCAGCAGGCCGAGGAGGCGGGCGTGGAGTTCGTCGAGGCGAACGTCGAACGCGTCGAGGAGGCCGACGACGAATTCCGCGTCGAGACGGACGCCGCGGGCGCTGCCACCGCGGACTTCGTCGTCGCGGCGTCGTGGCCCGACATCACCTATCTCGACGGGTTCGAGCTGTCCCGCATCGACCGCGGGTCGAAGACGATGCTCGACGTCGACGAGTTCGGGCGCACGGACGTCGACGGCGTCTACGCCGCCGGCCGCGTCGCCCGGCAGTACCACCAGACCGTCGTCGCGGCCGGCCACGGCGCTACTGTGGGGCTCACGGTCGTCGAGGACAGCGACGTCGCGTTCTACCACGACTGGGTCGCCCCGGAGGGCTACTTCACAGGCCGCGACCGCGACGTGCCGCCGGGGTGCGAGGAGATCGACGAGGACGAACGCCGCGAGCGCGAGCGGGAGAGCCTCGAAGCGCTCGCCGCGCTCTCGCCCGCGGAGCCGCCGACGATGCACCCGAGCGTCGCGGACGACGACTGACCAGCCTATTTATAGTCGGGAGCGCGAACCCTCGGTGAATGCTCTCCGGAGTGAACGTCGCCCTCGGGGTCACGGGCAGCATCGCGGCGGTGAAGGTCGTGGAACTCGCCCACGAGCTCCGCCGCCGCGGCGCGAGCGTGCGGGCCGTGACGACCGAGAGCGCGCGGGGCATCGTCCATCCGTGGGCGGTCGAGTTCGCGACGGACAACCCCGTCGTCACCGAGATTACGGGTAGCGTCGAGCACGTCGAGCTCTGCGGCCGCGACGGCTGGGCGGACGTCTTCCTCGTCGCGCCGGCGACCGCGAACACGGTCGGGAAGATCGCGGGCGCGATCGACGACACGCCCGTGACGACGTGCGCGACGACCGCGCTCGGCGCCGACGTGCCCGTCGTAATCGCGCCCGCGATGCACGAGCCGATGTACGACCACCCCGGGGTTCTGGACGCCATCGAGCGCGTGGAGTCGTGGGGCGTCGACTTCGTCGACCCGCGCGTCGAGGAGGGGAAAGCGAAAATCGCGACCGAGGAAGCCATCGTCCTCGACACCGCGCGGGCCGCCGGCGAGACGCCGCTCGACGGCGAGCACGTGGTCGTCACTAGCGGCGCGACCAGCGAGCCGATCGACCCCGTGCGCGTGCTCACGAACCGCGCGTCGGGCCGGACGGGGCGCGCCATCGCCGCGGGCTGTTACGTCCGCGGTGCCGACGTCACGCTCGTCCACGACGGCGGCAACGTCCCGTACGCGGACACCGTCGAGGTCGAGACCGCCGAGGAGATGCTGGCGGCGACCCGGGAGGCGTGCGCTGACGCCGACGCCCTGGTTTCGGCGGCCGCCGTCAGCGACTACACCGTGGACGCCAGCGACGAGAAGATCCGCTCCGGGCAGGAGCTCACGCTCGACCTGGAGCCGACGCCGAAACTCATCGACGAACTCCGGGACGACCACCCCGACCTCCCCATCGTCGGGTTCAAGGCCGAGACCTCGGGGGACGACGCCGCGATGGTCGACGCCGCGCGCGAGACGCTCGAACGCGTCGACCTCTCGTTCGTCGTCGCGAACGACGCCAGCGTGATGGGCGACGCGGACACTCGCGTGCTGTTCGTCACCCGCGAGGACGCCACCGAGTTCGTCGGCAGCAAGCGCGCGCTCGGCCTGCGAATCGCCGACGACCTCGCCGCCCTCGACTGACAGCCACCGGACGGTTTCGCCGGTAGCACCACCGCAAACCGAAGGTATCATCATACGGCGAACCCACTCGCCGAACACGAAAATGACGATAGCTACGCGGCCGCGGACGGCGCCGTGGCGCGAACCACGGGGGGTGACCTGATGGGCGACGGCGACCTGCTCGTTCCGGTCGGCGACTCGGTGACGGTCCGGAAGACGGTCGCGTACGTCGCCGAGCGCGCGGCCGACGCGCCGGGACGGCCGACGCTGCACTTCGTCTACCCGGTCTCAGAGCGCTTCGACACCGGCGACGACCACGCCGAGACCGCCGAGGGCGAGGACCTCCTCGAACGCATCGAGGTGTGGGTCGAGGAGGACCTCTCCGAGGAGGCCAGCGCGGTCGACGTCCGGACGGCGACCGTGGGCCGTGACGAGTACCTCTTCAACCCCAGCGACTACGCGGACGTGCTCGTCGACTACGCCGACGCACACGGCGTCGACACGGTCGTCCTCGACCCCGAGTACAACCCGCTCGGGATGGCGCCGCTGCTCCCGCCGCTGGAGCGCGAACTCGAGGCCGCCGGGCTCGACGTCGACCTCGCGCCCGTCGAGCGGCCGACCCGCCGCAGCCCGCTCACGCGGGCCGCCGGCCTCGGCCAGTTCGTTCTGCTGTTCTGTTCGACGTACGCGTTCTACCTGCTCGTGTCGGGGACGCTCTCGACGTTCGACCTCGCGACCGGCGCCATCAGCGCGGGTGTCGTCTCGGCAATCCTCTGGCACATCGCCACGCGCGGCCGCGTCGACCCGCGACGGATCGCCGGCCGGGTCGCCCGGCTCGCGGTGTACGCCCCGTACCTGCTGTGGGAGATCGCGAAGGCGAACATCGACATCGCCCGCGTCGTCCTCCACCCGAAGCTCCCCATCGACCCGCGGATGGTGGAGTTCGACGCCGCGGTGTGGTCGGAGCTCCCCGCGGCGACGCTCGCGAACAGCATCACGCTCACGCCCGGGACGCTCACCGTCGACGTCACGCAGCGCCACTTCACGGTCCACAGCCTCACGAAGGGGGCCCGCGAGGACCTGCTCGACGGCGCGCTCGAACGCGCGGTCCGGTTCGTCTTCTACGGCCGGAGCGCCATGCGCCTCGCCAGCCCCGCCGAGCGCGGCGAAACCGCCGACGACACTGAGGGTGAGAACGCGTGACGCTCGTCAACGAAATCCTGTTCGGCGGCGTCGCGGCGTTCCTCGTGCTCTCGCTGGTCGTCGTCTACCGCGTCGTGCGCGGCCCGACGATGCAGGACCGGGTCATCGCGGTGAACGCCATCGGGACGAACATCGTCGTCATCATCGCGGTCCTCGCCGCGGCGACCGATAGCCCGTCGATGCTCGACATCGCCATCGTGTACGCGCTGCTGAACTTCCTGATGAGCATCGCCATCTCGAAGTTCACCGTCGAGCGGGGTGGTGTGCTGTGACGCCGCTGGAGATCGCCGTGCTCGCGCTCGTCGCGGGCGGCGTGTTCTTCACCCTCGTCGCGGCCGTCGGGCTGCTCCGGCTGCCCGACGTCTACACGCGCACCCACGCCGCCTCGAAGAGCGACACGCTCGGCGCCGCACTCACGCTCGCCGCGGTCGCGCTCACGTTCGGCGCCGACCTCTCCAGCGTGAAAGCCGCGCTGCTCCTCGTCTTCATGTTCATCACGAACCCGACCGCGGCCCACGCCATCGCGCGGGCCGCCGCCGACCAGGGCATCGACCCGTGGACCACCGACGACGAGGGGGGTGCCGAATGAACGTCGAACTCCCGCTGCTGGCGTTCGTGCTCGGCACCGCGCTCGCGACCGCCGTCCTCCGTGACGTCCTCGGCGCCATCATCGCGTTCGCGACGTACAGCCTCGCCATCGCCGTCGTCTGGGTCGTCCTGCAGGCGCCCGACGTCGCGCTCACCGAGGCCGCGGTCGGCGCCGGCGTCACCACCGTCCTCTTCCTGTTGACCATCGCGAAGACGGTGCGGCCGTCGGGCGACCGCGTGCTCGAACGGCTACACTGGCCGGCGCTCGGCGTCTCGGTACTCCTGGTCGCGGTGCTCGCGACCACGCTCGGCGCGCTCCCCGCGGTCGGCGACCCGAACTCCACCGTCATCACCTCGGAGGTGACGCAGTACTACCTCGCGAACGCGTACGAGGAAGCCGGCGTGCAGAACGCCGTCACCGCGGTGCTCGCGAGCTACCGCGGGTTCGACACCCTCGGGGAGGCGGTCGTCGTCTACTCCGCCGGCGTCGGCCTGCTGGTCGTCCTCGGCAGGGAGGTGTTCGCATGAGCGACGCCGAAGCGGAGAACCTGGACACCGTCGACGACCGCGGCTCGTACGTCGAGAGCCCGATCATCATGGCGACGGTGCGCGTCGTCGCGCCGTTCGTGTTCACGTACGGCCTCTACCTGATGTTCCACGGCGCCGACTCCTCCGGCGGCGGGTTCCAGGGCGGCGTCGTCGTCGCCACCGTGATGTTGATGCTCGGCATCGCGTTCGGCATCGACCCGCTCCGCGAGTGGGTTCGCCCGGCGACGCTCGTCGTCATCGTCTCGCTGGGCGTCGGCGCGTTCCTCGCAATCGGGTTCGCGACGATGCTCCCGCCGTTCGACGGCGCGTTCCTCGAGTACCTCGCGTTCGGCTTCCACCACGACAGCAAGTACGGCATCGAAGCGGTCGAACTGTTCATCGGCGTCATCGTCGCCAGCACCATCACCGGCCTCTTCTTCGCCATCGACGCCGGCAAGGAGGGAGGTGACAACGAATGATAGACATACTCGTCACTCGCGACTACTACTTCGCGGCGTTCCTGCTGCTCGGCATCGGGACGTACGTGATGATCGCGTCCCAGAACCTCGTGAAGAAAGTCATCGGCATGAACCTCTTCCAGACGGGCATCTTCCTGTTCTTCATCGCGTCGGCGTACGTGGAGGGCGGCACGTCGCCCGTGCTGACGGGCAGCGAGCCGTTCGTCAGCCCGCTGCCGCACGTACTCATCCTCACCGCTATCGTCGTCGGCGTGGCGCTGACGGCGGTCGCGCTCGGGATGATCGTCCGCATCTACGCGGAGTACGGCACGCTCACCGAGGACACCATCGAGGAGGTGCGTGGCAGTGAGTGACCTCGCCCCCCTCACGGTCGCCGTCCCCATCCTCGCGTCCGTAGTCGCGCTGCTCGCGGGGCTCGTGCGCTCGCGCAGCGGGTGGGCGGTCGCGCTCGTCGCGTCCGTCGCCCAGCTCGCAATCGCTCTCCAGCTCGCGGCTATCGCGTTCTCCGAGGGCACCATCCGGTACGTCGTCGGCGGCTTCGAGGTGCCGTACGGCATCGAGCTCGTCGTCGACGGCCTCACCGCGACGATGCTCGCGCTCGTCGCGGTCGTCTCGCTGGGCGTGCTCGCGTACGCCCGCAGGGCCGGCCCGCGGGGGAACCCGTTCTACGCGGTGTACCTGCTGCTGGTCGCCGGGCTGAGCGGGATGAGCGTCACCGGCGACCTGTTCAACATGTACGTCTTCCTCGAGATCACGGGGCTGGCGGCGTACGTGCTCGTCGCCAGCGGCGACCGCGGGCGGTCGGCGCTCGCGGCGCTGAAGTACCTGCTCGTCGGCACGGTCGGCGCGTCCCTGTTCCTGCTCGGCATCGGGTACGCGTACATCGACACCGGCACGCTGAACATGGTCGACATTGGGTCGAAGCTCGGCGACGCCGACCCCGTGCTCGTCCACGGCGCGTTCGCGCTCATCGTCGTCGGCCTGTTCATCAAGGTCGCCGTGTTCCCGCTGCACACGTGGCAGCCCGACGCGTACGCCGGCGCGCCGGACAGCGTGAGCGCGTTCATCTCCGCGCTCGTCTCCACGGTCGCGGCGTACGCGCTGCTGCGCATCGTCTACACCGTCTTCGGCGCCGGCTTCGTCGACGCCAACGAGCTCGGGACCGCCATCCTCGTCGCGGGCGCGACGGTCAGCATCGTCGTCGGCAGCCTGCTGGCGGTCTCCCAGTCCGAGGTCAAGCGGATGCTCGCGTACTCCTCGGTCTCCCAGTTCGGGCTGGTCGTCGCCGGCATCGCCATCGGGAACGTCACCGCGCTCACGGGCGCGGTCGTCCACCTCGTCGGCCACGCCATCATGAAGGGCGGGCTGTTCCTCACCGCGGGGCTGCTCGCCTCCGAGACCGGCGCGCGCCGCGTCGACGAGTTCGAGGGTCTCGTCCAGAAATCGCCGGTCGGCGCGGGCGCGTTCGCCGTGCTCGCGTTCGCGATGGTGGGCGTCCCGCCGACCATCGGGTTCGCCGGCAAGTGGTACATCGCGGTCGGCGCCGCCGAGTCCGGCTCGTGGGCGCTGCTCGCGGTCATCGTCGCGAGCACGCTGCTCACGCTCGCGTACTTCGCGCGGCTCGTCGAGCGCATGTTCTTCCGCGAGCCGAGCGTCGACCCCGCGGCCGAACCGGTCGCGGACGGCGGCGCGGAGACGCCCGAAAGCGTCTCCGCGGGGATGTACGTGTCCGTCGTCGCCGCGGCCGTGCTCGCGGTGGCGCTCGGATTCGCGGTCTTCGGCTACGGTGAACACCTCCAACCAACCATCGAGGCACTCCTCTCATGACTGAAATCACTTCCATCCGGCCACTCGCTGCGGTGCTCGTGTCGGCCGTCGCGGTCGTCCCGATTCTGGCGTCCCGCGACCGCCCGAACGTCCGCGAGGCGTGGACCGTGCTGGCGGCGCTGGCGAAGTTCGGGCTGGTGGCGAGCATGGTGCCCGCCGTCCTCGCCGGCGACGTCTACGCCACCAAACTCGGGCAGTTCGTCCCGTACGTCGAGTTCACGCTGCGCGCGGACGCCCTCGGCCTGCTGTTCGCGTTCCTCGCGAGCACCCTGTGGGTGGTCACGAGCTTCTACAGCATCGGCTACATGCGCGGGCTCGACGAGGGCCACCAGACGCGGTACTTCGCGGCGTTCGCCGCCAGCGTCTCCTCCGCCGTGGGGGTCGCGTTCGCGTCGAACCTCGTCGTCCTCTACGTGTTCTACGAGCTGCTGACGGTCGCGACGTACCCGCTGGTCGCCCACGACGGCACCGACGAGGCGCGCGCCGCCGGCCGCAAGTACCTCGCGTACACGTTCGGCGGCGGCGTCGCCGTGCTCGCGGGCACGCTGCTGGTCGTCTACCTCACCGGGACGACGACGTTCACCGCGGGCGGCATCGCCGCACTCGCGAACGCGGACCCGACGCTCGCCCGCGCGGCGTTCGCGCTGCTCGTCACCGGGTTCGGCGTGAAGGCGGCGCTGATGCCGCTGCACTCGTGGCTGCCCGACGCGATGGTCGCGCCGACGCCCGTCTCCGGGCTGCTGCACGCGGTCGCGGTCGTCAAGTCCGGCGTGTTCGGCGTCGCGCGCGTCCTGCTGGACGTGTTCGGCATCGACCTCGTCGCAGCCCTCGACGTCGGCACTCTACTGGCGGTGGTCGCCGCGTTCACGCTCGTCACCGCGAGCGTCATCGCGCTCCGACAGGACAACCTCAAACGCCGGCTCGCGTTCTCGACGGTGAGCCAGCTATCCTACATCGTGCTCGGTGTCGCCGTCGGCGCCTCCGCGGCGGGCGGCGACGCCGCACGCTGGGCGCTCATCGGCGGGCTCCTGCACATCCCCGCGCACGCCTTCATGAAACTCACCCTGTTCTTCTGCGCGGGCGCGATTCACGTCGAGACCCACACCGACGACATCTCGGACATGGCGGGCATCGGCCGCCGGATGCCGCTCACGATGGGCGCGTTCGCCGTCGCCGCCGCCGGCATGGCCGGCATCCCGATGGTCGCCGGGTTCGTGAGCAAGTACTACCTGCTCATCGGCACCGTCGCCACCGGCGACGTCGTGTTCACGACCGCGCTGCTGCTGTCCGGGGTGCTCAACATCGCGTACTTCTGGCCGGTCGTCTACACCGCGTTCTTCGAGACGGCCGAAGACTCCGACGAGAAACCGCTCGTCTCGGGCGTGTTCGGCGGCCGGTTCGCCCGCGGGGCACGCACGGACGGCGGGCACGCCGACGACCACGGCCCGTTCGAACGCCGCGCGGCGAACGGCGCGGAGTCGACGTGGTTCATGCTCGGGCCGATCCTGTTCGCGGCCGCGGGCTCCGTCGCGCTCGGCGTCGTGCCGGACGCCGCCGTGTTCCTGCAGATCGTGCGTGAAGCGGTTTCGACGGCCACGGCCATGGGGGTGGCGGGCTGATGGCCCCCATCGTCCCGCCGTTCGTCCCCATCCTGCTGGCGGCGATTCTGCTGCCCATCGTCGGGCGCCGCGCCGGCCACGCGTTCGGCGTGCTCGCGACCGTTGCCATCATCCCGTACGTCTGGCTCGTGCCCGAGGGCGCGTACTTCCCGGTCCAGCTGTTCGGGTTCGACGCGTACCTGTTCAACGTCGACGCGTTCTCCCGCATCATGGGGCTGTCGTACGGCGTCATCGGCTCCGCGGGCGCGCTGTACTCGTACGCCAGCGACGCCGACGCGATGCAGACCGCGTACGCGCTCGGCTACGTCGGCACCAGCGCCGGCGCCGTCTTCGGCGGCGACTGGCTCACGCTCATCTTCTTCTGGGAGCTGATGGCCGTCACCAGCACGCTGCTCGTCTGGCACCACGGGGGCCTCGCGGTCCGCGCGGGCTTCCGGTACGCGCTCGCGCACGGCATCAGCGGCACGCTGCTGCTCGCCGCCATCGTCTGGCACTTCGTCGAGACCGGGACGTTCCTGTTCGCCTCGGTCCCCGGCGGCCCCGAGGCCGCGGGGATGGCGGGCGCCGTCGCGCCGCTGCTCGCCGTCGTCGGCATCGGCATCAACGGCGGGTTCGTCGGGCTGCACGCGTGGATCCCCGACACGTACCCGCGGCCCCACATCGCCGCGAGCGTCTTCCTCAGCGTCTTCACCACGAAGACGGCCGTCTACGGGCTCTATCGGGCGTTCCCCGACGGCCACATCGCCATCGCGTTCATGGGCGGCGCGATGGCCGTCTTCGGCGCGACGATGGCGCTCCTCCAGAACGACATGCGCCGGCTGCTGTCCTACCACATCCAATCCCAGGCCGGCTACATGGTCGCCGGCGTCGGCCTCAGCGGCGCGCTCGCGACCGCCGGCGCGTTCGGCCACGTGTTCAACAACTTCCTCTACAAGAGCCTGCTGTTCATGATCGCCGGCGTGGTCATCTACCGCACCGGCGAGGAGAGCCTGAAGAAGGTCGGCGGGCTCGCCAGCGAGATGCCCGTCACGACGCTGGCGTTCGCCATCGCCGCGCTGTCCATCGCCGGCTTCCCCGGGTTCAACGGCTTCGTCTCGAAGGGGATGGTCATCGCAGCCGCCCACTACAAGCACATCGATATCCTGTGGTACCTGCTGCTGGCGGGCGGCGTCGGCACGTTCCTCTCCTTCATCAAGTTCGGCTACTACGCGTTCCTCCACGGTGAGTACGACGGCGACGTGCTCGACGCGAACCGCGGGCAGAGCGTCGCGATGCTCTCTCTGTCCGCGCTCTGCGTGTTGTTCGGCGTCTACCCGCCCGCGATGTTCGCCGTCGTGCCGTTCGGCGCCGAACTCGACTTCCACGTGTTCACCGTCGGCCACCTCCAGGAGGGCTTCGGCCTCGCGGCGGCCGGGGTCATCGGCTTCGCCATCCTCAAGAAGCCGCTGAAGAAGATTGGCCGCGTCCCCGACGTCGACCGCCTGTACAACCCCGTGCTCTTCTACGGCACGCGGTACTTCGTCGTCGGCGTCACCGAACTGTACGCCGCCGTCGACCGCGCGGTCGTGCGCGCATCGAAGGCGTCGGTCGCGGCGGCCAAGGCTCCGGACGCCGTCGTCGGGCGACTCGCCGAGAGCGACCGCGTCTCCCTGCGCGCGGACATGAGCGCGAGCATCCTGCTCGTGGTCGTCGTCGTCGCCGTCGCGCTCGCGCTCCTGCTGTAAGCGCGGCCCCCTCGTTCCCCGTCTGCGTTCGCGTCGTCGGCCTCGTTCCGTCACCTTTTATTCGCGGCGCAAGTACTTCCTGCATGGATAGGCTCAAGCAGTCGCTGCTCGACGCGCCCATCATCGAGAAAGACGGGTACCACTACTTCGTCCACCCAATCAGCGACGGCGTCCCGGTGCTCGAACCCGGCCTCCTCCGGGAGATCGTCATCCGCATCATCCGGAAGGCCGAGCTCGAAGACGTCGACAAGATCGTGACGCCCGCCGCGATGGGCATCCACATCTCTACTGCGGTCTCGCTGATGACCGACATCCCGCTGGTCGTCATCCGCAAGCGCGAGTACGGCCTCCCCGGCGAAGTCGGCCTCCACCAGGAGACCGGCTACTCCGAGAACGAGATGTACATCAACGACGTCAGCGAGGGCGACCGCGTGCTCGTCCTCGACGACGTGCTCTCGACGGGCGGGACGCTGCTGTCGATTACGACTGCCCTCGACGACATCGGCGCGGACGTCGCCGACGTCGTCGCGGTCATCAAGAAGACCGGCCCGAACGAGCTCGAGGAGAGCGGCGTCGACGTGAAGACGCTCATCAACGTCGACGTGCAGGACGGCGACGTCGTCATCGTCGACGAGCACGGCGACGGGTAGACACCCGGCGGAACTCGCGGACGGAAGAGGCCTTTTCCCCCTGCCGCGCGTTCACCCGAACATGCCGTCTGCACTATTCGTCGTCAGCGAAGAAGGCTACTGGGGAGAGGAGTGCGTCGAGCCGCTCACCACCCTCGACAGCGAGGGCTTCGACATCACGGTCGCGACGCCGAGCGGGTCGCCGCCGGTGCTCGACGAGCGCTCGGCGGACCCCGAGAACGTCGGCGAGGAGACCGCCGAGTGGGTACGAGACGTCCACGAGAACGACGAGCGCCTCAACGACCCGGTCTCCGTCACCGAGGTCGAGGCCGCGGACTACGACACCGTCGTGTTCCCGGGCGGCCACGGCACCGAGTGGGACGTCAATCAGGACGTCGACGCCCGCCGTCTCCTCCGGAACGCCGTGGAGGGCGACAGCGAGAAGGCGCTGGTCGTCTGTCACGCGGCCGGTATCCTCGCGTTCACGCGGGACAGCGACGGCGGCTTCCTCGTCGACGGCCGCGACGTCACCGGCTTCCCGAACGAGTGGGAGGAAGGCATCGTCGACGACCACGACCGGATGCCCGACGGCCGCAAGCTCCCGTACTGGGTCGCCGACGAGGTCGAGGCCGCGGGCGGCAACTGGGACGCCGAACTCGACGCCGACACGAGCGTCACCGTCGACGGTGACCTCGTGACCGCGCGGGGCCCCGAGTCCTCCAGCGCGGCCGCCGAGACGCTGCTCGACGAACTCGACGCGTAATTGGCGGGAACTCCCACACGGCGTCCGAAACAGAACCCTTAACTGCGACACCGGGCTACGATGAATCGCAGCGGGATGGGATAGCCAGGAGATTCCGCCGGGCTCATAACCCGGAGATCGGTGGTTCAAATCCACTTCCCGCTACTCCTCTGATACTCACCTCTCGTAGCGTCGCCTCCGTGCGACGCGTCTCGTGAGTTACTGTGAGCGAACGGAACCCGAAAGCGTTTGGCGGCGGCCACGCACGGTTGCACCGATGGAGTACGGCGTCGTCCTGAAGTGGTGGCTGCTCTACCAGGCGCTGCTGGTCGTCGGGCTGCCGTTCGCGGCGCGGCTGCTGCCGGACGCGCCGGACCGCGGGGCGTCGCTGGCGGTGCCGACGGCGGTGGTGTTGCTCGCGGTGCCGACGCTGTGGGTCGGTCAGTTGGCGTTCGGCCTGTGGGTAGTCGTCGGTGTCGCGGTCGCACTGGTCGCGGCGTCGGCGTGGCTGGCGCGCGGCGGCGTCGACGTGCCGACGCGCCCGCTCGCGGAGGTCGTCGCGGTGTTCACTGCGGCGTTCCTGTTCCTGGTAGCGATTCGTGCGGCCGCCGACGGCGTCCACCCGTACGGCGGGGAGAAGTTCCTCGACTTCGGGCTGTTGCAGAGCCTGCTGCGGGCCGACCGGCTGCCGCCGCAGGACTTCTGGTTCGCGGGCGAGCGCGTGGTGTACTACTACGGCGGCCACCTGATGGCCGCGATGCTCGCACTCGTGTCCGGGACGAGCGGGCGGTACGCGTACGACCCGGCGCTCGCGGGGTTCTACGCGATGGCGGTGACGGCGGCGTACGGGCTCGCGAGCACGATTACCGCGGGCCGGTTCGACGCCGACCCCGTGGAGAACTCGACGGCGCTCGGTGTCGCGGGCGTCGCGTTCGCGGTGCTGCTGGTCGCGCTGGGCGTGCCGTGGTACTACGTCGCCGCGCCGGCGGCGTTCGCGGCGGCCGTCCTGACCGGGTCGACTCGCGTCCGGGCGGGGATTCTGGCGGCGTTCGTCTACGGGTTCGCGAGCAACCTCGTGACGCCCGTTCGCCTGCTCGCCGGGACGTTCGACGTGGTGCGGCGCGCGGTCGCGGCTGCGGGCATCAAGTCCGACCTCGCGCCCGCGATTTCGGTCGAGGAGTTCGACATGTGGCACGCGAGCCGCGTGGTGGAGACGGGCATCAACGAGTTCCCGCTGTTCGCGTACCTGAACGGCGACCTGCACGCGCACATGATGAGCGTCGCGGTGCTGTTCCTCGCCGTCGGGGTCGGGCTGGCGTACGCGCGGACGCCCGCCACCGAGCGGCGCCGGCGGCTGGCGCTGCTGTTCGGCGGCTTCCCGGTGACGGCGGCCGCGATTCTGACGGTGAACACGTGGAGCTTCCCCGCGGTCGCGGGCGTGGCGATGCTGAGCGTCGCGCTCGCGGACGCCGACCCGCGGACGCTGCTCCCGGAGTCCGTCGCGACACGCGCGGAGCGGTCGAATTCCGCGGTCCAGGAACTCCAGCGCGTGCTGCTGGCGGTCGTGGCTGCGGTCGTCGTCGCCGTGCTGGGGCTCGCCGTGGCGTGGCCGTTCGTCCGGTCCGTCCTGCTGTCGGGCGCGAGCAACCAGCACCCGGCGGCGTTCCCCGCGCCGACGAAGCTCGGCGCGTTCCTGCTCGTGCACGGTCTGTTCCTCGTCTCGTTCGGCGCGTACCTCGTCTCCCGGGTCGCCCGCGACGGCTCGGACTGGGCGGCCGCGGGGCTGGCTGCCGTCGCGCTGGTGCTGTTCGCGGCGACGTTCGACCCCGTGATCGCGGGCGTCCGCGTGGGAATCGTCGCGGTGCTGCTCGCGGGGCCGCTGCTCGCGGGCGCGTGGCTGTTACGGCGACGCGACGCCGTCGGCTTCGAGGGCGTGCTCGTGGTCGCTGGCACCGGGCTCGTCGTCCTCGTGGAGTACGTCTACATCGCTGACGCGGCGTCCTACGAGCGCTTCAACACGATCTTCAAGGTGTACGCGCAGGTGTGGGCGCTCTGGTCTGTGCCCGCGGGCGTCGCGCTCGCGGTGCTCGCTTCGCGGACGCCGGACGCGTCACGCCTGCGCTCCGTGGGCGGCGCGGCGCTCGCCGTCGTCCTCGTCGTGTCGGCGTCCGTCTACGGCGGGCTGGCGCTCGCGGCGCACGCGAACAGCGCGGACGACGCGACGCTCGACGCCTTCGAGCACGTCGACGACGAGCGCCCCGACGAGGGCGCCGCTATCGAGTGGCTGAACGACAGGCCGGACCAGCCCCACATCGTCTCCGCGCCCGGGTCGCCGTACTCGTGGCAGAACCCCGCGTCGAGTCTCACCGGGATTCCGACCGTCGCGGGCTGGTCCCACGCCGCCAACTACCACAGCCAGGCGGCCTACGAGACTCGGGTCAACGACGTCCGCGTCGTCTACGAGACGGACGACCCGGTCTCGCGGGCCGTCGTCCTCCGGAAGCACGACGTGCGCTACGTCTGGGTCGGACCGATAGAGACCGACCGCTACGACGTCCGCGTCAGCGAGGAAGAACCGGGAATCAGCGTCGCGTTCTCGAACGAGAACGTCACCGTCTACGAGGTCGAGCAGTCGGAACTCGTCGAGCAGGAGAGCTAAACCGCGAGGTCGCCGGCGCGCTTGACGACTTCGATGTCCTCGGCGTCCGCGGTTTCGACGTCGAGCCAGTGCGGGACGAAGTTGCGCTTCTCGTAGTCCTCGAATTCGTCCTCGTCGCCGATGACACACCACAGCTGCACCTCGTCGGGGCCGTGCCAGTCGCCGTTCCGGGTCACCTGGAAGAGGTGTTTCTCCTCGCCGTCGTACTCGATGATGCCGTCGCGGCGCACGCCGGGGTCCCCGTGGATGATGAGGCGCTTCATGGCTGCGGGTTCGGAGAGTAGCGGATTAAACGCTTCGAAGCGGGGCGTCGCGACGGCTCTCCCGAAGCCGGCGTCGACATCGTTCGTCGCCGTGTGCCTCACCGTTCGCCGACCGGACGCGTCGTCCGGGAGTCCCCGCTTATACGTATCCCCGCCGAACGAGGAACGCGTAGCCGTGACACCCACGCACCACCACGCCGGCGCGCCACCGTCGAATCCCGGTATCGGACCGACGGCGACCCGTCCGACCAGCGGCGGCTCGCTCCGGGGGTCTTCGTGACCGACGGTATTCGGGAGGTTGCGCCGGACGTCTACGACCTCACGCTCGAACGCGGCGACGCGCGCTATCGGGCGTTCCTCGTCGACGGCGCGACGCCGACGCTCGTGGACTGCGGGTTCGACCGGACGACGGACGCGCTGTTCGACTCCCTCGACGCCCTCGGTGTGGCACCGGACCGGCTAGTCGTCACGCACGCCCACCCGGATCACAGCGGCGGCGTCGACGCCGTCGTCGACCGCTTCGGCCTGGAGACGTACCTGCCGGCGGAGTCCACGCACGACTTCGAGAACGAGCCCGACCGGCGGTACGGCCACGGTGACAGCGTCGGTCCGTTCGAGGCGGTGCACGTCCCGGGTCACACGTGCGACAACTACGCGCTCGTCGACGAGTCGAGAGCGGTCGCGATTCTGGGCGACGCCGCCATCGGCGCCGATTGGCGGGGCCTCCCCGCGGGCTACTTCGTGCTCGTGGAGGGTATCTACTCGAACGACCTGCGCGCCGCCGAACGCAACCTCGAACGGCTGCAAGCGTACGACTTCGACGTCGGACTCGTCTTCCACGGAAGTCACGTCCACGAGGACGCGCGCGAGAAGCTCGACGCGTTCGTCGACTTCCCCGGAAAGCCCGAGCGCTGGCCCGACGAGGAGTGACCGCCGGAGATAGCGCTGCCGTCTGTCACCCGCTCGCGTCGAGGGCTGCGCCGAGCCAGCACGCCGGCGAGCGGGGCGACGACGGCGAACGTCCGGACGTGTGCGGCGAGCAGCCCGGCGACGAGCGTGAGTGTGACAGCCAGCGCAACTGCGTAGAGGGCGAGTGTGCGACGCCGGATCACAGCGGCTCGTCGTCGACGGCCGCCAAAAACCTGTACGCGGGATGGGATGTCCCGTCCGCGAAACCAAACGGATTTTAAGCGACCGCGTGTAAGCGAGAGACAACAGAGCTGATTTAGCCTATGGAGATGCCACGCCGATTCAACAGCTACTGCCCGCACTGTGACGAACACAACCAGATCGAGGTCGAGAAGGTCCGCACCGGCCGCTCGTCCGGCATGAAGTGGGACGCTCGCCGCACGAAGCGCGCGAACGGCACCATCGGGAACCACGGCCGCTTCTCGAAGGTCCCGGTCGGCAACAAGCCGACGAAGAAGACGGACCTCAAGTACCGCTGCAACGAGTGCGGTAACGCCCACCTCCGCGAGGGATGGCGCACCGGCCGTCTCACCCTTCAGGACTAACGATGGCGGGAGGATTCTTCAAGGTCGAGTGTCCGGACTGCGAGAACGAACAGGTCGTCTTCGGGAAGGCCTCCTCGGAGGTCGCCTGCGCCGTCTGCGGAACGACGCTCGCGCGTCCGACCGGCGGTGAGGCGGAGTTCACGGGCGAGGTCGTCGAGACCGTCGAGGCGAGATGAAGTACGTCGGCTGGCCCGAGGAGGGCGAACTCGTCGTCGGCAAGGTCGACGACATCGAGGACTTCGGCGTGTTCGTCGACCTCGAAGAGTACGAGGACAAGCGCGGCCTCGTGCACGTCAGCGAAGTGGCCAGCGGCTGGATCAAGAACGTTCGCGACCACGTCAACGAGGACCAGACCGTCGTCGCGAAGGTGCTGGACGTCGACGAGTCCGCCCAGCAGATCGACCTCTCGCTGAAGGACGTCAACGACCACCAGCGCTCGGACGCGATTCAGGACTGGAAGAACGAGCAGAAGGCCGACAAGTGGCTGACGCTGGCGTTCGGCGAGGACATGGCCGACGACCAGTTCCGCCGCATCGCCAACGAGCTGCTCTCGGAGTTCGGCACCCTCTACGAGGGGTTCGAGCAGGCGGCGATTCACGGGTACGAGGCCCTCGAATCGACGGACCTCGACGACGACGAGCAGGAAGCCATCGTCGAGACGGCCCGCGACAACGTCTCCGTGCCGTACGTCACCGTCACGGGGTACGTGACGCTGACGTCGCCCGATTCGGACGGCGTCGACGACGTGAAGGAGGCGCTACAGGCCGCCGAGGGCAACGGCGAGGTGCCCGACGAGGCCGACCTCGACGTGACGTACGTCGGCGCGCCCGAGTACCGGATTCGGGTGCAGGCGCCGAACTACAAGACCGCCGAGGACCAGCTTGAGGCCGCCGGCGCCCGCGCGGTCGAGGAGATCGACGCGCAGGGCGGCGACGGGAACTTCCACCGCGAGCGCCAGCTCGACGAGGAATGAAGTCAGACATCCGGGTGTGTTCGGCGTGGCGCGAGCGCCACGACCGCCCGGTGTACACGCTTTCTGCGGAGTGTCCCGACTGCGGAGCCGACGCCGTCAACAGCGCGCCGGCGCCGTTCGACCCCGAGGACCCCCACGGGCGGTACCGACGCGCTCTTAAGGAGCGCAGCCGCCCCTAGGGTTATGGACGAAATCGACATCGCGTGGGAGTCAGAGCCGGAGCTGGACGACCCCGTGTTCGTCGAGGGTCTGCCCGGCGTCGGGCACGTCGGGAAGCTCGTCGCCGAGCACGTCGTCGAGGAGGCCGACAGCGAACTCGTCGCGCGCGTGCACAGCGAGCACTTCCCGCCGCAGGTCACCGTGGGCGACGACAGCGTCGCGGCGCTCGCGCACGCCGAGATTCACGCCGTCGACACGGAGGGCCGGGACCTGCTCGTGCTCACCGGGAACCACCAGGCCCAGGACAACGTCGGCCACTACCGCGTCAGCGAGGCGTTCCTCGACGTCGCGGAGGACTTCGGCGCGAGCGAGCTGTACGCACTCGGCGGCGTTCCCACGGGGGAGCTCGTCGAGGAACACGACGTCATCGGCGCCGTCTCCGAGGACGACCTCAAGGACCGCCTCGAAGAAGCGGGCGTGGAGTTCCGCAGCGAGGAGCCCGCGGGCGGCATCGTCGGCTCCAGCGGCCTCCTGCTCGGCCTCGGCGGCCGCCGCGGGTTCGACGCGGCGTGCCTGATGGGCGAGACGTCGGGCTACCTCGTCGACCCGAAGGCCGCGAAGGCCGTGCTCGCCGTCCTGGAGGACCTGCTCGGCTTCGACCTCGACGAGGAGGCCCTCGACGACCGCGCCGACGAGATGGAGGAGGTCGTCAGCCGCCTCCGCGAGATGGAGGAGAGCCCGAGCCCCGGCGGCGAGGAAGACCTCCGGTACATCGGCTGACGCGCCGCAGTCGGAGTTGGTGACGGGGGCGGTGCCGTGTCACCTGTAGTGACTCGGAGTCCTGACGGCCGCCAGTCAGAAATGCTCGCCTTCTATCGGCGGTGAATTGGGAATGTGTGGCCTGTACGCCGCAGTCACGCAATCGCCTCGCTCCTTGTGTTACCGGGAGCGCCGCCCGAAAGTGTGGGTTTGATTAGGTTACTCGCAGTCGCGTTTCCGTCGGCGTCCCGCCTGCCGAATTTTAGGACGAATAACATTTTTGCCGGGGGTCGACGTTCTAGCGGGATGTCCCGAAACCACGACGAACCCACTGGCGACGCGGACCGGACGCTCGGAGACTGGACACGTCGAACAGTACTCAAACTCACCGGCGGCGGCGTCGCGCTCGGCGCGTTCGCCGGCGGCAACGCCCTCGCCCAGCAAGACGACGGCGAGGGAGACGGTGGCGGTTCGAGCAGCGGCGAAGAGAGTCAAGAGGACGGAACCGACGACAGCGCGCTCGTCGACGACCTCGTCGACCCGACGTGGGGGTACCCGCTCGCGGCCGACGAAACCGACAGCGTCGGTGTCGAGTACGTCGTCGAGATGGTCACCGAAGAGGGGGACGGCGCGCACGAGAACTTCCCGGCCGACCCGTCGAGCGGCGACTCGGCCCCGTTTGAGTTCTACTTCGACCCCGTCGGCGTCCGACTCGACCCGGGGACGGTCGTCAAGTTCGTCTCGACGGCGGGCGAGCACACCGCGACGGCGTTCCACGAGAAGTACACCAACCCCGTGTTGTCGGTCCCGACGCGGATTCCCGACGACGTCCCCGGGTTCACGTCTCCGCCAATCGTGGGCGGCGAAGCGTGGCTCTACCAGTTCGAGACGAGGGGCGTCTACGACGTCCTCTGTCTCCCGCACCTCGGACTGGGGATGGTGATGCGGGCCGTCGTCTTCGACCCCGAGGAGGACGACGCCGAGGACGACGCGTTCGCCGCGCCGGACGCCGGGGACCTCCCGCCGAACGTCCAGCAGGTGTTCGACGCGCCCGAACTCGATCCGGCGAACATCGTGGACGAGGGGTCGGTCGCGTGGGCGGACCTCACGCTGGGGGGCGAGTAGCCGCCCCGGTGTCGGTCCGCTGACCGCTGGACCTAACCCCGAGTAGCGCGGACTCCGTGGCGTGAGCGACACTCCGTCGTGGCTGACGTTCGGCGAGCGCGCCGCGTACCTGCCGGAGGCGGACGCGCTCGTGCTCGCGGACGTCCACGTCGGCCGGGACGCCGCTTCACAGGTCGAGCTCCCGCTGGGGGAGCGCGCGGACCTCCTCGAACGGCTCGACGCCCTCCTCGCCCAGTTCGAGCCGTCGACGGTCGCCGTCGCGGGCGACCTCCTGCACGTCCGCGGGAGCGTTCCGGACGGCGTCCAGGAGACAGTGGAGGCAATCGAGGCGGCCGTGGCCGACGCGGGCGCCGACCTCCGCGTCGTGCGCGGGAACCACGACACGATGGCAGACGCGGTCGGCGTCGACGCCGAGGAGTGCGCCGAACTCGCGGACGGCACGGTCGTCTGGCACGGCCACGACGACCCGCCCGTGGACGGCGCGCGCTACGTCGTGGGCCACGAGCACCCCGCGGTCGAAATCGAGGGCACCCGCCACCCGTGTTTCCTCTACGGCCCGCGCCAGCACGAGGGCCGCGACGTGGTCGTGCTGCCCGCGTTCACGCGGCTCGCGGCGGGCACGCTCGTGAACGGCCTGGAGCGCAACGACTCGCTGTCCTCGATGCTCGCGGACCCGGACGGCTTCCGGCCCGTGGTCGTCAGCGAGGGGGAGACGCTGGCGTTCCCCGCGCTCGGCGAGCTCCGCGGCCTACTGTAGGTCCGCGGCGACCGCGTCCGCCGCCGCTTTGCCGCTCTCCAGCGCGCCGTTGATGGAGGAGTCGTGGGTGTAGTCGCCGGCGAGGTAGACGGCGCCGTCCGGGTCGCGGACGTCCGGCAGGCGCTCGTGGACGCCCGGCGGCTGGGCGAACTGCGCGAACGAGAGGCGGTCAGTACGGAGCAACTCGAAGTCCCCGAGCGACGCGGCCGGGTACCACGCCGCGAGCGCCTCCCGCGTTCGCGTCTGGAGGTCGCCGTCGGACTCCGGACGCACGTCGTCGCCGGCGCTCTCGTGGCCGACCGTGGTCGCGGCGACGAGCGCACGGCCCTCGGGCGCGTACTCGGGCGCGACGCCGGATAGCGGCGCGACCGTCGTCGGCACCTCCCCGCCCGCGTTCAGGTGGATGCGGTCGCTGTCCGCGAGCGGGTGGCCCGCCGGCACCGCGAAGTACTGGGTGACGCAGCCGCGGCCCTCGGTCGGAACCGCCTCGACGTCCGTGAGCTCCCGGCTCGACTTCGGGTCGGCGGCGACCACGACGGCGCCAGCCTCGACCGTCTCGCCGGGAATCTGCACCGACACGGAGCCGTCCCCGGGCTCGACGCGTTCGACTGGCGTCTCGGTGACGACGCGCGCGTCCTGCCGGACCGCGCGGTCGGCGAGCTGGCGCGTGATAGTTCCCATCCCGTCGGCGGGGACGACGGTCTTCCCCTCGGAGAGCATCTTGAACGTGAACTCGAAGACGCGCTTGGAGGTGTCGAGTCCGGTGTCGAGCGTGATGCCGCCGTAGAACGGGCGGACGAATCGCTCGACGTAGCGCTCGGAGAACCCGCGCGCGTACAGGTGCTGCTCGATAGTCGCATCCGGTTCGGCGAAGATCTCGTCGACGGACTTCGCCTTGAGGTCCGCGCGCAGGCGGAGCGTGCGGAGCTTGTCCGTCGTCGAGACCTCCGTGTTGAGCACGGACTCCGCGAGCGCGGTCGGCTCTCGCAGCGGGTCCGCGAGCACGGAGCGCCGGTCGCCGCGACAGATCGTCGCGCCCGGGGAGAACGCCCGCAGGTCGAGCGCGTCGAAGTCGAGTTCGCGCTTCGCCGCGGGGTAGGCCGTGAACAGCACCTGGAACCCGCGGTCGAAGACGTAGCCGTCGCTGCGCCGCGAGCGCACGCGCCCGCCGACGTCCTCGCGCCGCTCGAACAGCGTCACGTCGAAACCCTCGGCGGCGAGCCTCCGCCCAGCTGTGAGGCCCGCGAGCCCGCCGCCGACGACCACCACCCGGGAGTCGGTCATGTGCGGGAGTTCGCCCGCGGCCGCCAAGAAACGATGGGCTCCAGTCTGGAAGGGACAGGGCTTTTCTCGCCCCCCGCGAAGGCCCACGCATGGAGACGACGCCGGCCTTCGAGGGGCTTCGGTGCGTAGACTGCGAGGAGACGTTCGACCCGGAGGAAGCGACCCACCGCTGTCCGGACTGCGGCGGTATCCTCGATCCGACGTACGACTACGATAGCCTCGACGTCACCCGGGAGACGTTCGAGTCGCGGCCCTTCGACTCGATGTGGCGCTACGAGGAGCTGCTGCCGTTCGCGCGGGACTCGGCCGTGTCGATGGGCGAGGGCGCGACCGCGCTCGTCGAGTGCCCGACGCTGGCCGACGAGATGGGCGTCGGCGCGGTCTACCTCAAGGACGAGGGACGCAACCCGACGGGGACGTTCAAGGACCGCGGGCAGACGGTCGCGATGACCGCAGCCGCCCAGCACGGCGCCAGCGACGTTGCGCTCGCGTCCGCGGGCAACGCCGGGCAGTCGGCGGCCGCGTACGCGGGCCGCGCGGGCATCGACTCTCACGTCTTCCTGCCGTCCCGCGCGGGGTTCACGAACAAGGCGATGGTGAACGTCCACGGCGGCGACATGACGGTCGTCGAGGGCCGCATCGGCGACGCGGGCGCCGCCTACGACGACGCGATGGACGAGCACGACGACTGGTACTCGGTGAAGACGTTCGTGACGCCGTACCGCCACGAGGGCAAGAAGACGATGTACTACGAGACGGTCGAACAGCTCGACTGGGAGGTCCCGGACCACGTCGTCTACCCGACCGGCGGCGGCGTCGGCCTCGTCGGGATGCACAAGGCCGCCGAGGAGCTCCGCGACCTCGGGCTGACCGACGAGACTCCCGCGATGTACGCCGCGCAGGCGGAGGGCTGCGCGCCGATCGTCCGCGCGTTCCAGGAGGGCCGGGACGTCCACGAGCCGTGGGACACGCCGGACACTATCTGTGGCGGCATCGAGATTCCCGACCCGGGCGCGAGCCCGTGGATTCTGGACGCGCTCCGCGAGAGCGACGGCGGCGCGGTCGCGACCAGCGACGAGGAGATTCTGGACGCCGCGACGACGGTCGCGGCTCACGAGGGCCTGGAGATGGGCGCGACGTGCGCGGCCGCGGCCTCGGGCGCGTCCGCGCTCGCCGACGACGGCGCGTTCGGCGAGGACGACACCGTCGTCCTGCTGAACACGGGCACCGCGAACAAGGACGCCGACGTGCTCCGCTCGCACCTCATGAGCAAGGGCATCTGAGGGCGACCGGGCGCTCGGACGAGCGACGAACCGACGTCGGAGCGGTGCGCTCCGCGTGACGGGAAGCGTTTCTCTCGGGTGACTGCACTAACGGGCACGGTGTCCCGACAGCCTCTCGTAAAACGGTCGGCGTGACCGCGAGCGGTCAGGTCGACGCCGCTTCGGGCGTCCGCTCCGCCGAACCCAGCTCTCGCCTGTTCTTCAGCGTGAGCGCGACGAACAGCAGGAGGCCGACGCCCCGGAGCGTCAGGTCCAGCAGTAGCGCGTCGACCGACACCGTGACGCCGACGAGGCCGAGCACGTCGAAGACCGACGTCGAGAGGAGGGCGGGCGCCATGAGGAGGAGCGAGCTGAGCGCGAAGCCCGCCCGCTCGAGCCGGTCGACGTCCGTGTACAGCGTGCCGATGACGGTCGCACCGAGGGCGACGACGCCGAGGAAGACGCCGGCGATCGGCACCAGAATCTCGGGCACGGAGTACGACAGCTCCGTGAGGTCGGCGAAGTTGACCACGCGGTACTGCTCCCGAATCGGCAAGTCGGCGGCGTTCGCCTTCTCCCTGAGGAGGACGATGCCGGGCGCGAGCACGAAGGCGAAGGGGACGATTGCCTTGTTCAGCGACAGCGAGAACGCCTTCACCCCGGTCTCGAACGGGTCGGACTTCGCGACGCCGCTCGCGGCGTAGGCTGCGACGGCCACCGGCGGCGTGATGTCGGCGATGACGCCGAAGTAGAGGATGAACAGGTGTGCGGCCAGCAGCGGGATACCGAACTCCACGAGCGGCGTCGCGAGCATCGAGATGAGGATGATGTACGTCACCGTCGTCGGCATCCCCATCCCGAGGATGATGCTCGCGACGGCGGTGACGAGTAACATCACCACGATCGAGCCGCCGGAGAGCGCGAGCAGCAGCGACGTGAGGTTCGGTCCGAGGCCGGAGACGCTGATGACGCCCGGGATGATGCCGGCGGCGGCGACCGCGATGACGACCGGGACGGCCGTCCGCGCGCCCTCGTCCATCGACTTGACGACGAAGGTGCCGATTCGGAACAGCTGATTCTCGCCGAGGTCGCGGTCAGTGCGCTCGCCGGCCGATTCGGCTGCGTTCTGTACGGTCGGGTTCAGGTCGAGCAACGACGACTGCACGTCCGCGTGGTACAGCATCGTCACGGCGCCGGCGAGCATCGCGTACCAGCCGACGCGCGGGCCGACGATTGCGGCCGCCTCCTCGAGGGGGACGCCCGCACCGCCGGCACCGCCGAGGAAGCCCGTGACCGGAACACCGGCGACGACGAAACTCAGGAGGTCGGCGCCGGCGATGACGGCCAGCGACCCGAACAGGAAGGCACGCGTCTGCTTGCTGTAGGCCGCGATGAACGTGATGAGGGCGACGAGCGCGACGAGCGTGAACCACGCCGAGCGGGACACGGAGAGCCGCTCGATGATGAGGTAGTACAGCAGCAGGAAGATCGGGACGAGGTAGAACCAGCCGCGCTTCAGGTGCTCGCGCATGGTCGCGGTTTCGAGGTCCTCGACGCCGCCGATGCCCTCCTGGACGGCTTTCAGGTGGACCATCACCCAGACCCCGAAGAAGAACACGATCGCCGGGACGGTCGCGAGGATGATGATCTCGCGGAACGGCGTCGCGGTGTACTGGACCATCAGGAACGCCGCCGCGCCCATCACGGGCGGGAGAATCTGGCCGCCGGAGGACGCCGAAGACTCGACGGCGCCGGAGAACTCCGGCGAGTACCCGGAGCGTTTCATCAGCGGGATGGTGAACGCGCCGGTAGTGACTGTGTTCGCGATCGACGACCCCGAAATCGTGCCCATGAAGCCGCTCGCGAGGATGCTCGCCTTCGCGGGCCCGCCCTTGCGCTTGCCGGTCGCGGCGTACGCGAGGTCGATGAACCACTGGCCGGCGCCGCTCATCTCCAGGAACGAGCCGAACAGGATGAAGATGTAGATGAAGCTCACGGAGACCGTCACCGGAATCCCGAAGACGCCGTTCTCCGTGTTGTACCAGAGGTTCTGCACGATGTCCGGCCAGGTCAGCTGGGGGATCGCCAGGAGGCCGAGGAACGGCGTGTCGCCGCTGATGAGGTATCCCCAGCGGGCGTACACGATGAACGTCGCGACGATGATCATCAGCGGCAGGCCGAGCGTCCGGCGAGTGGCTTCGAGGACCAGGAGGATGCCGATCGCCCCGAGCAGCATCGCGTACGAGTACTCACTGATGAAGGGGACGCCGCCGAGGACCGGTTCGAGGAACGGGTACACGCCCGTGACCGGGCGGCCGGACTCGAGCCCGAACACGCGCATGTCCTGTATCTCCGAGAACTCCGTGAGGAAGTACAGCGCGGTGAGCACCGCGAAGCCCATACAGACCACGTCGAAGGGCGTGACACGACTTCGGTCGGGATCGACGAACGCCCAGCGAGCGGCGCCACGGACTCCGTCGAGCGCCCGTGACGCCGGGTTCGATCGGCCCAGCCGCGACGTCGCAGCGTCCATTCCGGAGCCCAGGCGACTGGAGATGCGCCCGTCGCCCATCGACGCGGGGAACATCAGGAACGTGAGCACCAGCGCGAACGCGACGTGGACCGCGTTCGCCTGCAGGAGCTGTAGCCCCACCTCGACGCTGTCGAGGACCGGGATGGGAACGTTGCCGAGTACCGGGAGCGAGATGCTGCCCAGCGCCGGGAGCGGGATTGTGATGTAGAAGCCCTGTGCCGCCAGGAACAGCTGAAACACAGAGAAGAGAATCCCGATCGCCGAGACGGCGAGGGCGGCGAGCCCCTTCAGCGACCGTCGGCGTTCGATCTCGTCGATGAGCTCGTCGGCTTCTTCTCTGGAAAGCTCCGCGTCGTCACCGCCGTCTGGGTTGTTCGTGCTCATAGGAGTACATCAGTTAGCGTCCGTCGTTCGACGTGAATGCGCACGTCACTCGCGTTCGTCTTCGACACCAGGTCAATCCGTCGGTCGTCGACGATCAACGTGTGGTTCGCGATCCGGCCGGGCGAGACCGACAGCGACTCGAGGGTCATGATCGGTTCCGGCGGGTCGTAGACGAACGTTCCGTTGACGTTCGTGACGTTGACCCGTGACGGGAGCCCCCAGCCGTAGGATTCGAACTCCATTCGCGTGTTGGCGAGCGTCCCACCGTCGACGCGATACACGTCGTTGACTGGCGTCTTCTCGACGCTGTGCATGTACCGTAGTTCGACGGTGCTGCCGGTCTCGACGGGCTCCGTGACGTACCGCTCGCCCGTGTCGACGTCCTCGACGACGAGCACTTGGCCGGTCGAGACACCTGCTGCTACGCCGGCGAGTGCGACCAGTAGCGCGACGAGTACGGCGACGACCGCGACCACGAACCGTTTGCGTCGAAGGATTCGGTGAATCACGATGGGAAGTGGAGGAGCTCGTTACTGCGGCATCGGGGACGATGCGAGAGTCGATACCGTGCTCGCTGTCGTCAGTCTACGCGTCGAAGTACGTCGCCGCACCCTCGTGGAGCTCGATGGACATCCCGTCCTGTGCGCTGTCGGCGGAGATGAAGTCCGTCTTGATGGAGAGCTCGTCGACGTTGTCGAAGATCGCTGCGGTGACCGTCTCGACGGTGTCGGCGGGCACGTCCGAGTGCGTGGCGATCATCGCCTGCACGGCGACGGTCTCGACGTCCTCGTCGACGCCGGTGTACGTCCCACCGGGGATCGTGTCGTCGGCGAACCACGAGGCGGCGTCCTTGACGGCCTGGCGGTTCTCGCCCTGGATCGGGACGATCTGGACGTCGTTCGTGTTCGCGAGGTCCTCGATCGCACCGACCGGCCAGCCGCCGACGACGAACGCTGCGTCGATGTCGCCGTTCGCGAGCTGTTCGGACGCCTGCGAGAAGCCGGCGTTCTGCTCGTTGTAGTCGGTGATGCCGACCGCTTCCAGGATCTGGTTCGCGTTGACCTGCGTCCCGGAGCCGAGGTCGCCGGTGTTGATCGTCGCTCCGCTGAGGTCGCTCAGCGACTCGATGCCGGTGTCCTGGAGCGTCACGACGGTGATCGTTTCGGGGTACAGCGTCGCGACGCCCTGGAGGTTCTCGATCGCGTTGTCCTGGAACGTGTCGATGCCCGTCCCGTTCTTCGCGAAGTACGCGACGTCGTTCTGGATGAGCGCGAAGTCGGCGGAGCCGTCCGCGAGACTCCCGACGTTCTCGACGCTGGCGCCCGTCGACTGGACGTTCAGCGAGTAGTCGGTGTTCGCCTCGACGATGGTCTTGATCTCGTTCGAGAGCGGGTAGTACGTGCCACCGGTACCGCCGGCGTGCCAGCTCAGGCGGTTGCTGCCGCCGTTCCCGCCTCCGCTCTCGGTCGTCGTCGTGTCGCCGTTGCCGTCGCTATCTCCGTCGCCATCGCCGTCGCCGTCGCCGCCGTTTCCGCTACAGCCAGCGAGGGCTGCGACACCAGCAATACCTGTCGCTTCGAGGAACCGCCGACGCGTCTTTTCGGATGACATACTGTCACATAAGTCGTCCGCGGGGTTTATATTACTGTCGAGTGTAGCTCGTTAAGGTTTGGATGATGTTACCAATCCACCCCCAAAACCCACACACGTACAGTAAAAAACCCATCTCGCCGGATCTCGCAGTTGGCCACCGCCAACTATATAATTAGACGCGTCTAATCACCTGGTAACGAATGCTCTCCGACGTGATGGAGGACTACCTCAAGGCCGTCTACGCGCTCGAACGCGAGCACGGCCCGCCGGTGAAGACCTCCGCCATCGCCGACTACCTCGACGTCACGCCGCCGACAGTCACCAGCATGGTCGAAAAACTGGAAGAGCGCGGCCTCCTCGCCCGCGAGAAGTACAAGGGCGTCGAGCTCACGCCCGAGGGCGAAACCGTCGCGCTCGAAGTGCTGCGCCACCACCGGCTGCTGGAGGCGTTCCTCGCGGACCATCTCGACTACTCGTTCGACGAGGTCCACGACGAGGCCGACGCGCTCGAACACCACATCAGCGAGGAGTTCGAGCGCCGCCTCGCCCGGAAGCTCGACGACCCCACCGTCGACCCGCACGGCGACCCGATCCCCGGCGCGGACCTCGAGCCCCCGGAGCACCCCGAGACCGCCGCGCTCGCCGACCACGAAGCCGGCGACCGCGTCGTCGTCGCGCAGGTCGACGACCGCAACTCCGAGGAGTTGCGCTACCTGCGGGACGCCGGCATCGAGCCCGGCACCGAACTCGCCGTCCGCGAGCACGCGCCCATCGGACTCTTCGTCGTCGACGTCGACGGCGACGACGTCCACCTCCCGGACCGCGTCGCGGCCGCGATTCGCGTGCGCGCAGTCGACGCGCCCGCCGGCGAGGTGACGCGTCCGTGACCGGCTTCGCGGAGCTCGCGGCCATCGCGTTCGCCGCACAGCTCGCGGTCCTCCCCGGCGAGAAAGTCCAGTTCATCATCGCGGGGCTGTCCACGCAGTACGACCCCCGCGTCGTCGTCGCCGCCGCGGCCACCGCGTTCGGCATCTGGACCGCAATCGAAATCGCCGTCGGGAGCGCGCTCCAGAGCGCACTCCCCGGCGTCTACCTCGACGCCTTCACCGGCGGGCTGTTCTTCGTCTTCGGGGTGCTGTTGTTGCGCTCGATGCCCGCCGACGGCAACCCCGGACCGATGACCAGCGACGGCGGCATCGTCTCGCTCGGCGGGCGCTTCGAGCAGGCCACGATTCTGGGCAGAGACGTCCCGACGTACTTCGGCGGCTTCCTCCCCATCTTCGCGATGATGTTCGCCGGCGAGTTCGGCGACAAGACCCAGCTGGTCACCATCGGGCTCGCAGCCCAGTACGGCGCCCGGCCCGCCATCTGGGCGGGCGAGATGGCCGCCATCGTCCCGGTCAGCCTGCTGAACGCGATGTTCTTCGCGCGGTTCTCCCGGAGCTTCGACGCCCGCCGCGCACACATGGCGGCGGCCGCCCTGTTCTTCTTCTTCGCGGGAGACGTCGCGCTCCAGTTGCTGTTCGACGTCTCCGTCTGGGAGGAAATCGTCGGCGCCGTCGCCCGCGCGCTCCCCGCCACGTTACTGCCGTAACCGGCGGGCTTTAGTCGTCGACGGGGACTACTCGCTTTCGTGTTCGACGCGCTCGTCTCCGTCGCCGCCGGCCTCGTCCTCGGCCTCTCGCTGGCGGCGCCGCCCGGCCCGATGAACGCCGTCATCGCGGAGGAAGCCGTCACTCGGGGCTGGCGCGCCGGCTTCTCCGCGGGCCTCGGCGCGATGACCGCCGACGCGTGCTTCTTCGTGCTCGCGCTCGTCGGCGTCGTCGCGTTCATCGAGGACGCCCCCACCGTCAAGACGCTCATGGTCGGCGTCGGCGGCGTGCTGATGCTGTACTACGCGTACGGCGCCTACCGGGACGCCGGCTCGTTCTCCGACGCCGACCCCGCAGAGGGCCGCGGGTTCCGGAAGGCGTTCGTGCTCGCGCTCACCAACCCCTACCAGGTGACGTGGTGGCTGACCGCCGGCGTCGGCCTGCTCAACCCCGGCGAGATATCGGCGTTCGGCCTGCAGCTGTCCGCGGCGAACGGTGCGCTCACCATCGCGGGGTTCTTCGCCGGCATCCTCGTCTGGGTCGCGGGGTTCCCGGCGTCGCTGCGCGCGGCCGGCGAGCGCGTCGACGCGTTCGGCACCGTCGTCGCGTACGCCAGCGCGGCGGTGCTGGCGCTGTTCGGACTCACGTTCCTGAAAACGGCCGCGGGACTGTAGCTACTCGCGCATCCCGGGGACTTCCTCTTCGAGCCACTCCCGGAACCACCGCACGCGCTTGATGCGCTGGTGGGCGATGGACTCGGCGGTGTCGCTCTCCACGCGCTCGGCGGCGTTCTCGCCGCGTTCGAGCACGCGGTCGATCATCTCCGCGGCGTCGACGTGCGTGCGGGCCTCGTAGCCCATCCGCAGTAACATGAGTGCCGCGCCGTTCGCGCCCGCCTTGTCGAGGACGTCGGCCTCGATGAGACACCGCGTCTCCAGCGGGAGCTCCGAGAGGTCGCCCTGGTAGGAGTGGTCGGTGATGGCGGCACACACCTGCTCGACGAACGACGGCGCGAAGTCGCCGTGGGTCTCCAGGTACTTCCGGGCGATACGCGCGCCCTCATCGGCGTGTTCCTCCTGGTCGGCTTCCAGCTTCGCGATGTCGTGGAACAGCGCCGCGACGCGGACCACGTCGACGTCCGCGCCCTCCTCGCTGGCGATGCGTTCGCCGATGTCGACGACGTTCCGGATGTGCGTGAAGCGGTACTCCGCGGAGTGCCACGGGTACCACCGCATCCGGCCGCCGTCGTCCTCGTTCTCGACGCTCGCCTCGAGGTAGTCGCGGACGAACGCGGCCATCTCGTCGAACTGGTGCTCGGAGACCGGCGACTCCTTTATCTCGACGCCCACGATTTCACCTCCGTTTGCCGGCGTACACGTACGGTCATTACTACAACGAAGGCCTGTTTCTCTCTTTAGCCTTTTGCAGACGCACGCCTCTGAACGACCCCCGCGTCAGTCGAGGTCGTAGTCGGCGACCGCGGACTCGCAGTCACGCATCGCGTCGAAGCGCTCCTCGTCGGGGTCCTCGATGGCGACGGACTCGACCTCCAGCCAGCCGCCGTCGTACACCAGTCCCGTCACCCAGTCATCCGTCCCGAGGATGATACGTTCGGTGATGACGACGGGCTCGCGGGTGTCGGCCTCGACGGCCTCCTCGCGGTCGACGGGCACCACCAGCGAGAACGCGTCGGCGTGGTTGAGCGCGGTGACCTCCTGCTGGCGGAGCGGGCGGTCCGGCAGCGACTCCAGCGTATCGCTCATACCGCACGCAGGCGGGCGCGACGGTTAGGCCGTTCGCTCCGGCGGCGCCACCCATATTTATTCGACCCGATAAAATACACACACAAAACATATATACTGACACTCCATCGCCTCGAAACGAGATGCCGCTCTGCAAGAACTGCGAGTCGTTCGTCACGAAGGACTACGCCCGCGTGTTCACGCCCCCGGGCGTCGAGCAGCCCCGCGTCTGCCCGGACTGTCCGGACATGGTACGCGACGGCGCGGACGTCCGCGAGGCTCGCGCGACCCGATCGTAACGCCGACGAACACCCGTTCCGCTACGCCTGCCGCGATTCGACCGCGTCCGCGAATTCGACGCCCGTGATCTCGAAGCGCGTCCCACCACCTCTCCCGTCCGCCACCGCGACCGCCCAGCCGTGCGCGTCGGCGATCTCCTCCACGATGGGCAGGCCGAACCCGGTGCCGTGCTCGCTGTTCGTGTACCCGTGCTCGAACACCTTCTCGCGCTCTTCGGTGGGGATACCGGGGCCGTCGTCCGCGACGTAGAAGCCGTCGGCGTCGTCGAGCGCGCCGACGCGGACGGTGACGCCCTCGCCCGCGTGCTCCACGGCGTCCTCGGAACGCTGCGCGTTCCGTTCGACTGTCGAACCGTGTTCGACAGCATCCTGCCGAGTCTGCGAGTCAGGGTCCGTGGAGCCGTGCTCCACGGCGTTCCGGAAGAGGTTCTGGAACACCCGATGGAGGCGGTCGCCGTCGCAGCGGACCGCGAACTCGTCGACGACATCGAGCGTGGCAGCCTCGCTCCCGACGCGTTCCCAGCACTGCCGGGCGACGTCCGCGACCGCGACCCGCTCACGGTCGGACACCGTCTGGCCCTCGTGGGCGAGCGTGAGCGTGTCCTCGATGAGCGTCTCCATGCGCTCCAGCGACTCCGCGACCGCCGCGAGGTGCTCGCCGTCGCCGCCCTCCCGAGCGAGCTCCAGCCGCCCCGAGGCCACGTTCAGCGGCGTGCGGAGGTCGTGGCTGATGATGGTGGCGAACTCCTCTAAGCGCTCGTTCTGGCGTTCGAGCTCCTCGGTTCGCTCGCGCAGCCGGCGCTCGGACTCCAGCCGCGACAGCGCCTCCCGCGCGTGGCCCGCGAGCAGCTCGGCGAGCTCGCGGTCCGTCGCGTCGAACGCGCCCGTCTCCCGAGAGACCGCCTGGAACGTCCCGATGTCCGCGAGGGGCGTCGTCAAGGCCGCCCGGTACTCGGGATCCGCGGGCGTGATCTCGTACTCCCGGAGGTCGTCCGCGACGATCGTCTCCTGGCGCCGGTACGCACGCGTCGCGAACGTGTCCTCGTCCAGCGGCGTCACCTCCCAGTAGCCCTCCGTGTCCGTGTCCAGCGACCACGCCGCCTGCACCAGCGCGTCGCCCTCGTGGATGTCCACCGCTACCAGGTCGAAGTCCAGGATGTCCTCCGCCGCGTCCACGAGAATATCGTACACCTCGTCCTCCGTGTCCGCGGCCTCCAGGTCCGTCGCGGCGTCGTGCAGCGCCGCCAGCGCCTGGCCGCGCTCCCGGTGCTCCGTGATGTCCCGCACCGTGCAGACGAGTTCGTCGTCGTCGGTCACCGCCAGCGTGTGGTCCTCGACGAACGTCTCGCCGTCCGCCCGGACGCCCGTCGTCTGCCCGCTCCACGTCCCCTCCTCACGGACCTGCGGGAGGACCTCGTCCTCCACGCTCGCCACCGCCTCGTCGGGGTACAGCATCTCCCAGTGCTCGCCCACCATCTCCTGAGAGTCGTAGCCGTAGAGGTCGGCGTACGCCTCGTTCACGTAGATGAACTCGCCGTCCGCGTCGAGGATGCTGATGCCCTCCTCGGCGGCCTCGATGGCGTCGAGCTGGCGCTGGCGGTGGGACTTCGCGCGCGCCGTGTCCACGTAGTTCAGCACGCGGTTCGCGAGAATCGTGTACTGGTCGGTGCCCGCCTCCTTCTGGAGGTAGTCGGTCGCGCCCGCGGAGATGGCCTCGCTGGCGACTTCCTCGCTGCCCTTCCCCGTGAACAGGATGAAGGGGAGGTCCGGGTTCCGCGAGCGGACGTCCTCGAGGAACTCGATGCCGTTCCGCCCCGGCATGTCGAAGTCGGAGACCACGCAGTCGACGTCGTCCTCGTTCAGCACCGCACACCCTTCGTCCGCGTCCGACGCGGTCACGACCTCGATGCGGTCGTCCTCGCGTTCGAGGAACTCGCCCGCCATCTCCGCGAACCCCGACTCGTCGTCGACGTGGAGCACGCGGATCTCGTCGGTCATTACGCCCCGTAGCGCTTCGAGATTAACGGGTCTATCGGTTCACGTAGGCGTGTCGGCACCCCTGAAGCCAGAGGAAATGTAAAAATTCCTACAGTAGTCCCGGGCGGATTCGAACCGCCGTCATAGGCTGTCTTCCCGGCACGCAAACCCGTACCGGTCCAAAGGCCCATATGATTGGCCACTACACCACGGGACTGCGTACGACGGTAGTCTATGGTGCCACAATAAGATTGCTTTTTACGAACTTCGTGAGGGAAGAGTCGCGTCGCCGTCCTCGATACGACGGTGGCAGGAACGACAGAGACAGATTACGTTGTCCAAGTAGTGAGCGTCCGCTGGATTCTCGAAATCACGAACGCGCTCGATGTGGTGAACGTCCGGCTTCCGACCTGACTCTTCGACCCCCGCACCACAATTTTGGCACTCGTAGTTGTCACGCTCTAACGCTGCCCGCCGCACTTTCCACCACGAGGACCCGTATGGGAACGTGCCACCTTCCCATTGATGATGAGATTCCCCGACGACGTTCTCCGACAGCCACTCGCCGTAGCAGTCGAGATTACAGAACGAACCGTAGGACGTTGAATCGACGCGCGACGGGTGTCTCTCTAGCGTCGAACCACAGTGCTCGCACTCGACTTCGACGTTCGACACGGCTGATTCCTCGTGTGGTAGTAGTCCGTCTGCCTCGGCAACGCACGTCGAACAGTACACACCGTCCTTGTTCGAGGGGTAGTACTCGAAGGAGTCGCCGCACTGCTCGCATTCCGTCGTCTCTTTCGCGCCAGAGTAGTTCCCGTTCTTCTCGCCTGACTGGGTGTAACAGTCCTCGCAGTACGTGCGACGCGACTTCGGGTCGTAGAACTCGGTACCGCAGTCCGCACACGTTCGGTTCGGTAGCGGTTCGTCGTGGACCTTCGTGTGGTGCTGGCGCATCCCCCGCTCGGTCGAGAGCCCCTTGCCACAGGTCGGACACTCCATACCGACGCCACACGCGGACCCGACTAGAACGTTAGCCCACTTAAAGAACGGTCAGTCGTCGGCCTCGATGCGGTCCTCGGCGAGTAGGCCGCAGGCGTCGTCCTCGGCGTCGAAGCACTCCGGGCACTCGGGCTCGCGGTCGATGATCATGTCGAGGCGGTCGGCGACCGTCTCGTCGATGACGGGCTCGAGCTGGCGGGCTTCCGCGCGGAAGTCGTCGACGTCGAGGACGTTCGCGAGGAAGCGCTCGAGGATGCAGTACGTCTGCAGCGCCTCGCGAGCGCGGGCTTCGCCGTCGTCCGTGACGGTCGCGCCCTTGTACTTCTCGTGGGCGACGAGCCCGCGGTCCTCGAGTTTCCCCACCATCTCGTTGACGCTCGCGGGGCTGACGCCGAGGCGGTCGGCGAGCTCGCCGGTCGCCGCCGGGCCGTCCTCGAGCTGCTGGACGAGGAAGATCGTCTTCAGGTACTGGTCGGCAGTGTTCACGCGACACACCTCCGCCGTTGAGTGAGTTGTTCCGTGCTCATGCGCGGGCCTCCATCAGTTTCGCGACTTCTTCGACGCCCTCGGCCTCCGCGTGGCGAATCTCGCGGAGCACCGCCAGCAGTTCCTCGCGGTCGACGCCGAACGACGCGGAGCCGGACTCGACGGCGTCCACGAGGTCGTCGTAGAACTTGTACGCGGTCTCCTCGCCGTGGAGCTGGTCGTAGAGCACGCCGTCGAAGTCCTCCGGACCGGTCTGGCCGTAGCTCTGCGCGACCAGGTCCTTGACGTCCTCGAAGGGGATGCTGTCGGCGTCGAGGGCCGCGACGAGCTCTTCGAGCTGCCGGCGGTGCTCGGCGGACTCCTCGCTGGCCGCCGAGAGCAGCGCCTCGATGGCGTCGTCGCGCTCGTCCTCGGGCAGCGACTGGTAGTGGCGGTGCGCGCGCGCCTCGACGACCTCCTCTAACACGATGCCGATCTGGAGGAGGCGGGCGAGCTGGTCGTCGGAGTCGACGCGTGCCGCGACCGTGCTCACGGCGCACACCTCGACGGCTGTACTCCGGTCATGCTACCCGTAACTGAGAGAGAAGCGGACTTAAACCGTTCCCTCCGGCCGCGGATTCCGGGGGACGGAAGTGAGTGCTGTGAGCGCTTACTGGAGGCGCTCGTGGATGCGCTGCTGGAGGTCCTCGCGGAGCTCCTCGACCTCGACCTCCTCGAGGACGGGGACGAAGAAGCCCTCGACGAGCATGTCGGTGGCTTCCTGCTCGGGGAGGCCGCGGTTCCGCATGTAGAACAGGTCCTCGCTGTCGATCTGACCGACAGTCGCGGAGTGGCTGGCCTCCGTGTCGTGGTTGTTGATGATGAGCTTCGGGGAGGCGTCGGCCTCGCTGTCGTCGCTCAACATCAGGGTGTTCTCGCGCTGGTAGCTGGAGGTGTCCCACGCGTCGGCGCCGACGTCCTGGACGCCCTCGTAGACGGAGCGCGCCTCGTCGTCGATGACGCCGCGCGTGACGAGGTCGGCGGTCGTGTGCTCGGCGCGGTGGTAGACCTTCGACTCGAGGTCGAAGTGCTGGTCCTCGTGGCCGAAGAACGCGCCGACGATGCTCGTCTCGCTGGAGTCGCCGTTCAGGTTCGTGGTGACGGCGGTCTTCGTCAGCCGGCTGCCGAGGTTCCCCTCGATCCAGTTGACCGTGCTGTAGGTGTCGGCGTCGCCGCGCTTGACGGTGTAGTTGTACGTGTCCTCGTCGAAGTCCTGCAGGCTGCCGTACTGGACGTACGAGTTCTCGCCCGCGTCGACCTCGACGATGCCGGAGTAGTACCGGCCGTCGGGCGCGTCGGCGGCGTCGTCGGCCGTGTCCTGCCGCTCCAGAATCGTCACGGAGGCGTTCTTCTCGGTGACGACGAGCGTGTAGTTGAACAGCGACCGGGAGGTCATCGACGTCCGAATCGTCACGTCCTCGGCGTCGACGCCCTCGGGCACGTGGACGACCGTACCGGTCGTGAACAGCGCCGTCGACAGGGCCGTGAGGCGGTTCTCCTGCGGGCCGACGACGCTGCCGAAGTGCTCTTCGACGAGCTCGGCGAGGTCGTCGTCCTGCAGGGCGTCGTGGAACGACGCGATCTCGACGTTGTCCGGGCCGACCTGGTCTTTCTCCTCGGTCTGGCCGAGCGGGTCGACGAGCGCCTCGAAGTCGAGTTCTTCGAGGTGCGTCCACTTCCGGCCGGGCGTCTCGATGACGCTCGGGTAGTCGAGGTCCTCGAGCGCGTCGAGGGCGTCCAGGCGGGTCTGGAGCAGCCACTCGGGCTCGTCGCGCTCGTCGGCGAGCTGCCGTACCGTCGCTTCGCTGATGTCCGTGTGCAGTTGCGTGCTCATGTTATCCGAGGCTCCCCTCCATCTCGAGTTCGATGAGGCGGTTGAGCTCGACCGCGTACTCGATGGGCAGTTCCTCCGTGATGGGCTCGATGAAGCCCGCGACGATCATCTGCTTGGCGTCGTCGTCGTCGAGGCCGCGGCTCTGGAGGTAGAAGACGTCCTCGTCGCCGATCTTCCCGACGGTCGCCTCGTGGGCGACGTCCACCTTCGACTCGTTGATCTCCATGTACGGCATGGTGTCGCTGGTGGACTCGTTGTCGAACATCAGCGCGTCGCACTCCACGGACGTCGAGGAGTCCTCGGCGCCGTCGGCGATGTGGACGAGGCCGCGGTAGTTCGTGCGGCCGCCGTCCTTGCTGATGGACTTGGACTCGATGGTCGACGCGGTGTCGGGCGCGTTGTGGTAGACCTTCGCGCCGGTGTCGATGTCCTGGCCCTCGCCCGCGAACGCGATGGAGATCTGGTTCGCGGTCGCGCCCCGTCCCTTCAGAATCGAGGACGGGTACAGCATCGTCGCCTTCGACCCCATGGAACCGGAGACCCACTCCATGGTGCCGTTCTCCTCGACGATGGCGCGCTTCGTGTTGAGGTTGAACGTGTTCTTCGACCAGTTCTGCACGGTCGAGTACTGCACGTGGGCGTCCTCCTTGACGAACACTTCGACGCCGCCGGAGTGGAGGTTGTGGGTGCCGTACTTCGGGGCCGAACAGCCCTCGATGTAGTGGACCTCACTGCCCTCCTCGGCGATGATGAGCGTGTGCTCGAACTGGCCCATGCCCTCGGAGTTCATCCGGAAGTACGCCTGCACGGGCATGTTCACCGTCACGTCCTCGGGGACGTAGACGAAGCTGCCGCCGGACCAGACGGCGCCGTGGAGCGCCGCGAACTTGTTGTCGCTCGGGGGGACGCACTTCGTCATGAAGTGCTCCTTGACGAGCTCCTCGTGCTCCTGGACGGCCTCGTCCATGTTGCAGAAGACGACGCCCTTCTCCTCCCAGCGCTCCTGCATGTTCTGGTAGACGACCTCGGACTCGTACTGGGCGCCGACGCCGGAGAGCGCCTCGCGCTCGGCCTCGGGGATGCCCAGCTGTTCGAACGTGTCCTGGATCTCGTCCGGGAGGTCCTCCCAGTTGTCCGCGCCGGCGCGCTTGTCGACGTCGGGACGGATGTACGGGATGATCTCCTCGACGTCGAGCTCCGAGAGGTCGGGCTGGCCCGGCCAGCCGGTCGGCATCGGCATCTTCTTGTACTGCTCGAGGGCGCGGAGGCGCCGCTCGAGCATCCAGTCGGGCTCGTCCTTGTCCTCGGAGATGAGTCGGATGGTCTCCTCGGTGAGCCCCTTCTCGGACTTGAAGGCGGACTTCTCCTCCTTCTTGAATTCGAATCGGGCCTCGGTGTCGGTTTCTTCTAAGTGGTCTTGGTCTGAGCTCATGGTTGTGGTTTACGCGGTCTCGTAGACCTGCTCGCGCACCCAGTCGTACCCCTTGTCTTCGAGCTTCTCGGCGAGCTCTGCGTCGCCCTCCATGACGACTTCGCCGTCGAGCATGATGTGGACGCGGTCGGGTTCGACGTAGTCGAGGATGCGCTGGTAGTGGGTGATCTGGAGGATACCCGTGTCCTGTTCGTCGCGGAGCGCGTTGATGCCCTTCGCGACGTCCTGCAGGCGGTCGATGTCGAGCCCGGAGTCGATCTCGTCGAGGACGGCGATCGACGGCTCGAGGATGGCGGCCTGGAGGACCTCGTTCTGCTTCTTCTCGCCGCCGGAGAAGCCGGCGTTGAGGTAGCGGTTCGCGAAGGACTCGTCCATGTCGAGGAGCTCCATCTTCTCGGAGAGCATCTCCTGGAACTCGGCGACGCCGACGTCGCCCTCGTCGGCGGGCCCCTCCATCGGGGAGGTCTCGTAGCCCGCGTCCTCGTCGTCTTCTTCCTCGTCCTCACCGAAGAGCAGCTCCTCGCGCTCTTCGAGCTTCGCGTTGAGCGCGGTGCGGAGGAAGTTCACGAGCGTGACGCCTTCGATTTCCGCGGGGTACTGGAAGCCGAGGTAGATGCCGAGCGCGGCGCGCTCGTTCGGCTCCAGTTCGAGGAGATCCCACGTCTCGGCGTCCTCCGGGACCACTTCGAGGTCGTCGAAGTCGTCGTCTTCGAGGTGGAGCAGCACTTCGCCCTCGGTGACCTCGTAGGCCGGGTGGCCGGCGATGATCTTCGACGTCGTGGACTTGCCCGAGCCGTTCGGGCCCATCAGAGCGTGGATTTCGCCCGACGGGATTTCGAGGTCGACGCCCTCGAGAATCTCTTCACCGCCCTCTTCTGCGACTTTCGCGTGTACGTTTTTGAGTTCGAGCGTAGCCATTGCCTCAGTCGTCTGTAGGGAAGGGGCTTGGACGCATAACGGTTACGGAATTCCCGGGTTCCGGTTCCGAATTAGGAAAAAACAGTTTTCGTTTGGGAAAACCTAAATCGAGTTTCTTCGGGCTCGGTGCCCCTCTACGCTGGTCAGTCGTCGGCGGGAACCTCCTCGCCGTGTTGCACTTCCGTCCCGAGCAGGTCGAGGAACTGGGCGATCCACTCGGGGTGGTCCGGCCACGCCTGCGCAGTCACGAGGTTTCCGTCCGTCGTCACCTCGTCGACCCACGTGCAGCCGGCGCCCTCACACTCCGCTCGCACCGCGGGATACGACGTCATCTCGTAGCCGTCTAGCACGTCCGCAGCGGCCAGAATCTGCGGACCGTGGCACAGCGTCGCCACGGGCTTGTCCTCCTCGAAGAAGTGCCGGACCGTCTCGATGACCTCGTCGTACGTCCGCAGGTACTCCGGTGCCCGACCGCCCGGCACCACGAGACCGTCGTAGTCCGCCGGGTCGACCTCCTCGAGGGTCGCGGTCAACTCAAAGTCGTGGCCGCGCTCTTCGAGGTACGTCTGGTCGCCGCGGAAGTCGTGGATCGCGGTCTTCACGCTGTCGCCCGCTTCCTTCTCGGGGCAGACGGCGTCGACCTCGTGGCCGACCGCCTGCAGCGCCTGGAACGGTACCATGATCTCGAGGTCCTCGCCGAAGTCGCCGACAACCATCAGCAGGTTCTTGCCAGTCATTGTCTCCCGGTATTCTGTTGGCGCTCGTCGGGCATAACTGTTCGCTGGGCGAACTATCAAGCCGGTCGGGTCCGAGTCCACACACATGGTCTCAGCACGACTCGACGACCAGGTTGCCATCGTCACCGGCGCCAGCAGCGGCATCGGCGAAGCCACCGCCCGCATCCTCGCCAGGGACGGCGCCGACGTCGTTCTCGCCGCGCGGCGCCGCGGCGAGCTCGAAGCCGTCGCCGACGACGTGGCCGACGAGCACGGCGTCGACGCGCACGTCGTCCCGACGGACGTCACGAACGAGGACGAGGTCGAAGCGCTCGTCGACGCCACCTGCGAGGAGTTCGGCGGCGTGGACGCGCTCGTGAACAACGCCGGGCTCGGCGTCGGCGGCGACGTCGAGGACCTCTCCACGGACGGGTACCGACAGATGATGGACGTGAACTGCGACGGCATGTTCTTCGCGACGCGGGCGGCGCTCCCGCACCTCCGCGAGGCCGACGGCAACCTCGTCTTCGTCGGCAGCTTCGCCGGCCAGTACCCGCGGCCGTCCAACCCCGTCTACGCTGCCACGAAGTGGTGGACGCGCGGGTTCGCGCACAGCGTCGAGGCTGCCGTCGGCGACGACGGCGTCGCGGTCACCGTCGTCAACCCGACGGAGGTCCGCACGGAGTTCGGCAGCGAGGACGGCACCGCCTTCGAGGAGACGTTCGACCCCGGCGAGGTCACCGAGCCAGAGGAGATTGCGGAGGCGATCGCGTTCGCGGCCCGCCAGGAGGCGCCGACGACGACCAGCGAGATCGACGTCTACCGCCGCGACAAGTTCGCGCACTTCTGAGCGCCCTCCCGCGCTCGGTTTCTGTACGAACGCCCAGTGATTCCCGCCCCGGGAAACCTTCTTGTAGGAATTTGTTCAACGTTATCACGTAACACGGTACTCGTACCGGTGACGCTGCGAGGGGACCGCCGACAGACCGCGACCACACCACACACCCGTGCCACCACCCGACTCTGCGCCGACGCGCCGGAGCATCGAGGTCGAGTACTGGGTCGTCGACGACGACGGGCGGCTCACCGAGCCCGGCGAGCTGACGGACGCGATCCCGGGCGCCGAGCGCGAGTTCGTCGAGCCGGTGCTCGAAATCAAGACCAGTCCCTGCGAGAGCACGTCCGAGCTACGGGGGGAGCTGTTCGACCGCGTCGGCTCGGTCCTGCGGCGCGCGGACGACCTCGGCAAGCACCTCGTGCCGCTCGCCACCCCGCTCGTGGACGCCGACCTCCGCGACCTGCCGAGCGAGCGGACGCGCATCCAGCGCCGCGCGGTCGGTGACGCCTTCGAGTACGTCCGTCACTGCGCGGGCACCCACGTCCACGTCGAACAGCGGCCGGGCAGCGAGGTCGAACAGTTCAACGCGCTCGTCGCTGTCGACCCAGCGCTCGCGCTCGTCAACTCCGCGCCGCAGTTCCGCGGACGACCGGAGGCGGCCGGCGCGCGCTCGAAGCTCTACCGGCGGCGGGCGTACGACGACCTCCCGCAGCAGGGCCGCCTCTGGCCGTACCTCGACGACACCAGCGAGTGGGCCGCCCGCCTCGACGGCTGCTACGAGTCGTTCGTCGCCGCGGCGGTCGACGGTGGCGTCGACCGGGAGGCGGTCGAGTCGACGTTCGAGCCGGAGAGCGCCGCGTGGACGCCCGTGAAGTTCCGGGAGGCGTTCGGCACCGTCGAGTGGCGGTCCGCCGACACCGCGCTCCCGAGCGAGGTCGTCCGGCTCGCCGACGACGTGGTCGGCGTCGTCGAGCGAGCCTGCGAGGACGGCCTGCGAACGGGCGGGAAAGTCGCGCGCGTCACCGGCGACGGCGTCGTCGCGCCCGAGTTCGCCGTCGTGCAGGAGCGCGTCGAGGACGCGATACGCGACGGCCTCGACTCGGACGCGGTCCGCTCGTACCTCCAGCGGCTGGGCTTCGACGTGACGGCCTACGAGCCGGCGACGCAGGAACTCCAGGAAGAAGGAGCGCTCACCGGGGAGCGGGCGCGAGAGCTCCGCCTCGAACACGCCGAGCGGCTCGAACGCGACGTCCGGCGCGCGCGGTCGGTCAGCGACGACTAGTCACATGAAGCTCCCGAGGCCGGTCTGGGTCTGCCCGCTCTTGACCTCGTCCCAGGAGATGTCCAGCGCCTCGAGGATGCGCTCGATGGGGCCCTTGAGGGTCTTCTCCAGCATCACGTCGTAGTCGATCTCGAACGCCTCGGGGAGCTGGTCGGCGTACTCGTAGCAGATGACGTCGTGGTCGGTCTTGAACTCCACGTAGAGGGGGTCGTCCCGCAGGTCCGGGTTCTCGCCCTCCAGTTCGCGGAAGAAGTCCGGGTGGACCTTCCGGAGGTAGACGCGCTTGGGCTTCGAGCCGCGCTGGAAGTTCGTGCCGAGCAGGAGGTTCGCGTACTTCGCGCCCCGCACCTGCGCGGTGTCCGTGTCGTAGTTGTCGAGGCACTTGCCGATGCCGCCCGGGATGCCGATGTCGTCGAGGTCGACGGCGCCGTCCTGGTACTCCTCGATGACGTCGTGGACGTACTCCTCGACGGCGTCGACGTCGCCCTCCTTGACGATGAGCTCGATGACGCGCTTCTGGACGCGCTTCGTGATGGGCGCGATGTCCGAGCGCTGGTACTCGAAGCCCGTGATGTCGATGTCGTCGACGTCCTTGCCCTCCTTCCAGACGATGTGGCCGGCGTACCGCTTCTTCTTGCCCGCCTGGAAGAACCGGCGGTAGAGCTTCTCGAACTCGATCTGGAAGCGGTGTTCGTCGGCGTTGAGCTCTTCGCTGGCGAACTCGTCGTAGGCCGCGTTGATGTGGTCCTCGATGTCGAAGGACGCCTCGATGGCCTCCTCCTTCGAGAGGTCCGGTCCGAGCTCCAGCATCACCGAGTCGGTGTCGCCGTACGCCACCTCGTGGCCGATGTCGTTGGCGGCCTCCTCCGTGAACGAGATGACTTCGCGGCCGGTCGCGGTGACCGCGGCGCCCATCTCCTTGTCGTAGAGCCGGAAGCGCTCCCAGCCCAGCACGCCGTAGAGGCTGTTCATGATGACCTTCACTGCGGCCTGCTGGCGGTCGTAGCGGTCGTAGGCTTCGCTGTCCGGGTCGTGGTCGTTGCGTGCGGCCTTCTTCTGCTCGCGCTCCGCGAGCGTCTCGTCGATGATCTCGCGGATGATGCCGTCCGGCTCCTTCCGGAAGTGCGTGCCGTTGGGCGCGCGGTACGTCTCCCCGTCGTAGCTCTCGGGGTCGACTTTGGTCTCGGGTGAGGCGTTCGTCGTCACCATGCACATCGGGTAGAGGCTCTTCAGGTCGAGCACGGTGACGTTCTCGCGGACGCCCGTGATGGGGTCGAAGACGGCGCCGCCCTCGTAGTCCTCGGACTCCTGCTGGCCCTTCGACGGCAGCACGAACCGGCCGTACGCCTTGTGCAGGATGTACAGGTCGACCGCGTCCCCGGGCGTGGTGGCGTCCTCGAGCTTGCAGCCGACGAACTCCGCGACCTCCTTCCAGAACGGGACGATGTTCTGCTTGCGGTCGATTTCCACGCAGAGCTCCACGTCCCTGACGTTGTACTCCAGCAGGCGCTCGGGGTCGTCCTCCCAGAGGTCGCCGATGTCGCCCGTGTACCGCTCCTTCCCGGCGTCGAGTTCCTTCTCGCCGACCGCGTCCAGCCGGTAGGAGTCCAGCTCGGAGCGCTGCATCCGCTGGTAGCCGTACAGCAGGTCGAAGACCACGCGGCCCTTGATGTTCGGGCCGCCCCAGCCCGACGTCCACACCTCACCGACCCGCGAGAGCCTGTCCGAGTCGATGTCGTGCTCGCCGTACGAGCCGAGTTCGTCCAGCCGGTCGACGTAGTAGGGGGCGTCGAAGTCGTCGAAGTTCCAGCCCGTGAGCACGTCCGGGTCCGTCTCCTCGAGGTAGTCGAGGAACGCCTCGTGCATCGCCTCCTCGCTGTCGAACGCCCGTACTTCGAGGTCTGCGCCGTCGTCCATCAGGTCGTGGTCGACGAGCGCCTCGGGCGACGGCGCGGTCGCCTCGGGCGCCTCGTACAGCCACGCGATGTACTCGTCGTCGTAGGAGTCGTGGCTGGTCAGGCAGACGATGGGCTCCTCGCCGTCCTCCGGGAAGCCGGAGCGGTCGTCGACCTCGATGTCGAAGGTGTTGACGCGCACGTCGGCGTCCACGTCGCAGGTCTCGATCTCGTCGTGGTGGACGTAGACGGCGCCGTCGTCGGCGCGGCGCTCGGGCACGCGCAGCCCGCTCGTGATGTCCTTGTCGATGAGCAGGCGGTTCGGGAACAGGATGTCCGCCTCGTAGTGCTCGAAGCGGTCGCGGATGTTCCCGACGTCGCGCGGCGTCCGGCCGAAGATCTTCGTGAGCTTCTCGCCCCGGATGGACTCGTAGGGCTCGCCGTTCTCGTCGGTCTCCTCGGAGCCCGTGATGACGTCGTCGGTGAGGTCGTCCTCGTCGAGGCTCTCGGTCGGCGCGTAGAAGTACGGCCGGAACCCGTGCACGCGGACGTGCTCGGCGGTGTTGTCGGCGGTGCGGCCGAACACGTGGACGACGGGGCGCTCGCGGTCGCCCTCGCCCTCGACGGTGTAGTCGACCTGCGTCACCATCAGTTCGACGTCGCCGTCGACGTCCGGGAGCGCGTCCGCCTCCGCGGAGACGATCTCGTTCACCACGGGGTCGCCGTCGCCCGCGACTACTTCCGCTTCCGCGCGGACCGTGTCGTCGGGGACGCTCTCCGACGCGTCTCCGTCGGCGTCGGCCCCCTCGTGCATGAACTCGGAGAGGTCCGTGTCTTCCATTGCGCGATAGTTCGGCCCTGCCGCCTAAAAACTCGCCCTTCCGGTCGGCGAAATCGGCCACCGGGAGAAGGCTTATGGTATGATACGTCTTACCACGATTCGAGGTGACAGACGTGACTGACCACGCAGCGGGTGACGCGCACCGCAACGACGTCTCGCAGCTGCCCGAAGCAGCAGACGCCCGAGAGACAGTCGAGTCCTACGACACAGAGGACGGCGTCGTATTCTACGACGCCGACAATCCGCTCGCGTGGCTCAAAGCCACGAACGCGACGTCGCTGGGCGACGTGCTCTGATAGGCAACGCTTTTCTCCGCCACCGCCGTTTTCCGCACGTGTTCGACGAAGAGGACGCGGACGGCGACCACGACTTCCTCGACGAGGAACCCAGCGAGGCCGAACAGGAGCTCGCGCCCGAGGTCGACGTCCCGTCCGTCGACGCGCCCACGGTCCCCGACGGCTCGGACGCACCGGCTCCGCTCCGCCGGAAGTTCTGGACGCTCGTCGCCACGTTCAACGTCGCGCTGCTCGCCGTCAGTCTCGGCCTGATGTTCGTCGCGTTCCGCGGCCGCTGGCAGTACGGCGGCGCCGCAGTGATTCTCGGCCTCGTGCTGTTCGCGTTCGGCTACCGCCGCTACCAGCGCTACACCAGCGAGGACGCCGACGAGACGAGCGACGACGGGGACAGCGACACCAGCGACGGCGACGACTGAGCCCGGAAGGCCTAACGCCCCGGAACCGCTCGTTTCCCACATGCGCACGGTCCGCGACGGCGACGGCCGCCGCTACCTCCTCCTCAAACAGAGCAGCGACAGCAGCCTCGTCCGCGACCCCGAGACCGGCGACGAGCGCCACGTCCCCAACGACGACCTCGAACCCGCGGACGGCGAGGGGCCGCTGGACGCGCTCGCGAGTGCGGTTCCCGAGCCCGCGCGCCGCGTCGTCACCGCCTGCCACGACGACTGGCACCTCGGGCTGCTCGTCCACCTCGCAGACGGCGGGCCGCTCGCCGCCCGCGAACTGCTCGGCGCGTCCGACGCCTGCGAGAGCGACCTCGTCGGCGCCGTCACCGAACTCCGCGCCGCCGGCCTCGTCGAGGAAGCGACGGTCAACGGCGAGCGCGGCTACCGGCTCACGGAACTGGGGAGCGAGGGAATCGAAGACCTCCGCGGGGATTAGTCTGCGAGCGCTTCCTCGGGGTCCCGGACCACGCGCGAGCGGTTCGACGTCGCGTCTTTCTCCACGCGTACCACGTCGTCGGCGGCGTCCACGAGCTCGTCGTCGTGGCTCACCACGACGATCTGCTCGACGCCCATGCGGCGCATCTGCTCGACGAGCTCCACGAGCTGGGAGACGTGCCCGGAGTCGAGGAACACCGTGGGCTCGTCGAGGATGAGCGGCGGGAGCGGCGCCTCGCCGTCGATGCCCTCCGCGAGCAGCCGGTAGATGGCACAACGCAGGCTGAGGTTGAACAGCGCGCGCTCGCCTCCGGAGAGCTGCTCGGGTTCGAGGGGCTCGCCGTCCTTCTGGTAGACAGTGAGCTCGTAGTCCCCCGAGAGCTCGATGCGGGCGTACGAGTCGTTCTGGTAGACCAATTCGAACGTCTCGTTCAGCAGCCGTTCGAGCTTCGCGACGTTCTGCTGGCGGAGCTCCGCGCGCAGGTCGCCGTACATCGATTCCAGCTCCGAGACCTCCTCGTGAATCTCCCGGAGCTCGTCGAGACGCGCGGCCACCGTCTCGCGCTGGTCGCGGAGCTCTTCTAACTCCTCGATGGCGTTCTCCGCGGCGCCAATCTTCCCCTGTAAGTCGTCGCGGCGCTCGCGGAGGTCCTCCAGCTCGGGCTCGACCTGTTCGAGGTAGTCCTCCGCGCGCTGCTTGTCCTCCTTCGCCGCCTCGATGCGGTCCTCGTCGAACTCCGCTTCGAGGGTCTGCTTGCGCTCGCGGAGGTCGCCGAGCCTGTCCCGGCGCTCGTCGTTCCGGTCGTCGAGGTCCGCGCGCTTCTCCGCCAGCTGGTCGGCGGACTCGCGGTGGCTGGCGGCTTCGTCCAGCACGTCCGCGAGGTCGTCGAGGCGCTCGATGCGCTCCTTCAGCGCGGACTGCTCGGCGTTCAGCTCCGCGAGCGCCTCGCGCTTGTCCTCGGCCTGCTCGCGCTTCGATTCCGCCTCTTCGCGGGCGTCCTCGGCCTCGGCTTCGAGGTCGTCGGCTTCCTCGCGCTTCTCCGCCGCCGCCGCTCTGGCTTCGCTCGCGGCATTCTCGCGGTCGTCGCGGCGCTCGACGGCGCGCTCGCGGTCGCGTTCGAGGTCCGCGACCTCCCGTTCGCGCTCCACGAGGTCCTCGGTGCGGTCGATGCGCGCGGTGACGTCCTCGACGTCTTCCTCGACGGTCTCCAGTTCGGCTTCGAGGTCCGCGACGCGCGCTCGGTACTCCTCGACGCCCTCGACGTGCGGCGACCCCTCGACGGGCTGGCCGCACTCGGGGCACTTCCCGGCGTCGAGTAGCTCCTCGGCCTCCTCGACGCGGTCCTCGGCGGACTGGAGGTCCGCGCGCACGCCCTCGCGTCGCTCGCGGAGGTCGTCGAGGTCCGCGTTCAGCGATTCGAGGTGCGCTTCCGCGTTCCCGAACGCGATAGGGGCGTCCTCGAAGGCCGCCTTCGCCGCCTCGATTTCCGCGTCCAGCTCCTCGATTCGCTCGACGGCCTCCTCGTGTTCGTCTTCGAGGTCGTCGGCGTCGGCTTCGAGGTCGTCGGCCTCCTCGCGGAGATTCTCGGCGCGAGTTTCGAGGTCCTCGGCGCGCTCGGCGGCGTTGTCGGCCTCCGTCGAGAGCTTCGACACCTCGGGCGCGACCTCGGAGACGCGCTCGGTCACGTCCTCGCGCTCGGCCGCGACCTCCTCGCGCTTGGCCGCGGCGGCCTCGGCGTCGGCCTCTTCGAGTCCAGTTTCCGCGACCAGCTCCTCGGCCTCGGCTTCGAGGTCGTCGGCGCGCTCGCGGTGCTCGCTGACCTCCTCGGCGAGGCCTTCGCGTTCGCTCTCGGTCTCCGCGATGGCCTCGCGGACCTCGGCTATCGTCTCCTCGACGTCTTCGAGCTCCGCGCGCTTCTCCTCGTAGGACTCCAGCACGCTCTCGGCGTCTTCGAGGGTCTCGCGGGCGGTGTCGCGCTGCTGCTCGTAGTTCTCGATGTCCTCGGTGACGTCCGCGAGCTCTGACTTCAGGTTCGCCAGTTTGTCGTGGGGGTTCTCGGCTTCCTTCGCCTCGATCTGCTCGTCGAGCTGGTCGAGCTTCCCCGCGACGTTGCTCTCGACGTCCTCCACGCCGAGCCGGGCGTCCCCGGCGCGCTGGCGGTAGTCCTCGAGCTTCCCGAGCTGGAGCAGGTCGTCGAGCATGTCTTGGCGCGTGCTCGGCGACGCGTTGATGAGCTTGTTCACCTCGCCCTGCCGGACGTACGCGCAGTTCACGAACGCCTCCGCGTCCATCCGCAGCAGGTCGCCGACGTACTCCTCGACGTCAGTGACGCCGTCGATGCTCCCCGAGGGTGTCTCCAGCGTGCAGTCCGGCGTGGACGCGCGCTCGCCCGTGTTCCGGACGCGGCGGTGAATGTGATAGTCGTTGCCCGCGTGCGTGAACCAGAGGTCGATTTCCGCCTCCTCCGCGCCGATGGTGACGATCTCGTCCAGCGTCTTGTCCAGCGCGCTCGCGCCGTACAGCGCGAAGAAGCACGCCTCCAGCAGGCTGGACTTCCCGCTGCCGTTCAGTCCGTGAATGACCGTGACCCCGCGGTCGAGGCGCACGTCGGCGTCCTCGTAGCACTTGAAGTTCTTCAGGGAGACGCGCGTGAACCTCACGAGAAGTCCTCCATGGTGGTTGCCTGCGCTCGGCCGGCCGGTTCGTCCTCGCCGTCGGTGTCTGCCTCCTCGGCCGCCTCGTCCTCGAGGACATCCTCGACGCGCCGTTTCACGCGCTCGCGGACGTTCGAGTCCGCCACGTCGAGGTCGCGGACCGTGTCGTCGATGTCGAGGCTCGCCTCGCCGAGCCCCATCTCGCGGACGCGCTCGCGGACCGCCTCGTCGGGGTCCGCGAACGACACCTCGACGTCCTCCTCGGCCTCGACCTCCCGGCGGTCGTTGACCCGGGTGAGCAGCGCGCCGCGCTCGTCCCCGAAGCGCTCGACCTCCGCGGGCGTCACGGTGTCGCCGTCGCCCTCGACGGTGACGACGACGACGGCGTCCTCGACGTCGCGCTCCCGGACGCGCTCGCGGACGTACTCGGTGCCGTCCTCCGGCCCGAGGTCGACGTCCACGAACACGAAGTCCCGCGTCTCGATTCCTTTCCGGGAGATGGCGACGTCGCCGTCGTCGAACTCCACGACGTTGTAGCCGCGGGGGTCGCGCTCGCTGGCGCTCGCGCGCTCGGTGGACCCGCAGTACGTGATCCACGTGTCGCCGACCTGCGCGGTGTCGGCGGCGTGGTTGTCGCCGAGCAGGACGGCGTCGAAGTCGACGTTCGACTCGCCGAGTACCGTATCGAGGTCCCAGTTGGCGTGCGCGAACGGCGTGAACAGGCCGTGGGAGACGAGCGCGGCGTGCTCGGCGTCCGGCTCGTCGAACTCGTAGTCGAGGGCGGGGCGCTTGGACTCGGGGACGTAGTCGAGCCCGTAGAACGCGGTGTCGCCGACGCGGCGACCGCTCTCGTCGAGGCGCTCGGCGAGTCCTAGCGTCTCGAAGAGGTCGAGCCACTGGGCGTCCCGCGTGCCCTCGTGGTTGCCGACGATGGCGAGGAACGGGATGCCGGCGTCGCGGAGCGGCCGTAGCGCGTCGATGGTGCCGAGAATGTCCCGGAGGCCGGGGCGGCGGTCGTGGTAGAGGTCGCCGGCGTGGACGACGGCGTCGACGTCCGCCTCGACGGCGTCCTCGACGACCGCCTCGAAGGCGTTGAGGAAGTCACGGCGGCGCTCGGGGGAGTGGTACTGGCGGTAGCCCAGGTGGGTGTCCCCCGTGTGGATGACGCGAACCATTGCTGTGAAACTGTAGCGCTACGCCGGATAAAGGTTCGGCGCTTCCGGGGACGAGTCGGGGGACTGCAGGACGGGAGCCGGCACAGCAGGATGGGCGCGGAGGGCGACGCCTCGCTCAGGCGAGCGTGTAGATGCGCTTGCGGGCGTCCGAGAACGAGAAGCGGGACTCGACGACGTCCTGCTCCTCGAGGCGGGTGAGCGCGTAGCGGACGGTGCGGGCGGGCAGCAGCGTCTCCTCGGCGAGCTCGCTCTGCGTGAGGGTGTCGTTGTACTCCAGCACTTTCGCGACGAGCTTCGCGCTCGGCGGCAGGTCTTCGAGTGCTTCGACCGTGTCTCCGTCCATTGCGGTGGCGCTCATACCCACCCGTACTGAATGCACTTAGATAATGCTTTCGCTATCGAAAATGCACAATGGTTATTGACAGGCCTCCGAGAATGTGGGTCACCCGAAGCCTCTTATGAACTAGCACCCTACTCAGTAGTGATGACTGAGACCGCAGAGGACGCCGAGCTGCCCTACGACGACGGCGCCTCTCTCCAGGAGAAGATCGAGGCGCTCGAGGAGCAGCTCTCCGCCCTCGAGGACGAGAACGAGGAGATGCGGGACCGCCTGCTCGACGCCAACGCAGAGAACAACAAGTACCAGCAGAAGCTCGAGCGGCTCTCCCACGAGAACAAGAAGCTCAAGCAGTCGCCGCTGTTCGTCGCCACCGTCCAGGAGCTCAACGACGAGGGCGCCATCATCAAACAGCACGGCAACAACCAGGAGGCCCTCACCGAGGTCACCGACGACCTCCGCGAGGACCTCGAGCCCGGCGCGCGCGTCGCCGTCAACAACTCTCTCTCGATCGTCGAGCGCCTCGACGACGAGGCCGACGTCCGCGCCCGCGTCATGGAAGTCGACGAGTCCCCCGACGTCGGCTACGAGGACATCGGCGGCCTCGACGACCAGCTCCGGGAGGTCCGCGAGACCGTCGAACTCCCGATGAAGGAGCCCGAGATGTTCGACACCGTCGGCATCGACCCGCCGAGCGGCGTGCTCCTGCACGGCCCGCCGGGCACCGGGAAGACCCTGATGGCGAAGGCCGTCGCCGCCCAGACCGACGCGACGTTCATCAAGATGGCCGGCAGCGAGCTCGTCCACAAGTTCATCGGCGAGGGCGCGAAGCTCGTCCGCGACCTCTTCCAGGTCGCGCGCGACCACGAGCCCGCCGTCGTCTTCATCGACGAGATCGACGCCATCGCTTCCAAGCGCACGGACTCGAAGACGTCCGGCGACGCGGAAGTCCAGCGGACGATGATGCAACTGCTCTCCGAGATGGACGGCTTCGACGAGCGCGGCGACATCCGCATCATCGCGGCGACGAACCGCTTCGACATGCTCGACCGCGCCATCCTCCGCCCCGGCCGCTTCGACCGCCTCATCGAGGTGCCGAACCCCGACGAGACCGGCCGCGAGAAGATCTTCCGCATCCACACGCGGGGCATGAACCTCTCGGAGGACGTCGACTTCACGCGCCTCGCCGCCGAGACCGACGACAAGTCCGGCGCGGACGTCGCCGCCATCTGCACGGAGGCCGGCATGTTCGCCATCCGCGACGACCGCGAGGAGATCACGATGCAGGACTTCGAGAACGCCCTGGAGAAGCTCGAACAGGACACCGACGCCAGCGCCGAACCCTCGCGCACGTTCGCGTAACGGCGTTCGCACCCTCGTTCTCTCCTCGCCGCTCCGGCTCGTAGCGTAGCCGCCGCCTTCGTTGGCCCGAGAACGTTTCCGGTTCCGTCCTGTCTGTGCGGCCGTGGCATCGACGAGCGCTGCGACGGCTGCCGACGCGGCCCCGGGAGACGCGCGTCGCGCGGTCGCCGTGGTCGTCGGCGTGGTGTTCATCGACCTGCTCGGGTTCGGCATCATCATCCCCGTCCTCCCGTTCTACGTGCGCTCGTTCGGCGTCAGCGACGTCTTCATCGGACTGCTCGCGGCGTCGTACTCGCTGGCGCAGTTCTCCGCCGCGCCCGTCCTCGGGCGCGTCTCCGACGAGCGCGGCCGCCGTCCCGTCCTGATGCTGTCGGTCGGCGTCGCGGGCGTCGCGTGGCTCGTGTTCGGCTTCGCTTCGGAAGTCGGGGACGCAGTCGGGACGACGGCCGGCCTCGCGGTGCTGTTCGGCGCGCGGCTGCTCGCTGGCGGCGCGGGCGGGAACATCTCGGCGGCGCAGGCGTACATCGCGGACGTGACGCCGCCGGAGCGCCGCGCCGGCGCGCTCGGGCTCGTCGGCGCCGCGTTCGGCCTCGGGTTCGTGTTCGGGCCCGCCGTCGGCGGTCTGCTCGCCAGCGAGACGGCGGTGTCGGCCGCACGCGCCGCTCTCCCCGCGTTCGTCCCCGTCACCCAGTTCTCGCTGCCGTGCTTCGCCGCCGCCGGCTTCTCGTTCCTCGCGCTGCTGGCCGCCGCGGTCGTGCTCGAAGAACCGGAGCGAACGCGCGGCCCCGCGGCGCGGACGACGTTCGTCGCGCAGTTCCGCTCGGCACTCGCCGACGCCGACCTCCGGCCGCTGGTCGTCTCCTTCTTCCTGACGTCGCTGGCGTTCACCGGCATCACGGTGATGTTCGTGCCGTTCGTCGCCGACTTCTTCGGCTACGGCGCGACGGAGGCCGCGATGTTCCTCGCGTACATCGGCGCGCTCGGTATCGTGAACCAGGGCGTCCTCGTCGGCGCGCTCTCCCGGCGCTTCGGCCCCCGGCGCGTCGCTCGGGCGGGCGTCGTCTCGCTGTTCCTCGCGCTGCTCGTGCTCGCGGTCTCCCCGCTCGCCGGCACGCGCGCGCTGACCGCCGACGGGCCCGCGTGGCTGACCTCTGGGTTGGTCGTGTTGCTCGCGTTCGGCGCGCTGGTGTCGTTCGGGAACGGCGCCATCACGGTCGGGCTGGCGACGCTGGTCTCCGGGGCGGCGTCGACGGACACGCAGGGGTCGTCGTTCGGCGTCACGCAGAGCGCGGGGAGCCTCGGGCGGACCGTCGGCCCGCCGCTGGCCGCCGCCGCGTACGTCGTCGTCTACTGGTCGCCGTTCGTCGCGGGCGCGCTGCTGCTGGTGCCGGTCGGCGTCCTGCTGCGGACGCGGGCGTAGCTACAGCAGCGTGAACGCCGCGTACGGCACGAGGAACAGCAGGACGGTCATCACGGCGAGGACGAGGCCGTAGCTCGCGAACGTGGCCAGCGCGGTCACCCACGAGGGGTGCTCGAAGTCGGGGAGCGCCGCGGTCATACTCGCACGTCGCGGCGCCGCGACCTAAAAGTTCGCGTCTACACGATGTCGCCGATGCGCCGGGGCTCCCCGGACAGCGACGGGTCGTCCTCCACGAGCTTGAGCACCTCGTGGTCGGTGACCTCGTGGTAGTCCTTCTGTGTGGCCTCCTCGATGAGCGTCCGCTCCATCCTGAACTCGGTGCCTTCGTAGACGACGTCGACGCCGTCGTCTTCGAACGAGAGCGCAGTCATACCCGCCGGTAGGCGACAGCCGGACAAAAGTCCGCCGTCCGACGCCCGGCGTGCGTTCTCGCGGGGTTTATTGGCGTGCGGGGTATTTGGACGGGTGTGCTCGGCCCGAACCCGATAGACGAACTCGTCGTGCCAGACGGTACCACCGTACAGGAGCACGACGTCGTGGTCGACGGCGACGTGCTCGTCGGCGGGCAGTCCACCGTCGAACTCGGGGTTCGCGGCCGCAGCGTCGTCGCGGGCGAACGGGTTTCGTTCGCGGGCGACATCGAGGCCGACGGCGACTGCCGGCTGGATATGTGGTGCGACGTCGACGGGAACGTCCTCGCCAGCGAGGACGCCTACCTCGGCGAGCGCGTCCACATTACCGGCCGGCTGGTCGTCGGCGGTGACCTCGATATCGGCGACGACGTCGACATCGAGGAGGGGTTCGAGGCCTCGGGCTGGATCGTCATCCGGAACCCGATGCCCACGATCACGTTCTTCGTCGTCTACCTCACCCACCTCCTGCAGATCGGCGAGGAGGAGGAGGCCGAGGAGCTCGCCGCCGAATTCGCCGCAGACGGCGACGCTCAGCCGCTGACGATTCCGCGCTCGGGCAGCGTCTCCGACGACGCGTGGCGGGTGTCGACGCCCGCGACCATCGGCGACGGCTGCCGGCTGCACGGGAACATCCGCGCGACCAGCATCGACGTCGGCGCGGAGAACAACATCTTCGGCAGCCTGCGTGCCCAGGACGACGTCAGCGTCGACTCGGACACGAAGATTCACGGCGACGTCACCACACGCGACGGCGACGTGCGCATCGAAGCCGACGCCACCGTCCTCGGCGACGTCTCCGGGCAGGACGTCCACGTCCACCCGGACGCCGACGTGGACGGCGTCATCCGGGCCCGCGGCGAGATGCACCTCGGCAGCCGCGCGGACCGCGACCCCGAATAGTTCAGTCGGTTTCTCGACCTGTCCCGGGCCGCCGGCTACCCGCTCGTCGGTCGCTCCCTCCTGTTCCTCGCGATTGGAAGCGCCCCGACGTGCCAGCGCGCCGATTAACTCTCGCGCTCGTCGTCGAACGGGTCCTCGACCTCGCCGGCGATGGCTTCCAGCGCGTCCGTGACCGTGACGAGCCCGACGACGCGGTCGTCCTCGTCGGTGACGAACGCCAGCTCCTGGCGTTCCGACTGGAAGCGGTCGATGGCGTCACTGACGGGTAGCGACGCCGGGAGCGTCATCGGCGGCTGGGCGACGTCCCCGAGCGTGTCCTCGCCCGACCGGAGGTCGTCGAGGTCGCGGAACACCTCCGGCAGGTAGACGATGCCGCGGAAGTCGTCCAGGGTCTCGCCGACCAGCGGGTACCGGACGTGGGGGGTCTCGCTCATCCGTTCGAGGTTCTCCTCGAGGCCGACTGCCGCCGACAGCGCGACCACGTCGTCGGCGTCGACCATCACGCTCTCGACGGGCATCTGGTCGATGTCGAGCGCGCCCAGGACTTCCTCGCGGCGCTCCCGGGAGAGGTCGGACTCGCCGAGCACGGACCCGAGGCGGTTCCGGAGGTCGGCGCGCGACTCGATGACGTCCTCCTCGGTTTCGAGCCACGCGCCCGTCATCTCGACGCCGAACAGCTTCAGCGTGGCCTTCGCGATGCCGTCGCCGAGCTTGATGATCGGCGAGATGGCGAAGTGGAACCAGTACAGCGGCCCGGCGCCGTACTTGGAGACGAACCGCGAGCGCTCCACGCCGAGGTAGGTCGGCGTCTGTTCGCCGTGCGTGAGGTGGACGAGGTTGATGATGAGGAACGCGAGGACGGCGCCGCCGCCGACCGAGGCAAGCACGGTGTTCCGGAACACCGGCTCGAAGATGGCCGCGAGCGCCGGCTCGGCGACGATACCGACCGCAATCGAGGACGCCGTGATGCCGACTTGACACGTGGTGAGGTAGAGTTCGAGGTCGTTGGTCATCTCCCACGCGCGCTCCAGGGAGGGGTTGCCGTCGACGAACTCCGCCTCGGTGAACTGGCGGGCGCGAGTCAGCGCGAACTCGATTGCGACGAAGAAGCCGTTCGCGAGAATCAGCCCGATCCCCGCGACGAGGCGGATCGTGACCTCTAGGGTGTTCATCGTCCGGTGGTTCCGCTGGACGCCGAATATCCCTTGTGGTGGCGCGGGTCGCCGGACCGAAAGCCATTCTTCCGCGCTCGCGCTACCCCGTGGTATGCTCTCTATCGCGCTTGCCGGGAAGCCGAACGCCGGCAAGTCGACGTTCTACACCGCCGCGACGCGCTCGGAGGTGGACGTCGCGAACTACCCGTTCACCACTATCGACGCGAACCGGGGCGTGACCCACGTTCGCACAGAGTGTCCGTGTCTGGAGCGCGAGGAGCGCTGCGGCCACGAGCACTGCCACGACGGCAAGCGCTACGTCCCCGTCGAACTGCTGGACGTGGCGGGCCTCGTACCGGGCGCCCACGAGGGCCGGGGCCTCGGCAACCAGTTCCTCGACGAGCTGTCGAACGCGGACGTCATCGTGAACGTCGTCGACGCGTCGGGCGCGACCGACGAGGAGGGAGAACCGGTCGAAATCGGCGAGCACGACCCCATCGAGGACATCGACTTCGTCGAGGAGGAGATGGACCTCTGGCTGGCGGGCATCGTCGAGGACAACTGGGAGAGCGTCGAGCGGGCGTCCCGGTCGCCGGGATTCGACATCGAGGAGGCCGTCACGGACATGATGACGGGCTTCGGTGCGAGCGAGTACCAGGTCGCGGGCGTCCTCCGGGACATCGACTACCCCGAGGACCCGATCCAGTGGACCGACGAGGACCGCGAGGCGCTCGCCCGAGGGGTCCGCGAACGCACGAAGCCCATCGTCGTCGTCGCGAACAAGGTCGACGTCGCGCCCGAGGAGAACGTCCAGCGACTGCTCGACCTCGACAAGCCCGTGGTTCCCGCGACCGCGCAGGGCGAGCTCGCGCTCCGCCGCGGCGTCGACGCGGGCTTCCTCGACTACGACCCCGGCGACGAGGACTTCGAGGTGACGGGCGAGGTCAGCGACGGCCAGCGCGACGCCCTCGACGACCTCCGCGAGACGATGGCCGAGTACGGCGGCACGGGCGTCCAGGCGGCGCTGAACCACGCGGTCTACGACCTGCTCGACATGGTCACCGCGTACCCCGTGCAGGACCAGTCGAAGTGGACCGACGCGAAGGGCAACGTCCTCCCCGACGCGTTCCTCTTAGAGAACGGCTCGACGCCCGTGGACCTCGCGTACGCCGTCCACTCGGACATCGGCGACGGCTACCTCCACGCGGTGAACGCCAAGACGAACCGGGAGGTCGGCGAGAGCTACGAACTGGAGGAGGGCGACGTCGTGAAGATCGTCTCCACCGCGAAGTAGCGGAACCGGTCGGGCAGTCTTCAGCCGGACTTACGACTCGTCCGGGGTGAGCGACAACCCCAGCTGGTCGCAGACGTCTTCGAGCACGGACACCACGGACTTACTCTGGGCCGATTCCGAACCCCAGTCCCACCTCAGTGAACTCAACCCGGTCGCGCCGCCGCCGACTATCACCGTCACGGACGCCCGGTCGCTGGCTTCCTGCTCGAAGACAATCGTCGTTTGGAGGTCCGAGTTCGTCCGGAGGTAGTACTGCTCCACGACGATGACTTCGAACCCGTCGCCGGCGTGTCTCAGTACGGATGTCGCGTCCCGCTCCTCCGAGTCCCCGTACAGTGACCCGCCCAGCTGTACCGTTTTCTCGTCTCTCTCGCCGGCCCGACGGAGCTCGTCGTACAGTGAGTCCGGTAGCTCTCCGACCGCCGTTCCGCGTACTTCCAGCGCCTTCCGATTCATTGCCACTGCGTTCCATCCATACTGGGGTAAAACCACCTCCCTCGTTGCGAATCGGCTCACGGAGCGGCCGAACGTTGCGAACGTTCACTCAGCGTGCCGACTGAAGAACCCGTATCCCGCTACTCGCTGGCCGACGCGACGAACGCGCCGGCGACGCGGTCGACTTCGAACGCGTCGTCGCCGGTTCTCTCGCGGAACGCGTCCTCCAGCGCGAACGCGTCCGCGCCCTCGAAGCCGGGCAGCGAGAGCAGGTACGCGACCACCGGCTCCGGCTTCGTGATGCGGAGCGTGTGCTCGACGTCCCGGCGCTCGACGTCCGAGAACGCCTCACGGAGCTGTGCGGCGCCGTTCTCCAGCGTGAACCCCGACGCGTCCGGGAGCGTCCCGTACGACTCGGCGACGTCGAACACCTCCCGCAGGTCGGCCTCGCCGTTCGCCGCGGCGTACAGCGTCCCGTCGGCCTTCAGCACGCGCCGGATTTCTCGCAGGGCCTGTTCGCGGTCGGCGTCCGTGAGGTGCGAGAGCACGAAGTGCGCCGTCACGGCGTCGAACGTGTCCTCGGGGTACGGAATCTCGCGGGCGTCGACGGCGTCGAAGTCGAACTCGCGGTCGACGTCCTCCAGGGCCTCCATCGCGTCCATCACCATCCCCGGGTAGTTGTCCGTCACCGTGACGTCCCAGCCCGCGGGAATCCGGTCGGCGTTGGCGGTCCAGAGCGCGCCGTGGCCGGCGCCCAGCGACAGCACCGTCGCATTCTCGGGCAGGTCGAACTGGTCGAACAGCCACTCGTGGACGGATTTCTCGGCGGTCGAGAAGCGCGCGTGCAAGACCTGTCGGGCGGCGAGGTTCGACGCGTCCGCGTACTGGTCGGCGAGCGCGTCGTCGTCCTGCCAGGCGTCCATGGCCGGTCTGTCGCCGCGCCCGCCCTTCAGAACACCGCTCTCGCCCGGCTACGAGAGCGGGCGGAACCACACCGCCGCGACCAGCACCGCGAGGAAGACGTAGCAGCCCCGCACGAGCAGCATCGTCGCGATAGTGGGGTCGGCGCGCGCCGCGAACGCCGCGACCACGGCGAACGCGGCCACGGCGACGACGGCGCTCGGCGGGAACACCGAGAGCGCGGCGAGCGCCGCGACGGCGACCATCGCGGCCGCCATCAGGCCGTACGCGAGCCGGCGCGCGCCCGGCTTCCCGAGCACGACGGCGACGCTGCGCTTCCCGATGGAGCTGTCGTAGTCGTAGTCCTGGGCGTCGTCGACGACCTTCACGCCGGAGAGCAACACGAGCAGCACGCCCGCGAACGCCACCGGCCGGACGGCCAGCGACCCGACCTGCGCGTAGTAGCCGCCGAGCAGCGAGACCGCGATGCCGAGCGGGTAGCCCGTCGTCGTCGTCACGGGGTTCGTGTCGAGCTGGGGCGCGTGGTGGTACGCGATGAGCCACGCGGGCACGGCGAGCGCGGCCGCGCCCGGTCCGACGAGCCACCAGAGCGCGGCGGCACACGCGAAGAACGCCACGGACGCTGCGCGGATGGCGACCCGACAGCCCGCGGCGGTGAGCGGGTGGTCGTCGTCCTCGCCGCGCACGTGGAAGTCCACGAAGCCGTCCTTCACGTGCGCCGTGTAGACAGCGAAGAACATAGCGGCGACGTGGACGCCCGCGACGCCCAGCGAGAACTCGCCGGCGAGCACGGCGCCGAACCCCGACGCCGCCAGCGGCGGCAGCATGAAGACCGGGTGGATCTGGGACGTCAGCGCCGCGGCCGTCGCGCGAGCCCCCTCGCCGTGGCGTGCCACGTGCATACACACACCAACGGCCGCGTGCCGCATAACTGTCAGGGCACGAACCACCCGGGGTCCAGCGGAGCCGCCGTTACCGCAGGGCGTTCGTCGCCGCGCGCATCACGTCCAGCGCCTCGCGGAGCTGCTCGGTGTCCGTCGCGTACGAGATGCGGGCGTACCCCTCGCCGTGCTCGCCGAACGCGTCACCGGGCACGACGACGACGCCGCGGTCGAGCACCTCGTCGACCCAGCCCTCGGGCACCTTCGGCATCGCGTAGAACGCGCCCTCCGGTTTGGGGACGTCCAGCCCCATGTCTTCGAGGCCGTCGAGCACGAGGTCGCGGCGCTCCTCGAAGGACGCCACCATCTCGCCGACGACGTCCTGCGGGCCCGTGAGCGCGGCCTCGGCGGCGTACTGGGCGGGCGCGCTCGCGCAGGCCTGCGAGTACTGGTGGACGCGCAGCATCCGCTCGGCGCGGCGCTCGCTGGCGGCGACCCAGCCGAGCCGCCACCCCGTCATCGAGTACGTCTTCGAGCACGCGTTCACCACGACGACGTTGTCCGTCTCCGCGAACTCCAGCGGCGAGCGGTGCTCGCCGTCGAAGACGATGTGCTCGTACACCTCGTCGGAGATACAGAGCACGTCGTGCTCGTCGGCGATGCGCGCGAACTCCCGCATGTCCTCCGGGGACTGTACCGCGCCCGTCGGGTTCGCGGGCGAGTTCACGACGAACGCCGCGGTGTCCTCGGTGATGTGCTCCTCGACGGTCGCGGGGTCGAGCGTGAGGTCCTCGCGCAGCGGCAGGCCGACCGGCTCGCCGCCCGCGATTCGCGTGAGCGCGTCGTAGGAGACGAACCCCGGGTCCGGGAACAGCACTTCCTCGCCGGCGTCGACGTGGGCCTCCAGCGCGAGGTGGAGCGCCTCGCTCCCGCCGGACGTCGCAATCACGCCCTCCGGTGCCACGTCGACGCCGTTGTCGCGGGCGTGCTTCTGGACGATGGCGTCCACGAGGTCGGGCGTCCCGCGGTTGGACGTGTACGCGTCCGCCTTCCCCGCCTCGATGGCGTCGACGGCGGCCTGCCGTGCGTGCTCGGGCGTCGGGAAGTCGGGCTGGCCGAGTCCGAGGTTGATGGCGTCCTCGCCGGCCGCCTCGAACACTTCCCGGATGCCGCTGATGGAGATGGCTTCGACTCGCTGGGAGAACTCCGTCATACGTTCGAGCGGTACTGCGGCCGCCATAACTCTACTCCTGTCGACCCGCCACGAGGACTGCTGGGAGCCGAACCGTTTTCTCCCGCAGACCACGAACCAGCGTATGGACCTCTCTGTCGTCGACCTCTCTCCGGTCCCCGACGGCGGCACCGCGACGGACGCCTATGCGAACACCGTCGAAGCCGCCCAGCAGGCCGAACGGCTCGGCTACGAGCGCTTCTGGGTCGCCGAACACCACGGCATGGGCGACACGCTCGCCGGGACGACCCCCGAAGTCTTGCTCGGCCACCTCGCCGCCGAGACGGAGTCGATTCGGCTGGGCTCGGGCGCGGTGCTGCTCAACCACTACAGCCCGTTCAAGGTCGCCGAGCAGTTCGGCGCGCTGGACGCGCTCGCGCCCGGCCGGGTCGACGCCGGGCTCGGCCGCGCGAACGGCTCCCCCGAAGTCGACCGCGCGCTCGGCACCGAGCGCCACGTCCGCAACCCCGACGAGGACCACCGCGAGAAGATTGAGGCCGTCGTCAACCACCTCTACGACGACTACCCGGAGGGCCACGCGTACGCGGACATCGAGATTCCGCGCTCCGCCGGAGAGCCGCCCGTCCCGTGGGTGCTCGGCTCCAGCCCGTCGAGCGCGGAGATCGCGGGAAAACTCGGGCTGCGCTACTGCTTCGCGGCGTTCATCCGCCCGCAGTTCGCCGCCCACGCGATCGAGACGTACCGCGAGCACTTCCGACCCGGACCGCTGGCGGGCAGCGTCGACGAACCCGAGGTGATGGTCGCGCTCAACGCCGTCTGCGCGGAATCCGACGAGGACGCCGCGCGGCTGCGGGCGACCGCCGAAGCGTCGTTCCAGCGCATGAAACGCGGCGTCACCGGCACCGCGCCCGCCGTCGAGGAAGCCATCGACGAGCTCGGCGGCGTCCCCGAGCCGACTCCCGAGACGCTCGACAGCGGCGAGTGGCCGCGCGCCATCTCCGGCAGCCCGGAGACGCTGAACGGGCTGTTCGAACAGCTCTCAGACCGAGTCGGCGCCGACGAGCTGATGGTCCAGCACGTCGTCGCCGACCACGACGACGCGCTCCGCTCGCACGAACTCATCGCCGACGGCGTCGGACTCTCGCCGCGCTGACGAATATCTAGGTTTCCGACGCCGTGCGCTCCTCGACGGGACCGGCCTCCATTTCGGCGCCCGTGAACTCGAAGCGCGCACCTCCCGTTTCGCTCTCGGTGACGCGGACGTCCCAGCCGTGGGCGTCCGCGATGCTCCGCACGATGTTCAGCCCGAAGCCCGTCCCGTCCGCGGCCGTCGAGAACCCCGCGTCGAACACCTCTCCGCGGTCGCTATCGGGGATTCCGGGGCCGTCGTCCGCGACGTAGAAGCCGCCGTCGAGTTCGCCGACTGTCACGGAGACATCGTCGTTCGTGTGCTCGACTGCATTCCGGAAGAGGTTCTCGAACAGCTCTCGAACGCGGCTCTCGTCGCCGGCCACCGGCCCCAGCGACGCCGCCACGTCGAGTGTCGCGTCCTCGGTCGCGGTCGTCTGCCACGCGCCGGCCGCGACCTCGCGGAGGTCGACGCTCGCGAACTCGCTGACGCGCTGGCCGGTCCGCGCGAGCGTCAGGACGTCCTCGACGAGCTCGTTCATCCGGTCGAGCGCCCGGGACGCCCGCTGGAGCGCCTCGCTGTCCCGCTCGGTGCGCGCCAGCTCCACCGACCCTTCCGCGACGTTCAGCGGGTTGCGGAGGTCGTGACTGAGCACGCTCGCGAACTCCTCCAGCCGGTCGTTCTGGGTGGCAAGCTCGCTCTCCCGGTGGCGCAGTTGCTCGCGCGCATCGAGGGACGTCACCGCGTGCCCGATGGTTTCCCCCAGCTCCGTCAGGATTTCCCGCTCGCGCTCGTCGAAGACGTACGAGCGGTTCGCGTACACGCTCAGGACGCCGTAGACGGCGCCGTCGTCGACGATCGGGACGACCGCCACCGACTCGACGCCGTGGGACTCGAAGAGGTGGTGCCACGGCTCCATCGACGGGTCCGCGAAGACGTCCTGCGAGCACTGTATCTCGCCGGTGCGGACGGCGCGCCCGCCCGGCCCCCGCCCCAGCGGTTCGTCCTCGTCGAGCGTGACGACGACCGACTCGTAGTACTCGTCGTCCAGCCCCGCCCACACGTCCGGCGTGACTTCGTCGTCGCCGGGCTCACAGCGACCGATCCACGCCGACTCGTAGAGGACGGACTGCTGGAGGCGTTCGCAGACCCGGCGCTCAAGTTCGTCGCGGTCGTCCGCGTCGACGACCTCCCTGGTGGCGATGCGGAGCGTGTCGTTGATGCGGTTCAGCTGGTCGACCTGGACCTGCTGCCGGCGGTGGCCCGCGTCGTGGACGCCCACCAAGAACCCGACGAGTCCGCCGAGCGTCGCGGCGTTCAGCACCGTCAACGCGGTGTTCGGTGGCAGCGGCCCGACGACCAGCACGCTCGCGAACAGCCACGCCGTCGCCGCTGCGAGCACGACCACGCCGACGCCGACCCACGCCAGCACGCGCGGAACGAACTGCTCGGCGACGACCTCGCCGCGAGCGAGTCGCACGCCCGCGACGACCACGGCCGCGGCCAACAGTGCTGGAACGGCCCCGTTCACGAGAACGCGCGCCGGCTCGCCCCACAGCACGGCGACTGTCCGCGCGTGGAACGCGACGAGGGCGAGCCCGAGCGCCGCGACGGCGACGCCGCCCGCCCGCCCGGAGACTGACACGATTATGCCTCCCGTTCGCCCGGGCGGGACAAGAGTCTACCCCCTGTCCTCACAGCTCGATGCGCTCGACGAGCTGGTCGCTGTCGCCGCCCGTGTTCAGCGCGACGATGCGGACGTCGTCCTCCAGGCGGGACTCGTGGAGCTTCTCCTTCAGGAGGTTGTCCACCTGGTAGACGCCCGCCGCGTTCCGCATCTCGATCTCCACGAGCACCGGGCGGTCGTCGCCGTCCTGGAGGGTGACCGACTCGATGGCCTGACTGGAGATGGTGTTGATGCCGCGGCCGCCGCGCTCGTACGGCAGCCGCGACCGCCCGTACTCCATGTCCAGGCCGTCCGCCACCCGGATGACCCCCGCCTCCGTCGTCAGCGGCGTCTCCGCCGTGTGGTGGCAGAGAATCGCGTGCAGCACCTCGCCCTTCACCCGGACGACCTCTTCCGTTTCGTAGAACTCGTCGAGCACGCGGTCGAGGACGTCCGACGCGAGCGGGATCGAGTAGTAGGGGTGGGCGTCCCGGTGGACGACGTGCCCGATGTCGTGCAGCGTCGCCGCGAGCGCGATGATGACCGCCTCGTCGGCTTCCTCCAGGCCCTGGTCGGCCGCGCCGTTGAACTCGACACCGCCGCGCTTCAGGAGGTCGTACAGCGTGAGCGCACGGTTCCGGACGATCTCGATGTGTTTCTTCCCGTGGTCGTTGTACCCCTTCCGGTTCACCGGGTTCACGTTCTGGGCCTCTAGGTACGTCGTAATCTCGCGGTCCTCGGTGACGAACTCGAGCACACGGTTCAGGCGCTCGTCGGGGAACGCGTGGTCCCCCTCGGGGTCGTACTTTCGACTGGAGCCGGACGGCGTGGCGTCGCTCATGACTCGAACGTTCGCGCGCCGGCGTGAAAAGTTGCCATGGCGGCCGCCTGCCGACCGCGGCGACCCCCTGTCCCCGGCCAGTAGGTTCCCAGGTAGAGACACGCTGGCACCCGGGTGGAGACGTTCCTACGGGGCTGAAAGGAGCATAAAGCCTATAATTGCGACAGGGCTACCAACGAATAGCGATGTTCACCAGCACCCCCCTGTTCATCGGCGGTCTGCCGGGCGGCATGGAGTGGGCAGTCATCCTGCTCATCGCCGTGCTCCTGTTCGGCGCGAACAAGATCCCGAAGCTCGCTCGCTCCAGCGGCGAAGCAATCGGCGAGTTCCAGAAGGGCCGCGAGGAAGTCGAACAGGAACTCCAGGAGATGCGCGACGGCGCCGACCCGACTGCCGAGGACGACAACCTCGACTCCGACACCACGCTCGATTCCGACACCACGCTCGACTCCGACACCACCACGGAGACGACCACGGACTCGGACACCGACTCCGAGACGCCGGCCGGAAACTAGCGTAACGGTTTTTCTCTGCCCCGCCCTCTCCCGACGTAGAGGGCGTGTGGCCAAGCGGATACGGCGAGAGGTTCCTAACCTCTAGATCGCGGGTTCGAGTCCCGCCACGCCCGTTTTCTGCCGAGCGAAGCGAGGCGAAAACGGGCAGGGGCTCGAATCCTGCCAGTCGCGCACAGCGAACGGAGTGAGCGAGCACGTCTGGCTCCGGTTCGAGTCCCGCCACGCCCGCTCGTTCACTTCGTTCACTCGCGGGCATGACGTACCTCGCGAACGCGGAGCGTTCGCTCAGTCCCGCCACGCCCGTTCACTCGCTCGCGCTCGTTCGCGGGCGTGGCGTTATCTCGCTCGCTGCGCTCGCGAGACTCCCGCCACGCCCTCCCTCCGACGCCTGTTCCAATGCTGGAGAGATAGCTGAGCTAATTGCGATTTCACTACGTTTGGTTACCAGATACGTACGTGTTCGTGGTCGCTCGCCGACAGCCCCCCGTCAGGTTCTTGCCGGTTACCCGCCAAGCGGGGAGGCATGGACGCGCGCGGGCAGACTGAGGTCGTGGGGGTGGTGTTGCTGCTCGCCATCACCATCGCCGGAGTCGGGGCCATCGTCGCAGTGGGCGGCAGCGCGCTGGAGACGGCGCAAGACCAGTCGTCGGTCCAGCGCGCCGAGCAGTCGATGAGTCTCTTCGACGCGCGCAGCGCGCTCGTCGCGCTCGGGCGGACCGACGGCCAGTCGCTGTCGCTGGCGAACTCCGAGCGCGGCAGCTACGAGGTGCGGCCGGACACGGGACGCATGGTCGTCGTGAAAGAGACCGACGACAACTCGACCGAGTACCTGAACACGACGCTCGGGTCCGTGGTCTACGCGAACGGCGACAGCGAGGTCGCCTACCAGGGCGGCGGGGTGTGGCGGTCGCGGGGCGCGGGCGCGGAGATGGTGTCGCCGCCGGAGTTCAACTACCAGGACGCGACGCTCACGCTCCCCGTGATTCGCGTGACCGGCGGCGAGACGACGGCCGCTGGCGCGCCGACCGCGCGCGTGACGCGCAACGACGCCGAGTCGAACCGCTCGGTGTTCCCGGGGCCGGGGCGGTCGAACCCCCTGGAGAACGGCACCGTCACCGTCGCCGTGGAGAGCGAGTACTACCGGGGCTGGGCGTCGTTCTTCCGCTCGCGGACGACCGGGAACGTCACCGTCGTCGACAGCGAGAACCGCGTCGAACTGGAACTGCTCGCGCGCGGGTCGGGCGGCCAGTTCACGCTCGAAGAGACGCCCCTGGAGCTGCGCGGGCTCGCGGGCGAGGACCCCGTGGAGTCGCTGACGTTCACGCTGGAGCCGAACAAGAACTCCGACTTCAGCGACCTCCACTGGACGCTCGTCGCCGACGACGGCGGCTCCAAGCGCTTCGAGTTCGACATCCAGGGCGCGAACCTCTGCAACGACAATCAGCCCGAGGTCACGCTGGAGTACACGGACGGCGGGACAACTCACACGTGGACGGGCGACGACCGCTTCTCGGAGACCGACTCGACGTACGCGTACAGCTGTGACGACGACGACACGCCGACGATGCACCTCGACCTGACGGGGGACACGAACCTGACCTACCAGGGCGACGGGTCGCCGCCGACCGCGGACAACGCAACGGGCACGCTCGTGAACTACGCGCTCGGCGAGATGGGGCCGAACGTCGACCTGACGGTGCTCTCGAAGGGCAAGGAGAATCCACCCGGGAACTCCGGGAGCACGGACCTCGACGCGTCGACGGGCGAACTGGAGTACAACTCTTCCGGGGAGCGCGTCGTCACGTTCCTCCACGTCACGGAGAACGCCGTGAACGTGACCGTCGAGTAGTCAGTCCATGCTGACGTCGACGTAGACGCCCTGTACGTACACTTCGTCGCCCGGGAGTGGGCACTCCACTTCGCCGGTGCGGCCGTCAGCGGGGCCATCACAGTTCGTGCCGAGCTCTTCCTCTAGGTACCGCTCCCAGGCGGCGGCCCGCGGCGACGTCACGGTGAGGTTCGCGGGCGTGGAGAAGCGCTCGACGTCGCGGGAACTGACTGCTGTCCGGACGAGCAGTCGGCGCGTGTTGTCCGTCGCTGCCTCCCGGCTAGCGGCTTCGGTGGCGACGACGGGGACGAGCGTGCGGTCGCCGGCGGCGACGCGCGGCCGCTCGAACATCACGGCGCGGTCGCCGTACTCGCGGAACAGCGCGCCGTTCGCGTACACCAGCCTGTCGCCGTCGTCCGCGCGGTAGACGATCGGCTCGACGGTCGCCTCGTAGAACCGCCCGCTGTCCGTGGAGACGTTGAACGAGACCGGGTCCGCGAACCCGAGCGCGCCGTCCGAAAGCAGTACTTCCGTGGTGCGACTGGGCGCGCCGCGGACCGCGAGGTCCTCGACGTTCGAGTCGAGCACGTCGAACGCGCGCTCGGTGTTCGAGAACTGCTGGGCGTCGCGCGCGCTGGTGAGCGCGTCGAAGCCGCCGACGTAGACGACCGCGACCGTCGCGACGATGACGCCGAACACGAGCACGAACCCGAGCGTGTCGCTGACCGCGCGGCGAGTGTCGTTACGCATCTTCGACCTCCAGACGACTCCCGTCGTAGACGACGACGAAGTCGCCGCCGGAGACGGTGGCGTTCTCGACGGGCACCTCGGTGTGGTACTCGACGGTGATCGTGACGTCGGAGCGCGCGCGGTCGAGAACGACGGTGTCGTCCCCGGACTCGTTCACGGCGACGTCGTACCGGAGGCCCGCGACGTTCGGCGGCGCCTCGACGACGTACTCGACGCTGCCGCCGTCGCTGGCGCGCGCGAGCCGGTCGGCGGCCGCGAGGTCCGCGGCGACGCGGTCGCCGACGACGCGGAGCTCCGTCTCGACGGCGCGGTCGCGCTGGGTCTCCACGAGCGAGCCCGCGGAGAACAGCAGCATCGTCACGAGGATGGCGGCGACCCCGACGTTGAGCACGTAGCCCAGCGCCGTCGAGACGCCGCGGTCGTCGCGACGCAAGCTCACATCCGCCATACGACCACCTCCACTTCCACGACCGCGTACGAGTGGCCGGGCGCGTTCGGCGCGAAGTACCGCTCGTCCGCCGCGTCGTCGACGTCCGCGAGCGTCTCGTCGGTCGGGGCGAGTTCAGCGCCGTCGCGCTCGGTCGTCGACTGGTTGTCGTACAGCGTGACCAGCCGCGTCGCGGCGACGGCGTCCGCGCTCGGCTGCCCGTGGTAGACCAGCCGGCGGACGCGGCGCTCGCCCGCGTCGTTCACGTAGTAGACGTTGACGTTGTACGCGACGGCGCGCTCGCCGAACGTCTCCTCGACGGCCAGCAGGAACGACACCTCGTGTTCGGGGTCGCCGACGTAGTAGCCGTTCGCGTCGGCGTCCACGAACGACGCGCCGGTGCCGTTCCAGAAGCGCAGCGTCCGCGAGAGGTTGCCGTTCGAGCGTTCGGTCTCCAGCAGCCCGGAGGCGGCGCGCTCGTGCTGGGTCTCGATGTGCTGGCTGGCGGTGCTCGCGGTCAGCGGCGTCACCGCTGTCGCCTGAATCGTGAACGCGACGGTCGCGACGATCAGCAGCGAGGCCGCGACGCCCTCCAGGGTGTGCGCTTGCGCCCGCACGCTACCACACCCTCACGACGAGTTCGAGGCGGTCGCCGCCGACGGCCACGGTCCGCCACGCGACGGTGGTGTCCGCGTCCTCGGGGACTGTCCGGCCGGTCGCGGCGCGCACGTCCCCCTCCCCGACGGTCGTGACGTTACCCTCGGTGTCCTCGATGGTGACGTTCACCGCCTTGTAGCCGCGGAGCGGGAGTTCCGCGACTTCGCCGTTCTCGAAGAACGCGGCGGTCCGCTCCGCGTCGAGGCTGTACGGGCTGTCCGTCGACCCGAGGCGGTCGGTCGCGAGGTCGTCGGCGATGCGGTTCGCGGACACGGGGTCGCCGACGTCCGGGTCGGCGAACGGCGTGATGATGCCGGGGACGAACGCGAACGCGAACGCCACGGTCACGAGGAAGACGCTGACCCCGACCGCGAAGTCCATGGTGGTCTGTGCGCGGGCCATGGTCACGCGAAGGAGAACGCTATCAGCGCGACGGTCGGCAGTATCACCGCGAACTTCACGCCCGAGAGCAGGTCCGCGTCCCGGATGTAGCCCGCGACGAACCCGGAGATGATGCCCTGCATCGTGACCGCGTGGAAGAACATCATCCCCAGCTTCTCGGTGTCGATGTTCCCGCCGAAGCTCACCTGGTTGCTCGCGCCCTCCGCGGCGCCCGCCGTCGACGTCTCCAGTCCGCTCATCGTGCCGAGGAACTTCACCTGCAGGATGACCATCACGGCCAGCAGCGTGAGGTACGTCATCACGATGATGACGACCTGCATGCGGGCCCGCGACCGCCGCTCGCGCTCGATGTCGTCCTGGTTCTCGCTGGCCTGCGCGGCCGTCGACAGCACCGCCGTGATCTGGCTGGAGGCCTCCTGAGCCTTCGAGATGAGCTTCACGGTGCGGGCGAGCCGCGGGATGTGGTACTTGTTGTTGAACTCGACGAGCGCGCGCTTCAGGCTCGTGCCGTAGTTGACCTTCGCGTACATCACCTCGAACTCGTGGCCGAGCTTCCCGCTCGTGGTGTCCGAGACGGCGCCGATGGACTCCAGAATCGTCATCCCGGTGTCGTTCGCGGAGGAGAGCTTCCGGAGGTTGTCCGAGAGCTTGTTCGTGATGCGGCGCCGCGAGCGCACGTTCCACTCGCGGAACACCGCCAGCGGGATGCCGATCAGGTACAGCGGCAGGTAGACGTAGAGGAACGTCCCCCAGATCGGCGCCTCGACCATCCCGTCGAGGCTGGTCGGCGCGACCCCCGCGAGCACCGTGTTCGTGAGCAGTACGACCGTCACGGGGACGGTGAACGCGAGCGTGAACAGGGGGTTGTTCCGGAAGAAGCGCGCGGGGTGGCGCATCAGCTGTTTCGTCTCGTAGGTGCCCTCGCGGCGCTTCACGCGGTCGAAGACCGAGTACTCGCCGACGAAGCGCTCGACCAGCCCGAGGCTGAGCAGGCCGGGCTCGCGGCGGCCGTCGTCGCCGTCGTCGAACTCCAGGTAGCCGTCCCCGATCTCGTCCTGTTTGACCGTGGAGACGAGCACGAGGAACCCCAGCCCGACGATCGGCGTGAGCACGTAGACGGTGGCGTACAGCAGCCGCATCTGGGCCTGCCCGAGCATGCTCATGATGACGAGGATGATGATGAGCAACAGCGGGAACAGGGACAGCGTCATGTACATCTCGCCGAACAGCTCCAGCGTGTCGAGCGTGAGCTCCTGTTGCTGTTTGGCGGTGCGCATGTGCTTGTCCTTCTTGTCCGAGAGGAACTCCGTCATGTCACCGCCGGAGTTGATGATGGAGAGCATGTCCGTCAGAAACTGGCTGAGCTCGTCGCTCGGCGTCTCCATCGAGCGATTCCGCACCGCCGTCCGGTAGTCCGTGTCGAAGTACTCGGTCTCCTGGACGATGCTGCGGAACTCCATGGCGACCTCGCCGTACGTGTCGTCGGCCTTCGCCATCGCCTCCAGAATCTCCAGCTGGTTCATCCCGCCGATGGAGAGCGCGTACATGAAGGAGACGGCGTCCGGCAGCAGCATGTTGATCTCGCGCTCCCGGCTGCTCGACCGCATGTACGGCACCGAGAGCAGCCCGCCGAACCCTGCAGCGAACCCGAGCAGGCCGAAGACGAGCCCGGTGACGACGACGAGCGCGGGAATCTTCAGCGCCTGCACGATGGCCAGGAGCGTCTCGTTCGGCACGGGGACGCCGATGAGCGTCTCCGTCTCCACGAGCCCCGTGTAGAAGAGCCCGTAGCCGAGCGCGAGCCCGAGCAGCCACAGCACGACGCCGACGGCGACGCCCACGCCGATGGCCCGCGAGACGAACAGCTCCACGGGGTCGTCCATGCGCGCTTCCGCGAGCTTCGTCTCCACGTCCGCGACGAAGTCGCTGCCGTCGCTGAACGCCCACTGGTAGACCGGGAAGAACGCGTCCGCGATCGAGTCCGCGCCCTCCCCGAACGCCTGCGACCCCGTGCTCATTCGGTTCCCTCCTCGCGCTCGCTCGCCGGCTCGCCGCCGTCCGTCGCCTCGCCGTCCGGCTCACTGTCCGTGGGCGCCGCCGGTTCGAAGCTCCCGAACCCGTCGTCGGTGTCGTCGACGCGCACGACGGCCGCGTCGAGGTCGTCGTCGGCGAACGGGTCCGGCGACGGCTCGGTGTCGGGTTCGGATGCGGGCGCGGTTTCGTCGCCGTCCGCCGACGCGCGCTCGCTGCCGGGCGCGAACTCCGCGTCGGTCACGCGCTCGATGGCGGCTTCGAGGTCGTCCGGGTCGAGGCCGCGGGCCTCCGCGACCACGTCCTGGTCGGCGGCGTCGGGCGCCAGCGCGGACGCCAGCGAGTCCGGCACTTCGTCCTCGTACTCCGCGAGCACGCCGCCGTCTCCCCGCGCGGTCTCGAGGATGCCCTCGGCCTCTTCGAGCACGCTCTCGGAGGGGTCGGGGCGGGGGACCATCGCCTCCTTGTCCGGGTCGACGTCGATGAGCACGCTCTCCATCCCGCGGAGGTCTTCGAGCGCGTCCTCCAGCTGGTCGTTCGCGACGAGCGTGAGGATGGTGTCGGGGTCGTTGATGTACGCCTGCGCGGTCGCCGCGACCTGGGCGTACTCGTTGAGGCCCTGCTCGATGAGGTACGCCAGCAGGACGCGGCGCTCCTGGAGCTGGCGGTCGAGCTCCTGCTGGGTCCACCCGCGGTCGAACTTGATGTCCTCCAGCGTCGAGGAGTCCGCCGTCTGGCGGTAGGTGTCGTCCTCGGGCTCCCACTGGAACACGTCGTTGACGTTGATCTCGTCGTTCTCGGGGTCGTAGCGGTTGATCTCCGTGATGGAGCGGTTGCGCCGGACCTTCTGTCCCCTGACCCGCGTCTGGGACTGCACGGAGACGAGGTCGAGCGCCGTGAACAGCGTCTTCGAGACGTTGATGGGCTCCGTGGTGAAGCGCTTGAGGACCTCGCCGACGTTGTCCGCGTGGAAGGTGGTGTACGTGGTGTGGCCGGTGGACATCACCTGGAAGAGCGTGCGGCCCTCCTCGCCGCGCACCTCGCCCATCACGATGTAGTCGGGGCGCTGGCGGAGCGCGGCCTCCAGCAGGTCGAACTCGTCGATGTCGCCGGTCTCGTCCTCGCCGAAGCTCGGGCGGGTGACGCTGGCGATCCAGTTGCGCTGCGGGAGCTCGACCTCGCGGGTGTCCTCGATGGAGACGATCTTCGCGTTGCTCGGGATGAACAGCGAGACGGCGTTCAGGCTCGTGGTCTTCCCGGACGCCGTGCCGCCCGCGAACACGAGGCTCTTGTGGGACTCGATGCAGAGCCAGAGGAACGCCATCTCGTCGAGGCTGAACGTCTGCCAGTTCACGAGGTCAACGGGGGTGAACGGCACGTCCTTGAACTGGCGGATAGTGTAGTTGGTGCCGTGGTCGCTGACTTCCTGGCCGAGCGTGAGCTGGGCGCGGGAGCCGTCGCGGAGCGTGGCGTCGACCTGCGGCTGGCGCTTCGAGATGCCCTTCCCGGAGCGCTGGGCGAGCTTCACGACGAAGTCGTCGAGGCTCTCGCGGCCGTGGTAGACGTTCGTGATGAGGTTCTCGTAGTCGGTGTGGTAGACGAACACCGGCGAGTCGTAGCCGTCGCAGGAGATGTCCTCGACGTTGATGTCGTGTTTGATGCCGTCGATGCGCTCGTAGCCGATGAAGTTCCGCTGGAGGACGTACAGCAGCGTCTCCACCTGGTACTGCGTGAGCGCGTCCGGGTCCTCCGCGAGCACCGCGGGCTCCGGGCGCGCCATGATGCCGTCGAGGTGGCCGTCGTCGCTCTCGGTTGGGAGCTCGCCGCGGCCGATAGCTGCCAACAGCTTGTCGACGAGCGACTGCTCTCGCCCGACGGGGCCGTCGTAGAGGTCGTAGCGGTCGAGCAGCTTTCGCGTCTCGCGCTCGATGACGCCGCGGCGCTCGGGGTCGTCGCCGGCCGCCGAGACGTCGTCGCTGGCGTACTTGATGGCGGTGCGGAGCTTCTCCGTGAGGAACTCCTGGAGGTCCGTCTCGATGGGGTTGCGGTACGGCTCCACGAGGTAGTACTTCTTCTCGTTCTCGCGGTCGGAGTGGAAGATGACGACGAACGCGTACGGCTTGTTCACCCAGTAGCGCTCCACCTCTCGGAAGTGCCGTTTCTTCTCCATCGGCACGGCCTTCTCCAGGTCGTAGCGGTTCGCGATGGTCGTCTGGCCCGCTACGGTGGAGAAGAACGCGTCCTCGTCCATCTCCTCGCGGATGTCGACGGTTCGCTCGTCTTCGAGGTCGAGCATGCTGTCGGCGGCTCCGTCTTTCACGGACAGCCAGTGCTCGACGTCGTCGGGGTCGAAGCCGAGGTACTCCACGGGGTCGAACCGGACGATGTCGCCGTCGTCGTCGCGGGGCCGCGTCCAGTCGTTCTCGCCGACGTAGTAGTACTCTCGCTTGAAGTGCTCCCACATCCAGTCGTCTTTCACCACGGGCGTCGTCTCGGGGTCGGTGAACTCGTCGAAGTAGTCGTGGAAGTTGCTCGCGCGCCGCGCCGCCGTCGCGAGCACGCCGCCTTTCTCCTCGGGGTCGAAGCCGAGGTCGTCGCTCGGGTCAGCGTCCACGGCGTCCCACTTCGGCTCCGGCGGGTCCGCGCCGAGTTCGTCCCAGTCCGGGTACGGCGGCCCGACCTCCTCGTCGTCCGGCGTGTCGGTGGCCGCGAGCTCGTGCCGGACGCGCTCGCGGCGCTCGCGCACGCGGTCGGCGGCGTCGCCGTCGCCGTACTCCTCCAGATAGTCCACCCAGGAGTAGTCGCCGACCGTCGCGCCGCCGTCCGCGAGTTCGATCGCGGGCGTGAGGTGTCGCCAGTCGAAGTCGCGGCCCCGCTCGCTCAGTGTGCCCTCCGCTGGTGTGTCGTCGGTGCCGCCGCTGGCGGTCGCCCCGCCGGCCCCGGCATCGTCGCCTGCCATTGGGGGGTACTGGCCGGGCAGCCGCAAAAACCCTTGCGACCGATTACCACGGGAGTTGACAGGAGCGCGGCCGTGCTACCGGTACTCGTCCACGACCGTCACTTCGCCGTCCGCGACCTCGATGTCCACGAGCGCGGTGACGTCGTGGGGCGAGTCCGCCATCGCGCTCGCCGAGCCGACCTTCCGGATGACCACCACGACGTCCGCGATTTCCGCGCCGATGTCGTCGAGGGCGTCCGTGAGCGCGCGCAGCGTCCCGCCGGTCGACAGCAGGTCGTCCAGCACGAGCACGCGGTCGCCCTCGCTGACGTCGTTGACGTACATCTCGCTCTCCGAGTAGCCGGTCTCCTGGTGAACCTCGACCTCGCCCGGCAGCCCGTACTCGCGCTTGCGCACGACCGTCACGGGGAGGTCGGTCTGGAGGCTCACCGCCGTCGAGATGTGGATGCCCATCGCCTCCGGCGTCACGATCTTGTCCACGTCTTCGAGGTCCGCGACGCGCGTGATGCCGACGACGACCTCCCGCAGCAGCGCGGGGTCGAGCATCGGCACGCCGTTGCTGATTGGGAGGACGACGTACTCGTAGCCGCCGTCCTTCTCGATGACGGGCGCCCGCTGGAAGGACTCGCGTAACCGCTCCATACCCCGGGTTCGCCCGCCGAGCCAAAAGGATAGCGGGTCTCAGACCGACACGTCAGAGAACTCGAAGAACGCCGTCTCGTAGCCCTCGTGGCGGGAGACCTGCGGCGGCGTGTCGACGCTCACGGTCGCGTTCTCGACTCCCTCACCAGTGGAGACGACGGCGCCGTAGTGGTAGCCGATGTCGGCATCGAGCGTCGGTTCGAGGTCGTTATCGAAGACCCGTTCGCCGCCCGCGTCGACGGTCGCCGACAGCGAGGCGTCCGGGAGCACGAAGTCGTTGTGCGGCGTGCGCAGCGACGCCGCGACGTACGTCTCGCCGTCGCCGGCCGCGAGGTCCCCGAACTCGCTCGTGGTCCCGACGACCAGCTCGGCGCCGCCCGTCTCGCCGCGCCCCAGCACGGAAATCGGGAACGAGTCCTCCGGAGGCGCCTGTGACAGTCCGACGCTCTCCATTTCCATCGGCTCGACCGCGCCCTCGCTGCCCTCGCGGTCCGCGGGGATGTCCTCGAAGGAGAGCTCGTCGAGGGCGCTCCTGTCGAACGTGAACGAGAAGCCGAACTCCACGGGGTCAGTGGCGACCGACTCGCCGCTCGACCGCCGCGTCGACGACGGGACCACTCGGACCGTCACGTCGTAGTTGCCCTCGGGGCCGAGCGAGACGTTGTCGCCGTGGTGGACGCCCATCCGCTGGGAGAGCATCTGCCACGGCGTCACCGTCGAGCGCTCGCCGTCCGGGTCGGTGTACTCGACCTCCGGGCTGGCGGTCGGGAGCGCGGTCCCCGTCTCGGCGTCCCAGACCGAGGCCATCAGGTGGACGTCGTCCTCGCCGCGGACGTTCACGCGGTCGGTGTCCGCGTCCCGGACGAGCCAGAACCGGTGCGGGAACGTGTACGTCAGGGCGCACGCGTACCGTCCCCGGGTCTCCATTCCCGCCATCTCCATCCCCTCGACGTGCGAGGGAACGTACGCCGCGTTCGGGCGGTCGTCGGGGAGCGGCGGCTCGCGGCTCGCGCGCTCGGTTTCGAGGAAGCTCAGGCAGCCCGCGGTCGCACCGAGGCCCGCGGCCCCCGTCGCCGCGAGGAACGCGCGCCGGCTCGACTCACGCATCGCTGCCCTCCGGTGTGGGGAGCGCGCGGGTCGACCGCGGCGGCAGCAGGTAGTTGCCGCGGTGCGTGACCGAGAGGTACTGCCGGATGCCGTTGTTGCGCTTGCGCCCGACCGGCGTCTCGCCGCTGACCTCGTCGCCGTTCATCGCCTCGCGGGTGCGCTCGAAGGCCGCAATCTCGCGCTGGAGCGCGAGGAAGTGGACGCCAGCGTGGCCGCCGTCCGTCGAGTCGAAGTCCCGGCGGAGGATGACCGGGCGGCCGTCCTCGCGGACGCGCTGGAGCTTCTGGGAGTGCCCGACGACGCCGCGGTCTTCGCCCGTCTCCACGGGGTCGCCGCAGTCGTCCATCCCGGGGTCGGTGCCGAGGTTCCCGCCGGTTCCCTCGACGGCGCCGCTGTCGGCGTGCGCGGGACAGAACATCTGTGCGACTCTGGACTCGCGGTCGTCCTGCTCGTACCACTGCGTGAGGTTCAGGTCGATGTGAGAGGCGTGCTGGGTGGTGCCGCCCGCGAACGGCCCGGACTGGATGGTGACGCGGTCCTCGGTCGCCTGGCTCTTCTCGAAGTCCGACTCGAAGCCCATGTAGAACGGCGCGTCCTCCGGCACCGGCTCGGAGTCAGGCACGCCGTCCGTGTCCTGATTCTCGGCGGGCAGGCCCTCGCCGACGAATCCGGAGCGGCGGTCCGCGACCGAGAACACGTCCGCGAGCGCCGCGTCGACGTCGACGCCGTTTGCGGTGTCGCGGTTCCCGCGCACCGCCTCCTCGGCTTCGAGGACGGCGCTGGCGTGGTCGCTGGCGAGGTGGAGGATGGCGTCGGGCGTGTCCAGCGCGGGATCTTCGAAGTCCGAGAGCGAGCGCGGCTCCGGCAGGTGGACGGACTCCGGGAGCTCGGAATCGAAGCGGTCGAAGTACACCGGCGAGTAGCCCAGCGTCGCGAGCACGCCGTCGTTCGAGCGCTCGTAGGCGCGTTCGAGGACGCGGAGCGCGGCCTCGACGGTCTCGCGGTCGTCCGCTGTGGGCGTGTCGTCGAGGTCGAGGTGGACGAGCGCGTGGTGGCGCGGCGGCACGACGTTGCCCGCGTCGTCCCGCGAGAGGACGTCGTTCCACGCGTGCTGGCGCTCGGGCAGCGACGACGGGTCGTCGACGCCCGACGGGACGTCGACCTCCTCGCGCTCCATGCAGGCCGCGAGCGCGCTCGCGCCGCCGATGGCGACCGCGGACTTCAGGAACGCGCGGCGGCTCACGCCGCGGGAATCGGGGAGCATGCACGGGGGTAACGGCTTCCCGCGAAAAGCCGTTCTGGTGCGGTCGTCGAATTCGACGCGCGTACCAGAACCCGCAAGCCGCTCCGCGCGAACACCCGAGTATGCACCCCCTCCGCGCCGCCGGACGCACCGGCGGCTTCGCCCTCACAGCGGCCGCGTTCGTCGGCACGGGCGCGGCTCACTCCGGCACCACGCACGCCGGGACGCCGCACTGGCTACTGTTCGTGCTCGCGCTCGCCGGTCTCGGCGCCGCGGCCGTCACCGTCGCCGCCTACCGCCGCGGTAGCGTCGGCGGTACGACCGCCGCAGTCGTCGGGCTCGCCGCCGCGCTCGTCGGCGGCTTCGGGCTCGTCGGGCTCGTCGAACTGCAAGTCGTCGCCGACACCGGCCCGGAGATTCACGACGTCTACCCGACGCTGAGCTTCGCCGTCGGCGCCGCGATGGCCGTCGGCAGCCTCGTCGTCGGTCGGCTCTGGTGGCCGGACCGCCCCCGGTACGCGGGCCTCGGCCTGCTACTCGCGGCGTGGGTCGTCTACCCCGTCGCGATGCCGAACGGCGGCACTTACCACCCGCTCGGGTACGTGGTCGTCGCGGCCGTCCTCCTCGCGGTCGCGTACGTCCTCTGGCGGGACGCGTGGGGCGTCGTCCAGAGCCTGCGCCGCGACCGCCGGCCCCTCGGCGCTGGGCTCGTCGCCGGCGGGCTGTTCGCCGTGTTCTTCGCGTTCTCCGCGGGCACCATCTCGTTCAACCCCGACGCCGGTATCGGCGCGCCGACCGAGGCGACCGTGCTGTTCCTGCCGATCGCCGACCCGCTGGTGGCGTGGCCGGCAGTCGAGTTCGTCTTCCCCTCGATTCCGCTGGCGGGGTTCGTCTCCGTCGGGACGGTCGCGCTGCTGACGCTGCTCGGGAGTCTCGTCGCCGTCAACGTCGGCGTGCTCGTCCAGCAGTCCCGGGCCGACAGCGCGGCCAGCGGCAGCACGTCCGCGCTCGGGATGGCCGCGACGACCGGCGCGACCGCGTGCTGCTGCTGTGCGCCCGCGTTCTACGGCGTGCTCTCGGTCGTCTTCGGCGCCGCCGCGACGCCCGCGTACTGGGCGTTCCTCGACCCCTCCTCGCCCGTCGGCGGCGTGTTCTTCGCGGTGAGCGTGCTGCTGCTGGTCGGGAGCGTCGTGCGCGCCACGGGCGGCGGCCAGTCGATTGCGGCCTAGTCGAGCAGGTCGTCGAGCAGGCGCTCGAAGCGGTCGACGAACCGGTCGGCGGTCGACGGGTCGACGGCCGCGAGCAGCCGGACAGTGTCCTCGGGACGCGCGAGCGCGAGCGTGACGCGGTTGCGCTCGTCGCGGCGCTTCTCCACGACGCCGCGCTCGGTGAGCGCGTCCAGGTGGTGTTCGAGCGTCGAGCGCGCGACGCCGACGCCTTCGGCCACGTCCGCGGGGCTGGACGGTCCCTCGTCGAGGAGGTAGTAGAGCGCGTCGCGGGCGGTTTCGCGGCGCGCGAGCGCGAGGACGCCGCGCTCCCAGTCGCCGTACTCCGGCGGGAAGTAGTGCGTGCGCCCGGAGACGCGCTCGACGGCGAGGTCGCCGGCTCGAACCAGCCGGCGGACGTGGTGCTGGACCTGCCCGGGGGCGAGGTCCGTGGTCCGGACGACCGCGTTGAAGTGGACGCCGGGGTCGTCCCGGACGCGCGCCGCGATGCGGTCCCGGGCGTCGCTCACCGCCGGTCACCTCCTGCGGGCGTCCGGGAGACCGAGCGCGCGTACCAGACCGCCGCGATGACGAGCCCCGCCATCGCGACGTCGAGGCCGTGTTCGAGGACGTGGTGGACGTCACCCGCGAGCAGGCCGCCGACGCTCGCCCCCGCGACCACCGAGCGCGCCAGCAGCGTGGCGAGTGCGAGCGCGACAAGCAGGTACGGCCGCGAGCGCCGGCGCAGGAACGCCGCCAGCGCTGCGCCCGTGAGCACGGCCGACGCCACGCCCGCGGCGGCGAGCGCGAGCACAAGCGGGACGTCCAAGCCCGCGGTCTGTGCGTGCGCGACGGGAATCACGCTCGACAGTTAGCAGTCGGCACGTGTAGGTGTTCGGTTCGCCGCCTCCGTACGCCGTGATAACACGACAACGGGCAATGCTTAACAACCGCCGCGGTAATTCTTCGGTATGGACGATATTTTCGTCGGCCGCCTGATGTCGGACGGCCTCCACACGGTGACGCCGGACACGTTCGTCGAAGACGCTGCGGAGCTCATGCTCGACGAGGGTATCGGCTCGGTCGTCGTCGTCGACGAGGACGGCCACCTCGAAGGCATCCTCACCAACACCGACTTCGTCACCATCGTCGCGAAGAGCAAGCCGAAGGCCCGCACCACCGTCGAGCGCTACATGACCACCGACGTCGTCACCGCGGGCGTCCAGGACTCCATCCGCGACGTCGCCGACGCGATGATCGAACGGGGCTTCCACCACATGCCCGTCGTCGACGACGACGGCACCGCCATCGGCATGATCACCACGACGGACCTCGCGTCCTACATCTCCACCGTCCAGACGCCCAGTCCCGCCTGACACGGCGCCCGGATCGCCTCGACGCCTCGAACCACCCGCGGGCGTCAGGGTTGCCGCTTTCGCGACTGTTATCTGCGCGGTTCGGCGACGATTCGTGCGTGAAGACACGGACGCTCGCGTGCGATTTCGACGACGCGCGACTGCTGGTGAAGGGCGCCCTGGAGTTCGTCGAGGGCGTCGAGACCTACTACGAGGAGGCCGAGGGGGTCGTCGTCGCGAAGACCGGATTCCGGTTCGGCGTGCTCACCTCCAGTTACGGCGAGACCATCACCGTGCAACTGCGCGCGGTCGACGACGAGACTACCGAGGTCACGGTCGTCGCCGAGAAGAACGTCGGCCTCGACGTCGGCGCGAACCCCGAGAAGTTCGTGCTGGCGTTCCTCGACCGGCTCGACGCGCTCGCGGACTCCCCGATGGAGGACGCCGTCGCCGTCGTGGACGACCGCACCCGCGACGGCACCAAGGAGGTCGCGGACCCGAGCCAGCAGGCCGACGGGACCACCGTCCTCGCGGTCGTCCTCGCCGCCATCTTCGCGTTCTTCCTGCTGACAATCCTCGCCATCTGACTATGTCACTGAAAACACTCGGCGCCGCGGGACTGGTTCTCGCGGTCCTGCTGTTCCTGCTCGCGGCCGCCCAGCCAGCGACCGTCTCGGAGTCCTCGACGGCGTGCGTCGACTCGACGTACTACCAGGACTGCTCGACGGTCAGCTACGAACGCCCGAACCCCCAGCGCGCCCAGCTCTTCTCCGCCGCCGGCGTCGTCTTCGTGCTGAGTCTCGTCACGTACGGCGTCGGCGCCGCGCGCTCCTCCGGGGACGGCTCGGGAGGCGGTGACGGCCCACAGCCCGGGACGGCCTCCGTCGACTCGGGCGGCACCGACACGCTCCGCGAACAGCTCGCAGCCCGCCAGTCCGAACGCGGGGACGACGCGGTGAACGCGGAGGCGACCACGGGAGCGGCCGAGCGAGCGCACTCGCCACCGGCAGCCGGAACGGCGGCCGCCGAATCGGAGCCCGAATCCAGTGAGCTGGCGGGCGCCGACGCCGAATACGGACGAGACAGAGACGCGCTCGTCTCGCCGACCGCCGGGGTCGTCGGGAGCGCGCTCGCCAGCGCGTTCGTCCTGAGCTGGCTGGTCGACTGGGTGACGTACGTCGACAGCGCGGTCGCACAAACGCTGCTGTTCGCGCTGTTCGCCGTGCCCGGCGTCGCCCTCTACCACCGGTACGGCGGCGCCGGCCGCACGCCGGAGGTGAACGACTGATGGACCGCCGTTCGTTCCTGCGGTCGATGGGACTCGGCGTCGGCGCGAGCGCGCTCGTCGGCGCGTCCCCGCTCAACCCCCTCGATTCGCGGCCGGCACCCGACTCGTCGACCGACACGACCCCGGAGCCGACCTCGACGACCACGGCGGAGCCGACGACCGCCGCGCCCCCCGAGCACTACCGCTGGACCCGCGACCTCTACGGGACGGTCCGCGGACTGGTCACGGACGGCGCGGGCGAAGAGCTGTACGTCTCCATCGGGCGCAACGTCTACCGGCTCGCCGCCGACAGCGGAGACGTCGACTGGCAGGCCGAGTCCGAGCAGACCGTCGAAGCGCCGGTCGCGCTCGGCGAGTCCGCCGCGTTCGCGGTCGGCGACGAGGGGCGGCTGCTCTCGATCGCTCGATCGTCCGGCGACCGGAACTGGTTCGAGGACGTCTACGTGTACCGGGCGGCGCGACCGCGCGTCTACGACGGCACCGTCGTCGTGCTCGGCCAGCGCGTCCACGGCTTCGAAGCCGACTCCGGCGACCACCAGTGGCAGTCCGAACAGACGTTCACGACGCCGGGCGCGCTCCGTGACGACGGGTTCCTCTACGTCGGCTCCGGGCGCACGTTCGCGAAACTCGACCTCGCGGACGGCTCGACGGTCTGGGAGTGGGACGACCGCGACCACCTCGACATGCCGAACGCGGGCTTCCGCCTCGACGCCGACCGCGGGCTCCTCTACGCGACGTACAACGGCACGCTGTTCGCCGTCGAGACCGAGACCGGCGACGTCGCCTGGCAGGCCGACGGCAACTACGTCCGCGCGCTCGACCTGTACGGCGACTACCTCCTCACCGTCACGGAGACCGACGCGGACAACACGAAGTTCTCCGCCATCGACCTCGACGAGCCCGCGGTCGCGTACGAGCAGATCGCGCCGCTTGACGTCGACGGCTGGTCGTACGGCCGCGTGACGACGTCGCTGGCGGCCCACGACTCGTACGCAGTCGCCGGCACCGACACCGGCCACCTCGTCGCGCTCGACGCCGCGTCCGGCCGCCTCGTCGGCGCGACGGCCGTCGCCGAGGACTCGCTCGCTCGCCTCCACGTCGACGGCGACGCCGCGTTCGTCTCCGGCAGCGGGTTCCTGCGCAGCGTCGACCTCGCGACCGCGAGTCTCACGGACACCTGAGCCGGGACCCGGAGAGAGCCGAGGAGGAGCCATCAGTCGCCGTCGGTGACGAGCAGCCAGACGGCGAGCGCGGCGGCGAGCGCGAGCGAGACGAACAGCACGCCGAACGCCGTGCGGAACCCCGCGTCCTCGGAGACCACTCCGACCACGGCGGGTGCGACGGCGCCCGCGCCCATCAGGATCGTGCGCGCGACGCCGAGGCCGCCGCCCGCCAGCGAGTCTGGCACCACGTCGACGAGGTAGACGCCGCGCACGGGCCGGAAACCGTGGCTCCCGAGGCCGAACGCGACGACGGTCGCGCCGAGCACGACCGGCGAGCGCCCGGCGACGAGCAGCCCCAGCAGGCCGCCGGTCGCGAGCGCGAGCGTGCCGACGACGACCGCGAGCGGGCTGAATCGGTCGCTCAGCTCGCCCGTGGTGAGCTGGACGAGACTGACCGCGAACAGCACGCTGTACAGCAGGCTCGCGGTGGCGCTGTCGAGACCCGCTGCGTCCGCGAGGTACAGCGGGAGGAACGCCACGACGCCGTTGTACGCGAACGAGAACCCGACGGTGACCAGCAGGAACACGGCGAAGCGGCGGTCCGCGAGCAGCGCGCGGTAGTCGGCGAGCGCGATTGTCCCCTCCTCGCTCGCGTTCTCGGGCGTCTCGGCGTCGTCGCGCCTGCCGGCGTCGTCGGGCGTCCGCAGCCAGAACGCGCTCGCGAGAACGAGCGCCAGTACGCCGGCGCCGAGGAAGAGCGCGCGCCACCCCGGGTCGTCCGCGACCGCGACGACGACCGCCGGCGCGACCACGCCCCCGAACGCTCCGAACGTGTCGTGGACGCCGAGCGCGCGCCCGCGCCGCGACGGGTACAGCGTCGACAGCAAGTCCACCGCGACCGTCTTGTGGACGCCCGTCCCGAACCCCACGAGCACCATCCCGCCGACCAGCACCGCCAGCGGCACCGGCGCAGCCAGCACCAGCGCCGCCACCCCCGTCACTGCCACGCCCCCGGCGACGACGCGGGCCGGTCCGAGGCGGTCGGCGACCACGCCCGCCGGGAACTGCAGGAGCGCGTACACCAGCATCATCGTCGTGAACGCTGCGCCCAGCACGCCGTTCGAGACACCGTAGAGGCTCCGCAACTGCGGGAACAGCGGCGGGAACGCGTACCGCAGGAACTTCGCGAGGAACCAGACGCCGGCGGTCAGCAACAGGATGTCGAAGCCGGGCCGGGTCTGGTCGGTCATCGCGTGCCCTCGTCGTTGGAGGGTCGGCGGCAAAATACATCGGGGGTTACGGACTCTACCAGTGAAAACGATTGTAGCCACGTTACACAATCACAGTGTAGGCTCGTCGGGACCGGTCGAAACCGAAGGGTTCGCGAGGGCCGCAGCCTGGCTTCGCTCGTCTGCGGGATTTGAACCCGGAACCAGACGTTCCTGCTCGCTTCGCTGCGCGGGCTGCGACTGGTAGGGCTTCAAATCCCGACTTCGCCACTACGAACCAGTCACCGCGAGCGACACACCAGTCGCTCGCGGGTGACGTCGGTAGAAGTGGACTCGTCGGGATTTGAACCCGAGGCCTTCCCCGTGCCAGGGGGATGATCTACCACTGATCTACGAGCCCTCGAACGCAGTCACACGTTGCCCGGGGTCGTTGATAAACCCCGCGATTCGCGGGCAGGCGGCCGTGCGGAGAGATGGAAACCCTTTACGTCCCCGAGCGTGTTCTCGCCTGTAGGGAACCACACGGCCGTAGATCCGACTGCGCGCCGCGGGCTTGACGCGTCTCGCGTCCGCCGGCGGGGCTTGGGACTGCGGTAGTGTTCCGGCACCGTCTGGTGCCGTCAGCGTTTCGTGTAGTTCCAATCCGAACAATGGCACGAATGCACACGCGCCGCCGTGGGTCGTCCGGCTCGGACCGCCCGGCGGCAGACGAACCACCGGAGTGGAGCGACGTAGACGAGGAAGCAATCGAGGACCGCGTGGTGGAGCTCGCCGAACAGGGGCACGACCCCTCGCAGATCGGCCTGAAGCTCCGCGACGAGGGCGTGCAGGGCACGCCCGTCCCGGACGTGAAGCTGGCGACGGGGAAGAAGGTCACCGAGATTCTGGAGGAGAACGACGCCGAGCCCGAGCTCCCGGAGGACTTCCGTAACCTCCTGGAGAAGGCGGTTCGGCTGCGCGAGCACGTCCAGGAGAACGGGCAGGACCACCAGAACAAGCGCGCGCTGCAGAACACGGAGTCGAAGCTCCGTCGGCTCGCCAACTACTACCGCGGCGACGAGCTCGACCAGGACTTCAAGTACTCCTACGAGAAGGCGAAGGAGCTCCTCGAATAGATGGCGACGACGGGACGCACTGCGGCCGCGACCGAGCCCGACGCCGAGTCGGTGCTGAGCGACGCGGACTTCGTTCGCGTGGCGGCGGCGCCGACCGGCGGGAGCATCGCGGCGGCTGCGATGCTCGCCGACGCGTGCGAGGAGCGCGGCGTGCCGTACCAGGTGCGCGCGACTCGCGGCACGCCGGACTCGGAGGCGGCCGATGCGTCCCTCGTGGCAGTCGGCGTCGAGTCGCCGGCGGCCGACGCGGTGTTCGCAGAAGACGCGCCGAACGCGGCGTTCGACGCGGCACGAGCGGTCGGCGCGGACCCCGACCCGGTGCTCGCGTTCGCGGGCGCGCTCGCAGACGGCATCGAGCCGTCCGAGGACGTCCGAGACACCGCGGACCTGACGCGGCGGCCGGGCGTCGGGATTCCGACCGCGGACCTCGCGGCGGGCCTGGCGCACTCGACGCGCGTCCACGCGTCGTTCTCCGGGGACGAGCAGGCGGCGGGCGCGACGCTCGCCGAACTCGGCCTCCCGCCGGAGCTCGACGAGGCGGCGCGACGCAGACTCGCGTCCGTCGTCGCGCTCGACGCGACCGACGCCGGGACGGCTCGCGCCGCGGACAGCGTCGCAGGCGTGCTCCGCCCGCACGAGACGCCCGACGGCCCCTTCGAGACGGTCGAGGGGTACGCGGACGTGCTCGGTGCGCTGGCGTGGGCGGCGCCCGGACTGGGCGTCGCGCTGGCGCTCGGCGCGGTCGACTCGCCGGCTGCGCTGGACGCGTGGCGCGACCACGCGAAAGCGGCGCACGCGGCGGTCCGGCGCGCGGACCCGTCGCGGTACAGCGCGGTCGAGGTCGTCGAGGCCGACGCCGCGCAGCCGACCGTCGCGCGGCTCGTTCGGGACTACCGCGCCCGCGAGCCCGCGGTGCTCGTCGTCGGCGACGACACCGGCGCACTCGCGACGACGGACGCGGACGCCCGCGACGTCCTCCCGAACGGCGCGGGGACGTCGACGCTAGCCGTCGCGGACGCCGAACACGAAGCCGACCTCGTGGAGACAGTGCGGGGTGCGCTATGACGCGGGCGGCGACGATTCGCACCGAGGTACCGGACCCCGGACTCGTCGCGGCCGCGGTCCGCCCCGACAACACCGCCGAGATGGACACGCGAGTCGAGGACGGCGGTGTCGTCACGCGCATCGAGCGCGACGACACCGGCGGCCTCCAGTCGACGGTCGACGACTACGTCGTGAACGTCACGGTGGCGACCGAAGTTGCACAGCACGCGAACCGACACACGACACACGAATCATGAGCGAACGTTCCGTATCCAAGCAGAACCAGGAGAAACGGTGGTACACCGTGCTCGCGCCGGAGGAGTTCGACCGGCAGGAGCTCGGCGAGACGCCCGCCGACGAGCCAGAACAGATCTACGACCGAACCATCGAGACGACGCTCGACGAACTCGTCGACGGCGGCGAGAACAACGTCAAGCTCACCTTCCAGGTGAACGACGTCGGCAGCGACACCGCCTCTACCGAGTTCGTCAAGCACGAGCTCACGCGCGACTACAAGCGTAGCCTCGTGCGCCGCGGCTCCTCGAAGATCGGCGTGACCATCACGGTCCTCACGACGGACGACTACCGCTTGAAGGTCCAGCCGGTCGCGTACACCACGAAGCAGGCCGACCAGAGCCAGCAGAAGGCCATCCGCCGAACGATGATCGACCTCGTGGAGGAGGCCGGCGAGGACCGCACGTTCGAGGCCCTCATCGACTCCATCATCGAGGGCCGGCTGTCCTCGGCGATCTACGACGAGGCGAACACGATCTACCCGCTCCGCCGCGTGGAAGTCCAGAAGACGACGCTCGAAGCGCCGCCCGAGGAAGTCCACGAGGAGGAAGAGACGTCGGTCGGCGTCGAGGACGACGCCTAACCGCTCGCGTCACATCAACACTTTTCGCGAAAACGTCGCCGCGCAGTCGCAGGTATCGTCACTCGGTGACGACGACTTTCCCGACCATCCCAGCGCTCTCGTGGGGGATGCAGACGTAGTAGTAGTCGCCGGGCACCTCGAAGGTGTGCTCGTAGGTCTCGCTCGGGCGGACGATGCCGCCGCCGTCGATGCTCTGCTCCCACGCCTCGCGGGCGGCCTGCTCGCTCTCGAAGCCGCCGGACGCCCAGTAGTCGGCGCCCTCGGGGAGGCCGTCGTCGTAGGCGGTGACGGTGTGGTTCCGGGAGCCCGTGTTCGCCCAGACGACGGTGTCGCCGACGGCGGCCTCGAACGTCGGGACGTCCGCGCCCTCGACGGCTGGCTCGGGGACGAACGCGTTCGACTGCATGCCGATGTCGTACTCGGAGTCGGACAGCGACGGGCCGACGCAGCCGGCCAGCGCCGCGGTCGCGGAAGCTCCTGCGGCGAGGAACGCCCGGCGTTGCATGGTCGACACTCGGACCGTCCGGCATTTATACGGCGCGGTCCGGGCCCGTGGCGCGGGAACGCGCGACGCCACCGCCCTCGCGCGGGCGGGTGCGGATGTAAACACGTAAAGGCGCCTGCCGAGATGCGTGGAACATGCAGCCCCGCTTCGTCGGCCGGTTGGGCGTCGCGGACGCCGTGACCGCGGCGAACGCGGCGCTCGGCTTCGTGGCGGTGGTCGCGGCCACCGTCGACGTCGCGCTCGCCGCGCGCCTCGTGCTGCTCGCGGCCATCGCGGACGGCCTCGACGGCGTGCTCGCCCGGCGGTACGGCGGGACGCCGGCCGGCGAACACCTCGACTCGCTCGCGGACGTGGCGTCGTTCGGCGTCGCGCCCGCGTTCCTCGCCGCCGCCGTCGCGGGGAACGCCTGGGGGTACGACAGCGCGTGGGGCGGCGTCGCGCTCGCGGTCTGTGCGCTGTTCGTCGCCGCGGGCGTCGTTCGCCTCGGCCTCTACACCGCCTACGACACGGGCAACGCCCACACGGAGGGCGTGCCGACGACGCTCGCGGCGACCCTTCTCGCTGCGGGCGTACTCGCCGGAATCAGCGACCCGACCGTGGTCGTCGCGTCCATCGCAGTGCTCACCGTGTTGATGCTGTCGCCGGTCACGTACCCGGACCTCTACTCGCGGGACGCGCTCGCGATGGGCGCCCTGCAGGCGGCCGCGGTGCTCGCGCCGGCCGTCGTCTCGCGGGTGTTCCCGCGGGCGCTGCTGGCGTGGGCGTGCGCGTACCTCCTGCTCGCGCCGCGGTTCTACTGGCGGGGCGAAGGGAAACGCTCATAGGCGCGCTGGCGGAACCAATTGGTATGAGCGACGGGGACGAGGAACCCGAGGAGTCGGCCGACGCGCCGGCCCCGGACGTGGACGTAGAAACGCTTCAGGAGCGTCTCGACGACGCCGAGGCCATCCTCGAAGACGCCGAGACCGAGGCGGACCTCGACGACGCCGAAGCCGTCCTCGACGGCGTCGAGTCCGACCTCGAAGCGGCGGACCTCCCGGAACCCGACGAGGACGACGAGGAGGACCCCGCGGACGAGGTCGAGTCCCGGCTGTCGGCGCTCCGCGACGACCTCGAAGCCCAGCGCGGGCCGTACGCCGAGGACGTCGTCACGGACGTCGAGGACGCACAGTCGACGATCACGTCGACGCAGTGGACCGAGAAAGGCGAAGACCAGCTCCAGGACGCCGTCGACGACTACCTCGACGAGGCCGGGGACGTGCTCGACGAGACGTTCACGGGCGCCGAGACCGCCGACCCCGAGGCGCTCGCTTCGGACCTCGACCAGGTCGCCGAGGCCATCGAAGCCGCGGACCTCGACCCGGACGAGGACACCGAGACGATCGAGGCGCTCGTCGAGGTGACCGATGGCTTCCTCGCTGGCGTCGAGGACGCCCAGGAGTGGGACGACCTCTCGGTCCGCCAGAAGCTCCGTGCGGAGGGCTTCTACGACGTCATCAACCAGAAGCACAAGGACTACCCGCCGGAGTGGACGGCGCTCAAGCAGTGGGAGCAGCGCGCGAACGTCGAGATGGTGCTGCTCTGCCTGGAGCACCTCGGCGACTCCGACTTCATGGAGCGCCACTGCATGGAGTCGCTCAAGCGCATCGGCAGCGCGGACGCCCTCGACGAGGTCGGCGAGCGCGCCGCGCGCCGCGACCTGCTGGCGGTCGAGATCGTCGGCCGCATCGGCAGCGAGGACGGCATCGAGCACGTCGTCGACTTCGTGGACGCCGACGGCAACCCCGAACTCCGGAAGACCGCGCTGAAGTCCCTCGGCGAGATCGGTAGCGAGGATGCCACCCAGGAAGTCGCCGACCAGCTCGTCGCGGACAACGACAGCGTGCGTTCTCGTGCGGCACGCTCGCTCGGCCTCATCGGCGACACGCGCGCCATCGACCCGCTCACTGACGTGCTCGCCGACGACGACAGCCACACGGTCCGCGCGTCGGCGGCGTGGGCGCTCGTCCAGATCGGCACCGAGCGCGCGCTCGAAGCCGCCGCCGAGTACGCCGACGACCGCTCGTTCCTCGTCGAGAAGGAGGCCCAGCGCGCCGCCGACGCCCTCGACTCCGACGCCGCCGAAGCCGCTGCGTAACGCCGTTCTCCTCGACTCGTCCCCGAACTTCAAGTGCGAAGCCGGGACCAGCCCGTGGCGTGCTCGTGCGCCTCGCGGTCGCCGCGCTGCTCGCCACGGCCACTATCACGGCCGTCGCGCCGAACCCCGCCAGCGACGGCGACGCCGGCGAGTTCGTCACCGTCCGCTTCGACGAGCCGACCGACACTACGGGCTGGACGCTCGCCGACGACAACGACGCCGCCGCGCTCCCGAACCGCACGCTCTCCGGTACCGTCGCGCTCTCCACTGACCCGGCGGCCGCGCGCGAGCGCACCGACCACCGGGTCGTCGGTCTGAACGGCTCGCTCGCGCTCTCGAACGCGGGCGAGCGCGTCGAACTCCGCGCCGGAAACCGGACCGTGGACGCGCTCGCGTACCCGAGCGCTCCCACCGCGGAACGGTGGGACGGCGGCGAGTGGACGCCGCTGGGCGCGTCCTCGTTCGCGCCGGTCGAAGCAGCGAACGCGTCCGTGTCGGCGTTCGCGCTCCCCGACTCCCCGGGCCCGCCGCTGGACGTCCTCGAATCCGCGGACAGCCGGCTCTACCTCGCCGGCTACACGTTCACGTCAGCTCGCGCGACTCGCGCGCTCGTCGCGGCCGCCGAACGCGGCGTGGACGTACGCGTGCTCGTCGAGGGTGGTGTCGCGGGCGGCGCGCCCAGTCCCGAGGACGACAGGCTCGACGTGCTCGCCGCCGCGGGCGTGGACGTGCGCGTGCTCGACGGCGAGCGCGCGCGGTACAGCTTCCACCACGCCAAGTACGCCGTCGCCGACGACCGCGCAGTCGTGCTCTCGGAGAACTGGAAGCCGTCCGGCAGCGGCGGCCACGGCAACCGCGGCTGGGGCGTCGCTGTGACAGACCCGCGGGTCGCCGACCACCTCGCGAGGGTGTTCCGCGCCGACACCGAGTGGGCAGACGCCGAACCGTGGGACGCGGTCCGCGAGAACTTCACCGTCGTCGACGGCGATCCCGCGACCGAGTCGTATCCAACTCGGTTTCCGACGGTCGACGCGGAGGCCGACCGCGTCCGCGTGCTGGTCGCACCGGACAACGCTCGTCGTGGCGTCCGCGAGCTCGTCGCGTCCGCCGACGAGTCGCTGGTCGTCCAGCAGGCCAGCCTCGACCCCAACAGCGCGTTCACCGACTGGACCGTCGACGCCGCACGCCGCGGCGTCCGCGTGCGCGTGCTGCTCTCCGGGAAGTGGTACGCCCGCGACGGGAATCGGAACACGACCGAGCGCCTGAACCGAATCGCGGCCGCGGAGGGACTGGACCTCGAAGCCGAGTTGGCGGAGCCGCGCTCGCGCTACGAGGAAGTCCACGTGAAGGGCGCCGTCGTGGACGGCGAGCGCGCGCTCGTCGGCAGCCTGAACTGGAACGAGCACGCCGCCACGGAGAACCGGGAAGTCGTCGTCGTGGTCGAGGACGACGCGGTCGCGACGTACTTCGGGAGGGCGTTCCGCGCGGACTGGCGCGGCGGCGCGTGGCGGTTGCCGGTCGGGCTCGCGGCCGTCGTCGCAGCGGCCGCGATCGCGGTCGCGGGCTGTGCGCGCCGCATCGAGTTCGGCGCGGACTCCGAAGCAGGCAGAGACGGGTTCTGGCAGGACCAGCGAGGAGAGAGAAGAGATGGGGAACGGGAGCGCTGACTACCGCTTCGGGGCGCTGTGGAGCTCCTCGTCGAGTTCGGCGTCCGCCATCTTCTCGATGAGGGATTCGAGGACTTCCTCGCGCATCCCGGGGACGAAGCGGATGGAGCCGACGACGAGGTGGCCGCCGCCGGAGACGCCTGCACCCGGCAGCTCCTCGTTGAGGTCCTCGACCATCGTCGGGATGTCGAGGCGCACGCCGTCGCTGCGCAGGACGGCGAAGTCCGGGCCGTAGCCGATGGTGATGACGGGTTCGCCGGTCTCCTCGACCTTGCGGTCGTGGATCTCGCCGGTCGTCTTCCCGGGCGCGGGGTACGTGAACCGGTGGGCGTGGTTCTCCACGTCGATGCGGTAGAGGTTCGCGCCGTTCGCGACGCGCTCGTGCTCGACGTGCGAGGACGCGGCGTCGAGCTGTTCGGTGACGTCCTCGGCGGCGCGGTTCGCGAGGAACGGCACGAGTTCGCGGTGGCGCTCCTCGTCGCCGTCGACGTTCAGCACGTCGTTGATGAGCTGCGTGCCGGGGTCGTAGCGAAGCATGTACGCCTCGTAGTCGAGGGCCTCGCTGATGTGCTGGAGGAACTCCTCGTCGTAGCCGGCCTCGCGGGCGAGCTCGAGGTAGTCGGCCATCTCCGTGGCCTTCGAGCGGTCCGAGAGCCCCGCGACCGCGGGGACGTGTTCGAGCTCCTCGGTGAGCCCGGGGTAGATCATGCGCGCGAGCTCCACGCAGAGCATCCCCGTGGTGATGCGGTAGTCCTCGCCGTGGAGGTACGGGTTGACGTGCTCCTCGACGAGCGGGTCCACCGCCTCGGGGTCGGGGTGGTGGTGGTCGACGACGACGATGGGGATGTCGTAGCTGTCGAGGGCCCTGTAGGCGGGCGTGTCCTCCTCGGTGCTACCGTTGTCCAGCATGAGCAGGAGGGGGAGCTTCTGGCCGTGGCGCGCGCGGTCCTCCAGCGCGAAGTTCAGGTCGCGGGTGGCGTCCTCCATCTCGTAGTACGGCGCCTTGCTGGGGAGGCGCTTGAGGAGGTGGCGCGCGGCGTCGGCGTCCTGGTGGGCGTCCTCGATGAACTGCGTGAGCGCGTACTGGACGGGGACGGCCGCGCACATGCCGTCGCCGTCGGCGTGGTGGCGCATCCGAATCGGGCGGCCTTCGAGGACCGCGCGGCGGAGCGTGCGCGCGACCGAGCGGAGTTCGGGGAGCATGCCTTCGAGGGCCGGCCAGTCGACGAGCGGGTCGACGTCCAGCGGCTCGGCCCGCTCGGCGAGCGCGGCGTCCAGCCGGCCCGCGACGTCCGCGGCGTCCTCGTCGTCGAGCACTTCGATGCTCGCGACCTCGATCTGGTAGGTTCCCTCGCGCTCCTCGACGTCGCCCTCGACGTGGACGAGGTCACCGACTTCGACGACGGGGTGGGCGCGGACGCCCGCGGCCTCGAAGGCCGTACAGGGGACGGCGCTGGTCTCGTCGCGCACGCGGAAGATGGTCGGGCCCGCAGTCTGCTTGATCTGGACGACTTCCCCCTCGACGTGGACGGTCTCGCCGACGCGGTCGCCGACCGTCTCGGCGTCCGTGCGGTCGTAGCTGTGCGCGCGTTCGACGGTCTCGTAGTCGTCGAGGCTCGCGAGCTCGAAGCTCAGGTCGCCGTTGTCCCGGACTTCGGTGAGCTTCACGACGGCGTCGTCGTCGACGGCGAGGTCGCGGTCGCCGTCGAACGTGGACTCGTGGACGAGCCCGGAGACGTGCTCGGAGAGGTCGACGAAGACGCCGTAGTCGACGACGCCGTTCACGGTCGCGTGGTAGTACTCGTCGGGTTCGACCTCCTGGGAGGTACACGCGGAGTGGAGGTCGACGACGACCGGGCGGTCGCCCGCGTCGTCGGCTGAAACGTCAGTCATCTTTGCCGTCAATTCGGCGTCTGCGTTTTTAACCCTTTTCAAGGCCGTCTCGCGGGCGAACGCGGCGCTCGCCCGGTCGCCCAGCGGCGTTCCGGAAGCCTCAACAGTCGCCGCCGCGGACTACCGAGTATGCTGTTCGGCGGGCGTCCCGACGTGGTCGGCATCGCGCGGGAAGCCCTAGAGTTCGCGATGGAAGCGGCCGAGGACAGCCACCCCAACGAGTACCTCGGCCTGCTCCGCGGGACGCCCGCGAAAGAGTTCGACGCCGGCCCCGACGACGGCTACATCGTCACGGACGTCCTGATGGTCCCCGGCACGGAGACCAACCCCGTGAGCGCGACGTTCAACTCCAGTCAGGTCCCCAACGACTTCCGCACCGTCGGGAGCGTCCACTCCCACCCCAACGGCGTGCTCGCGCCCTCTGACGCCGACCGCGCGACGTTCGGTCGCGGCGACGTCCACGTCATCCTCGGCGCGCCCTATGACCCGAACTCGTGGCGCGCGTTCGACCACGAGGGCGAACCACGGAGTCTCGACGTCTACGACGTCCCGCTCCCCGAACCCGAATCGTTTTTCGACTTCACGCAGGAAGACCTCGACGAGGAACTGTGAGACGAGTCGTCGCGCAGGGGACTTTCGACTTACTCCACCCCGGCCACGTACACTACTTAGAGGACGCGGCGGCGATGGGTGACGAACTGCACGTCATCGTCGCGCGCCGCGAGAACGTCACGCACAAGGAACCGCCGGTGCTCCCGAACCGCCAGCGCCGCGACGTCGTCGCCGCCCTCGACGCGGTCGACGACGCCCGCGTCGGCCACCCCTCGGACATCTTCGCGCCCATCGAGGACATCGACCCGGACGTCATCGCGCTCGGCTTCGACCAGCACCACGACGACGACGCCATCGAGAGCGAGCTCGCCGACCGCGGTATCGACTGCACGGTCGAACGAGCGTCCGGCCGCGAGAAGCGCTACGACGGCGAACTGCTCTCGACGGGCGACATCATCGACAGGATTCTCGAGCAGCGCGCCTGAGGTTCGGCGGCGTCAGCTCCGCTTCTTCAGCGCGTCTTCGGCCTGCTGGATGTACTCCTCGGCCGTCTCGATCGCTTCCTCTTTCTTCCCGGACGCCTCCCGTTTCGCTTCCGCCAGCTCCTCGCGGAGCTCGTCCGTGGCGCGCCGGACGGCGTCCGTGCTCCACGTCTCGTCGCTCTCGGGAGTCGTGTCTCGGGACATTGCGGACGGCGATGAGACGGGCCTCGGAAAAGAATCTGGTGGCGGACGCGGGCTGCCAGTCGCGGCTGCAGGGCGTTCAGAGTCCCAGTTCACGTCCGATGACGAGGTGCTGAATCTCGCTGGTGCCTTCGCCGATTTCCATCAGCTTGGCGTCGCGGAAGAACCGCTGGGGCGCGAAGTCAGTGGTGTAGCCGTAGCCGCCGAGCGTCTGGACGGCGTCCTCGGCGACCTCGCGGGCGGCCTCGCTGGCGTCGAGTTTCGCGAGCGCGGACTCCTTCGTGACGGGTTCGCCGTTGTCGTAGCGAGTGGCGGCCTTGTGTGTGAGCAGGCGCGCGCGCTCGGTCTTCCGGTGCATGTCCACGAGCTTGTCGCGGATGGCGTCGAACTCCGAGATGGGCTGGCCGAACTGCTCGCGCTCGACGGCGTACTCCCTGGCGGCCTCGAAGGCGCCCTGCGCGAGCCCGGTGGAGAGCGCGGCGATGGAGATGCGGCCGCCGTCGAGGGTCTTCTTCGTCTGCTCCCACCCCTCGCCCTCCTCGCCGAGCAGGCGGTCCGCGGGGATGCGGCAGTCGTCGAACTGAATCTCGCAGGTCGGGGAGGCGTTCAGCCCCATCTTCTCCCACTCGGTCGTGACCTCGAAGCCGTCGTCCTCGTCGGGGTCGACGATGAACGTGGAGATGCCGCCGTAGCCCGCGTCCGGGTCCGTGACCGCCTTCACGAGCACGCTGCCCGCGACGGACGCGTTCGTGATGAACTGCTTGGTGCCGTCGAGCACGTACTCGTCGCCGTCCCTCTCCGCCGTGGTGTCCATGTCGCTGGCGTCGCTGCCGCTGTCGGGTTCGGTGAGTGCCCACGAACCGAGGTACTCGCCTTCCGCGAGCGGACGCAGCCAGCGCTCCTTCTGCTCGTCGGTGCCGAACAGCTCGATGGGCTTCGACGCCAGCGAGACGTGCGCCGCGAACGACAGTCCGATAGAGCCCGAGACCCGGCCGAGCTCCTCCGTGACGAGCGCGTACATGAGCTGGTCGCCGCCGAGCCCGCCGTACTCCTCGCTGACGGGCACGCCCATCATGTCGAGGTCCGCGAGCTCCTCGAACACCTCCGCGGGGAAGCGGTGTTCCTCTTCGATGTCCCACGCGATGGGCTCGATTTCCGCCTCCGCGAACTCCCGGACGGTGTCCCGAACCATCCGGTGTTCGTCGGGAAGGTCGAAGTCCATACTGCAAGCTTTGCCACCGACCGCATAAACACACCGGAACGACCGTGAAAGACTCCTCTCCTGCCGGGCGTGTCCTGTTCCGGCCACGCCGCTCGCCGCACAGTGGGCTCGCCACGACGTGCTCTCCTGCGGTCGAGCACGCGGCTCACGCATCGCTTCGCTCCGCGTTCGCCGTAACGTGGCCTCGCTGCGCTCGGCCACGCGCCCGCTGGAAATTTATTCGCGCGGCCCGTCTCGTCGGTGTGAGCATTCGCCGGTTCGTCCGCGGGACCGTCCCGTGGGGCTCCCTGGAGGCCGTCGCTCGCGAGGTCGCCGAGCGCTACGACCAGGAGGAAGTCCGGGTGACGTTCCTGGAGACGGACAACTGGCTGTCGACGCCGTGCGTCGTCAACGACCGGTGGTTCGTGAAAGTCGTCTCCGGGCAGAACGCACTCGTCCACGCGCTGTTCACGGGCGCGCGCAACCTCGGCGCGTTCTCCAGCGGCCGCGAGGGGTTCTTCGAGCCGTTCGACGGCCCAGTCGAGATGGCCGAACACGAGCTCGAAGCCACGCGGAAGCTCCAGAGCATCGGCGTGAACGCGCCCGACCCCGTCGAGTCGTTCGAGGTGGACGGCCTCGGCGTGCTCGTCTTGGAGTACCTCCCGGAGTTCCGGCCGCTCGACGACCTCCCCGTCGAGGACGTCGAGGCGTACGCGCCCGACCTGTTCCGCGCGCTCGCGGCGATGCACGAGAACGGCGTCGCACACGGCGACCTGCGCGGGGAGAACGTCCTCGTCTACGACGGCGAGCTGTTCTTCATCGACGCGACGAACGTCGCCGGCGACGGCCTGGAGGGCGCCCGCGCGTACGACCTGGCGTGCGCGCTGGCGGCGCTCGAACCGATTCTCGGCGCGAGCACGGTCGTCCGAATCGCCCTCGACGCCTACGAGACCGAGGAGAATCCGCGAACGCGGACGGACAACGCCGGGGCGCTGCTAGACGCCCAGGACTTCCTGAGCTTCATCCAGATCCGCCCCGACCACGACTTCGACAACGCCGCGCTCGCCGGCGAAATCGAGAAGACCGCGAGCGGGTGCGACGAGGCGACGCGCTGACCTCGATCGAACTCGGGGGGCGCTCGTTGCTCGCCTCGTTCCCACCGGTCTCGTCGCCGCTCTCCTGACTCTCGGTGTCCACGGACTCCTCGCAGGGGAGGGGTTCGTCCAGCGGCGCGTCACTGCGAGGAACGAGCGCCTGTCCCGGCGTGAAATTCGACGACGAACAGTTTCGACGCACGGCGGGCCACTGCGAGGCCGACCGCCGCGGCCGAGCGGGCCGAACCCGTCCATGGGAGGTGTACCTTTTTCACCGCTGCGCGCGCAGTTTTTGCCATGACGTACCAGCACTACATCGACGGCGAGTGGGTCGACGGTCACGGCTCGGAGACCTTCGAGAGCCGGAACCCCGCGAACGGGGAGACGCTCGGGGACTTCCAGCAGGGCACCGAGGAGGACGTCCAGGAGGCAATCGCGGCCGCGGACGCCGTAGAGGAGGAGTGGCAGTCGATGTCCCGCATCGACCGCGCGGAGTACCTCTGGGACATCTACAACGAGCTCAAGGACCGCCACCAGGAGCTCGGCGAAGTCGTGACCAAGGAGTGCGGCAAGGAGATCAGCGAGGGGAAAGCCGACGTCGCCGAGGCCTGGCACATGGTCGAGTGGGCGGCCGGCGACGCCCGCCACCCGAAGGGCGACATCGTCCCCTCCGAGATTCCGAGCAAGGACGCCTACATGCGGCGGAAGCCGCGCGGCGTCGTCGGCTGCATCACGCCGTGGAACTTCCCGGTCGCGATTCCGTTCTGGCACATGGCCGTCTCGCTCGTGGAGGGCAACACCGTCGTCTGGAAGCCCGCCGAGCAGACGCCGTGGTGCGGCCAGATCATCGCGGAGATGTTCGAGGACGCCGGCATCCCGGACGGCGTGTTCAACATGGTCCAGGGCTTCGGCGACGCGGGCGCGGCCATCGTCGACGACGACCGCGTCGACACCGTCCTGTTCACCGGCTCCGCGGAGGTCGGCCAGCAGATCGCCCAGGAAGTCGCCGAGGACCCCGGCAAGCTCGCCGCGTGTGAGATGGGCGGGAAGAACGGCATCGTCGTCACGGAGGAGGCGGACCTCGACATCGCCGTCCACTCCGCGGTGATGTCCTCGTTCAAGACGACCGGCCAGCGCTGTGTCTCCAGCGAGCGCCTCATCGTCCACGAGGACCTCTACGACGAGTTCAAGGAGCGCTTCGTGGAGGTCGCCGAGAAGGTCGCGGTCGGCGACCCGCTGGACGACTCGACGTTCATGGGGCCCGCCATCGAGCCCGACCACGTCGAGAAGATCCAGAAGTACAACGACCTCGCCCGCGAGGAAGCCGAAAACGTCCTCGTCGACCGCACGGAGCTCGACGACGGCGAGATTCCCGACGGCCACGAGGACGGCCACTGGGTCGGCCCGTTCGTCTACGAGGTCGACTACGACCCGAACCTCCGCTGCATCAAAGAGGAGGTGTTCGGCCCGCACGTCGCGCTCATCGAGTACTCCGGCGACATCGAGCGCGCGGTCGAGATCCACAACGACACCCCGTACGGGCTCGCCGGCGCCATCATCAGCGAGGACTACCGGCAGATCAACTACTACCGCGACAACGCCGAGGTCGGTCTGTCGTACGGCAACCTCCCATGTATCGGCGCGGAGGTCCAGCTGCCGTTCGGCGGCGTGAAGAAGTCCGGCAACGGCTATCCGAGCGCCCGCGAGGTCATCGAGGCCGTCACCGAGCGCACCGCGTGGACGCTCAACAACAGCAAGGACATCGAGATGGCGCAGGGCCTCTCGGCGGACATCAAGACCCAGGACGACTGAAGCGGCCGCCCCTCCACGTTCTTTCTTCGAGGCGCCCAGCCGCGGCTGTCGAGTGTGAAAGTGGGAGAGGAGGCGGAAGGGGTGGCGGATTTGGTCCCGCTGACTGCGGCCGCGGGCCGGGGACGCGGCCGCGCCGGCGGACGCGGAGCGGACGTGGACGCGTTGTCTTGCCGGTGCGACGAGAAAAGCGTCGACTACCGGCACGCGGTAGTAGCGCGCCGCGGCACTTAAACTCACGTATCCCGGTGACCGGGTTCCGCTTCAGGCCCGTCGGTCGTCGAGCGCGGGGAACTCCTCGCGGACGGTCGCGACGCGCTCGGGGTCGAGGTCGGCGTACACGATACCGGGCTCGTCGCCCGTGCTCGCGACCGCGGTGCCCCACGGGTCGTAGACGGTCGAGCGGCCGAGCAGCCGCGCGTCCTCGAAGTCGCCGCTGCCGTTGACCGCGGCGACGTACGCGAGGTTCTCGACCGCGCGCGCCTGCGGCAGCAGCTTCCAGTGCTCGACGCGCGGATACGGCCACGCCGACGGGACGAGCAGGAGGTCGACGCCGCGCTCGACGAGGCTACGGTAGAGCTCCGGGAACCGGAGGTCGTAGCAGGTCGTGACCGCCGCCGTGAACCCGCCGAGTTCGGCGGTCGGGACGGCTTCGCCCGGGGTGAGTAGCTGGGCTTCGGCGGACTCGTAGCCGAACAGGTGGTGTTTTCGGTACGCGAGCAGGCGCTCGCCGTCCGCGTCGAACAGCACGCTCGTGTTCGCGAGGCCGTCCTCCGCGGGGCCGCCGTCGGTCGCCGAGAGGTCCTCGACGACGCTGCCCGCCAGCAGCGCGACGCCCTCCTCGACGGCCGCGTCCCGGACCGCCGACAGCGAGGGGCCGTCGAGCGGTTCGGCGTCGCGCTGGTAGGCGTCGAACGCGAAGAATCCGACGTTGAACAGCTCCGGCAGGCAGACGAGGTCCGCGCCCTCGCCGGCGGCCTCCCGGACGGCGTCGACGGCGCGCTCGACGTTCGCATCCACCGCCGCGCCCTCGACACCGATCTGGGCGAGCGCGACGCGCATCTCAGGCCTCCGCCTCCAGGGCGTCCTGCAGGCCGCCGAGTTCGTCGTCGAGGTTCCGCTCGAAGAACCGCTCGACGCCCGGCACCTTCCCGTCGACGACGAACCGGTTGGTCACCCGCGAGCCGCCGTTCGCGGACGCCACTTCGTGCTCGCCCGTGACGTCGAAGATGCGGGACTGGCCGACGAACTTCACGTACCGCGGCGGGTCCACGTCGACGTCGCGGGTCTCGACCTGGATCGTGCTCCGCACCACCGGAATCGGGAGGCGGACGTGCCAGGTCGTCGTGTCGCCGTCGCGCTCGTAGCTGTCCACGACGCTGATTGCGCCCGCGCGCTGCTCCGGGTCCGAGATGAACGCCCACACGTCCTCGGGAGAGACCGACACCTCGAACGTCCGCTCGACCCGAACTGTCATACGCGGAGTTGTCCGCCCGCCAGCAAAAAGCCGCCGATTACGCGGGTTCGACGCGCCACGTCGTCGACTTCGAGCGGCTCCACTTCTCGATGTCGACGTCCTCGGTCTTCTCCGCGAGCTCGGGGAGCCGCACACCGACCTGCTTCGAGGAGAGCCCGAGGTGGTTCGCGATGTTCTTCGCGCGGAAGTACCGCTCGCCCTTCTCGACGCTCTCGTGGAGGAACTCCAGGATTCGGCGTTCCTCGTCGGTGTATTCGTCAGTCATTACCTAGAATCTACGCTCCTCGCCGGTTTATCGCTTTTGCTACCCCCAGGCGTGGATGGCGGCGACGCACAGCGCCGACAGCGTGACGGCGCCGGCGAAGCCGAGTGCGGTCTGGAACTGTCCTGGCGCGACGAGCGTGTACGCCGCCGCGGCGACGGCGAGCAGGCCGAGCGCGAGGCCGACGCCGACGCTCATGTCCGTCTCCTGGGTTGACCCAGTCGTCATGCCTGGGGGTTGCGTCGGGGGTCCCTTAACTGGTTCTACTCGGAGCAGTCCCGGGCCAACAGACTTTCAACGCGGAAGCGCTCGCAGTCCAGCATGGACGTGCGCGCGCTGTTGTTCGGGAGCACACTCCGAATCGCCGTGACCGTCGTCGCCGGCTTCGCGCTGGCGGTCGGCGGCGCGTTCTTCGCGGGCGCGCTCGGCGTGCCGAGCGTCGAACAGGTCGACAACCGCTTCGGGGCGGTCGACGACACGCGGACCGAGATCGAGACCGACGTCGTCGTGCACAACCCGAACCCGGTCGGCGTCCGGCTCGGGGACACGAGCGTGAACTACACGGTGTCGATGAACGACGTGGAGATGGCCCAGGGGAGCAAGGACGGCGTCGGCATCGGCGCCGGGAACTCCACGGTGAACCTGACGACGGACCTCCGGAACGAGCGCATCCCGCCGTGGTGGGTGAGCCACGTGCGCAACGGCGAGCGCACGGACCTCTCGGTGACAGCGACCGCGCACTCCGGGCTCGTCGGGCGGTCGGCGACGTTCCAGGCCGCCGACCGCACCATCGAGACGGACCTCATCGGGCAGTTCAACTCCAGCGAGGACCGTCCCGTGAACGCGGACATGGCGCTCGTCGACGACCCCGTGGCCATCATCCGGCAGACGAACGCCTCGTGGGGCACGGTCACCGAGGAGGAGACGCCCATCGAGTTGGAGTTCGGCGTCTACAACCCCAAGGCCTCGCCGCTGGTCGTCTCGAACATCGGCTACAACATCACGATGAACGGCGTGCCAGTCGGCGACGGCGAGACCGCGGAGACCGAGTCCATCCCGGGGAAGACCTACCGCGTCGTGGAGACGCCGACGGCCATCGACAACCAGAACCTCGACGAGTGGTGGGTGACCCACGTCGAGAACGACCAGACGACGGAGCTCCGCATCGACTTCTACGCGGAGATCGAGCCGCCGGGCTCCTCGGAGACGATTCGCGTGCCGCTTGAGGACCTGACGTACACGCGCACCATCGAGACCGACATGTTCGGGACGAAAGGCGAGACGAACGCCGGTGCGGGCGGCGACACCGACGGGAGCGAGACGACCACCGAGAGCGGGACGACGAGGGAGGAAAGCACGACGAACGGCACGACGAGCGACGAGACGACAACCGAGGACAGCACCACGACCGAGGAGAGTTCGACTACCGAGAGCGGAACGACGGACGACAGTACGACGACCGACGACGGCCTGCTCCCGCGCGTCGCCCGCGCCTGAGCGCCACAGCGAGTGACGCGGTCGCACGGGTGGGACAGATTTTTACGCGGCGACTCGCTTCTCTCGAACATGAACCGGAGTACCCAGGCTCCTGGTCGAGTTCTCCGACTGTGAACAGTCCATCGCCGTCGAGCCAGACGGCGGCGATATCCGGGTCACCGTCGGCGGCGAAACCATCGAGCTCTCCCGCGAGCACGCCGCCGAGCTGCGGGACGCCGTCGGTGACGCGCTGACGAGACGCGAGGAATTCTTCCGCACCGCCTACGAGCACCGCGAGGACGGCAGCTACGTCGTCGAGCGCCGCAGCGCGGACTCGTCGGGCAACTCCACCGTCTTCGACAGCTTCGCGGACGTCCGCCGGCTGTTCGAGCGGCTGCCCGAGACGTTCGGCGCCGAGGACCTCTCGGCGGCCGGCGTCACGGGGTCGCGGCGCCACATGCTCGTGCGGCACTTCGCCGAACACCCGGAGTTCGCGTGCACGCTCGCCTCGCGCAACCCACTGGAGGCGGAGAAGACGGGGTGAACGCCGCGCTCAGTTGATGGTCGTGTGCGCGGACTGCTCGTTGAGCGCGAGGTTCGCGGCGATTTCGGCGTTCCGCATCGCGTACTGGGCGGTCTGCTGGAGGCTCACGAGCACCTCCCGGACTTCCAGGAGGTCGTCGTTTCCCATCTCCGGGAGGTCCGCGAGGATGTCGCCCTCGCGGTCGCCGAGCTCCGCGAACAGGTCCCGGACCTCGACGGTGGCGTCGTAGTTTCGGGTGACGACCGCCTCGACGGCCGCGGCCGTAATCTCGTCGACCTGGTCGGTGAACTCCCGGATGCGCCGCATCGTCGACTGGTCGACGTCGAGGCTGTTGCCCTCCGCGTCGAGGACGATCTCCGCGATGTCCTCGGCGTTGTCCGCGGTGAGCTCCAGGTTCTTCGCGACGGAGCGGTAGCCGATGAGCGGGAAGCCGTCGTCGAGGCCGACGGCGCGCGCGAGGTTCGGGTTCTGGTAGGCGGTGAAGATGAGCCGGAGCAGCAACACGAAGATCTTGTTCGCCTGGCGTTCGCGGTTGAGCGCGCGCTGAGCCATGTCTGGGCTGCCGTGCGCGAGCGCCTTCACGGCCTCCTCGCGCATCGTCGAGCCCGTGCTCTCCAGCCGTTCGAGGAGGTTGTCGAGGTCGAAGTCCTCGGGGTCGACCGAGCAGCGGATGGTGATGCGTTCGGGGGTCTCCTCGACGACGCCGAGGCCCATGAGCTGCGTCTCGGCCTTGTAGACGGCGTTGATGTGCTCGGAGTCGAGGGCGTCCTCGCTCTCGACGTGGATGACGCGGCGGCCGAGGACGTACTGGCCGACGATGGCGCGCTCGACGGCGTCGGCGTCGAAGTTCTCGGTGTGAATCGTGGCTTCCGTCTCCTCGCCGTGCGCGGACTCTGGGGTGACCGTCAGCGAGCCCTTCCCGCTCTCGCGGACGGTGACCTCGTCGCCCTTCTCGACGTCCTGCTTGCGCGCCCACTCCGCGGGCAGCGTCATCGCGAGCGTCGAGGGACCGAGCCGCTGGACTTTCCGGGTTTCCATACGTCCGGAAGGCACTGGAATGGCCTTAATCTTACTCCTCTCTCCTTATACTCGCCTTAAGGTAGGTTCGTTGACCTGGGGGCGAGGGCGGAATCCGGGAGGCTTTTGCCGGCGCCGCCCTTTCAGTTAGGCATGGGTTTTGGTAGCTACGACGAGTCCGAGCAGAAAGACCAGAGCGTGGACACGGACGACGACCGCGGGGTCAACGTCCACGAGAACGACCACGACGGGGACGTGAGCTTCGACACCGACGCCGACAGCGACGAACTCATCAACCAGCTCCAGTCGATGAAAGACGACGACTAACCCGGACCCGACGACTCTCTCTCGGCTCTGCTTCCTACACGACTTTCATCATCCGTTCTTCGAACCGCCCGGTCCTGACTTTCGTCCAGCCGCGCAGCGACTCGTCGACGCCCTCGTCGCCCGTGTCCACCCGAAGCACGCCCGTCTCGTCGAGTTTCCGGGGCGACGCCACGACGCGTACTTCGCTCCGCTCGATGACAGCCGGGGAAATCTGGTGGTTGCCGCGCCCGAACACGAACCCCTGTCCGCCGATGGGCGACACGAGAATCACGTTCTCGTCGCCGAGCGCAGCCAGAATCTCGTCCTCGCTGCCGTCCCGCACGACGAGTTCGCCGTCCCGGTAGACGTCCACGCCGAGCGGCGACCCGTCGACGCCCAGCGCGTCCGCGACGTCGCCGAGCGTGCCGCCCGGACCGAGCACGTACGTCACGCCGGGCTCGACCGCGTCGGCGACGGCCTCCGCGAGCGCGTCCGTGCTGCCCGCGTGGACCTGCTTGGCGGACTGGAGGTCTTCTGCGACCGGTACCTCGACGACTCCCCGCAGGCGCGTGCGTACCTCGCCGCCGCGGTACGCGTCCTCGTCGATGTCGTTGACCTCCCGCGTCTCGGTGTCCTCGAACGCCGCCGCGACTCGGCCCGCGGCCTCCGGGCGCACCGCGAACACCGACGAGTACACTTTCACGCCCGCGGGCACGCCCAGCACGGGGATGTCCGCGTCGAGCTCGTCGAGCGCGCTGGCGACGTCCGTCGCGGTGCCGTCGCCGCCGACGAACAGAATCAGGTCGACGCCGCGCTCGGCGAACGCGCGCACCGCCGCTCGCGTGTCCGCCGCAGTCGTCTCCTCGCCCTCGGGTTCGCCGACGACTTCCGGGTCGAATCCCGCAGCCCTTCCTTCCTCGGCGCCCATCTCGCCGCCGTACGCGAGGATTTCGATGTCGGGCGCGCGCTCCCGGAGCGCTTCGAGGGCGTCCCGCGCACGTTCCGGCGCCCGCGGCTCCGCACCGCGTTCGCGGGCTTCTTCGACCTTCCCGTCGGTCCCCTTCAGGCCGACGCGACCGCCCATCCCCGCGATGGGGTTCACGACGACGCCGACAGTTCGCATACCCGAACTTGGGCGTTCCCGCCGAAAAGCCGTGCGGTCGGGCGCTTCGAAACGTACATGAGCGCGCAACGAACCCGGTAGGACGATGCCGACCCCCGACAGGAATCCCTCTACGACCTCGGGACTCTCCACGCGACCGTGCGGCTGTTCGACACCGGTGTCGTCGTCCACGTCCCGACGAGCGACCGCTCGGGGTACCTCGTTTCGCTCGACGGGGGCGCCGACACGACCGGGCGGGGAGTGGTCGCCGTCGTCCGCGACGCGGTCGGGAACGAACAATTAAGGCCGCCCCGCGGGAACGGTCGACCATGAGCCTCCTGTTGAGTGCCGCGGAGGGCACTGCGTTGCCCATCGGCGTCGTCGGATGGACCGTGACGATTCTCGGACTCGCAATTACGGCCGCGTGGCTCGCCTACCTCTACCGGTAGCCCGAGTCAGACGCGTTCCCGGAACCAGTCGGCGGCCTCGCGGGCCGTCTCCGGGTCCTCGTGCTGTATCTTCACGCGCACACCGTCGCCCGGGTAGCTGCCGACGGTGACGCCGAACTCCGCCTGGATCTCGTCCAGCGGGTCGATCAGCGAGCTCTCCGGGGCGTCGACGTGGACGAACTCTACGTGGCTGGCCGTCCCGTCGAACTCCTCGGCGACGGACTCGAACATCGACTTCATCTCGTCCGGGACGCCCGGGAGCACGTAGACGTTCTCGACGACTGCGCCCGGCGCGACGCCCTCGTCGTTCTCCAGCAGCCGCGCGCCCGCCGGGAGCGACGCCGTGCCGTCCGTGAGGTCGGCGAACTGGTAGCCGTCGTGGGACTCGAAGTACGCCACCGCGTCGTCGTGCTGGACGACCTCGCGGTCGAACGCCGCCGCCACCCCGTCCAGCGTCACGTCGTCGTGGGTCGGACCGACGCCGCCCGTGACGACGACCGCGTCGTAGCGGTCGGCGAGCGTCGCCACTTCGGTCGCGATGTCGCCGCGCTCGTCGGGAACGACGACGACGCGCTCGACGGTCGCGCCGCGCTCGGTGAGCCGCGCGCCCAGCCACGTCGCGTTCGTGTTCTCCGTGTCGCCGACGAGCAGCTCGTCGCCGACCGTGACCACCGCTACCTGCATACCCACGCGTAAGCGGCGGGGCGGGAAAAGGGAACGGGGTTACTTCTCGTAGTCGAGGCCGGACTGCTCGCGCTCGCGTTCGAGCCGCCGGATGCGCAGCCGGTAGTAGACGACGCCGCCGACAGTGAGCACGCCGAGCACCGCGAGGATCGCGGCGAAGATCTGGAGGTCGCGCTGGAGGTAGTACTCCACGCTGATGGTGGCACTGGACAGCGAATCCCACGCCAGGTGGACGCGGTTGTCCTCGACGGACTTCTCGTAGCCGCCCGGCGAGACGTCCCCGAACACCGGGAACGAGACGCGCATCCCCGGCGGCAGCACGACCTCGTGGGACCCCTCGAAGTCGAGGGGGGCGCTCACCGACCGGGAGCCCGCGGGCGCGCTGTACGCGAACGTGCCGTTCTCGGCGGGCAGGTCGACGACGGTGCGCTGGTTCTGCGTGGAGACGCCGATGGCGTCGGCGCCGACGACGGTGCCGTTCTCGTAGCGGAACTGCACCGCCGAGATCGGGAGCGGGTTCCGGCCGCCGAACCCGCTCGTCGACGCGAGGCGGACGCGCTCGGTGTCGTTGACGTCCGCGACGGTCTGGTACTGTTCGCCCGTGACGGTCACCGTGACGTCGGCGTCCCCCTCCCAGTCGTAGGTCGCGTTCTGTTCGAGTTGCTGGTCGCTGGGCGCGGGCGTGCCGCCGAGCCCGGTGCCGGCGCAGCCGGCGAGCACGGCGAGGAGGAGGACGCCGACCGCCAGCTTGAGTTTGCTCATGGAACGACTGCGAGCAGCTCCGAGGGGAGGTACTCTCCGATGGCCGCGAGCAGCCCCGGCGGGTCCGTGTCCTCGCGGCAGACGATGCTCTGTTCGAGCAGGCCGAGGCGTTCGACCGTGACGATGTCGCGGGCGTGGCCGGCGCGGTTGACCGTCGCGCGAACCTCGCCGCGGGTCGCGCTGTTGACGTTCAGCCGGCCGGTGCCCCGCGTCCAGTCGTAGAGCCGGTCGCGCTCGTCGTCGGCGAGCGCGGGCGTGTCGCCGTACGTGAACCGCAGGGGAACGTGCTGGACGAGTCCGAACCGCTCGCGAATCTGGGCGGGCGACCCCGGGCCGAGTCCGAGTTCGTCGGCGGGCACGAGTACTTCCTCGCCCGCGTCGAGCACGAACCCGTCGTCGTCCCAGGACTCAAGCGTGCCGACGTACGTCTCGCCGTCCTCGAAGCCCGCCGTGATTTCGCCCCACGTCTCCGCGAGAACGTTCCGCGCGGCGACCTCGTCGGGGCCCTCCAGGGTCACGGTCGGGAAGTCGTCGTGGCGCACCCCGACGTCGAAGTCGACGTCGAGGTCGCCGACGTCGTTGTCGACCTGCGAGGTGAGGCTGTCGAGCGCGCGCTCGCGCGCCTCTCCCTCGACGTACAGCTTGGTCGCGAGGACGACCATCAGGCCCTCACGCCGAGTTCCGAGCGGAGGTTCTCGATGCGCTCGTCCATCGCCTCGACGAGGTCGGTGTTCTCCATCGCCTCGACGGGCGACCCGCACTCGGGACACTCGAAGCCGAGGTCCATCGCTTCGCCGAACTCGAAGCGAATCGAGCACACCTCACAGAGGTAGAACTCGTTGTTCAGCTCGTACTCGCGGCGCTCGGCGAGCGCCTCCAGCAGGCGGTCCATCTCCTCGCGGAGGTTCTCGGGGACGTTGTCGTACTCGAACGTCCAGAGGTACGTGAGCCAGCCGGAGTCCTCGTCGCGGACGCGGCGGTAGGTCGCGAGGTCGTTCTCGTAGAGGATGAACAGCGCCCGGCGCACGTCGTTCAGTTCGAGCCCGAGCCGCTCGGCGAGCTCCTCGTCGGTCACTTCGCCGTCCGGCGGGGACACCGCCACCGGCATCCCCTTCGGACCGACCAGCTCGTGGAGGTACTTCTGAACCACGGGGTCGTCGAGTAGCTCCTCAAAAGCCATTGGGTGAAAAGGGGTCCGCGCCGGCATTAAGTCTTGTCACTCCCCCGTCTGACGGTCGCGCCGTCAGTCCTCGGGCAGCACCTTTCCGGGGTTGAGCACGCCGTTCGGGTCGAAGCACTCCTTCACGCGACCCATCAGGTCGACCGCGCCGTCGCCGTGCTCGGAGCGGACGAACTTCCGCTTCGTGTTCCCGATGCCGTGCTCGGCCGTACACGTGCCGCCCAGCTCGATGGCTCGCCCGACGATGTCCTCGGCGACCGCCTCGCCGCGTCCGACCATCTCGGCGTCCGCGGGGTCGACGAGCACGTCGAAGTGGACGTTGCCGTCGCCGACGTGTCCGAACGACGGCGCGAGCAGGTCCGCCTCGGCGGCGCGCTCGTGGATGTACGCCACCAGCTCCGTGAACTCGCTCGGCGGCACCGCGACGTCCCCGGAGTGCGCGGACACGAGGTCGGGGTCGTGCTGGACGGTGGCCTCCGGGAGCTCCTCCCGCAACTCCCAGAGCTCGCTCATCTCCGCTTCGCCGACGGTCTCGAACGAGATGGGGTCGTGGTCGGCGAACACGCCCTCGCAGAACTCGATCTCCGCATCGACGCCGTGGTTGCGGTGGAACTCCAGGAACACCATCGGGCGGTCGGGCAGGTCGGTTCCCAGGAAGTCGTTGGTGATGCGCGCGCAGTGCTCGTCGACGAGCTCCATCGACGCCACGTCGACGCCCGAGCGCCGGGCGTCCGCGACCGCGGCCGCGGCGTCCGCGACGGACTCGAAGACCGCGCGCCCGCCGCGAATCTGCTCGGGGATGCCGGCGGTTTCGAGCGTGACTCGCGTCACCACCGCGAGCGTCCCCTCGCTGCCGACGACGAGGTCCCGGAGGTTGTACCCCGAGGAAGACTTCACCGCGCGCGTGCCCGCCGTGAAGACGGTGCCGTCGCCGGCGACGGCCTCGATCTCCCGCACCCAGTCGCCGACCGTCCCGTACTTTACCGTGCGCCGGCCGGAGGCGTCCGTCGACACCATCCCGCCGACCGACGCCATCGCGCCCGACGTCGGCAGCGGCGGGAAGAACTGGCCGTAGCGCTCGACCGCCTCGTCCACGTCGGTCCCGACGACGCCCGGCTGGACATCCACCTGGAAGTCGTCCGGGCGCGCGTCCAGAATCTCGTCCATCCGCGTCGTGTCGAGGCTCACGCCGCCCCGCGCGGGGACGGCGTTGCCGGCGACGCCCGTGCCGGCGCCGTACGGCGTCACGGGCACGCCTGCTTCGTTCGCGCGTTCGAGCACGGCGGCGACATCCTCGGTCGACTCCGGCCAGACGACCGCGCCCGGCGTGACGCCGTCCTCGTCCGCGGTTCCCCAGTCAGTCGACCGCTGGGACCGGTCCGCGCCCGCGACTGACCACTGGTCGGCGGCGAGCGGCAGTGACTCGCAGAACTCCTGCATACCCGGTGTCTGTCCGGCTCCCAGTTAAGCGGTCGGTCGCCGGCAGCGGTCAGTCCGCCGCCGCAGCGCCGGCGTCAGCGGTCCGGTCGTCCTGCCACGTGAAGTAGCTCGCGAGCGCGGGGCCGCTGACGTTGTGCCAGACGCTGAACAGCGCGGGGATGAGCGCGGCCGCCGGCTCGAACAGCGACGCCGCGAGCGCCACCGCGAGTCCGCTGTTCTGGAGACCGACCTCGAACGTCGTCGTGCGAACGCGATCCTCGGACATGCCGAACGCGCGACCGACGCCGTAGCCCGCGCCGAGGCCGATGCCGTTGTGGATGACGACTGCGGCCAGCACGAGCGCGCCTGCGGTGAGGATGTTGTCGACGTTCGCGCCGACGACGCCGGCGACGATGGCGACGATGGCGACGACGCTAATCACGGGGAAGACGTCGACGCCGACCGCCGCGGCCTTCGGCGAGTAGCGGTCGAGGACGTACCGGATCCCGAACCCGAGCACGACCGGGATGATGACGATCTGGACGATGCTCGTGAACATCTCCACGAACGTCACGTCGATGGCCTCTCCGAGGATGAACAGCGTCCACGCGGGCATCACGATGGGCGCTGCGAGCGTCGTCACCGTCGTGATAGCGACCGACAGCGCGACGTCGCCGCGCCCGAGGTACGTCATCACGTTCGACGCCGTCCCCCCGGGCGCCGCGCCGACGAGGATGAGGCCGACGCCGACGGCGTCCGGCAGGTCGAAAATCAGGTAGAGCGCGTACGCCGCCAGCGGCATCACGAGCCACTGCGTGACCGCGCCGATGCCGACGTCGACGGGGCGCTCGACGAGCCGCTGGAAGTCCTCGGGCTGGAGGGTCAGCCCCATCCCGAGCATGATGATGCCGAGCAGGGGGTTGACGTAGTCCAGCACCGGGACGAACGTGTTGGGGTAGACGAGCGCGAGGCCCGCCGCCGCGATCACCCAGACGACGAAGTACTTGCTCGCGACCTGTGCCGTCCGCGAGATTCCACCACTGACACTCATACGCAGACCGCGGCGGTCCGCGGAAAGAAAGCTTCGCCTACTGGCAGTATTGCGGCACGTTCTCACCGACTGGGGCCGCCCGTTCTCAGTCGACGGCAACCGCGGCAGCGTTTGAAGGCGTCCCGGAGTCGAGTACCGAACATGACCGACACTGCCAGCACGCGCGCGCTCGACCGGAGTGACGCCGAGATCGCCCGGGCGACGGAGAAGCGCCCCATCGAGGACGTCGCGTCCGACCTGGGGCTCGGTGCGGACGACTTCGACCGTGTCGGCCGATACAAGGCGAAACTCGCCCACGACGTCGTCGAACGCGCGAGCGACGAGCAGACCGACGGCGACCTCGTGCTCGTGACCGCGATGACGCCGACGCCGCCCGGGGAGGGCAAGACCGTGACGACGATCGGACTCGCCCAGTCGCTCGACGCGGCCGGCGAGCGCAGCGTCGCGGCGATCCGCGAACCGTCGCTCGGCCCGATATTCGGCCTGAAGGGCGGCGCGACGGGCGGCGGCCGCGCGCAGGTCGTCCCGATGGAGGACGTCAACCTCCACTTCACGGGCGACCTCCACGCGATCACGGCCGCCCACAACCTCGTCGCCGCCGCGCTCGACAACCGTCTCTACCGCGGGAACGACCTCGACGTCGACGTCAACGAGGTCGCGTGGCCGCGCGCGCTCGACGTCGACGACCGCGCGCTGCGGAACGTCGTGGTCGGGCTCGGCGGCTCCGGCAACGGCGTCCCGCGAGAGTCCGAGTTCGTCATCACGGCCGCCTCGGAGCTGATGGCGGTGCTCGGGCTCGCCGACGACCTCGCCGACCTCCGCGAGCGCGTCGGCCGCGTCGTCGTCGCCTACGACAGCGACGAGAAGCCGGTCACCGTGGGAGACCTCGGCGTCACCGGCGCCGTCACCGCGCTGCTCCGGGACGCCGTCCGCCCGAACCTCGTCCAGACGCTCTCCGGCACGCCCGCGCTCGTCCACGGCGGCCCGTTCGCGAACATCGCCCACGGGACGAACACGCTCGTCGCGGACCGCGTCGGGCTGTCGCTGGCGGACTTCGTCGTCACGGAGGCCGGCTTCGGCGCTGACCTCGGCGCCGAGAAGTTCTTCGACATCGTCGGCCGCCGGGGCGTTCAGCCGGACGCCGTCGTCCTCGTCGCCACCGTCCGCGCGCTCAAACACCACGGGACCGACGGGGCTGGGGTCGACGGCGAGGACGTCGCGGCGACCCGCGCGGGCTTCCCGAACCTCGACCACCACGTCGGCGTCCTCCGCCGTTTCGGCGCCGAGCCGGTCGTCGCGCTCAACCGGTTCCCGGGGGACACCGACGCCGAGCTGGCGGCCGTCCGCGACCACTGCGAGGACCTCGGTGTCCGCGTCGCCGTCTCGGACGTCTATCGGCGGGGCGCCGAGGGCGGTGCGGAGCTGGCGCGGGCGGTCCGCGAGGCGGCCGCCGAGCCCGGCGACCCGTCCCCGCTCTACGACCTGGACGCGTCGCTCGCGGAGAAAATCGAGACCGTGGCGACGGACGTCTACGGCGCCAGCGGCGTGACGTTCACCGCCGACGCCGAGTCCGACCTCGAGCGGCTCGCCGACCACGGGTTCGGCGACCTCCCGGTGTGCGTCTCGAAAGTCCCCGGGTCGCTGTCCGACGACCCCGACCGGCTCGGCGTTCCCGAGGACTGGTCGCTCACGGTCCGGGCGCTGTACCCGTCCGCGGGCGCCGGGTTCGTCGTCGCGCTGACCGGGGACGTGCTGACGATGCCGGGGCTGCCGTCGGAGCCGGCCGCGGAAGCGATCGACGTCGACGAGGACGGCAACGTCACTGGGCTCTGACCGTCACTCCGCGTCGACGTCCTCGACGCGCTTCCCGAGCGCCTGCGGAATCACGCGGCGCTCGGCGTTCTCGTACTCCTGTTCGAGCTCGCGGCCGTCGAAGAGGCGGTCGAGGAACACCGCCAGTCCGGCCACCTCCGAGTGGGGCTGGTTCGTGACGCCGACGTTCCAGTCCGCGTGCTCGTACACGTCGAAGGGGACTTTCTCCCCGCCGACGACCACGAGCAGCGGCTCGTCCTCGCGGGCGTCGCGAATCTCCCTCTCGACGTCCTGGACGCGCTCGCCGTACATCGTGAGGTGGACGACGACGCCGTCCCAGTCCCGGATGAACGCGTCCAGCTGGTCGGTGAGTTCGACATCGAACGGCCCGCCGAAGCGCTCCGTGATGTCCGCGACCGTCTCCTCGGACTGCCCGGCGTTGCCCGGGAAGACGACGCGGTCCGCGCCGAGCGCGCGCGCCGTCAGCCCGACGTGCGTGGTCATGCGGTCGTCGCGGCCCGGCCGGTGGCCGTACCGCAGCACCGCGACCTCTGGCTCTCCGTGCATACGCTCGGACAGTCGGCCCGCGGGGGTACGCGTTTCGACTCGTCAGTCGTCGGCGTGCGCGAGCTCGAAGGGGTACGGCGGCAGCCGCAGGTCCTCCAGCTCGGGGAGGTGTTTGACGTTGTAGACGACCTGCATCTCCTCGGTCGCGGGGATGCCGTTACAGGACAGCCGGATGTCCCGGGCGACCAGCTCCGGGGAGAGGATGTGGTCGGTCGGCTGGGAGAGGTCGCCCTCCACGACGACGACCGCGCAGTTCGCGCACGCGCCGCCGCGGCACGCGTACGGCCACGCGAACCCGCGGTCCTCGGCGGCCTCCAAAAGCGACTCGCCGGGCTGGACGTCGAACTCGCCGTGGTTCACCGGGTCGAGGCCGGCGGCGGCCGCGCGCTCGAAGAGGTCCTCGTCGTCGAGCGCCCACCCGTGGTCGTCGAGCACCGCGTAGTTCAGGTACTCGACGTGGCTCTCCTCCCACGGCCGGAAGTCGCGGTCCTGGCCGACGTCGTAGCCCGCGGGCTCGCTCTCGAAGCCCGCCTCGGTCGCGACGTCCGTGCTCGACTCGGCGTCGTCGCTGGTGACCCTCTCGTAGGCCGCGCGCACCAGCTGGAACTCCGCCGCGGAGCCGCCCTGGTCGGGGTGGGCGTCCTTGACGCGCTCGCGGTACGCTCGCTTGATCTCCCCCTCGGAGGCGTCCTCGTCGACCCCGAGCACGTCGAAGGGGGAATCCATACCTATCAGGATGGGCCAGAGCTTCAAAAGTCTCTCCGCGGGCGCGGGCGTTGCCGGATTGATTTATGGCGCGGCCGTCCGAATCCCCGGGTATGGTTCGGCCCGAAGCCGCCGCGGGGGTCGCCGACCGGGACCGCTCGGGGACGACCGCGCTCGTGACCGGCGCGACCAGCGGCGTCGGCCGCGAGGTGGCGCTCGCGCTCGCCCGCCTCGGCGCCGACGTCTACGTCCACGGCCGTGACCGCGACCGCGGCGAGGAAGTCGCCAGCCGGCTCCGCGAGCACGGCGCAGACGCGCGGTTCTTCCGGGCGGACTTCCTCGACCTCGGGCAGGTCGAGAACCTCGCCGAGCGCGTCGCGGGCCGCGTCGACGAGCTCGACGTGCTCGTGAACAACGCCGGCGCGCACTTCGAGACGGGCGCGCTCACGGACGCCGGCGTCGAGCGGACGTTCCACGCGAACCACCTCGCGCCGTTCCTGCTCACGAACCGCCTCCGGGACGCGCTCGCCGACGGCGGCCGCGTCGTCACCGTCGCCTCCGAAGTCCACCGGCGCGCGGGCCTCTCGCTGTCGGGCGTCGAGTCGGTCGACGACTACGACGGATTCGCGGCGTACTCGCGGTCGAAGCTCGCGAACGTCCTGTTCACCCGGGAGCTCGCCCGCCGGCTCGACGGCCCGGCGGCGAACGCCTGCCACCCGGGATTCGTGCCGTCCAGCGGCCTCTGGCGGAACGCCTCGCTGCCCGTTCGAGCCGTGATGCGCGTGCTGTCCGCCGTGCCGCGCCGACTGACGTTCGGCGTCGTGGACTCGTCCGCCTCGGCCGCCGTCACGCCGACGTACCTCGCCGCGGGCGACGTGGACGCGACGGGGGAGTACTACGAGGACTGCGAGCGGGCGACCCCCGCGAAGCAGGCGACCGACGACGAACTCGCGGCGCGACTCTGGGCGTGGAGCGCCGAACGCGTCGACCTGTGAAAAGTCGGAAAGCACTTGCGGGCAGCCGTGATGCCGTCCAGTATGGAGCTCTCAGGAAAGCGCGTCGTCGTGACGGGCGCGGCCGGGCTCGTCGGCTCGCACCTCGCCGACGCCCTCGCGGCCGACAACGACGTGCTCGCGGTGGACAACCTCTCGAAGGGGACCCGTGACCGCGTGCCCGACGGCGTCGAGTTCAGGAAAGCGGACGTACGCGACCCCGAGGACGTCGCGGACGTAATCACGCAGGACGTCGACATCGTCTTCCACTTCGCGGCGTACACGGACACCAACTACGGCGAACCCCGCCAGCTGTTCGAGGAGAACACGGAGATGACGTACAACGTCCTCGAACGGATGCGCGAGGTCGGCGTCGACCACCTCGCGTTCACGTCCTCCTCGACGGTCTACGGCGAGGCGCCGATGCCGACCCCGGAGGACTACGCGCCCCTCGAACCCATCTCCGTCTACGGCGCGAGCAAGCTCGCGGACGAAGGCTTGATCTCGACGTACGCGAACTCCTACGGCGTCCAGTCGTGGGTGTACCGCTTCGCGAACATCGTCGGGCCGCGCCAGCGCGGCAACGTCGTCCCGGACTTCATCGAGAAGCTGCTCGACGACCCGGAGACGCTGACCATCCTCGGTGACGGCCGCCAGGAGAAGTCCTACATGCACGTCGAGGAGTGCGTCGACGCCATGACCCACGTCATCGAGCACGCGGACGACGACTACAACGTCTACAACCTCGGCACGCGCACCACCACGTCGGTCAACCGCATCGCCGACATCGTCGCAGACGAGCTGGGCGTCGACCCCGACTACGAGTACACCGGCGGCGACCGCGGCTGGACCGGCGACGTCCCGAAGATGCGCCTCTCCATCGAGAAGCTCGCGGCGCTCGGCTGGGAGCCCGACCAGTCCAGCGACGAGGCCGTCCGAACGGCCGCTCGCGGCCTCGTCGAGGAGCTGCGCGCGGAGCGACAGTAGGCCGTTTGTCGTACTCCTGGTTACAGCTCGGGAACAAGCCCTATGTCGGAGCGGCGACCAAGCCAGTACGATGGGCTACGACGTCGCTGCATTCCTCCCGATCGAGGAGGTGCCCGAGGGGACGAACCTCCTCGTCGGCGGGCCGCCGCTGACGGGGAAACGCGAGCTCGCGCTCTCGCTGGTCGACGACGGCTGCGAGCGCGACGAGGGCGGCATCGTCGTCGGCACCCACGACAGCACGAAGACCGTCCGCAAGCGCGCGCCGAACGTCTGGGAGCAGGTGAAGAACGGCCGCGCCGGCGTCGTCGACTGCGTCACCCGCCAGCGCGGCGAGTCGGTCCGCGACCAGGAGCTCGTGAAGTACGTCTCCTCGCCCGGCGACGTCACCGACATGGGCATCCGGCTGGGCGGCATCTTCCAGCGCCTCGGACGGAACTGCGAGCAGGTCCGCTTCGACGTCTCCACCATCTCGACGATGCTGATGTACGCCGACACGCGCCGCGTCTACCGGTTCCTCCACGTCTTCTCCGGCCACGTCGAGCGGCTGGACTGGCTCGGACTCGGCGTCCTCGACACCAGCAACCGCGAGAGCTTCGACACGCTCGCGCCGCTGTACGACGGCATGATTCAGACGCGCAGCGAAGACGACGGCCGCGAGCTGCGCGTGGTCGGCCTCGGGAACTCGCCGACCGAGTGGGTGTCCTACTAGCTGAACTCCTCGGCGAACTCGTCGACGTCGTCGTCGGGGTCGCCGTGGTCCTCGATGTTCTCCTCGACGAACTCCAGGAGGCCGTCGACGAGCGTCCCGGTGTCCTCGATGGACTCCCGGTCGAACGCGACGATGATCCCCGCCCACTCGTCGAGGGGTACCTGGATGACGACGACCTCGTGGAACCACCGGACGGTCGCGTCGAGGTGGCCGAACCGCGAGAACTCCGGCTGTTCGAGCGGGTCGTCGAAGCCCTTCAGGACGAAGTGCTTGGCCATCTCCTCGAACTCGTCGTCCGTGTACGACTTCTCGATCTCCCGGTGTCGGAAGACGGTGTCGTAGTCGTCGCCCTCGTAGTGGACGGCAGCCAGCAGGGCGCCGGCGTCGAGCTCGCGCAGGTGACTGGCGAGCGATTCGGCGGGCATGGCCCACCGTTGTCCCGCACGCGTGGTTAATCTTCCGTCGGGAGCGGCGGCGAATCGCCCGCACAGCCGAAGGTTCAAGCCGCCGTCGGACCTTCGGTCGCGCATGCGAATCGAACTGCGGGTGTGCAAGCACTGCTACGAGGGAGAACACGGAAACCCGGAGAAGACCGCCGTGACGACGGACATGGTGGAGATCGCGCGCCGCGTCCGCGAGTACAAGGACCTCATCGGTCTGGACGCGCTGTACGTGACGATGGTCGAGGAGGGCGACCCCGGCGGCGCAGAGGAGCTGCCCGCCATCGTCGCGCACCTCCAGCACGACCAGGTGAACCTCGCGGACACCCAGCTCGTGATGGAGGACGACGACGGCAACATGCTCGTCTACCCGGAGCCCGAGGACATCCTCGACGTGCTCACGCGGAACATCGACCAGATCAGCCAGCAGACCCGCCAGGACGTCACCGTCGAGCTCTCCGAGGAGTCCGCGGAACTGCTGACCGCGTAGTACCCTCACGATACTACCCGCCGGACACTGAGGGGGAGTCCCTGGAAAGCCGACTACTACAGTTCCGCTGTCGAAGGGCGCCCGCGTCGTTCAGTAGCCGTCTTTGTTGCGCTCCGCGTGCAGGTACCACAGGACTTCGTCGACCTGTTTCCCCTTCGATATCGCTAACGCGAGCGACACACCGCCCGACGCGTGGACGGCGAGGACCTGCTGTTGCCTCCAGTACGCGAATCCGATTATCCCCAGTGCCACTAGGAGAACGATAAACCCGGCACCGGGGCCTTGGGTCATCGCGAAGAGGCCGAGGAGGCCGAGTACAGCACCGGCGACGATGAGTGGAATCGACACGCTCGATCCGTACTCGATCGAGCTAATTTTCTCGTGTGGGACGTCCTTGAACGTGAACCCCCCACTGACGCGCGTCTCCTGGATTACCCGTTGATTCGTTACGAACCAATGGGTGACGCCGTACCCGAGTCGTGATTTGAGCCAGTTGACGAAGCCGGTCGGTCGAAACCGCAGCGAATACGAGATCTCCTCGTCGTCGACCATGTAGTTCCGGACTCGTCGTTCCGCCTCCGACGAAGACTCCCGCCGTTGTTCTGTAACCGACATCCAAACGTCGAACGACGGTAATATCAGAAAAACGTTTGGTAAGGTGGCTGTACAGTCCACCGGCTTTATGTCGGCGCGCGCCCACTCTCGTAACCAGTCCACTCACACCCGACTGGATGTTCAGACAATGGTCGACAGACCCAGCATCTTGCTCCCGTTACGTGTTCTCGAGGGAGACTCGATTCCAGAAGGCGTCCCCGAACTCCTCGCGAACGCACACGTCGTCCTGCTCGGCTACCACGTCGTCCCAGACCAGACGGCGACCGAGCAGGCCCGAGACCAGTTCGGAGACCAAGCCACCCGCCGTCTCGACGACTTCACGGCGATACTCGAGCACGCGGGGGCGACAGTCGAATCCCAGCTCGTCTTCACCCACGACGGACAGACGACGATCGATCGAGTGGTGGGCGAGCACGACTGCCTCGCGGTACTGGTCGCGAACGCGACGAGACCGGTGGAGAGTATACTCGTCGGGGTCCGCGGGGTCGCCGGAGTCGATCGGTTTGTCCGCCTGGTTTCGGGGCTGTTCGCGACGATCGACGTCAACGTGACGCTGTACCACGTCGCTGGAGCGGACGAAACCGACGCGGACGTGCAGACGCTGCTCGACGGGATCGCGACTCGGCTTTCCGACGAGGGCATCTCTCCGGACGCGATCGACGTACAGATCTCGCGTGGCGGCACTCCCCGAGAGATGATCGTCGATGCGTCCGACACCTACGACGCGATCGTTATGGGAGAATCGGATCCATCGGTGGCGACGTTCCTGTTCGGGATGACTGCCGACCAGGTCGCCAAGCAGTTCCTGGGCCCGGTGTTCGTGATTCAGCACGGGGAACTGGACGACACCGAGGAGACGGAGACCGAGTGAGCACTCCAGCGAACCGATCGCGTAAGCGTGTGAGTCGGCCGATCACCGCGATACCTGATTCCTCTGTGCTGAACGGACGTTTCACGCCCGCCGTCGGATAACGAAACCGCGGCGGCAACGACTGCGGTGGAAACTGTGTCGATACGACCTGTTTCTCACGAGCGATTGGACGAGCGACGTTAGTTCAGCAGCGGCCACGCCAGCAGCGCGATGAACGCCGTCACCGCGACCGCGCGGAGCAGGTCCGAGGTCGTTGAGACGCCGTCGTCGAGGTCGCGGCCGACCCACCAGACGGTGAAGACGCCGCCGATTGCGACCACCAGTGCGAGCAGCACGTACGCCACGTTCAGTATCCCAGCCATGCTGCCCGTTACCGCGACGAGCGACTTAAACCAACCGGCTGCCGTCGAAAGAATAGCGCGACTCGGCGGCGGTCAGTTCTCGCTCCGGGGCTCTCCGCCGTCGGCCGCGGTCTCGCGCTCGGTCTCGGCGGCGACCTGGCGCTCGTAGCGAGCGCGCAGGATGTTGCCGTACGTCGACAGCACGACGCCGAGCAGCAGCACGAGCATTCCGATGTTGATACCGATGGTGAGCAGGACGCTCGACGGGCCGCCACCCACCGCCAGCTCGCTGGGCACCGGGTAGCCGGAGTCGAAGATGCTCCCGAGGAGGACGCTCACGATGCCGATGACGACCGCCGCTCCAGCGAGGTTCACCGCCCAATTCCAGGACGGCCGCAGCGAGAGCAGTTCGATGCCCGTGCCCTCGTGGTCGTCGTCGTGGTCCTCGTGGGGCATCATCGACTTCGGCACGAACGCCTTCATCTCCACCGGGTAGAACGCGGGGTGGAACCCGTGCTCGAAGATGTGGAAGATGACGCCCATCACCATCACGACGCCGAGCAGGCCGTGGAACGTGACGAACGCGGTGGCGGCGGCCTTCGTCTGGAAGAACTGCGCGGCGCCGACCTTGCTCCAGATGAGCAGCCCGGAGATCATCAGGAGCACGAGCTCGACGGTGAAGATCCAGACGACGCCCTTCCCGACGTACGACAGCAGCGGGACCTCGTCGGACTCGTAGCCCGCGAACTGGCGCGCGTTCGGGTGCCGTTCGTCGGCGCGCCCGAGCACGAACTGGACGTCCTGGACGAACGCCTTCGCGTCCGTCGGCGTCGGCAGGACGGCCTTGAAGTTCTTCCGGCGGCCCGGCCCGATGAGCATCAGCGTCACCCAGAAGACGGTGAGCACGATGAGCCCGACGCCCGCGATGCGGTGGAGCGCGAGCACGCCCGTGTTGCCGCCCATGAACTCCACCATCCACCAGAGCTCGTCGTTGAACATCACGGAGTAGCCCGTGAAGAACAGCAGGAACACGTCCAGCGCCAGCAGCGAGTGGAAGTACGTGGTGACGCGCGTGAACTTCCCGTGGTCCATGTTCGTCACGCGCTCTCACCTCCGCTGTCGGCGTCGCGGCCGCCGTCCGCGGTGGCCCCTGCGGGCACCGTGGTGGTCTCGGCGGACTCGTTGGCGACCTCCGCGGGCTCGTCGTGGTCCCGCATGCGCGCGCCGAGGCGCCGGAACGCGCCCCAGTGGACGAACACCATCACGAGGATGAACACGCCCATCAGCACGTCGACTGCGTGGATGACGGTGATGAGCGCACCGAACAGGGGGTCGGCCTGCCCGGCCGCGAAGTCCGCGCCGACGCCGCCGCCCTCGACGGTGGGGTTGACGCGGTACAGGGTCTCGAAGCTCGTGTCGAACGTCGAGCCGAAGAACCAGACGGACGCGGCTGCGACGACGATGCCGACGACGGCGCTGACCGCGACGGCAAGCGCCTCGGAGATGCCGCGTGCGTCGTCGCGACGGGGCATTACTCGAACACCTCCGCGTCCTCGCCGAAGATGACCGACATGGCCTCGTCGTTGAAGAACGGGTCGCGGTCCCGCTTGTCGAGCTCGTCGGCGATCTGGCCGGGCTGACCGACGAGGATGGCGTCGGTCGCGCACTCGTCGGCGCACGCCGGACCCTTCCCGACGTCCTGGCGCTCCTCGCACATCGTACACTTGTCCATCACGCCGCCGGAGCCGACGACCGCGTTCCCGCCGTCGTCCTCGTCGGGGAACTGCGGGGCGCCGAACGGACACGCCGACAGGCAGTACTGGCAGCCGACGCAGAGGTCGTCGGTGACCTGCACGAAGTCGTCGTCGTTCTTCTGGAGCGCGTCGGTCGGACAGACGGACACGCAGGGCGCGTTCTCGCAGTGGTAACACTGCATCGGGATGGCGGTCTCGCCGGGGAACGCGCCGTCGTCGAGGGCCTGCGAGCTGTTGGCGTTGTAGCCGTCGTCGGCCTGCTGGCCCTCGAACATCGTCGAGATGCTGATACGCTGTTCCTCCGGGCCGATGTCCCACGTGCGCTTGCACGCGACGACACAGCCGCCGCAGTCGATACAGGCCTCGACGTCGGGGAAGATGCGCGCACCATCGCCGGTGCTGATGACCCCCTGGCTCAAGACCTCACGCTGTGATTGTTGATTCGATGACATTGGTCACTGAACGGGTTTGTTCTCCCGGACGTCGAAGTCCTTCTGTCGGCCGATGTCGTTCTCGTCCTGGGGGAACGAGAACTCCGACAGGTCGACGTCCATGTTGAGTTCGTCGACGACGTCCTGGGTGGCTTTCCGGATGCGGGCCATCGCGGCCTTCGTCTCCTGCATCTGCGTCTCGACGTCGTAGCCCGGCGACGTGATGGAGTTCACGCTGTCGCCGATGGCGAACGGCGCCATGCCGTCCGGGTACTCGTCGAGCAGGCTCTCGCCCTGGAAGATGCCGCCCCAGTGGTACGGGAGGAACGTCTCCTCCGCGTTCGGCCGGTGGGTGACGCGCGCCTTCACGAGCACCGACCCGCGGTTGGTCGTCTCCACCACCACAAGGTCGCCGCCGTCCACGCCGAGGTCCTCGGCCATGTCCGGGTGAATCTCGGCGTACATGTGCGGCTGGAGGTCGGCCGTGAAGATGTTCGACCGTGTCTCCGAGCCGCCGCCCTGGTGCTCGACCTGGCGGCCGGTCGTCATGATGGTGTCGATGGCGCCGTCGGCCTCGCTCAGGCGGTTCATCGCGCGGCGCTGGACCTCGCTGTTGTTCTGGTCGAGGCGGTAGACGTTGCGCTGCTGGCCGTTCGACGGCCACTCCTCGACGAGGTCCGGCTCCGGGCTCTCGATCGGCTCCCGGTGGACCGGCGTGGTGTCGAGGAAGTTCCACACGACCGCTCGCGCCCGACCGCGCCCCGTCGGCGGGTCCGGCTGCGGGTTGTCGAACTGCTGCCAGAAGTCGAGGTCGAAGTCGTACTCGTCGCGCTCGTTCAGCGCTCGTGCGGCGTCGAACGGCGAGCGGTCCTCGCGGAGCGCGTACTCGAACGGCAGCGACAGCGCCGATGGGTTGTCGAGGTCCTCCGGGAACGTCGTCGCGAACCCGGGGTACTCCGGAACGCCCTCGATCTCGCCCGCGTACCAGTCCGGGGAGAACGACGCCCGGAGCATGTTCAGACCTTCCTCGCCCTCCTGGTCGTAGGTCTCCTGGAGCGGGTACTCCTTGTCCACGTCCATCGACGCCCACTCCTCGGGCGTCGGCGCCTGCGTGCCCCACCGCGAGCGGAAGTCCTGTCCGCCCTCGCGGGGGTCGACCTCGTCGGTCCACAGGATCGGCGTGCCCGGGTGTCCGTCACCCCAGCACGGCCACGGCAGGCTCCAGTAGTCGCCGCTCACCGGGAGCTCCGAGTCGTGGCACTTCGTGTCCTCCGGGGAGAACGCGTAGTCGTACTCGCGGTGCTGCTGGAGGCGCTCGGGGCTCTGCTGGTAGCCGATGGTCCGCACGCCGAGGTTGATCTCCCGCAGCGCCTCCTCGTACGTGGACTTCCCGTTGAACATCTCGGGGCCCGAACCCCAGTCGAAGTGCTCGCCGAAGCCGAGGCGGTCGGCCAGCTCCTGCATGATCTGCATGTCCGGCTTCGCCTCGTGGCTCGGCGGCCGCACGGGCTCGCTCCACTGCACCGCGCGGTGGGAGTTCGTGACCGAGCGGTAGTGCTCGTACTGGCTGGCCGCCGGCAGCAGGATGACACCGTCCTCGCGGTCCGGGAGCACGGACGCCAGCGACGGGAACAGGTCCACGACGACCAGCAGGTCGAGCTCCTCCATCGCCTGCCGCATCCGCGGCATCTCCGAGATGGAGTTCGAGGAGTGCCCCCAGAAGAACGCCGCTTTCACGGGGTTCTCCTGGTAGATCGGCGATTCGAGCAGCCGGTCCTCCTGGTCGAGGGCCGCTTCGAACCAGCGGGCGACCGTCAGCCCGTTCTGGTACATCAGCGAGCGGTCCTCCTCGGAGGCGTTCGCGTCGCCGCCCTGCTGCTCGTACAGCTCCGGCGGCATCGTCTCGAACTTCTCGTAGAGGTCCTGGAAGCTGACGTCGCCCGAGGTGGTCGGCGTCTGGTTCCAGACGTCCGCCCAGTACTCCCAGGAGCCGCGGCTGGAGACGCCGTAGTACCCGGGGAGGATGTGGCTGGCGACGCCGAGGTCGGTCGCACCCTGGACGTTCGCGTGCCCGCGCATCACCTGGAGGCCGCCGCCGGAGTGGGCGGCGCTGCCCGAGGCGAGGCTGGTCAGCGCGTACGACCGGATGTTCTGCGTGCCGTTGTTGTGCTGGGTGCCGCCCATCGCCCACTCGATCTGGACGTTGGGCTTGTTCTCGATGATGAGGTCGCCGAGTTCGCGGACGCGGTCCGCGCTGATCCACGTGATCTCCTCGACGGTCTCGGGGTCGTAGTCGTCGAGGTCGCCCTCGACGTCGGGCCACCCCTGGACGCGCTCCTCGAGCATCTGGTCGTCGAGTTCGCCCTGCTCGCGGAGGTACCGGATGAGCCCCATCATCAGGGCGACGTCCGTGCCGGGACGCAGCCGGAAGAACTCGTCGGCGTGCGCCGACGTCTTCGTGTACCGGGGGTCGACGGAGACGACCGTGCCGCCGCGGGCCTGCCCCTCGAGGATGTGCTGCATCGCGATGGGGTGGGCCTCCGCGGGGTTCTGCCCGATGATGATGTTGAGGTCGAAGTTCCGGTAGTCGTTGACCGTGTTCGTCATCGCCCCGTACCCCCACGTGTTCGCGAGGCCGGAGACGGTAGTGGAGTGACAGATGCGGGCCTGGTGGTCGATGTTGTTCGTGCCCATGAAGGAGGCGAGCTTGCGGGACGCGTACGCCTCCTCGTTGCAGTGGTGGGCGCTCCCGAGGAACATCAGGCTGTCGCGGCCGTACTCCTCCCAGATGCGCTCGAGCTCCTCCGTGATGTGGGAGTACGCCTCGTCCCACGAGATCTTCTTCCACTCGCCGTCTTCCTTCCGCATCGGGTGTTTCAGACGTCGCTCGGAGTGCTCGCTGCCGTAGATAGCTGCCCCTTTCGAGCAGAGCGACCCGTTGTTGATCGGGTTCTCGTGCCAGGACTCCTGACCGACGAAAGCGTTACCTTCACGTTCCCCGCGGAACCCACATCCGACCGCACAGAAGTTACAGACGGTCTTCGTGAGGGTCGAGTCGTCGCCGGAGACGTCCGTTCCGTCGGTTTCGCCGTCCTGAGCGAGCGTCTGGCCGGTTATCCCGCCGCCGAGGGCGAGCCCGCCCGCGAGGGCGCTCGCCTTCATGAACGAACGGCGGTCTAGGTCCAGAGAGACCGGTTGTGTACTCATGGTATAAAGCCTGTCACCGTGTAACACGATTTATTACGCAGGAGCTACTTTAGTGTTCCCTCCTGGGGCCGCTATTCTGACCTCACAATCCCCGGAAGGAGTCGGGTCATGTAAGCAGTAATTAACGTGTATCCGCAACCCCTTTCGGTGGTCGCACGTAACGGAGACTGAATGAACGTCGGGGCGTTCGTCTGTGGCTGCGGCGGGTCGGTCGACCTCGACCTCGAGGGCGTCCGAGAGGGCGTCCGGGACGTCGACGTCGTCGCCAGCGGCTCGAAGCTCTGCACGGAGGGCTTGCCGAAGGTGCGACACGTCGTCGAGGAGTACGACCTCGACCACCTGATAGTCACGGCCGAGAGCGACAACTGCAAGCAACGGTACCGGACGGTGCTCGACGACGCCGGCCTCCACCCGGAGGCGATTTCGTTCGTGAACCACCGCGAGCGCGGCGCGTGGGTCCACGACGAGGCGGACGCGACCGACCTCGTGGCCCGGAAGATCAACGCCGCCTACGCGGGGCTCCGCGAGGAGGCGCCGCCGCGCAGCGTCTCCCGCGAAGCGGGCGACGACGTGGTCGTCGTCGGCGACCCGGCGGCCGCCGAAGCGCTCGCGGACACCGCGGACGTCACGCTGCTCGCGGACGGAGAGGACTTCGCGGACGCCGACCACGACCTCCGGGACGTCACACTCGCTCGTGGCCGCGTCACGGACGTCGACGGCGTCTACGGCGAGTTCGAACTCCAGGTGGAGGCCGGCGTCACCGAGGACTGCATCGACTGCATGGAGTGCGTCAAGCAGGGCCCCGACGAGTACGTCACGAGCAAGCCCGTCGACGTGCTTCCGGGCGCACCGAACGGCGACTGGGTGGACTGCTGTCCCACGGACGCCATCCACCCCGAGGAGCGCACCATCGAAGCGGACCAGGTGGTCTACCCGGACGCCTCCCGGGAGACCCGCGGCGGCCGAATGGGATTCTACACGGGCCCCGTCGACGCCGCCACGGTCGCGGCGGTCGAGGACCTGCTCGGCGGCATCGAGAAGCCGCAGTTCCTCGACGTGGAGATGGACGTCTGTGCGGCCGGCGGGTCGAGCCAGCAAGGCTGCACGGCGTGCTCTGACGCGTGCCCGCACGGCGCCGTCTCCCGCCCGACCGTCGACAGCGTGGAGTTCGACGAGGTGGCCTGCGAGGGCTGCGGCGCGTGTACGAGCGCGTGCCCGACGGGTGCGGTCCGAGCCCGCGAGCCGTCGAACGAGCGCATCGCCCGCGAGGTCGAGTCGCTGCTCGTCGAGAACGACGACTCCGGCCTGCTGTCCTCGTCGGACGGCATCGAGACCGGCGTCGTCGCGTTCGTCTGCGACGAGCGCGCGTCCCGGGCGCTCGACGAGTACGGCCGGTACGCCCGCCAGCACGGCGGCATCGAGTACCCGCCGCTGCTCCCCGTCGAGGTGCCCTGCGCGGACACCGTCGGCGAAGCCCACGTCCTGCACGCGCTCGCCGCGGGCGCCGACGGCGTCGCCATCGTCGGCTGTGGCGGCGAGTGTCTGCACTCCGGCCCGGACCCGAAGGCCGAACTCGTGAAGCGCCTGAACCGCGCGACCAACGACCTCGGGCTCGGCCACCGCACCGCGTTCTTCGCGCCCGAGCCCGGCGAGCCGGAGGCGTTCGTCGAGGACGTCAGCCGGTTCGTCGAGCTCGGCCTCGACCCGTCGCCCGTGCCGACCGGCCACGAGGCCGAGGGCGTCGCGGACCCGACGACCGCAAACCCCGAGTACAACACCCACGACTGGGCGCTGGAGAGCGTGCGGGCTATCCTCCCGCACGTCGACGCCCGGGACGTTATCCGCGGCCTAGAGTCGTTCGGCCGCGTCGAGGTCAACGAGGACTGCACGTTCACGCCGACGTGCTCGAACCTCTGCCCGACGGACGCCCTCCGCCGCGAGGAAGCCGGTCTGGAGTTCAACCACGAGCGCTGCGTGAACTGCGGGCTCTGCGAGGAGGGCTGCGTCGAGGACGCCATCTACGTCGACGGCGGCCTCGAAGTCGACCTGCTCCCCGAGCACAACGACGGCGACGCGTGGACGACCGTCGCTGACGGCGAGATGCGGGAGTGCCGCAACTGCGGGAAGCCGTTCACCAGCGAGGCCTCGGCACAGAAGATCAGCGAAGAAGTCGGGGACGTCGTCGCGGGCATCGCGCCCGACGCCGACGTCTTCGAGTACTGCGGCGACTGCCGCGCGAAACTCGTCTACGACAGATAACCATGAGCTTGGACCAGCAGGCACTCTACGACGCGCGACTCGAACTCGTCGACTACCTGATCGACGCACTCTACGACACCCCCGACGAGGCGTTCGTCGAACGCCTCCTCGACGGCGGCCTCGACACGCCCGCCGACTCCATCAACGACGACCTCGACACGGGCTTCGAGTACCTCCACGAGTTCGTCGAGGCGAACGACGGCCGCGACCCCGAAACGGTCACCGACGAGCTCGCCAAGGAGTTCACGCGAGTGTTCGTCGGGCCGCGGCCGCCCGTCCAGCCCCACGAGACGTACCACCGTGAGGACACGGACTTCCTCTCCTCCGGGCTCGCGGAGGTCGAAGCGAGCTACGGCGCGGCGGGCTGGAAGGTCCCGGAGTCGGTCAGCGAGGAAGCCGACTACGTCGGCGTCGAACTCCTGTTCCTGCGGAATCTCTTGCGCCGCCAGCAGGCCGGCGAGGAGGAAGCCGTCGGCTTCGAGCGCGTGTTCCTCGACGAGCACTTCTCGACGTGGCTGGACGACCTCCTCGCGGACGTCGGCGACGCCACCGACGAGCCGTTCTACCTCGCCGCGGTACACGTGCTCCGCGGGTTCGTCGAGTTCGAACGCGACCTCGTCGCGTAGGAGAAAACGCGGAGAACTACTCGTCGTCTTCGTCGGCCGGGTCCGCCTCGGCGTCGTTGATCTCGCCGGGGGCGACGGCGTGGTCCGTGACGTCCTCGCCCTTGTACTGCATCGCGCGGCCGTTCGGCCGCCAGCCGGTGTCCTTGTGTGCCATACGCTGCCGTAGAGCGGGGGGCGTGGAAAACGTTGCGGTCAGCTACTCGGTCGGCGGCGCGTTCGGCGGGCGCTCCTCGTCCGCGTAGTTGTCGAGGAACACCGTCGCGAACAGGTCGGCGTGCATCGCGAGCACGTCCGCCGGGTCGATGCCCGCCCGCGACGCCTGCTCGTCGAGGAACGCCGCGAGGTCGTCGCTGGGCTCGTAGGTGACCGTCTCGCCGTCGACCTCGAACTCCACCTCCTGGCGGCCGGAGACGAGGTGTTCGACCTCCAGCAGCGCCTGCTCGACTTTCGTCTCCAGGGCGTCCTCGCGGTCGGTCATGCGCTTCTCGGCCCACTCGTCGGCGGCCGCGAGCAGCCTGTCGCTGGCGTCGAACTGCATCAGAAGCTCAACCCCTCCCCCTCGAAGGCGACCTGCCACGTGGTCACTTCCTCGCAGACGGGACACTGCCGGGTCGTCGCGTTCGTCTCGCAGCCGGGCAGGCGAGTCATGTTCTCGCACTGCGCGCACTCGTACATCATCGCGGCGGGAACGACTCGGGCGCGGGCTCGGTCTCGCCCATCTCGCCGTAGACGTACGCCACGCTGAGCGCGAACCCGAGCAGCACCAGCACGCCGACGGCGCCGCCGACGAACGCCTGGCCCGTGAACGGCCCGCTCGCGCCGGCGTACGCGTCCATGAGGTTCGTGACGTTGATCGCGGTCACGATTGTCCACAGCAACACCAGCAGGGCGGCGACCGGCAGCCACCCCATCTGGCCGATCGAATCTCGGAGACTCATACCCACGGGGATGGACTCTCGCGTAAAAAATCATTCCCCCGCGCCCGCTACGTGTCGGCGCGCCGTCAGTCGACGAGCTCCCAGCCGGCGCTCTCCGCGGCGTCCGCCAGCGGGACGAACTCCCAGCCCGCCTCCTCGGCGATCCACTCCTCGCCCTCCGTGCCGACGACGACCACCCGCTCGGAGTAGAACATCGAGTGCTCGTCGATGGCCGCGAGCCGCTCGGCCGGGCCGTCCCCGGAGCCGTTGAAGAAGTCGATGTCGAGCTGGTACTCCCGGAGGAAGGAGTTGATGGCGTGGGCGGGCACGTCCCCCACGAGGCCGATCCAGTCCGACCACTCGTTGGTCTCCGCGAGCGCGATGCGCGGGTCCTCGAAGCGCTGGACGGCGTCGTACGTGTACGCGGTCGCCATGTCGTCGACACCGCCGCCGTGCGGGCCGCTCGCCTCCGGGGCTTCCGCGCGGTCCGCTGCGGGCCCGGCGCCGCCGCCCGCGCCGCCGCGCTCCTTCGGGATGCCGGCGGGACTGTCCGAGGACTCGTAGGGGACGTGCGGGATGCGGTCGCCCTGCGAGTCGCCAGCGGGCTCGCCTTCGTCCTCGCTGGCCGAGCCGGCTTCGGTGCCGCCGGCGGTCGACGACTCGCCGCCGAGGTCGCCGTCGATGTCCTCGGAGTCGTCGTTCCGCCACAGCCAGTCGCCCTCGTTGCCCGCTTCGTCCTCGGTCTCCACCTCGACGTCGTCCAGATTGATTCGTTCGGTCACTGTGTAGCCTCCGTCAGGTCCAGTCGCTGCAGGGTCTCCTCGGTCGGAATCCCGTCGCCGTTCCAGCCGCGGGCGTCGTAGTACGCGTCCAGCATCCCCTCGAAGCGCTCCCGGTCGACGGCCGCGCCCTCCGCTGGGCCGTCCGGCAGCGGCACCGTCATCGCCTCCGGGAGCGCGTCCGCGCGCCGGTCGTGGCCCTCGCGGACGTTGAACAGCCGCGTGAGGTTCCAGACGCGCTCGCCGAGTACGGCCAGCGACTCCGCGGTCGCGTCCACGCCCGCGGCGCGCAGCCAGCGCGCGCCCCGCTCGGGCGCCGCCTCGCCGGCGAAGTCGTCGGCGACCAGGCACCACCGCGCGCTCCGGCTGTTCTGCTCGTCGACCACCGCGCGCACGCGGTCTGCGTCGCTCCAGGACTCCGCGGCGACCGCGGCGTCCTCGATGGGACGGGCCCGGCGGTGGCACGCGCCGCGATCGCTGGTCGCGTACGCGAGCGCCATCGCGGGGGCCGCCCGCGGGTCGTACGTCGGCAGCTCCATCGCCTTCACCGCGGGGATGAGCTGCTCGAACCCGAGGCGGTCGGCGGCCGCGACGACGCCGTCTGCGAGCGCGTCACCGAGGTCCGTCTCGCGGGTCGCGACCTCGCGAATGAGCCGGCGCGCGCCCTCGGGGTCGCCGAAGTCGACGTTCCTGTCGAGGTCGCCGCGCTCGCTCGCCCGCGCCGCGAACGCGACCGCGCTCCCGGCGCTGATGACGTCCACGCCGAGCCGGTCGCAGAGCCCGCCGAGTTCCGCCACCGCGTCGAAGTCGCCGATGCCGAGGCCGGCGCCCAGCGAGATGGACGCCGCGCCCCGCGGCACCGTCTCGCCGTCGCCGTCCGGCACGCGGAACCCGCCCGGAACGGCCTCGTCGGGACGCTCCCGGCCGACGCTCGCCTCGCGGACGGCCTCGATGCCGACGTCGTCGGCGCCGTCGAACGTGCCGGACTGCCAGCCCCGCGTGGGGAGCGCGCCGACCTCGTCAGCGAAGTCGACGGACTCCAGGGTCTCGCTGGCGGCCTGCCAGCGGCCGACCTCGGCGTCCGCGAACTCCTCGGCGGCGTCGGCCAGCTCCGGGGGCGTCTCGGGCGGGTCGCCGCGCGCGACGACGGCCTTCAGGCCCTTCGCGCCCATCACGGCGCCGGCGCCGCCGCGGCCCGCGTGGTGGTCGCCGCCGTCCGTCGCCACCGTCGCGAACCGGACGCCGTGCTCGCCCGCGGGACCGACGCACGCGACAGCGGAGTCGGGGTACTCCGCGGCGGTTTCGGCTGCGTCCATGCCGGCGAGCTCCGGCGCGTCCTCGATGTGTGCGGTGCCGTCCTCCACGACGAGCACGCCCGGCTCGTCGCGCTCGCCTTCGATTAGCACGAGCAGGCAGTCGTCGAGGCTGCCCGCGAGCCGCGCGGCGAAGTCGCCGCCGGCGTACGAGTCCAGGAAGGCGTCCGTGAGCGGGGACTTCGTCACGACCGCGAACCGGGGCTCGCCGGGCGCGCGCCCCGTCAGGGGTCCGACCGCGAACGCGAGCACGTTCCCGGGGCCGAGCGGGTCGACGCCCGCGTCGGTGTCCGCGAGGAGGTAGCGCGCGGCCAGCCCCTTCCCGCCGACGTAGCGCTCGCGCCACTCTCGGCGTATCTCCTCGCGCGACACGGCGCCGTCGCCGAGCCGCACGCGCAACACGTGGTCCCCAACCATGCCCGAGCCCAACGGTTGCGTGGGGTTAAGCGTTGCCGCTCCGGAGCGTTCAAGCGACTGGCGAGCCGACGTTCCCTCGTGCGCTCTGCAGTCGTGCTCGCGGGCGGCCGCTCGACCCGCTACGGCGACGGCGACAAGGCGCTGGCGGACCTCGCCGGCACGCCGATGCTCCGCCGGGTCGCCGACCGCCTCGCCGACGCCACCGACGAGCTCGTGGTGAATTGCCGGGACGACCAGCGCGAGGCCCACCGCGCTGCCCTCGACGGCTACCCGAACCCCGTCCGGGTCGCAGAGGACCCGGAGCCCGACGAGGGTCCGATGGCGGGCATCGCCGCCGGGCTCCGCGAAGCCCGCGGCGAGTACGCGCTCGTCGTCGCCTGCGACATGCCGTTCGTCGACCCCGCGGTCGTCGACCTGCTGTTCGACCGCGCCGCCGGTCGGGACGCCGCCGTCCCCGAGATGGACGACGGCTGGTACCAGACGACGCAGGCGGTCTACCGCGCGGACGCGATGGCCGCCGCCTGCGAAGACGCCCTCGAACGCGGCGACCGGAAGATCCTCGCGCCGCTCGAATCGCTGGACTGGGCCGCCGTTCCCGAGCCCGACGTGGCGGCGGCCGGCGACCTCGACTCCTTCGAGAATCTCAACACCCGCGAGGCCATCGGGGACGCGGCTGAGCGGTTCACCCGGGAGTAGTCGCTTCGCTCTCCCGGACTGGTCGGACTGAACGAGTCAGGCCGCTCTGGGGAGCGTGACCGAGAAGACGCTGCCCGTCGGCTCGTTGTCCTCGATCTCGACCTCGCCGTCGTACTGGTCGACCAGCGTCCGGACGAGGTACATGCCCATCCCGGTGCCCGTGCTGCCGAGACCCCGCTCGCCCTGCTCGAAGACCAACTGCTTCTGGTGGGCGGGGACTCCCGGGCCGTTGTCCGCGACGTGTACCGTGGCAGTGTCGTCAGTGGTCTCGCAGCGAATCTCGACGACGGGGTCGTCCTTGTCGTTGTGCTGGACCGCGTTGTTCAGGAGGTTCCGGAAGACGGAGCCGAGCAGCTCGTTCGCCGTCACCCGGACGTCCGGGATCTCGCCGTCGACGACGAACTCGGCCTCCGGGAACGACTCGCGCCGCACTTCGACGACGTGCCGGAGCGTCTCGCGGAGCGAAACCGGGTGCGTGTCGAGGTCGCCGTCGTCGGTCACCGTCTGCGCGTACTCGCCGGCGACCTCCGTGAGTTCGTGGACGTGTCTGCCCGCGGTCACGATCCGCTGGAGGTAGGGTCGGCCCTCGTCGTCGACGTGGTCTCCGAGCAGGTCCGCCCACCCGAGCACGACGTTGACGTCGTTGCGGATGTCGTGGCGGAGAATCCGGTTGAGCGCGTCCAGCTCGTTCTCGCGGCGCTTCTGCTCGGTGATGTCCGTCGAGATGCCGATGACCGTGGAGACGTTGCCGTCGTCGTCGCGGACCGGAATCTGCTGGTTCTGCAGCCACCGCACCGACCCGTCCGGCCGGACGATGCGGCCCTCGTACGAGTTCGCGATTTCGTCCGGGTCGGACTGCTCCATGTTCGCGCGAACGCGCTCGCGGTCGTCGGGGTGAATCGTCTCCACGAGGCGCGACGGGTCGTCCTCGATTTCCTCGGCCGGGATGCCCCAGATCTCCTCGAACCCGTCGCTGATGTAGTCGAATCGGTCCCGTCCGGACGTGAACCAGACCGCGACGCCGTCGAGGTGGTCGACCAGCGACTGGAAGCTCTCCTGCCGGTCGAGCAGTTCGGTCCCCATACTGTCTGTAAGTGATGAACGGCACATAAACACCCACACACTTTCCTTCGTTGACACGTGTGTCGGCCGGCACGGGCGCTAGAGTCGCCGCTGCGGGCTTCGTTCCGCGTGAGAAACACGACGACGGGGTAACGGCTACGGCGAGACGACGCGCTTCACCGGGTCGTCAGCTTTCAGCGAGGTGACGACGACCTTCGGCACGTCCGCGCGCTCGTGGACGCCCGCGGCGATCTCCTCGGCTGTCTCGACGAGCGCGGCGTCGTCGGCCATGTTCACGAGCGGAATCACCGTGGCTCCCTCCGGGATTCCCTTCATCCCACCGTCGGAGTGGGCGAGCACCGTCGCGACGTCCTCGGCACGGATCTCGTCGCCCACGGAGCGGCCGGTGATGGCTGCGACGCGCTCGGGACGGTGGGCGACGCCCTCGTCGAGCGGCTCGCCGACCGACCGCACGCTCGCAATCGGCACCACGACGTCCGCGCACCCCGGAATCTGGGGTTCGTGATCGCCTGGCGCCTTCACGCGGCGGGTGCGCGCGCCGTCGGCCTTCACGAGCACGGCGTCAGCGCCCGCGTCGGCGAGACTCGCGATTTCCGCTGGCTCGTAGCCGCGGTACCGGTCCTCGCGCTCGCGCTCCGGGACGACCCCGACCGGCCACTCCGCGGTCTCGCGGACGACGGTCGCCGGGTCGTCGGTGACGACGACCCGCGAGACGTGTTCGTCGAAGATCGGGATGCGGACGGTCGCGGTGACTGCGGCGCGCTCGACGCGGCCCGCGAGCGCGTACAGGAGCGATTTCTTCCCGCCCGCGCCGACCGCGCAGACGACCCCCTCGGCGTCGACGGCGTCAACGAGGTCCATTCAGTTCGCGAGGAGGAGGTGCTCGTCGTCCAGTTCCTCGACGGCCTCGTCGACGTATCGGTTCTCCCACTTGCGGCGCGCGCGCAGCTCGCGGTCGCCGCGCTGCGTGAGCGCGTACTCGTTGGTGCGCTCGTCGCGCTGGCGCTTCTCCACGAGCCCCTTCTCGACGAGCGTGTCGAGGTTCGGGTAGAGGCGGCCGTGGTTGATGTCCGCCTCGTAGTACTGTTCGAGTTCGGCCTTGATGTCGAGGCCGTTCGGTTCGTCCAGTCCCGCCGTGACGGCGAGGAGGTCGCGCTGGAAGCCGGTGAGGTCGTCCATCGTCCTGCTTACAGCGTCGGTCGGTACTGTATTAAGCCCGGTGGCCACGCCGTCGGCGAGAACGAGCAGCGCCGCTTCGCTCACGCCTCGACGCGGGGCGGTGTGAGGAGGTCCGAGTCGGCGAGCGCGGCGCACGCCCCGGCGATGGCGAGCACGCGCTCGTCGGTGAAGAAGTCGGGCTCGTGGGCCTCGGCGTCGACGATGCCGACGACGTCGTCGCCGACGAGGATGGGACAGCAGAACTCGCTGCGGACGCTGTCGTCGCACTCGTAGTACGGGCCGTCGTACTCCTCGACGTCGTCGACGAGCACGGCCTCGCCAGTGAGCCCGACGGTGGTGTTGTTCGAGCGCTCGGCGAACGCTTCGGTGAGCGGGAACTCGGCGCGCGAGGGGTCGCCGACGTAGGCTTCCTTCACGAGCACTTCCTCGCCGTCGGAGTCGGTGGCGCGGCGGTAGACGCCGAGCCAGTCCGGGTTCGTCTCCTCGGCGAGCCGGCGGACGGTCTCGTCGAGCGCGACCAGGCGCGCGGTGTTCGGGTGGTCGCGGAGGCGCTCGGGCTCGTACTCCAGCCCGCAGATGGGCGCGAGGTTGTACGGCTCGTCGGCGAGACCCACACCACAGGAACCGTCCGGTCCGAGCTCGGGCACGGGGTAGACGTAGCAGTCTTCGACGGTATCGGCGTCGACGGTGGCGTGCGGGGGGCGCGCGACGAGCGCCGCGCCGCGTTCGGCGGCGCTCGTGTCGCCGTCGGCGTACTCCGGGAGGCCCACGGCCCGGAGGTAGGACTCGTGGTTCATACTACGGCGTTGGGGGTGGGGACGTATAGGGCCGTTCACTCGGGCAAGATCCCGGCGTCGAGCGCGCGCTCGCCGCGCTCGGTCACCCGGTAGACCACTTCTCCGGTGACGGCTTCGACGAGGCCGCGCTCGGCCAGCACCTCGAAGCGGGACTCGACGTACGGCGTGTGCATGCCGATGCGGTTCGCGACGATGGCGGGGTACTCGGGTTCGCGGTCCGCGAGGAACGCCAGGATGGTGGCGTCCGCGGGCCGACTCCACGCTGGTTGGCTGGGCGCTGCCTCGTGCATACGGCTGTATGGTACTTGATAGCACATAACACTATTGCCGAAATGGCCGACACTCACTTGCAGTCCAGCGGCTGGCCAGTCTCCCAGTGAGGCGAGAAAACTGGTGCTCCGGGGAGTTACGCGTGACGGACCAGCGGGGCCGCGTCAGGCCGTGGTTTCGGTGGTCGTCTCGTTACCGGCGGCGTCCTCGGTGGTCGTCTCGTCGCCGACACCGCTGCTGTCGTTCGTCTCGTTACCGCTGCTGTCGTTCGTGTCGCTGCCGACGAGGTTGTCGTCAGTCGTTTCGTTGCCGGCAGTGTCCCCGGTGGTGGTTTCGTTCGTGTCGCCTGCTGTGGTCTCGTTCGTGTCGTCCGCCGGCGCGCCCGCCGCGCCGTCGTCGGTCGTCTCGTTCGTGCCGGCTTCGGTGGTCGTCTCGTTCATCCCGTCGTCAGTGGTCGTCTCGTCGCCCACACCTGCAGCGTCGTCTTCAGTCGTCGCGTTCACGCCGTCCTCGGTCGTGGTCTCGTTCATTCCAGCGTCAGTCGTCGTCTCGTTCATGCCGGCCTCGGTGGTCGTCTCGTCCGCGCCGGCTTCAGTCGTCGTCTCGGTCATGTCGCCTTCGGTCGTCGCGTCGCCCGCGCCCATACCGTCTTCAGTCGTCCCGGCAACGCCGCCGTCTGTGCCGTTCTCGGCGCCGTCACCGCCGTCGCCGCCCGGGCCGGCGCAGCCGGCCACGAGTAGCAGTCCGACGACGAACACTGCCGCGAGCGATTTCCGTGATGGTGTCCATCTCATGACGCGTCTCGACGTGGGGCCGAGAGCCGCGTAAAAGCCCTAACCCGTTCCGGACGTTTCGGGTCTGCAGGGGCCTGACGCGACCGTTTCGACAGTTTCGGCGGCGATTAATCGACCGCTTCGACGCCGACGGGGAGCGAGTCCCGAGGAGACGCCGGAACGACGCTGTTCGGATCGCCCTCGCTCGCTGGGAGTGGTCGCCAGTAACGCGCGCTTACGTATCAACCGACATTCATTACCACGAGTACGAGACGTATAATAACGAGTGGGGGGGTCGTAGGTCGGGCAGAGCCCATGGAAACTGAGCTTCTGTCTCGACCGCCGTGCCCGGTGGCCGCCAGATGAACCGACGAACGCTCGCCCGGCTCGCGGCGTGTCTCGTCTTCGCGAGCGCGGTCGTCGCCGGGTCGGCGGCACCGGTCGCGGCCCAGCCCGGGGTGCAGGCGGTCGAGTACACGGGAGACAGCGACGTCCCGGACGACCAGACGTCGCTGACGCTGTGGCGCTCGGGTCCCCACCAGTTCGACGTCACGGTCGCCGGAGCGGGCAACGACAGCAGCGGCCGGGCGTGTCTCGTCGCGCAGCCCGTCGACGGCAACGAGAGCCAGGAGCTGGCCTGCGAGTCCTTCCAGGTGCCGGCGAACGGGACGACGACGGTCACGGTCGGCGTCTCCGAGTGGCCGGCGGAGCTCACCGGCCAGCAGGAGGTGCGCGTCGAACTCCGGTCGGCGGAGGACTCGCGGTTGCTCGCGGCGTCGTCGTTCGGCGCGACCGTCATCGAGCGGGACGGCGACGTCGACGGCGACGGCCTGACGAACGAGCAGGAGGTCGAGGTCGGGTCCAGCTTCCGCGTGCCCGACACGGACGGCGACGGGCTCGACGACGGCGAGGAGGTCGAGACGTACGGCACCGACCCGACGAGCGAGGACACGGACGGCGACGGGCTCGACGACGCCGCCGAAGTCGAGGAGCACGACACCGACCCGACGGCAGCCGACTCCGACGACGACGGGCTCTCGGACGCACGCGAACTCGAAGTCGGCACGAACCCGACGCGGGCGGACACTGACGGCGACGGCCTCGACGACGGCGAGGAGGTCAACACCTACCAGACCGACCCGACTAACCCGGACACGGACGACGACGGGCTCGACGACGCCGCCGAAGTCGAGGAGCACGACACCGACCCGACGAGCGGCGATACGGACGACGACGGCCTCGCGGACAACCTCGAAGTGAACACGTACGGCACGGACCCGAACAAGGTCGACACCGACGAGGACGGCCTCGACGACGCCGCCGAAGTCGAGGAGCACGGCACTGACCCGACTGACCCCGACACGGACGACGACGGCCTCGACGACGCTGCCGAAGTGAACACGTACGGCACGAACCCGAGCGAGGCGGACACGGACGACGACGGCCTCGACGACGGCGAGGAAGTCAACACTTACCAGACCGACCCGACTGACCCGGACACGGACGGCGACGGCCAGAACGACCTCGCGGAGGTCCGCGCCGAGGAGTCCGGTCGCATCCCGCTGTGGGTGCTCGGACTCGCGGGCGTCGCCACCCTCGCCGCGACTTACGTCGTTGCGTCTTACCGTCTCGACGGCGTCTCGCTCGTCGACGTCTGGGCTCGGCTCCCGACGCCCGACGAGTCGAGCGGCGGTACGGCCGCCACGACCAGCCCCGAGAGCGAGAACGCCGGGCGGAGCTCCGGGGGTTCGGAGTCGACGGAGGACGTGGCGGTGGAGTTCCTCTCCGCGGAGGAGCACGTCGTGAAGCTCCTCGAGGACAACGGCGGCCGGATGCAGCAGTCGAACATCGTCGAGGAGACCGGGTGGTCGAAGGCCAAGACCAGCCGCGTGCTCTCGGAGATGGCCGACGAGGGCGAGGTCGTGAAGATACAGCTCGGCCGCGGGAACGTCGTCTCCCTGCCCGGGGAGCTCCCGCCCGGCGTCGACCCGCCGGAGTGATCGCGTCCCCGCCCGAGGGGGTCGAGCTTCTCAGGTCGTGACGACGGTGACAGCGCCGTCGAACTCGAGGATGATGCGCTGGGTGACGTCCCCGAAGATGGCCTTCCCGGCCGGGGAGCGCTTGCGGCCCGCCACGAAGACGTGGTCGGCGTCGCGCTCCTCCGCCAGGGACAGCACCTCGTCGCCCAGATCGCCGAGGCGACCGACCGGCTCGTAGGCGACGTCGACACCGTCGAGGACGTCGCGGCCGACGTCCTTCGCGTACTTCTCGGCGCCGTCGAGTGCCTCGTCGACGGTGTAGTTGACGTCGAGGCTCGGGACGCTCATCATCGACTCGCGGCGCTCGGCGTACTCGTCGTCGGTGGTCACGTGGACCAGCAGTAGCTCGGCGTCCACGCCCGCTGCGAGCTCGCCCGCCTCCCGGACGAGGGACTTCGCGGAGTCGGACGCGTCGACGACTGCGATGGCGCGCTCCATGTGTCACCGCGCTCGCCCTCGTCGCTTAAATACCGTGGTGATCCGGGCTAGCACACGGCAGCCGAACGTCTTTGTACGAGGGGGCGGACGCTCGGAGTATGAGCCTCCGCGAGGTGGTCGCGACGGTCCGGGGGCGCGAGAAGACGCTCACGGTGTACACGAACCCCGGCACGAGCGTCGTGCCGGAGCTCCGGGAGTACTTCGCGTCCCAGAACGTCGCCATCGAGGACGCCGACGCCGGCAGCGACCCCGAGCACGCGGTGCTCTCGGACGACGGCGAGTTCCTCACCGCGGTCGGCATCGACGCGCTCCGGTCGCTGACCGACGGGTCCCCACGGGACGTCGGCGAGGAAGCGGCGTACAGCCGGCTGCTCTCGCGCCTCGACCGCACGACGTTCACCTCGTACAGCCGCCGCCAGATGCTCGAAGCCACCCGCGAAATCGAGGACCGCGCGTGGCGCACGCGGGACGGCCGCCTGTACGCGGGCTTCCAGCGCGCGTCGAACTTCGCGGGCGAACGCGACACCTACGCCCGCCTCGCCGCCACGGACCTCGACGTCCACGTCTACGGCCTCCCGGACGCGACCGTCGACGTGCCCGACGGCGTCACGTTCCACGGTGCCGCGATTCCCGACGTCGCGTCGTCGTGGTTCGTCGTCTTCGACGGCGGCGACGACCCACGGCAGGCGTGCGCGCTGCTCGCGACCGAGCGCGAGGACGGCTTCTACGGCTTCTGGACGTACGACGCGGCGCTCGTCGACGACGCGCTCGACGCGCTCGGCGTGGCCCGCATCTCGGCGTAAGCCGAGGGTAACGCTTTCCTCGTGGCGTGCGAAGCAGCCGACATGAGAGTGTTCGACGCAGCACGACTCGTCGACGGCCGCCGCGACGAGGCCCTCGACGACGCCCGCCTCGTCGTCGACGACGACGGCACGGTTGCGGCGGCCGGCCCGCGCGAGGGCGTCGACGCGCCGCCCGAGGCCGACCGCGTCGAGTTCCCGGAGTCGACCGTCGTCCCGGGGTTCGTCGACGCCCACGTCCACCTGCAGGGCGCCCGCTCGATGGACGTCGCCGACTGGACGACCACACCGGACTCGCTGGCCGCCGCGCGCGCCACGGCTGACTTGCGGTCGCTGGCCCGCGCCGGGTTCACGAGCGTCCGCGACCTCGGCAGCACCGTCGGGCCCGGCCTCCGCGAGGCGGTCCGCGAGGGCGAAGTCACGGGGCCGCGCGTGTTCACGAGCGGTCGCGCTATCTCTCAGACGGGCGGCCACGGCGACGTCCACGGCCTCCCGCACGAGTGGGTGGCGGACGGCACGCCGCTGTCCACGCTCGCGGACGGCACCGACGAGTGCCGTCGGGAGGCCCGCAAGCGCGTGCGGGACGGCGTCGACTGCCTGAAGATCATGACCACGGGCGGCGTGCTGAGCGAGCGCGACGCCCCGGACAGCCGGCAGTTCACGGACGACGAAATTCGCGCGATGACCCGGGAGGCCGACCGCGCGGGCGTCCAGACCGCCGCCCACGCCCAGGGGACCGCGGGCATCGAAGCAGCGCTCCGGAACGGCGTCTCGACGGTCGAGCACGGCTTCTACCTCGACGGCGACTGCATCGACCTCCTGAAGGAGTGCGGCGGCACGTTCGTCCCGACGCTCTCGATCATGTACCGCATCACGGAGCGCGGCGACGAGTACGGCGTCCCCGAGTGGGGCCTGGAGAAAGCCCGCGAGGCCCGCGAAGCCCACGTCGAGGCCGTCGAGCGCGCGTACGAGGCGAACGCCGCGGTCGCCGCTGGCACGGACTTCATGGGGCCGGAGCTGGTCCCGCACGGCGAGAACGCCCTGGAGATGGAGCTGCTCGTCGAGGAGATCGGGTTCTCGGAGATGGACGCGCTCCAGGCGGGCACGCGGGTCGCCGCGCGCACGCTCCCCCGGAACGACGTCGGCACGCTCACCGAGGGCGCCCGCGCGGACTTCGCGGTCCTCGGCGGCGACCCGCTGGCGGACATCTCGGCGGTCCGGCGCGTCGAGGAGACGTACGTAGACGGCCAGCGGATGGACGCCTGACTACTCGTACTGCCGGGACTTCCTCGCCGTCGCGAACGCGACGCCGAGCACCGCGACCGCGTACGCTCCCACGACGGCGCTGCTCGTCCAGTCGAACGTCTCCAGCGCGCCGAACGCGAGCGTCAACAACCCGAAAACGGACAGCGACAGCCCGAGCACGCGGGCCAGCGCCGCGGGGTCGGCCGCCGCGTCGGCGTCGTACAGCGGCACCGCGTCCATCGCCTCCCGGTCGCGCAGCCACAGCCCCGCGGCGACCAGCGCGACACCGAGGACGCCGTACAGCGCGCCAGCGACCACTCCCATACGTCGTTTCTCCCGGACGCCGGGCTTAACGTTTCTGCTGTTACACGAAGCCGCGGTCAGCCCTGGTCGGCGGTGCCGCGGTCGTTCACGAACCCGGTCTTGAACGCGATCCAGCCGAGCACGCTGATGAACAGAATCGGCGGGAGGATGACGAACCCCCACAGGGGGTTCAGCCCCCAGATCAGCAGCAGAACGACGTCCGCGATGCCCAGCAGGAGAAACGGGAGGATGGCGAGGAACGCGCGCCGCCGGCTCCCGCCGGCCTCGTCCGTCGGCGTCGGTATCGGCGCGTCCATACCCGGCAGTTCGGACGGCGCCACCAAAAGCCCACTCTTTGCGCGCTCGCCCCGGCGGCTCGTCGCTCGTGTCAGGATTCCCAGCCGCGGGAGTTCGAGACGGCGTCGTGAGCGACGGCGAACCGCCGCGCTTAGCGGACGGAACGTGGCGGTTCGATCGCCGCCTGCTTGCAGGGGGCGTTCGTCTGTAGTTTGTAACTACGCCGGCGCGCACAACTCGCCCCAACCGTCTTCCGTCGTCGACTGTTCCGTTCGGAGACGAGATGTCCCGGTTCGACTCGGACCACGCGTACCGCGACGCGGAGGCAGGCGACACCGCAGCCATCGGACGGCTCCTCGAACGCTACGCGGTCCCGGTGAAGGTCGCCGCGTTCTACGCGGTCGTGCTCGCAGCGGGCGTCGGGACGCGCCGGCTCGTCGACGGCCCGAACCTGGAGCTCCTGCTCTCCATCGGCATCTGGTTCACCATCATCTTCGCGGCCTGCACCGCGCTGCTCGGCGGCGTCGTCAAGGCCGCCGCTGCCGTCCAGCGGTACCGGCACAGCCCCGCGTAGCCGACCGGCTTTTACGCGCGAGCGACCTCAGTCCGCGTATGCCCGACTACGTCTCCGAGGAGACCGTCGAGACGGTGACGGGGACCGTCGCGCGCGCCGGCGGCACGCGGCGCCACGAACTCCGGCTGCCCGCGGACGCGGCCGCCGACTTTCCGGACGGTGACGTCGTCCGCGTCGTCGTCGACGGCAGCGAGTACCACGCCCAGCTCCGCCACACCGACAGCGGCGAACCCGTGATTCGCGGCGCGTACGACTCGCCGTCGCTGGCCCGCGACCCCGGGAGCGCGACGAACCGGCTCGCCGCGTGGCTGGACGCGGGCCCGCTCGAAGCGGGTCGCTCGGTCCACGTCGACGTCGTCGAACCCGGATTCAAGTACGGCGTGCGCGCGCCCGGCGAGTCCGCGACGTACGCGGCGCCGGACCCGCCGGACGACAGCCTCTCGGCCATCGCGGAGTCGCTCGGCGAGTAGCTACCGGAGGTCCCGGAACACGACGCGGTAGTCCCGCTCGTCGAAGCCGTCCGCGATGTCGTCGACGCGCTCGCGGAGTTCCCGCACGCGCTCGGCAGCCCCATTCTCGCCCCCGGCGCGCCGCTCGCAGGCCTCGTGGAACGCCTCCACCGCGTCCGCGTACGCCGACAGCGCTAGCAGGCGTTCGACGACGCCGGTGAGCTCCTCGCCCGACACGGGCTTCTGGACGTACGCGTCGTAGCCGAGCCCGACGACGTCCTCGTCGGGTTCGTTCGCCGTCACCATCGCCACCCGGCAGTCGTAGCCCGCCTCCCGGATGCGTTCGAGCACCTCGTCGCCGGAGACGTCCGGCATGTCGCGGTCGAGGAGCACGACCTCGACGTCCGCGGAGACGGCTTCGAGCGCGCGCTCGCCGCCGGCTGCGGTCCGGACGTCGTACCGGTCGCCGAGCCGGTGCTCGTAGACGTCGAGGTAGTCCCGCAGGTCGTCGACGGCGAGCACGGTCGCGCCCTCGCGGCCACCGCTCATGATTGTCGTTCTGACAGCGTGTAGCGTCCGCTGTAAGTGTTGTCCCACTCCGGCCGGCAGCCCGTGATTCCGAGGCGGGCGCCGAATCAGTCGACCCTGCAGTTCGCGTCGGGGACGTCGCGGAACGCCACGCGGAAGTCGTCGAACCCGAAGCCGTCGACGGTGTCGTCGATTCGGTCGCGCAGCTCCTGGATGCGCGCGACGACCTCCTGGTAGGACTCGTCGAGCTCGACGTCGCCGTCCTCGGCTTCGGATTCGAGGAGCGCGCGCTTCGAGGCGAGCGAGTACAGCTCCTGGAGTCGGTCGTCGTACGTCGCGCGGTCGAGCAGCGTGTCGACGACATCGTGGAGCTCGCTCTGCTCGACGGGCTTGACGAGGTACTCGTCGAAGCCGAGTTCGACGACGTCCGTGCTCGGGCGGACGCCCGTGACCATCGCCACCCGGCAGTCGTACCCGGCGCGCCGGATGCGGTCGAGGACTTCCTCGCCGGAGAGCCCGGGCATCCGCCGGTCGAGCAGCACGACGTCGACCCGCTCGTCGAGCGTCTCCAGGGCGGCCTCGCCGGTGGTGGCGGTCTCGACGGCGTACCGCTCGGCCAGCCACGCGGCGTACACGTCGGTGAGCGCTTCGTCGTCGTCGACCACCAGCACGCGAGCCCCGTCGTCAGTCATGGCGTGGGAGGGTTCTGTGCTGTATCGATAGTCAGCCGGGTTAAAGGTTTCTCCAGTGAGGGCGCCGGATACAAAATACGCCGGACGCGGAGGCCGTGACACGCCGTACCACCGAAACCCTTTTTACTACACGTCCTACCCTCCGGTTACCGACGATAAATAGTTAGGTTAGCCCAAAAGTAGGAAATTGTCGCTCCTTCTGGCCTGTAGAGCTATCTGAGAGTGTGTCAATAGTACGCAAAACCGCGAAAAGTTTAAGTATGTGTCGCTCCTATCCAGTAGTACAGTAAGCCGGGTAGAGACTGCCGTCGCCCTCCGACCCGGCTCTCCACCACCATCATGAGTGACACCACAATCCGAACGTACTCCAGTGACCGAACGCGGACCGACGAAGAGACAGAGACCGAGGTAGAGACCTCGAACGACGAGACCGTCAGCTGCCCCGAGTGTGGCGGCCGCGTCGTCAACGACGAGGAGCACGGGGAGTCCGTCTGTGCGGACTGCGGCCTCGTCATCGAGGAGGACAGCATCGACCGCGGGCCGGAGTGGCGCGCGTTCAACTCCAACGAGAAAGACCAGAAGAGCCGTGTGGGCGCCCCGACGACGAACATGATGCACGACAAGGGGCTGTCGACGAACATCGGCTGGCAGGACAAGGACGCGTACGGCAACTCGCTGTCCAGCAATCAGCGCCAGAAGATGCAGCGCCTCCGCAAGTGGAACGAGCGCTTCCGCACCCGGAACAGCAAGGAGCGCAACCTCAAGCAGGCGCTCGGCGAGATCGAACGCATGTCCTCGGCGCTCGGCCTCCCGAAGGAGGTCCGCGAGACGGCGTCGGTCATCTACCGCCGCGCCCTCAGCGAGGACCTCCTCCCCGGCCGCAGCATCGAGGGTGTCGCCACGAGCGCGCTGTACGCCGCCGCCCGCCAGATGCAGACGCCGCGCTCGATCGACGAAGTCGCGAACGTCAGCCGCATCGACGCGATGGAGTTCAAGCGCACGTACCGCTACATCGTCCGCGAGCTCGGCCTCGAAGTCGCGCCCGCCGACCCCGCGAGCTACGTGCCGCGGTTCGCGTCCGAGCTCGACCTCCCGGACGAGGTCGAGCGCCGCGCCCGCGAACTCCTCGACAACGCGAAGGAGGACGGCGTCACGAGCGGGAAGTCTCCGGTCGGACTGGCCGCCGCGGCCATCTACGCCGCCAGCCTGCTCACCAACCACAAGGTGACCCAGAGCGAGGTCAGCGACGTCACGGACGTCAGCGAGGTCACCATCCGGAACCGCTACCAGGAGCTGCTCGAAGCCACGGAAGTCGCCGCGTAAGGCGACCCGAGCCGGTCACTGGTGGTGCGTTCCGACGGCGTTTTTCACGTTTTCACGCTGCCTAGCCGCAGCTCGCGACGTTTCACGCTGCTCCCGACGTAGCCGACGGCTCGCGCTCAGCTCTCGTAGGCTCTCTCGCCCGCGTCGACGGCCGCGTCGAGGCGGTTGTCCGCCGGCGGGAGCGCACACGCGAACTGGTCGGCGTACGCGCAGAAGGGGTTGTACGCGAGGTTGAAGTCCACGACGACGTCGTCGCCCTGCTCGGCGTCCGCGGCGTCGACGTCGAGGTAGCGGCCGCGGTGGTACGTCTCGTCGCCGTTCGTCTCGTCGGCGAACGGCACGAACAGCGAGTCCTCGCCCTCGACGCGGAACGCGGCGAGCGTGCGGTGCTCGCCCGCGAGGTCGAACCCGAGCACGCCGACGCGCTCGTACTCCGCGGACGGCCCCTGCGTCGTCTCCAGGGAGACGGTCTCCGTGGACTGCGCGCGGCCGAACCGCGCGACCACGCGGTAGTCGGGGTCCGGCTCGAAGTACGCGAGGCCGTCGAAGCGCTCGCGGTCGCCGACCGGAATCGGCGACTGCGGGTGCTCGCCGAAGAACTCGTCTTTCTCCGCGCGGAACTCGCGGACGCGCTCGCGCCACGCCGACTCGTCGAAACCCGGCTCGTCGGCACTCATGTCGGATGCTGCGGGCGGGAGGGCCGTAACTGTGGCGACTCGTCTGGGTGACGAATCCCTTTTGTCGTCCGGCCGTCTCGTACCAATATGAACATTCTCGACGGGGGAGAGGGCGGCGGCCAGCTCGTCCGTACTGCTCTCTCGCTGTCCGCGGTCACAGGCGAACCGTTCCGGATGCGACACGTCCGGCGCGCTCGCGCGAACCCGGGCTTGCAGGCCCAGCACTGCGCGGCGATCGAGGCCGTCGCGGCCGTCTGCAACGCCGAGACAGGCGGCGTCGAGGTCGGCTCCGAGTCGTTCACCTTCGAGCCCGGCGAGGACCTCGACGAAGACCTCGACGAGGAAGAACAGGGCGTCCTCGGCGGCAGCGTCTCCGTGGAGGTCGGTACGGCTGGCAGCGTCCCGCTGGTCTTCGACGCGCTGCTCCCGGCCGCCGTCGCGCTCGACGAGTCGTTCACGGCGCGCCTCGAAGGCGGCACGGACGCGAAGTGGGCGCCGCCGTTCGACTACTTCCGGCACGTCAAGCTCCCCGTACTGGAGGCCCACGGCCTCGAAGCGGACGTAGACCTCGACCGACGCGGCTTCTACCCGCGCGGCGGCGGGAAGGCGACACTCACTATCGAACCCTCCACGCTCGACTCGTTCGACCTCACGGAGCGCGGCGAGCGCGAGTCTCTGACCGCGTACTCCGTCGCCGAGGAGTCCGAGGACGAGGACGACGTCGCCGAGCGCCAGGCCGAGGCCGCGCCCGAGGACGCGACCGTGAACACGGAGTACACGGCCGCGGACTGCTCGGGGTCGGCGTTCGTGCTCGCGGCGGAGTACGAGCACTCGAACGCGGGCTTCGCGGAGCTCGGCGAGATGGGCGTCGAGCCCGAGACCGTCGGCGAGAACGCCGTCGAGCGCTTCGAGGCGTTCGAGGACGGCGACGCCGCGGTTGACGAGTACCTCGCCGACCAGCTGCTGCCGTTCGTCGCGCTCGCGGGCGGTGAGATTCGCGCGCCCGAAGTGACCTCGCACGTCGAGACGTGCATCGACCTCCTCGGGGAGTTCGGCTACGAGGTCGACGTCGAAGAGGACGGCGACACCGTCCTGCTGTCGGCGTAACTCCTTCTACAGCACGACGTTCGCGAGCCCGGCCGTGGCGGCGCTAATCGCGAGCCAGCCGGCGAAGTTCCACCACGGCACGTCGCGGACGCGCGGCCCCGGTAAACTGTCGGTGTACGTCCAGTGGCCCTCGGCGACGCCGCGGTGGTCGACGAGCACGTCGTAGCCCGTGGCGAGCACGGCCGCGAGCGCGACCGCCGGCCAGCCCTCGGTGACGAGCAGCGCGGCGCGGAACGCGACGTAGACGGCGCCCGTCCAGCCGAACAGGACGTACAGCGGCACCCCGAGCAGTTTGGGGCCGACGTGGTGTTCGAGCCAGCCCGCGTCGACGACGGCGGCCTCGGCGACGAACGCGATAGCGGCGCCGCCCCCGAAGAACGCGAGGACGGCGGCCGTCGGCCACGTGAACGCTGCGTGTGCGAGCGCGACGAGACCGACCGCGACGGTGCTGGCGGCGAACGCGCGGTCGCTCGGCATGCGGGAAGCGACGGCGACCGCGGGGAAAAGCTAGTCGGTGAGGCCGTAGCCGCGACGGAACAGCCAGATGTCGACTGCGACGACGGCGACGGTGAGCGCGGAGAGCACGACGAGCGCGGTGTCCGGCTGGATGTCGGAGACGCCGATGATGCCGTAGCGCACGCCGTTGACCATGTACACCATCGGGTTCAGGTAGCTCGCGGCGCGTGCGAGCCCCGAGAGCGCGTCCAGCGAGTAGAACACGCCGCCGAAGAACACGAGCGGCCGGAGGATGAACTGGTTGAGCACCGTGAGGTGGTCCCAGTCCTCCGCGGCGAGGCCGCCGACCACGCCGAACGCCGCGAACAGCGTCGTGATGACGACGAGGAACGCCGCCGCGTAGAACGGGTGGGCGAGCGTCCGGACGGGCGTGAACAGCGCGCCGATGACGCCGATGAGGATGCCGATGAGGATGCCGCGCAGCGCCGAGGCGACGACGTACGCGATCACCATCTCCCAGTACGCCATCGGGCTGGTGAGCGCCTCGTCGATGTACTCGTTCCAGCGGCCGTGGAAGATGGAAAAGGAGGCGTTCTCGAAGGCGTTCGAGACGGCGCCCAGCACCGCGAGCCCGGGGAGGATGAACTGGATGTAGGGGACGCCGCCGATGTCGCTGATGCGCGCGCCGAGGATGACGCCGAACACGCTGAAGTAGAGGACGTTCGTGACGAACGGCGGCAGGAACGTGTTGTACGGCCGCCGCACGAAGCGCAGGATCTCGCGGCGCGTCAGCGCCTTCAGCCCCGTCGAGAACCTCACGGCGCCACCTCCTGTTTCTCGCTCTCGTCGCCGTCGTGGTCCCCGCTGCTGCCGTCGGTTGCGTCGCCGCTCGTGCGCGTGATGTCCACGAAGACGTCTTCGAGGCTGGTGCGCGCGACGTTCACGTCCTCGACGCGGTGGCCGGCAGCCTCCAGCTGGCGCACCGCGACCGGGACGGCCTCGCTGCCGCTGCTCGCGCGCAGCGTGACGGTCTGGCCGTCCGCGACGACGTTGTCGATTCGGTCGTCCTCGATTGCGGGAGTCCCCGCGGGCGCGGCGTCGAGCGTGAGCGTCACCTCGTCGGTGCCGCGCTCGGTGAGGTCGTCGGGGGTCGCGACCGTCACTTTGCGCCCGGAGTCGATAATGGCGACCTGGTCGCAGAGCCGTTCGGCCTCCTCGATGTAGTGCGTGGTGAGGAGGATGGTGGTGCCGTCGTCGTTCAGTCCGCTGATGACGTCCCAGAGGTCGTGGCGGAGCTCCACGTCCACCCCGGCGGTGGGCTCGTCGAGGATGAGCAGGTCGGGGTCCGTGACCATCGCCCGCGCGAGCATGAACCGGCGCTTCATCCCGCCGGAGAGCCAGTCGAAGCGGGTCTCGGCTTTCCCGTCCAGCCCCACGGTTTCGAGCGCTTCGGCGGCGCGCTCTGCGGCCTCCTCGTCGGAGATCCCGTGGTAGCCGGCCTTGTGCATCAGGACCTCTCGGATGGGGAAGAACCGGTCGACGTTGAACTCCTGGGGCGCGAGCCCGATGGCGTCGCGGGCCTCACGGTAGTCGTCCTCGACGTCGTGGCCGAACACTTCGGCGGTCCCGCTGGTCTTGCGCGCGAGCCCCACGAGCGTCTCGATGAACGTCGTCTTCCCCGCGCCGTTCGGCCCGAGCAGCCCGAAAAAGGACCCCTCGGGTACGGACAGCGAGAGGCCGTCGAGCGCCCGCACGTCCCCGTACTCCTTCACGAGGTCGTCGGTGCGTATCGCTGGCGGCATTTGGCGAGTCGAAGGCGGGTCGCGCGGTTAAGGCCACGGAAGTCGGCGGGCTCCGCACCCGGCTGCCCTCCGCTCAGCCAGTGTTCTGCATGCCCGCCGCGACACCCATCACGGAGAGCCGGAGCGCGCGCTCGGCGGTCGGGCCGCGGTCGTCGCGGTCGAGCAGCTCCACCTGCAGGAAGTTCAGCGGGTCGACGTAGGGGTTCCGGCGGTCGAGGCTCTCGCGGAGCCACGCGCGGTCGACGAGGTCGTCGCGGCCCGTCACCGACAGCACCGCCTCGCGGGCGCGCTCGTACTCGTCGTCGATGCGCGGCTGGAAGCGCTCGCGGAGGTCGTCCGGCGCCAGCGCGGCGTACTCCGCGGTGATCTCGGGCTCGCTGCGCGCGAGCGACAGCGCGGCGTTGTCCAGCGTCGTGCGGAAGAACGGCCACTCCTCGTACATCTCCGCGAGGAGCACGTCGTCGTCGCAGGCCGCCAGCCCCGCGCCGAGGCCGTACCAGCCCGGAATCACGCACCGCGTCTGCGTCCACGAGAACACCCACGGAATCGCGCGGAGGTCCTCGACGGCGCGCTCGCCCGTCCGCGAGGCGGGCCGGGACCCGAGGTTGAGGTCCTCGACGACGTCGATGGGCGTCACCGCCTCGAAGTACGAGACGAACCCCTCGGAGTCGAGGAGGTCGCGGTACGCCTCGCGGGCGGCCTCGGCCATCTCCGCCATCGCGTCGACCCACTCGTCGGGGACGTCCGGGTCGTCCTCGGCGACGGCGGCGTGCCGCGCCCGTACCTGGGCGTTCAGCATCTGTTCGAGTTCGCGCTCCGCGATGCGGGGGTTGCCGTACGTCTCCGCGATGGACTCGCCCTGCTGGGTGAACTTCACGTCGCCCGCGACCGTCTCCTTCGGAAGCGCGAGCAGCGCCTCGTTCATCGGGCCGCCGCCCCGCGAGATGGAGCCGCCCCGGCCGTGGAAGAACCGGACGTCGACGCCGTGGTCCTCGCAGATGGCGGCGAGGGTGCGCTGCGCGCGGTCGAGCTGCCAGTTCGCCGCGAGGAAGCCGTTCTCCTTGTTGGAGTCCGAGTACCCCAGCATGATCTCCTGGGTCCCCCCGCGACCCTCCACGAGCGCGCCGTAGGCGTCGTTCTCGAACAGCGTCCCCAAGATGTCGCGGGCGTTCGACAGTGCCGACCGCGTTTCGAGGAGCGGAACGACGTCGAGGCCGGCGTGGTCGGGCAGCGCGAGCACGCCCGCCTGGTCGGCGAGGAAGACGACCTCCAGCACGTGGCTCGGCTCCTCGGTCATGCTGATGCAGTACGCGTCGATGGCGTCGACGCCGTACTCGCGGTGCCAGTCCGCGAGCGCGTCGAAGCGTCCGAGTACGCGCGCCGTCTCGTCGTCTACGTCCTCGGTGTCTCCGAGGTCCAGCACGGGCTCGTCCTGCAGCACGGCCTCGGTGAGGAACTCGACGCGCTCGTCCTCGCTCATCCCGGCGTAGTCGACGCCCTCGCGGGCGAGCGCCTCGCCGACGGCGTGCGTGTGCTTCTCGCGGTGGTCGCGGAGGTCCAGCGCCGCGAGGTGGAAGCCGAACGTCTCCACGCGCCGGGCGAGCGGCGCGACGTGCTCGTCGGCGACCTTGCCGAGGCCCGCGTCCCGGAGGCCGACTTCGAGCGCGCGGACGTCGCCGAGCAGGCGCTCGGCGTCCTCGTAGCCGCCCGGCCGCACGTCGGTCACGCGGTCGACGCGCTCGCGGACCACGGCGACGACCTGCCGGAACAGCTCGTCCGGGTAGCGCTCGGCGACCTGTTCGACGACCCGTGGCACGTCATCACGAGCAGCGTCGAGCAGGTCGGCGGCAGCCTCGCTATCGACGCGCGTACCGTCCATCGAGAGCGCGCCGAGCAGGTCGTCCAGGTCGTCGACGTAGCGCTCGGTGACGAGCCGGCGCTGCCGGTCGAGCACGCGCTCCGTCGTCTCGGTGGTGACGTAGGGGTTGCCGTCGCGGTCGGAGCCCGCCCACGACCGGAACGACAGCACCTGTGGGACCTCGGGCGGGTCGTCGTAGCGTTCCGCGAGCGCGCGGTCGAGTTCCTCGTACACCTCGGGGACGACGTCGTAGACCGCGTTCGCGAGGTAGAACTGGACGTCCCGGGCCTCGTCGAACGGCGTCGGCTGGCGCTCGCGGACCCGCCGCGTCGTCCACAGCGCCTCGACGTTCGCCTCGATGCGGCGCCACTCGCGCTCCCGTTCCCGGGGCGTGAGCCGTCGCTCGTCCAGCCCTTCGAGCAGTTCGCGAATGCGGTGCAGGTGAGCCTTGACGGTCTTCCGGCGGGCCTCGGTCGGGTGGGCGGTGAACGTCGGGACGACGCGCACGTCGTCGAGCACGCTCGCGACCTCGTCGGCGCTCGCGCCCGATTCGGCGAGCGCGTCGACGGCGCCCGCCACGCTGTCCGAGAGCGTTCCCTCGCTGCCGCTGCGCCGGAGTGCGCGGACGCGCTCGCGCTCCTCCGCGAGGTTCACGAGCTCGAAGTAGCCCGCGAACGCCCGCGAGAGCTCCTCGTAGCCGTCCACGTCGGCGTTCGCGACGACTTCGCGGAGCGCCTCGCGGTCGTCGCTGTCGCCGCGCCGGTAGTCGATTGCGGCTGTGCGCGCCGCCTCTACGGCGTCGTAGGCGGCCGCGGACTCGTGTGCGTGCATCGCGTCGCCGAGCGTCGCGCCGAGCTCGCGGACGTCCTCCCGGACGTCTCTGCCGTGCAATTCCATACCACGTTACTCCGGGCGCGGGTATTTCAACGCCTAGGGAGGAGCGAAACTTGCCACTCGCCTCCGAGTAAGTTTTTCGGGCTACTCTGCGGGACTCGTCCACGGCGCCGCGGCGGGCGAGCCCTCCGGCGCCACGGAGACGTTCGTCTCGTAGGTCACGCGGTCGTTCTGGACCGCGACGCTCACGTTCGCGCGGTAGAGCGCGGGCGCCGTCGTCGGCGAGCCGTTCTCGGGGGCCTCGTAGTCGTCGCCGTCGACGCTCGCGTTTTTCACGATGAACCCGTACTTCCCACCCGCCTCCCCACCGTTCTCGATTCGGACGTCGTAGCCCGCGCTCACGTTCTCGGCGAACGTCCACCCCGGAACCCGCGTCCCGTTCACTGTGCCCTCGGTGACGTCGACCGCGACAGTGTCCGACGCGACGGTCTCCGACGCGAGCGGACTCGTCTCGTTTCTGACTTCCACGACCGTGTCCGACCCGGCGTCCGCGATTTCGACGCGCCACTCCGTCGCGCCGTCGGAGACGTTCACGGTCAGCGGGTCGCTGCTCGTCGGCGTGACGACCATCTCGAACCGCCGCGTCTCCTCGACGTCCGCCGCGGCTGTCCAGTCGCCGACGCCGCTCGCGTTCGAGAAGTTCCGCTCGTCGGACTGCGCGATACGGGTCCCCGGCTCGGTGCTCACGACTTCCGCGTGCGTGACCGTGCCGCCGCTCGCCGCGAGCAGCGACGCGTTCGCGTCCCACGTCGCGACGCTCGCGTTCAGCGCGCTCTCCAGGCTCGCGTCGTCGCTGTCGTTGTACGCGTTCGTCTCCGCGAGCAGGCCGCCGACGCCCGCCTCGACGGCGCGCTCGTGGCCGACCACGTCGTCGGTCTCGGCGTGGTTCCGCGTGGCGAGGTTCTCCGTGAACACGACCGCGTTCAACACCAGCGCGAGCACCACGAACGCGAGCGCGAGCCCGAGGCCCGCGACGAGCAGCAGCTGGCCGCGCCGGTCGTCCATGTCTCGCGGAGAAGCGGCCGGGCTACAAAAGGATTGCCGCACGCCCTACCCCGTCCGTGCGGTGCTCACGAGGCCGACGCCGACGCCCATCAGCGCGCCGCCGACGGCGAACCCCGGACCGAGTGACTCCCCCAGGAGGAGTGCGCCGAGCGCGCCGCCGACCACGGGCTGCGCGAAGAAGCACGCCGCGACCACCGTCGCCGTGGTGCGCTCGATGCCGCGGTACCAGAGGAACCACGCGGCCGCCGTGCTCGCGATACCGAGGTACGCGACGGCGCCCACGACGCCCGGCGTCAACGGCACGGACGCGCCCGTCACCGCGAGCTCGATCGCGGCGAGCACGGCGAGCACTGGGACGGCGGCGAGCGAACTGTACGTCGCGGCGACGAGCGCGCCGTGCTTGCGGACGAGGCGCGCGCCGTCGACGGTGTACGCCGCCCACGCCGCGCTCGCGACGAACAGGACGGCGACGCCGAGCGCGCTCCCGCCGCCGATGGAGAGCCCGTACTGGCCGACGACGACGAGCGCGGTGCCGACGCCCGCGAGCACCATCCCGGACGTCGACCGCCACGTCAATCGCTCGTCGAGCATCGTCACGCCGAGCAGCAGCGTGAACACCGGCGTCACCATCGTCAGCAGCGACCCCTGGCTGGCGGTCGTGAGGTCGGTGCCGACGAACTGGGTCGCGAGCGTGAGCGCCACCCACGCGCCAAGCCGCAGGAAGCCGCGGCGGTCGCGACTGGAGAACGAGGCCGACGTGCCGGCGACGCGGAGCGCGGCGTAGAGCGCGAGGGCGCCGACGGCGATGCGGAAGAACGACAGCGTCAACGGCGGTACGGACGCGAACCCCCACTTGCTGACGACGTACATGCCGCCCCAGAGGGCGGCGGCGGCCAGCGGCGGGGCGGCGTCGCGGAGGCCCATACTCCTCTCGCCGCGGGCCGCGTCCAAAGACCCACCGAACCCCGGGAGGCTTTACCAGCACCCGTCCTACCGCCGGCCATGCGAGTCGTCGTGCTCGGCGCGGGGTCGCTGGGATCGCTGCTCGCGGGGTCGCTAGCCGGTACGCGCGCGGACGTGACGCTGCTCGGCCGGGCCAGCGACCACGTCGAGCGCGTCCGCGACCGGGGACTCGAAATCGCTCGTCCGGACGGTAGCGAGCAGACGGTCCCGCTGGACGTCGCGACCGACGGAGCCGCAGCCTCGGACGCCGACCTCCTCGTCGTCTGCGTGAAGAGCTACGACACCAACGAGGCGGTCGCGAGCGTGGCGCCCCACCTCGACGGCGCGGACGTGCTCACGCTCCAGAACGGCCTCGGAAACGCCGAGACCACCGCCGAGCACGTCCCGCGGGAGCGCGTAATTGCGGGCACGACGAGCCACGGCGCGACGCTCGAAGGGGCCGGACGCGTCCGTCACGCTGGCCGCGGGAACACCACTATCGGACGGTACTTCGCGGCCAACGACGCGGGCGTCACGGCCGCAGCGGAGTGCCTGACCGCGGCCGGCATCGAGACGACAGTCGTGGAGGACGCCGAGTCGGCGGTGTGGACGAAGGTGCTCGTGAACGCGGGCATCAACGCGGCGACGGCGCTCGCGCGCGTACCGAACGGCGCGCTCGTCGACACCGAGAGCGGCGAGCGCGTGCTCCGCCGGGCCGTCGAGGAGGGCGTCGCGGTCGCTCGCGCGGAGGGCGTCGGAGTCCCCGACGACGTCGTCGAGCGCACGCGCGAGGTGGCCGAGCGCACGGCGACGAACCGCTCGTCGATGCGGCAGGACACAGAGCGCGGCGGGCGGACGGAAATCGAGGCGCTGAACGGCGAACTCGCGCGCCGAGCGGCCGACCACGGAATCGCCGCGCCGGTCAACGAGACGCTCGCGGACCTGGTTCGGCTCGCGGAAGAAGGGTAGCAGCGGCCCGGACGGGCCACGGAGCGTCAGTCGCGCTCGTCGCGCGTGATCTCGTAGGAGAACTGCATCGCGTTCTCCGGCATGATTCTCACCGACCACGACCCCGCCTCGGGGTCGTCGAGCCGGTACTCGAACGTCTGGCTCTCGCCGCCGCTGGCGTACGTGCCGTCGGACGACGCGCGCTGGCGCGCGCCGCCGAGGTCGACGCTACCGCGGTTCGTGACGCTGACGCGCTCGGCGTCGACTTCGGTGCCGTCGGGCGCGACGAACGTCACGTCGAAGCTCGCCGGGTCGCTGTCCGCGCTCCGGTAGCGGCTCGCGGACACGTCCAGGGTCACGTTCTCGGCGTCCTCGTTCACCTCGAAGGCCGTCTCGAAGGGCTCCTCGGGCTGGGTCCACACCTGGAATCTGACGCTGACGCGCTGCCAGTGCGAGGAGCGCTCGGGGCGCGCCGGGTCCTTCAGGCCGAGGTCGAGCTCTGCGCGGTAGTCGCCGCGGTCCGCGTCGTCGGGCGGCGTGACAGTGACCTCGATCGTCTCCGTCTCGCCCGGATCTATCTCGCCGGGCGCGTCGATGTCGGCCCACGAGCGGTCGAGCGCGTCGCGGTCATCGTACGGCCGGTAGCGGTCCCCGGTGACGAGTTCGGGGTTCACCGGGACGGCCTGCTCGCCGGTGTTCTTCACGACGAACTCGCGGGTGAACGAGTCGCCGGCCTGCACCTGGGAGTGCATGTACGTGTCCGAGACGACGCGCACCGTGGGCTCCTGCCAGACCTCGACGTTCAGGGTGACGCCGTTGACGGGCTGTTCGGGACGGCCGGGATACGAAATCCGCTCGTCCGTGAGCGCGATTTCGCCGGCGTACCGGTTGATTTCGGCGTCGTCCGGGACGGAGACGGTGACGTCGAACTCGCGCTCCTCGCCGGCGTCGAGCTCGAGGTCCGAGGCCTCGATGGACACCCACTCGGACTTCACGGGCCGCTCGCCGCGCGGCGGCACGAACAGCTCCGGCGAGAGCTCGACGGCCTCGTCCTCGCCGTTCTCGACGGTTATCGTGACGGTCTCGCTCCCCCCGGGCTGGAGGCGGACGTTCCGGTACTGGTCGTCGACGTACAGTCGCGTGTAGTTGGTCTCGCCGTCCGACTGGGACTGTGCGGTCCCGGACCCGGACGCGTCGGGGGTCGCGGTCGAGTCGGCGGCGGGGCTGTTCGGCTGTGCGAGTGCGGTCGCGCCCGCTGCCGAGACGACGAGGACGGCGGTGAGCGCGACGGCGGTGATCGTTCGTGCGTTCATGTGTGGCTGCCAGTCCCGGCAGCGCTGTCGCTACGCCGCAGCACCGATGGAGGCTCGCGGGGACCAGCGTCGGGACTGTCGACTGTCCGACTATTAGTAGTTCGGTTGGGTAAAACGGCCGTAGAACGCGGGACAGGGTTTATGTACCGGGCGCCCGCTCGCGTCAGGCTTCCGAGGGACGGGGGCAGTCGTAGGTGTCCCGGACGGTGTCGGCGAGCACCGAGTGCTTGTGCAACACGAGGTAGACGACGACGAAGTCGTGTTCGAGCGGCCGGAAGACGAACACCTCGTGGTCGCAGTCCTCCTCCTGGTCGAGGCGGTCGACGAGCGGCTCCAGCGGGAGCGCGCCCGTGCGAATCTCCTCGAAGACGTCCCGCTCGCCGGACTGCTCGGCGAACGCGTAGACCGCGCCGTTTGGCTCGCCGTCCGCGCTGAACGTCGGGCGGCCCTGCACGCTCGCGCCGTCCTGGTGGGCCTGCTCCATCGTGTCGAGGGCGGCCTCGAAGAGCCCCGTGACGGCGTCGGCGTACGAGAACAGCGTGCGCTTGCGGACGTCGAGGTCGACGAAGCGGGCGTCGCCGTCGTCCCACGCGAGCGTCGCGTCGACGAGGTACCCGGGGCGGAGCGCGTCCACGTCGTCCGCGAGGTCGTCGTAGCCGGCTGCGGCGACCCGCACGGGCTCGTGGTCGGCCCGGTCGAGCAACAGGAGGTCGTCGCCGCGCTCGGGCGCCGCGCCCAGCACGCGGAACGTGCTCTCCGTCGTGGTCTCCATGCGGCGTGATTGCGCGCGAGAAGGGATAAGGCCGTTCGTCTCGGTCAGTCGGCGGAGACGCGCCCCGCGTCGTCGTCGGCGTCAGCGCAGCGGCGCTCCGTGTCGAGAATTCGGAGGTCGCCGTCGAGCGTGACGTCCATCGCCTCGCCGCCCAGCGTGATCGTCACGGTCACGCGCGTCGGGTCCGCGTCGTACGCGGTCGTCTCGTCGGTGACACACCAGGGGAGCGTCCAGTGTTTGCGCGCGTCGAGTTCGACGCCGTGCTCGGCGTGGAACGCGACCACGCTGGAGGCGTCGAGCAGCGACAGCCCGACAGGCGACGAGATGGTGTGCTGGCACTGCCCGCACGTGTGGTCGACGCGCACGTCGAGGCCGAGCACGTCCTCGTCGTCCGGGACGACGGCGGTGTCGACGCGGCCGCCGCACTCCGGGCAGACGCCGTCGGCGGCCAGGCAGTGGAGGTGGCGGACGCGCTGGTCGAACGCCGCCTCGATCTCCTCGGTCGTGCGGTCGCGGAGCCCGCCCGGCGGGAACGCGTACCGGCCGTACACGGACTCGCAGTCCTCGCAGTGGACGGTGAGCCGCTCGTCGGCGTACGCGGCCCCCAGCGAGCCCCCGCAGTCGAAGCACTCGCCGGTGACGGGGAACTCCAGGGTGACGCGCTCGGTGAACGTCCCCGCGAGGATGGCGCGCACGACCTTCTCGCCGGCGTACTGGAACTCGTAGCCGCCCTCGACCTGGCGCACGAAGTGGTCGGTGAGCTTCGAGAGGTGGTAGTTGAACTGCGCGCTGTCCCGCATCCCCACGCGCTTGCGGAGGTCGGAGAACGCGACCGGCTGGTCGGGCGCGAGCCACAGCTCCTGGAGGATGGTGATTCGGGTCTCGTTCCCGAGCAGCGCGAACGCCTCCGCGGGCGGCAGGCTGTCGTCGAGGCCGCCGTCCGGGCCGAGGGGCGCGCCGTCGAGTGGGGTGTCGGAGCCGCTCATGTGCGTTCGTAGGCGGACGTTCCGGATAAACGCTCGCAAAAATTCGATTATGTAAATCAGGCGATAGGACTGGCGAGCACCGCGGCGACGGCCGTCGCGAACACGCCGAGGGCGAACAGCCCGACGTTCCAGACCGTGCTGTCTGCGGGCGTCAGGCCGAGCGAGTACCGCTCGCCGGACAGCGGCCACAGCGCGGCGACGCCCATCGGCGTGAGCGCGTCCGCCAGCAGGTGGGCGAGGACCGCGAACGCCGCCGCGCCGCCCGCACCCGCCGCGAGTTCGACTGCCCGGTCGGGCGCGAGCGCGAGCCCCGACGGCCCCGCGACGAGCCACGCGGCGCCCCCGACGGCCCCGCCGACGACGATGGCGAACAGCAGCGTGTGCGTGACGCCACGGTGGTCGATTAACGGCACGTCGTGGTCCGCGTCGGGCAGCGGCGTCAGCGCGAGCACGATTCCCAGTCCCGCCGCGGCCGCGACGACGCGGCCGACAGCGGTCAGCGCGTACAGCACCGGTGCGTACGCGAGCAGCGCGACGCCGTAGTGACCACTCCGGTACACATCCGCCCGTCTCCTCCGAGCAAGTAGAGCGTTCCGGGACTGGTCCGGCTCAGGGCCGCCGCACGAGCAGCACCGCGCCGGCGACGAACGCCAGCAGGTACGCCGGGTGGCCCTGCGCGTACGCCACTACTTCGGGGACGGCCGTGCTCACGTCCCCGGTCGCGACCGCCGCGTCGAACGACTGCCCGGGCGACTGCGCCCACAGCGCGAAGTGCGCGACCGCCGCCGCGCCGAACACGAGCCCGGTTAGCTGGTACGGTCGCCCCGCGACTGCGTCCCCGAGTGACTCCGTGATACCCATACGACAACGACGGTGTCACTACTAGAAAAACCATCCGTAGTGAAGTGGTAACTACTCGGTCATAATTACAGCCGCGAGAGCCCGGGCTACGCGACGTAGCTTCCGGAGAACTGCAGGTCGTCCGTCGCGTCAGCGACTGACGAGTGTCTTAGTTGCGGACGAGGTTCGTCGCGCGCGGTCCCTTCGGGGAAGACTCGATGTCGAACTCGACTTCCTGGCCCTCTTCGAGGTCCGGCCCACCGACGTCCTCCATGTGGAAGAACACGTCCTCGTCGTCGTCAAGGTCGCCGTCGTCAGTCGAAATGAAACCGTAGCCGCCCGTGTCGTTGAAGAAATCAACCTTACCGTTTGCCATTGCAAACAGACGTAGGGGCCGTCCCGGGATAACAGTTCCGAGGGTCGGAGTACCACGACCCACGACCCCGGAACCGTCGCGAGTCCGGACCCGAACGACTGTTGGGGCCGGCCCGCGAACCCCCGGACATGAGCGCCTTCGAGGAGCGCACGCGCCGCTGCCAGCAGCGCCTCCGGGAGCGCGGCGCCGGCGGCGTCGTCCTGTTCCCGAGCCAGAACTGCTACTACCTCGGCGGGTTCAGCGAGGAGCCCGGCGAGCGCCACCTGTTCCTGTTCGTGCCCGCGGAGGGCGACCCGGCGTTCGTCGCGCCCGAGCTGTACGACGAGCAGCTCCGCGAGGCGACGTGGGTCGAGGACGTCCGGCTCTGGAGCGACGCCGAGGACCCCACCGGACTCGTCGCCGAGACCGCCGCCGACCTCGGGATGGCCGACGGCGAACTGCTCGTGGACCCGACGATGTGGGCGCGCTTCACGCAGGACCTCCGCGCTGCGCTCCCGGACGCGACGTGGGGGCTCGCGGACGAGGTGCTCGGGCCGCTGCGCGTGCGGAAGGACGACGCCGAACTGGACGCGCTCCGTAGCGCCGCCGACGCCGCGGACGCCGCGATGAACGACGTCCGTGACCTCGGTGCAGACGCTATCGGGATGACCGAGCGCGAACTCGCGGAGTTCGCCGCGGACCGCCTCGCCGCGCACGGCGGCGACGGGACGTCCTTCGAGACCATCGTCGGCAGCGGCCCGAACGGCGCGAAGCCACACCACCACCGCGCGGACCGCGAAGTCGAGCGCGGCGACCCGGTCGTCTTCGACTTCGGGACGCGCGTCGACGGCTACCCGAGCGACCAGACGCGGACGATCGTCTTCGCTGGAGACCCGCCCGCGGCGTTCGAACGCGTCCACGACGTCGTCCGCGAGGCACAGCAGGCCGCCGTCGACGCGGTCGAACCCGGCGTCCCCGCCGAGGACGTCGATGCCGCTGCGCGGGAGGTCATCGAGGACGCCGGCTACGGCGACGAATTCATCCACCGCACCGGACACGGCGTCGGGCTCGACGTCCACGAGGAGCCGTACGTCGTCGGGGGCAACGACCGCCCGCTGGAGGGAGGGATGGTGTTCTCGATCGAGCCCGGCGTCTACCTCGACGGCGAGTTCGGCGTCCGCATCGAGGACCTCGTCGCCGTCACCGCCGACGGCTGCGAGCGCCTCAACGACACTGACCGCGGCTGGCGCGTGTAACGCGGCCGGTTCGCGCCCGGCCCGCACCGGTGTTTCGTTCCGAAATGGCTGCGTTTTTGTCCGTCCCGCCCGGACCACGAGCCAGTCGTGGTCCCGAACCCGTTCAGCCGCCTGCTCCGCGAAATCGGGCTCGCGCTGGCGCGCCTCGGCCTCATCTCCGAGGAGCGCGCCCGCCGCACGTCCGAGCTCGCGTGGCCGCGCATCGTCACCGGCGTCGCGCGCATGTCCAAGAGCGCCGCGGACGTCGCGATGGTGGGCGTGGCGCTCGGGAGCGCCGCCATCGCCGGCGTCGGGTTCGCGGGCCCGTTCTGGGGTGCCGCGTTCAGTCTCGGCGGCGGCCTCGCCGCGGGCACCATCGCGCTCGTCTCCCAGCGGTTCAGCGCCGAAGCCTACGACGAACTCGGGCAGGCCATCCGGTCGAGCACCGCGCTCGTGTTCGCCGCGACGCTCCCCGTCGCCGCGCTGTTCTACCTCTTCCCCGCGCAGCTCATCGGCCTGATGACGAACGACCCGGTCGCTATTCAGTACGGCGCGGACTACCTCCGCGTGCTCGCGTTCGGCGTGCCGTTCGCCGGGCTCAACCTCGTCGGCAGCCGCGCGCTCATCGGCGCCGACGACGCGTGGACCGCGATGGTGCTGCGCGCGGGCGGCGCCGTCGTCAACGTCGGCCTGAACGCCGTGTTCATCTTCGTGCTCGGGTGGGGCGTCGCGGGCGCCGCGCTCGGCACCGTCGTCAGCAACGTCGTCGTCGTCGCGGCGTTCGTCGCCGGCATCACGCGCGGCCGCCTCCCGCTCGTCGGCCCGTTCCCCGTCACCATCTCTCCGGTGGGCCGGTACTGGGACCGCGAGACGTGCCGGGACGTCGTCACCATCGGTCTCCCCGTCGTCGGCCGGAACTCCGTCTGGACGGGCGCGCGCTTCCCGCTGCTCGCGTTCGTCGGCCTGCTCGGCTCCGAGGTGGTCGCGGCGTACGTCGTCACGCGGCGCATCTGGGGCATCATGAACGCCCCCGGGTGGGGATTCGGCCTCGCCGCGTCCAGCCTCGTCGGGCAGGAGCTCGGCCAGGGCGACGAAACCACTGCGGAGTCCTACGGCCGCGAGATCGTCGTGTTCTCCGTCGCCACGTACGCGCTGTTCGCCGCGCTCGTCGCCGTCTTCGCCCGCGACATCGTCGTGCTGTTCGTCGACGACCCCACCTCCGGGAGCGTCCCCATCGCCGTCGGGATGGTGTACGCGGCGTCGCTGGCAATCGTCCCGCAGGGCGTCACGAGCGCCGTCGCGGGCGCGCTCGACGCCACCGGCGACACCCGCTGGCCGTTCTACAGCCGCGTGTTCGGGATGTTCGGGCTCGCCATTCCCCTGGTGTACCTCGGCGCGACCACGAGTCTCGGCATCCTCGGGGTCTACCTCGCGTTCTTCGGCGAGACGGTCGCGCCCGCCGTCATCAACTACTACCGGTTCGCCACCGGCAAGTGGAAGGCCATCAGCCGCGGGTACCGGCCCGAAGCCGCCGCCGACGACTGAACTCGGGACCCGTCGAAGCGCGCCCGCTCGACTCTGTATCCCTCTGGCGAGCCATCACACGGCAGCACGCCCGGTAGCGTCGCTGCGAGAACGGAGAGCGGGAGTCGAGAGCGAAAAATCGGGGGAGAGCCGTGGGGGGGATTCGAACCCCCGACCGGTCGATTACAAATCGACTGCTCTGGCCAGCTGAGCTACCACGGCGCGGTCGACAGGACAACGTACAGCCAACGCCGAAATAACCCCTTTGATACCCGCCGACTTCGCCGCCCTCGCGGCGGCGAGCTTTTTGTGGGGTCGGGCCGACAGTTATCCCATGTTACGGAGTGGTCGCGCGTGAGCCTCCGGCTGTCGAGTCCGGCGTTCGCGGACGGCGAGCGGATTCCCGAGCGGTACGGTCACGGCGTCGAGAACGTGAACCCGCCGCTGCGCATCGAGGGCGTCCCCGAGGACGCGGAGACGCTCGCGCTCGTGGTGGACGACCCGGGCGCCCTCGACCCGGCGGGGAAGGTCTGGGACCACTGGACGGCGTGGAACGTCCCGGCGAGCGTCGAGGAGATACCCGAGGACTGGGACGCGACCACCGACGGCGCCAGCGAGGGGACGAACGACTTCGGGGAGCGCGGGTACGGCGGGCCGGCGCCGCCGGACCGCGAGCACACGTACCGTTTCAGGCTGTTCGCGCTCGACGCGGACCTCGACCTCCCCGAGTCCGCGGGCCGCGAGGACGTCGAGGACGCCGTCGACGGCCACGTCCTCGACGAGGCGCTGCTCGAAGGGACGTACGCACCGTAGTTGCCGCGAAGAGCACGGCCTTTACGCGCGCAGTGCCTGCGCTCGCGCATGGTCGCGCCGCTGGCCGTCGACATCGACGGCACGCTGAGTCGCCCGGACCGCTCCATCGACAGCCGCGTGCTGGACGTCCTCCGGGAGTGGGACGCGCCGGTCGTCGTCGCCACCGGGAAGGCGCTGCCGTACCCGGTCGCGCTCTGCCAGTTCGTCGGCGTTCCGGAGCGCGTCATCGCGGAGAACGGCGGCGTCGCGTACGTCGACGACGAGCTGTTCTACCTCGGCGACAGGGACGCCGCGGCGGCCGTCCGGGAGGCGTTCGCGGACGAGGGCTTCGACCTCGGGTGGGGTGACGCGGACCTCGTGAACCGCTGGCGGGAGACCGAGCTCGCGGTCAACCGCGAACAGCCCCTGGACGTGCTCACCGCCCTCGCCGACGAGTACGGCCTGAGCGTCGTCGACACCGGATTCGCGTACCACGTGAAGGCCGCCGAACCGAGCAAGGGCGCGGCGCTGGCCGTGGTCGCGGAAGAGCTCGGCTACGAACCGGGGGACTTCGCGGCGGTCGGTGACTCCGAGAACGACGTGGAGCTGTTCGAGGCCGCGGGCGAGTCGTACGCCGTCGCGAACGCCGACGACGCCGCGAAGGCCGCCGCGGACGCCGTGCTCGACGCGTCGAACGCGGACGGCTTCCTCGAAGCGACGCGGCGAATCCGCGGCGAGTAGCCCCGACCGTTTAGTGGCGGCGGGCGAACCACGAGACATGGACCTGGCAGCGCGGCTCGCGGACGCGCCCTCGCCGACGGTGACGCTGCTGCCGGACGGCAGCGTCGACCGCCGATTCGGCGTGCTCGACCGCGAGCACGCCCCGGAGAGCCGCGCGGCGTTCGTCGAGCGGTTGTCGAGCGGCCAGCGCTCGTTCGTCACGGAACACCGCGGTGTCGAGCCCGGCGGCCAGGCGGTGAACGCGGCGATGCAGGCGCACGCCCTCGACGCCGACGCCACGCTCTACGGCCACCTCGACCACGACGTGTTCGGCGTGCTCGACGTCGAAGCGCACTCGATGGGCGCGCCCGCGTCCGTGAACGTCTACGAGTTCGAGGACGCCGCGATGATGCTGACGACGGAGTCGACGGACATCCGCACGTGGTCGTACGACGACCTCGCCGCGGCCGGCGGCGCGACGGCGTTGGACGCCGACGCCGTCGTCTGGACGAACTGGGCGTCGCTCCCGAACGCCACCAGCGCGCTCCGCCGTGCGGCCGACGGACCGGGCGACGGCGGCGTGTTCGTTCTCGACCCCGGTGGCGTGGCGGTCCGGACGCCCGACGACCGGACGACCTTCTTGGACGTACTCGGCGACCTCGCGGACCGCTACGAGGTCGCGTTGAGCGTGAACGACGACGAGCTCGCGTCGCTGGCGGCCGCGGCGGGCATCGAAGGAAGCGTCCCGGAGGCGGCGCGCGAGCTCCGGGAGCGCGCGGGGATCGCCGCGGTCGTGATGCACGGCGAAGAGCGTGCGGTCGCCGCGACCCGCGGAGACGCGCTCTCGGTCCCGAACTTCGGGGTGGACGCGGTGAGCCGGTTCACGGGGGGCGGCGACCGGTTCTCCGCGGCGCTCGGGTTCGCGCGGGCCTGCGAGTGGCCGTGGCGGCCGGCGCTCCGGTTCGCGAACGCGTGCGCGTCCCACTACGTCGCGACGGGGCTGACCGGCGATCGCGCGGCCGTCGCGGAGTACGCCGCGGAGGCAGTCCCGGAGACTGACGGAAGCCGCAACGATTAATCGGGGAGGTTCCGTAGGCGGTCGCGATGAGCGGTGACGCGGCGCGTCTCTCCGGTCCTTCGGTCGGAGGGGCGCGCGAGGGCACGACGCTCGTTCTCGGGGAGACTAGCCACGACGACGCCTGTCGCGGGCTCGCGGGTGACGGGTCGCCGCGCGCGTACCGAGTCCGCGCGGTGCTCGACGGCGGCCGGCGCTGCGCGAGCACGGACGACCTCTACGACACGGGCGTCTACGACGGCCTCGACCTCCCGGACGCGGGCGTCGCCGTCTCGGACGCGGTCGCGAACCTCGACGCGCCCGTGGGATCGTCGGACCGGCTAGTCGTCTGCCTGGACGGCCTGCCGCGGCCGGACGACGCCGCGGGCCGCGAGCGCCTCGTCCAGTTCCTGCACGCGGTCACGCACCGCGTCTGCGACGCGAACGGCCGCTGTCACGCCCACCTCGCGGTCGACGCGGACGACGACCTCGCCGCGGTCGTCGCGCCGCTGTTCGAGAGCGTCGTGGACGCGGAGAAACGCGAGTCCTGACGGTCAGGCGTGCGGCTCGAAGACTTCTTCGTGGAGCCGGCCCGCGACCGTGTCGAGTAGCGTCTGGAGGTTCTGCGCGTCGTAGCGGTTGTACTCGACGAGCCTGTCGAGGGCGGCCTCGTCGCCGTCCTCGTAGCGGTGCCAGAGCCGCACCGCCTCGCGGCCGTCGACGTCCATGCCGCCGCGGTCCACGCCGAGGTCCTTCTCGACCTGCTTCAGGCCGCCCGTGAGGTCGAGCCGCCGGCAGAGGTACATCAGGTCGAGGTGCGGTGTGTCGACGGTGAGGTCGTAGTTGTGTTCGAGGAACGGCTGGTCGAAGCGCTTCCCGTTGAACGAGACGACCAGCGAGGCGTCCAGGAGGTCCGCGAGGTTCTCGCTCGTGAGGTCGTCGCCGCGCACGAGCGTCTCCGTGCTGCCGCCGTGGTGGACGCTCACCGTCGTCACGTCGCTTCCGCGCTTGTCGAGGCCGGTGGTCTCGATGTCGAAGAACGCGACGTCGCCGGCGACGTTCTCGTAGAGCCGCCAGAGCGCGTTGTTCGGGAACGCCTCCGCGAAGAAGCGGGTGTCGCCGGCGTCGAGCGCCGCGCGGGCGTCCTCGATGAACGAGTGGACGTTCGCTGCGGTCGTCTCGCCGACGCCCGGGGCGCTGGCGTTGAAGTCGTCCCAGTGGGTGACGCCGTGCTGCCAGAGCCGGCGCTCCGTGGTCTCGCCGACGCCGGGGGCGGGGATGAACGAGTTCTCGGCGCGCATACCACCCGGTGGGTGCCGTCGGTACAAAGGCGTCGCGGTCCGGCGGTCGCGGCTACTGGTCGAACGCGGTCCGGACGAACGCGGCGACGCCGCGGCGGAGGCGCTCGCTGACCGCCTGCGCGGAGACGCCGAGCTCGTCGGCGACCTCGGACAGGGACGCCTCCCGGGGGACGTCGTAGTACCCCATCTCGACGGCGGTGACGAGCGCCTCGCGCTGCTTCGCGGAGAGCCCGTTCTGGTCGCCGTAGACGGGCGCGGAGTCGCTGTAGACGCCGCGCAGCGTGACGTCGACGCCGCGGGCCTCGGCACGCGGCTGGAACGTCGAGAGGCTCTCGCGGTCCGGGAAGCGCAGGCGCGCGTCGACGCCGTCCGCCGACGACGTGACGCCGAGCCGCGAGGCCTCCATGCGGTCGTCGATGGGGTACAGGGTGACGGGCGTCGCGTCGCTGATTTCCACGCGGTAGAGCCGCCGGTCGCCGGCGTCCTCGACGAGTGCGGCGTCGTCGACTGTGTCGTCGTCCTCGACGGCGACCTCGAAGTCGTCGAGGTCGCCGTCGAACGCCCACACGAACAGCACGGGCTCGTCGGGGTCCTCGGCGACGGCCTGCTCGACGTCGAGGCAGACGCCGCTCTCTTCGAGGGACGGCATCAGCGGCAGCCCCGGGTGACGGAACGTGAATTCGGCGATGACCCCCACGTACCGAATCAGGGACCCCGACACGTATACATCAATCGGTTGTTATTATATGTGATAACGCACTTCGCCGAGTGACGGGGAGTGTCAGAGGCACGTCCACGAACTGCCGCCGGGGCAGCCGTGGACGTGAAACCGTCGTACTGCGACGGCCTTGGGTCGCTGGCATGGCCAGTAATGGGTTTAAATCAGGTCGGAGAGTATAGCACACGTGTCGCTGCACCTAACTGTACAGTGCGTGGATAGGACGCCGAATTCGGCGGTCGGCCGGCCCGGCGAACGCTTACGGGGGGTCGGTGTGACGGCTCACGCATGCGCGCAGACACCCGAGACGGAGTCCGGTACCTCACGCTCGACCGACCCGAGGCGAAGAACGCACTCACGGCCGAGGACGCCGCCGCGCTCGCCGACGAACTGGACGTCCTCGACCCCGACGAGCACGACGCGGCCGTGCTGCGCGGCGAGGGCGACGCGTTCTGTGCGGGCGGCGACGTCGCTTCGATGGCCGACAAGGATCTGGACGCCCGCGAGTACTACGAGCACCTCGCGGCGACGTTCGGCCGCCTCACCGAGGCCGCCATGGAGTCCCGCGTCCCGCTCGTCGCGCGCGTCGACGGCGACGCGGTCGGCGCGGGGCTCTCGCTCGCCGCGCTCGCGGACTTCGCGTACGCCGTCCCCGACGCCCGCTTCTCGTGTGCGTTCGTCCGCGTCGGCCTCGTCCCCGACACCGGCGGGAGCTTCCTCCTCCCGCACCTCGTCGGCCTCCGTCAGGCCAAGCGCCTCGCGTTCACCGCGGAGTTCGTGGACGCCGCGGAAGCCGCGGACCTCGGGCTCGTGAATCGCGCGGTCCCGGAGTCCGAACTCGACGACGCCGTCGACGAACTGCTCGACGTCTTACGTGCGCGGCCGACTCGGACTGTCGGCGCGATTCGGCAGGCGTTCCACGACAATCTCGGCCGCGAGTGGGACGACGCCCTCGACCACGAGAACCTCCTCCAGAGCCAGCTGTCCGACACCGCCGAGCACGAGGAGGGCGTCGCCGCGTTCCTCGACGGCCGCGAACCCGAGTTCTGAGCCGCCGCGGGCGGAAGCCTTCAGTCGCTCGGGCGCCTACACGTCGCCGTGCGCCGAATCGCGCTCGCCGTCGCCGCCGGCGTCCTCGCGCAGGCCGCGCTCCTCGCGGCCGTCTCGGGGATGCCACACCACCACCCGAGCACGGGGACGCTCGCGTTCCGCGTGGTCGCCATCGGCGCCGTCGGCGGGTTCGTGGCCGCAGTCGCTGCCGGCGACGCACCGTACCGGACGGGCGTCGCGAGCGGGACCATCACCGGAATCGGGTTCGGTGTCGCCTTCTGGTGGTTGCTCTTCTACGGCGACACGGTCGGCGTCTTCCACCACGTCCACTACGCGCTCGCGACGACGCCCGCGCTCGTCGATCTCGGCGCGGTCGCGCCGGAACTCGTCGGTGCCGCGGTCGCGCTCGTCGTCGCCGCGGCGTTCGCAGCGGGCGGCGTCCTCGGCGGGTACGCGGCCAGCCGCCGCTGACTACGTCGCGGTGCGGGACGCGACCAGCGCCAGCAGCCACGTGAGGACGAATCCGGTGACTGTCCCGGCGGGCTCGCCGGCGACCGACCGAACGGCGGTCGCCACCAGCAAGTAGCACGCGACGACCACGACGCAGGCAGCGAGCGCCCACGCGACGCCCGCGAGGTGGGAGTCGACGGTTTCCATCCACGAGTCGGTGTAGACGTTCGGAACGGCGACGCCCGCGAGCATCACGACGGCGAACGCGTCCCGCTCGACCGCCACGTGCGAGAACGCGAGCGCACCGCCGGCGGCGAGCGCGACGACGACGGCGGTGGCCGTGACGGCGAACTCCACGCTGACGAGCCACGACCGGAAGCGCGAGAGCGCACTCATACCCTGTCGTTTCGGGCTGCGGGCTTGAACGTAGCGGCGAGTCGCACGCGGTGAGCGGGCGAACCGCAACGCGTTAGGGGCGGAGGCGTCGTACGTGGTGACGGTATGACGCTACTGTGCGCCGACGCGGTCGTCTGCGACGCCGAGCGGGTCGTCAGCGACGGGGCTGTCGTCGTGGAGGGCGACCGCGTCGCGGCCGTCGGCGACCGCGGCGAGCTGGCGGACGCGTACCCGGACCACGAGCGCGTCGAGTGCGACCTGCTCGCGCCGGGGCTGGTCGGCGCGCACGTCCACTCCGTGCAGAGTCTCGGGCGCGGCATCGCCGACGACGAGGAGCTACTGGACTGGCTGTTCGACCACGTGCTCCCGATGGAGGCGTCGATGGGCGCCGACGAGATGCGCGCGGCCGCCGACCTCGCGTACCTCGAACTGATCGAGTCGGGGACGACGACGGCCGTCGACCACCTCTCGGTCGCGCACGCCGACGAGGCGTTCGAGGCCGCGGCGGACGCCGGCGTGCGCGCGCTGATGGGGAAGGTCCTGATGGACAAGGACTCCCCGGACGGCCTCATCGAGGATACGGACCACGCGCTCGCGGAGACCGAACGGCTCGTCGAAGAGTACGACGGCATCCGCGACGGCCGCATCCGGTACGCCGTCACCCCTCGGTTCGCCGTCTCGTGCACGGAGGAGTGCCTGCGTGGCTGCCGGGATATCGCCGACGAGTACGGCGTGCGCATCCACACGCACGCCAGCGAGAACCGCGGCGAGATCGAGACCGTCGAGGACGAGACGGGGATGCGGAACGTCCACTGGCTCGACGAAGTCGGGCTGACGGGGGAGGACGTCGTGCTCGCGCACTGCGTGTGGACCGACGAGACCGAGCGCGAGGTGCTCGCCGAGACGGGCACGCACGTCACGCACTGCCCGTCCTCGAACATGAAGCTCGCGTCCGGCGTCGCGCCCGTCCGCGACTACCTCGACCGCGGCATCAACGTCGCGCTCGGCAACGACGGCCCGCCCTGTAACAACACGCTGGACGCGTTCACGGAGATGCGCCAGGCCAGCCTCCTCGGGAAGGTCGAGGAGCTCGACCCGACCGCGATTCCCGCGCGCACCGTCTTCGAGATGGCGACCCGGAACGGCGCGGAAGCCGCGGGCTTCGAGACCGTCGGCAAACTCCGGGAGGGATGGACCGCCGATATCGTCGGCCTCGCGACGGACAACGCGCGGTCGACGCCGATTCACGACCCGTACTCCCACCTCGCGTTCGCGGCCCACGGCGACGACGTGACGCTCACGATGGTCGACGGCGAGGTGCTCTACCGCGAGGGCGAGCACGTCCGCCTCGACGACGCGGGCATCCGCGAGCGCGCACGGGAGTTCGCCGAAGCGTACTGACTGTTCGCCCGGGAACCCGGCACCACGCTTTTCGGCGGGGCGGACGAACCCTCGAACGTAGTATGCCCGACAGCGACCCGGTTCAGTGTCCGATCTGCGGCTGGACGGGGCACGCCCGCGACCTCGACGACGCCTCGCGGTCGGCGTGCCCGGCGTGCGGCGAGCCCGTCGACGCGCCGTCGGCGTGACCGTTCCGCCCGAACTCCTCTCATTTCTACTCCGCCCGGGGCTGGCTCCGCCGTCGGCCTCCGCCGAGACGCCGGAAGCGAGTGACACGACGGCTGCGGCGATAACAACGTTTTCAAGCGCACCGGCCCAGGTGAGCGTATGGACCGCGGTCTGGCGTGTTGGGTGGCCGGGTTGCTCGTCGTCGCGGCTGTCGCCGCGCCAGCGGCGGGAGCCGGTGCGCCGGACGGCCCGTTCGGCGTGGCACAGGAGGAGTTCGACCCGGATAGCGTCACGCTGTCGGCGGCGCTCGAGGACGACGGGAGCGCCGCGTGGTCGTTCAAGTATCGAATGGAACTCGCGACGGACAACGAAACCGAGGCGTTCGAGGACCTCCGGGCAGATATCGAGGAGAACCAGTCGGCGTACGCCGACCGGTTCCGCGAGCGCATCGAGTCGACGGTGGCCTCCGCGGAGAACGCCACTGGCCGCGAGATGCGCGTGGAGAACGTCTCGGTCCGGGCGTACGAGCAGTCCGGGGGAGAGTTCAGCGACTCCTACGGATTCGTGGAGTACACCTTCGAGTGGGCCGGCTTCGCGGCCGTCGAGGACGACCGAATCGCCGCCGGGGACGCCCTCGAGGGCTTCTACCTGAACGGGGAGACGTCACTGCGTTTCTCGTGGGAGGACGGCTATGCGGCGACCGACGTCGACCCGGCGGCCGACGATTCGGCGTCGACGTACGTGCAGTGGAGCGGCGAGCGGGAGTTCGCCGGCGACGAGCCGCGCCTCGTCCTCGAACCCACCGACCCGACGACGAGTGACGCCGGTGAGACGACGACGGCCGCGTCGAGCGGCGAGAGCAGCGTCGTGCTGCCCGCGCTGGTCGGCGCGCTCGTGGCCGCTATCGTGGTGGGCGCCGCGGGCTGGCTGTACGTGCGCCGCGACGGCGACGAGGACGCAGGAGGAAGCGGCCCTGCGACCGACAGCGGCCCGGACGACGACGACGCTGGCGGCGGTGCTGGCGCCGCAGGTTCGGCTGGCGCGGCCGGTGCAGCGGGCGCGGCCGAGGAGTCCGACGCCGAGCCGCCCGAGGAGCTGTTGAGCAACGAGGAGCGCGTGAAGAAGTTCCTGCGCGATCAGGGCGGCCGCGCGAAACAGCAGGACGTCGTGGACGCGATGGGGTGGACGGAGGCGAAGACCAGCCAGGTCGTCAAGGACATGCGCGAGAGCGACGAGCTGGAGTCGTTCCGCATCGGCCGCGAGAACGTCCTGAAGCTCCCGGACGCCGACATCGCCGAGGAGTAGCGCGCCGGAACCGCGGAAGTCGGACGCCAAGGCGTGCCACGGCAGCCGCGATGCGGCACCTCCTTATGCGGTGCGAGTAAATATTGCCTCATCATGACCGAGACCGGTCCCCTCGACAACATGCTCGCGCAGATGGAGCAGGCCCGGGAGTACGTCGACATCGACGACGGCATCTTCGAGCGCCTGAAGTACCCCGAGCGGACGCTCTCCGTGAGCCTCCCCGTGCGGATGGACGACGGCTCCGTGGAGGTATTCGACGCGTACCGCTGCCAGTTCGACGGCGCGCGCGGCCCGTTCAAGGGCGGCATCCGCTTCCACCCGACGGTCTCCGAGGAGGAGGTGCAGGCGCTGGCGGGCTGGATGACGTGGAAGACGGCGCTGGTCGACCTGCCGTTCGGCGGCGCGAAGGGCGGCATCATCTGCCAGCCGAAGGAGCTCTCGCAGTCCGAAATCGAGCAGCTCACGCGCCGCTACACGGAGGGCATCCGGCGCATCATCGGCCCGGACACGGACATCCCGGCGCCGGACGTGAACACGAACCCGCGCACGATGGCGTGGATCATGGACACCTACTCCGTCTACCAGGGCTACGCCGTCCCCGAGATCGTCACGGGGAAGCCGCTGGAAGTCGGCGGCACCGCGGGCCGCGTCGAGGCGACCGGTCGCGGCGTCACCATCATCACCGAGGAGACGTTCGAGTACCTCGGGACCGACGTCGCGCAGGCGGACGTCGCGATTCAGGGGTTCGGGAACGTCGGCAGCGTCACCGCGCGGCTGCTCCACGAACGCGGCGCGAACGTGGTCGCCGTCTCGGACGTCACGGGCGCCGTCTACGACCCGAGCGGCCTCGACGTCCCCGACGTCAGCGCCTACGTCGAGAACAACGACGGCCGTCTGGAGGGCTACCCGGACGCCGAGTTCATCACCAACGACGACCTCCTGACGCTGGACGTGGACGCGCTCATCCCGGCGGCCATCGAGGACGTCATCACCGTCGACGTCGCCGACCGTCTGGAAGCCGACGTGGTCGTAGAGGCCGCGAACGGTCCGACGACGTTCGACGCGGCCGCGGTCCTGCGCGACCGCGACGTGCCCGTGGTGCCGGACATTCTCGCGAACGCGGGCGGCGTCATCGTCTCCTACCTCGAGTGGGTGCAGAACAGCCAGCAGTACTCCTGGGAGCTCGAGGAGGTCAACCGCGACCTCGAAGCGCGCCTGACCGAGGCGTTCGACGAGATGCTCGCGGCCTACGAGGGGAAGGACATCCCGGACCTGCGGACGGCGGCGTACACCATCGCGCTCGAACGCACCGCGGACGCCCACGAGTACCGCGGCCTGTTCCCCTGACGCGCTCCGGACTGCTGGCGTCACCAGACGCGTCGGGCGGTCGGACAACAGTGAAGTACCTTTGTTCGTATTCGTTACGGAACGAGTGTTTGGATGGACACCGACCACGCCGCGTTCGCCGAACTCGACTTCGAGACGGACGACGCGTCGTACCCGTCGGTCCGGCTCTCGCGGGCGCTGAACTGCCGGCTGGAACTGCTGGAGTTCGTGCGGACCGACGACGGCCCGGTGTCGTTCGTGCGGCTGTTCGACAACTCCGCCGACGACCTCGCCGACCGCGCGACCGGCCTCGACGCCGGCGTGGACGGCCTCGCGGTCGTCGGCGACGAGGTGATCGCGCGGTTCTCGCCGTCCGAATCCGTCGTCGAGACGCTGGCCCTGCACGGTGTGCTCACGCAGTCCGCGACCACCGGCGACGGCGTCGCTCGCGTCACCGCGGTGCTGTCCGGGAGCACCGACCCGCGGCGGGCCGTCGAGGCCGTCCGGGACGCCCACCCGTCGGTGTCGCTCGTCGGGAAGCGCCACCGCGACGTCGTCGCACCGCTCGTCACGCAGGCGGGCGCGCGGTCGCTGTTCGACGACCTGCTGACCGACCGCCAGTGGGAGGCGGTGCGGCTCGCCTACGAGCGGGGCTACTTCGACGAGCCGCGGGCGTGCTCGCAGACCGAGCTCGCGGACGCGATGGACATCTCCCAGAAGACGTTCAGCCAGCACCTGGGGGCCGCCCAGCGGAAGCTCCTCGGCGTCGTGTTCGACCAGTAACAGAAACTCCGCGTCGACGTCTAGCACGCCGGATTCTACCGTGTTCGTCGGTGTCACGGTTCACATCACTACAACGAGGTACGAGGACTATCCCGCCGGCGCTCCCAGACGGAGTATGTTCGAGACGCGAGTGGACGATGCCTGAGCCGGGCGCACGCTCGGATTCCGCTGACGCCGCGCGCGACGACGCGACCGTGCTCGTCGTCGAAGACGAGCGCGCGCTCGCCGCCCTCTACGAGGAGTGGCTCGCCGACGAGTACGAAGTCCGCACCGCTCACGCGGGCCGGGACGCCCTCGACAGGCTCGACGACGCAGTCGACGTGGTGCTGCTCGACCGGCGGCTGCCCGGCCTCTCCGGCAGGGAAGTCCTCGGCGAGATTCGCGACCGCGGCGACAGCTGTCAGGTCGCGATGGTGACCGCCGTCGAGCCGGGCGTCGACGTCCTCGAGATGGGCTTCGACGACTACCTCACGAAGCCCGCGACCCGCGCGGACGTCCGGCGGCTGGTGTCGGCGCTGGTCGACCGCAAGCAGTACGACGTCTGCGTCCAGCGGTACTTCCGACTGCTGTCGAAGCGCGCCGCCCTGGAGCGCGAGCACGGCGACCTCGCTGACCGCCCCGAGTACGACGACCTCCGGGCGGACATCGCGGCAATCGAGGCCGAGCTCGGCGGCCTCGTCGAGGAGTTCTCCGTCGCGGACTTCGACGCGCAGTTCCGTTCGCTCCCGTCGGCGTCTGGCGCGGCCGACGACTGACGACTCACGCGCGCCGGGTGTACTGCGTGAGCGCGAACGTCGCGAGCACGAGCGCGCCGAACGCGCAGACCGCGAACCAGAGGCCCGCGACCTGCGGCCCGTCCGCGATGCGGGGTGCGAGCAGCCAGGCTCCCGTGACGACGGCGGCGAAGACGAGCGCGTACACGTACGCTCGCACGAAGTCGTAGGCGACCCGCACGCGGTCCATACCCCGCGAACTACTGTCGAACGACTTAGGTGTTCGGGTGGGCCGCCCCCGGCTTTTAGCACGCGGAGGCCCAACCCGGGAGCGTGAGCACCGAAGACGTGCAGGCGTTCTACGGCCAGTGGGCGCGCGCCTACGACTGGCTCTGCCGGCTGCTCCCGGGCGTCCAGCGCCTGCGCCGCGCCGCCGTTGCCGCGCTCGAAATCGACGCCGGCGACACGGTCGTCGACCTCGGCTGCGGCACTGGCGCGAACCTCGCGCTCCTCCGGGAGCGCGTCGGCCCGGACGGCGCCGTCGTCGGCGTCGACCTGACGCGGGGGATGCTCGGCGTGGCCGCGCGCCGCGTCGAGCGCCACGGCTGGGAGAACGTCCACCTCGTCCGCGGGGACGCCGCGCGACCGCCCGTCGACGGCGTCGACGCCGTGCTCGGCTCGTTCGTGGTCGGCCTGCTCGCCGATCCCGGAGCGGCGGTCGAGCGCTGGGTCGACCGTGTCGTGCCGGGCGGCCGCGTGGCCGTCCTAGAGGCGGGCCGGAGCCGCCACCCGCACGCCCGCCACCTGAACTGGGCGTTCGACGAGTTCGTCGCCGCGGGCGCGCCGAGCGGCGGCCGGGACGCGCCCTCGCGGACGCTCGACGACCGCATCGAAGCCGCGCGTGACGCCCTCGCCGAGAACGCGAGCCTCACGCGCGACGAGCGCCGGGCAGCCGGCTTCGTGCGGGTGTTCGCCGCCGACGTCTGATCACTCGCGCCCGTAAGCGCCCTCGCGCTCGCGCCGGCCGCGCTCGGCGAGCACGGACGGCGTCCGGCAGACGCCGGGTTCGCCCGCGGCCTGCGGGACGACGCAGTTGTTGCAGCTCTCGCAGGCGACCCCGCCGTCCCCCGAGAGGAGCCGCGCGGGCAGCCGGGGCTCCGCGTAGAACGGCCGGCCGACGCCGACGAGGTCGCAGGCGTCCCCGAGCAAGTCGTCGACGCGCTCGCGCTCGCGCACGCCGCCCTCTAGCAAGACGGGGACGTCGACGCGCTCGCGGACGCGCCGGCAGAGGTCGGCGTTCCACGCGTGCTCGAACTCCGCCCGTCGGGCCTGCAGGCGGTTCGCGGCGGCGACCAGCCGCGCGCGCCAGGCGCTTCCGAACGCCTCGGCGTACCCCGACTGGAACTGGCTGTCCCGCCACGCGCGCTCGGGGTACGCGCCCTTCACGAGGTGCGCGTCCCAGAACACGCTCCCGGAGACCGGGACGACGGCGTCGAAGCCGGCGTCGGCGGCCCGCTCGCAGAGTGCCACGCAGTCCTCGGCCGTGAGGTGGCGGCGAATCCCGGGCTGGGCCTCGGTCTCCGCCGGGATCTTCGTGATGACCGGGACGTCGGTGCGGGCGCGAATCTCGTCGTGGACGAGTTCGAGGAACCGGAAGCCGTCCGCGAACTCGTCGCTCCGGCGGTTGTAGAACGGGGAGAGGAACTGCTGGACGATGCCCATGTTCGCGCCCGCGACGTGGATGCCGTGGTAGCCCGCGGCCGCGAGCCGCTCGGCGGCGCGCCCGAAGTCCGCCGCGAGGCCGTACACCTCGTCGGTGGAGAGCACGCGCGGCGAGAGGTCCAGAAAGCCCGCGCGGGCGGCGAGCCGGAGCGGGAGCGGCGGCCGCGAAACCGCCAACTGGTCGTAGTCGGGGTGGGCGTCGCGGTAGCCGGCGTGCCAGATCTCCATCGACCGCAGGCCGCCGTGCTCCAGTTGCGCGAACACGCGGCCGCCGTGCGCCTCGATGGCTTCCGGGACCGGCGACAGCGTCTCGACGAACGCGCCGTCGTGGACGCGCGTCATGTTCGGCGCGGCGCACCCGCTCTCGCCGCGGACGACGGTCGCGCCCTGACAGACCAGGCCGGCGCCCGCTGCTGCCGCGGGTTCGAGGTCCGCGCGCAGCACGTCGGCGGTGTCCGCGTCGGTGCCCGCGCACTCCAGCAGCGGCGCGCGGTACAGCCGATTCCGGAGGGTGACGCCGCCGACGTCCACCGGGTCGTCGAGGCGCGACATACCGGAGGTGTCGGGCGGCGCGCGCTTGAACGTGTGGGCAGTGCCGTCGTCGACCGTGGCCTCGCCGACGCGTGGATTCAAGTCGACGCCCCGCGACGAGTCGACTGTGCCCTCCCCGTCCCGCCGCGGCCTCCTCCGGTCGCTCGCCCCGCTCCCCGCGCTCGCCGCGGCCGCCGGCTGTACCGCGCTCGACTCGCCGTCGAAGACGTCGCTCCGGGAGCTGTACGCCGTCAACGGCCGCGAGACGGCGCACGCGCTTCACGTCCGGGTCTCCGCGGACGACGAACGCGTCCTCGAGACCAGCGTGGAACTACCGCCCGGCGGGCGGGAGCGACTCGACTGCGCGTGGCCGACCGACGCGCGCTCGTACACGCTCGCCGCCTCGGCCGACGGCGCAGACTGGCACCGACACACCGTCGCGAGCGGCGACGACGAGTGTCTCACCGCGGAACTCGTCGCCGGCGAGAACGACGTCGCCTTCGGGACGTTCGACCAGTGTCCGACCGGCATCGGCGAGTCGTGTCGCTGACCCGGTCGGCGTCGCCGGAAAACTCGAAGCACTTTAACGCCGCCGGGGTAACGGGGGAAATATGACTGACGTAGACGTGGCCATCGTGGGCGGCGGGCCGGCGGGGTCGGCAGCCGCGTACGCGGCCGCCGACCGGGACGCGGACGCCGTCGTCTACGAGAAGGGCGTGCCGCGGGCCGACCGCGACCGCCTCGGGCCGGACTCGACGGACGCCGCCGGCTTCCTCGACTACTGGCTGGAGGTCGCGGACCTCGACTTCGCGGACATCCCCGAGGACGTGATCGAGCAGCGGCTCTCCGGCGCCGAGTTCATCGGCCCCGAGGAGAACGTGGTCGTCGACCGCACCGGCATCGACGCCGACTACGACGGCTTCGGGTTCACGTTCCACCGCGCGAAGTTCGACGACTGGCTCCGCGACCGCGCCGAGGACGCGGGCGCCGACTACGTCGCCGGTACGAGCGTGAAGCGTGTCGACTCGGACCTCTCGGGCGGCCACGAGCACACGCTCACGCTCGGGGACGGCGAGGAGGTCACCGCGGAGTACCTCGTGCTCGCGGACGGCCCGCAGCGCCAGATCACGATGCGCGTGCTCGACCCGCTGCTGCCCGAGGGCAAGCGCGCCAGCGAGGTGCTCAGCCCGCCGTCGGCGAACCACATCGCGTACCAGGAGTACCGCCGCTTCCCCGAGGAGCTGTTCGACGCGGACACGCTGAAGTTCTGGTGGGGCTGGATGCCAGGCGAGACCGCCTACCCGTGGGTGTTCCCGAACCGCGACGGCGTCGCGCGCGTCGGCCTCACGATGCCCATCGGGATGGACGTCGACGACTTCGACAAAAGCGAGTGGCGCCTGCTCCGCGAGGACGACGAGCGCATCCCCTCGGGGAAGGTGTACCTCCGACGGCTCCTCGAAGAGCTCTACGGCGACGAGTACGACGTCGACGAGGACTTCCCGCTCGTGGAGGGACACGGGAAGTCGAACAGCACGGAGACGTACGCCATCTCCTCGACGCGGCCCATCGAGTCCCCGACCGAGGCCGGCATCGCGGTCGTCGGCGGCGCGATGGGCGCGACGTCGTCGTTCCACGAGGGCGGCGACCACGTCGCCCACCGCACCGGGAAGCTCGCCGGCCGCCTCGCCGCTGAGGGCAACCTCGGGGAGTACAACGACGCGTGGCACGACGCCATCGGCGACGAGATCCGGCGGAACGTCGCGATGGCCGACGTCGTCGGCGAGTACGGCCCCGACGACTGGGACAAGACCATCCGCATCACCCGGCAGATGCTCGAATCCAGCGACAGCGGGAAGATCATCTCGAAGTCGAACGCGCGCTCGGCCGCGGGCGGCCTCCGCCTCTACACGAAGTACAGGCGCGCGAAGTTCCGCTACCGGAAGCGCAAGTACGCCCAGATTCGCGAGGGCGACTACTCGTTCTGACCCGGAGCCCCCGAAACCATAACTCGGTCGCCCGCCTGGCGACTGGCATGGTGCTCGTACTCTCGGACGCGAACGTCGGCGACCTCCTCGACCTCGGCGCGCTGGCGCCGGTCGTCGAGCGCGCGCTCGTCGAACAGGGCGCCGGCAACGTCGAACGCCCGGAGCGCCCGCACTACCCGGTCGGCGAGGGCCTGGAGTCGCCGGACGAGTTCGGCACGGGGCTCGCGATGCCGGCGTACGTCCACGGCGAGCCGTACTTCGCGACGAAGCTCGTCGGCGTCCACCCCGACAACCCCGAGCGCGGCCTCCCGACGATTCACGCCCAGATCGTGGTCGCGGACGCCCGCACCGGCGAGCCGAAGGCGTTCCTGAACGGCGAGCGCGTCACGAACGCGCGCACCGGCTGCATCGGCGGGCTCGCGGCCCGCGAACTCGCCGTCGAGCCCGTCCGGCTGGGCGTGCTCGGCGCGGGCGCGCAGGCGCGCTGGCAGACCCGCGCCATCGACGCGCTCACCGACGTCGAACGCGTCTCCGTCTACTCGCCCAGCGACTCCCGGGAGGCGTGCGCGAGCGACCTCCGCGAGCGCGGCATCGACGCCACCGCCGTCGACTCCGCGAGCGCCGCCGTCGCGGACGCGAACGTCGTCGTCACCGCGACCACGAGCGACGAGCCCGTGTTCGCTGCTGCGGACCTCCAGCCCGGAACGCTGGTCGTCGCCGTCGGCGCGTTCAACGCCGAGATGCAGGAACTCGAGCCCGAGACGTTCGACCGCGCGGCCCGCGTGTTCGCCGACGTCCCCGAGGAGGTCGCGGCTATCGGCGACCTCACCGCGACGGGCCTCGACGAGGACGACCTGATTCCGCTCTCGGACGCGCTCGGCGGCGAGGCGGGCCGCGAGACCGACGACGAGATTCTCGTCGTGGAGAGCGTCGGCTCCGCGGTGCTGGACGCCGCGGCCGCCGCCCACGTCTACGACGCCGCCGTCGACGCCGGCGCCGGGACGGACGTGGCGTTCTGAGCGTTAGCGCGCTCCGCCGTCGCCGAGCAGCTTCGACTCGGCCTTCCGGAGGTGTTCGAGCAGCGTCGTCTTCGAGATGTCGAACTCCGCCGCGAGCTCCCGGGTCGACGTCTCCCGCGGCCACTCGTAGTAGCCGTGCTTGCGCGCCGTCTCGTACACCTCGCGCTGCTTCTGCGTGAGCGCGTCGTCGCGTCGACGCCGCGGCGCCGTCCCCCCGACCGAGCCGATGCTCTCGACGGCGATCTCGGCGCCGGCCTGCTCGCGGATGTCGTCCAGGGCCGCCTCGATCTCCGCCCGCCCGCCGGCGTACCGGACGTGCCACTCCTCGCGCCCGCCCTCGATTCGCCCGGGTTCGGCGTGGACGAAGCCGTGTTCGAGCAGCAGCGGGCAGATCATCTCCGTGGGGTCGTGTTCGAGGAAGAACTCCCGCGTGACGGCGTCCGGCGCGATTCGCGGCCGCCGCGTGTCGAACTGCGCCTGGAGCTCCTGGACCGTCTCCGTCAGCGGCGACGCCTCGATGGCGTCGAGCAGCGCCTCGACCTCCGCCTCCGTCTCGCCGTACGCCGTGAACAGCCCGTTGCTCTCGTCGTCGCCCATCGTGGGCGCGTCGTAGACGGCGTGGGCGAGCACGCCGCCGGAGTTGCGCTCGGTCGCCTGAATCGCCCAGCAGTTCGGGTGCCAGAGGTCGAGCCGCAGCCTCGTGCCGGCGCCCGCGCTCTCGTCGCTCATACCTCGACTTGGGGGCCGACGGGCTTGGAGTTGACTGTTCACGCGGCGAACGGCGACCGACCCGCCGGAACGTTAAAGCGGGCGTCACCGCCTTCTCCGACCAGTGACCCAGCGCGAGGACTTCGTCGCCGGCCTGCGGGACTCGCTGCCGACGCTCCCGGCGAACGTGCCGTTCGGGTTCGTCGTCGGCGCGGCGGCCGTTCAGGTGGGCTTCGGGGACGTGCAGACGGTCGCGATGTCCGCCGCGGTGTTCGGCGGCGCGTCCCAGCTCGCGGCCATCGACCTCGTCGGCAGCGGCGCGCCGCTCGCCGTCGTCGTCCTCACCGCGGTCGTGGTGAACCTCCGGTACACGATGTACAGCGCCGCCATCGCCCCGCACTTCCGGCGGCTCCCCGAGCGGTGGCGGCTCGTCTGCGCGCAGTTCCTCATCGACGCGACGTTCGCCCTCGCCGTCACAGAGTACGAGCGCAGCGAGGACACCGACCGGCTCGCGTACTACCTCGGGGTCGCGCTCGCCATCTACCTGACGTACGTCGGCGGGACGGTCGCGGGCGTCGCGTTCGGCAACCGGATGCCCGCCGGCCTCCAGCTCGACTTCGCGATTCCGCTGTTGTTCCTCGCGCTGCTGGTCCCCTCCATCACGGACGAACCGACCGCCGTCGCGGCCGCGGTCGGCGGGTTCGTCGCGGTCGCGGCCGCGGGCGCGCCGATGAACCTCGGCATCATCGCCGCCGGGCTCTCGGGCGTGGTCACCGCGGTCGCCGCGAGCGAGACGGGGGTGGGCCAGTGAACCTCTGGCTGGTCGTCGTCGCGGCCGCGGTCGGCACGTACCTCCTCCGCGTGTCGTTCGTCGCGCTGTTCGGCCGCCTCGACGACGTGCCGCCGCGCGCGAAGCGCGTGCTCTCGTTTGTCCCGCCGGCCGTGCTCGCCGCGCTCGTCCTCCCGGAGCTCGTGCTCAGCGACGGCGCGCTCGCCGTCTCGCTCGGCAACGACCGCCTGCTCGCCGGCGTCGTCGCGGCCGTCGTGGCGTGGCGCACCGAGGACATGCTCGCCACCGTCGGCGTCGGGATGGCGGCGCTGTACGCGCTCTCGCTGGTCCCGTAGCCGAGCGGGCCGCGTCACTGTGACTCACGGGTCGTAGTCCCAATCGTCGTCGTCCTCGTACCGGCCGGGGCCGCGGCGCGTTTCCGCCAGGCGCTCCAGGACCGCGGGTCGGATCGGCTCCGCGCTCGGGCGTTCGTCCGCCACGCCGCCGGCCCGGAGCCCGGGGACGGTGCGCTGTAACTGCTGGAGCATCTGTAGCGCGGGCGCCCTCGCGAGCGTCGGCGCCCCCGCGCCCCGCTCGGCGACGGCGCCGACCGGGCCGGTCGCGCTGAACGGCCGCGAGAGGTAGCCGTCGCCGTCCGCGTCAACGCCCGGCGCGCCTCGCCAGTAGTTCCCGTTCCAGACGTGCAACACGTTGTACCGCGTCGTCTCCGCGTACCGCTGGTTGTACGCGACGTCGTTGGCGGTGACGTCGTTCGTCGGGAACAGCGACATCACGCGGACGCCGACGCGGTTGAACGCGAGCACGTTCCGCCGGTAGACGGCGAACTGCCCCTGGACGGCCAGTCCGTTGCGGTTGTGCGTCAGGACGTTGTCCGCGACGTAGCTCGAGCGCCCGTACACGAGGACGCCGTTCCGACTGTTCTCGATGTCGTTGCCCGTGACGACGTTCCCGTTCGACCGGTCGTGGACGTAGACGCCGACCCACGTGTCCCGGATGTCGTTGTCCGCGGCGAACGCGCCCTGCGCGTACACGCTGAACACGCCGACCATCATCCCCTCCATCGACGTGTTCCGGACGGCGAACGAGTCCGTGTCGTGGGCCCACACCCCGACCTTCCCGCCGTAGAACGTCGAGTTCTCGACGACCGCGGGCGCGCCGAGCACGGCGACGCCGAGGAAGCCGTCCTCCCAGTCCTCGGTCCCGACCACGGTGAGGTTCGAGACCGAGAGGTTCGGGCTGTTGCGCGCGATGACGCCGTTCGCGTCGGTGGTCACGCGGACGTCCGAGACGAGCGACGCCGCGGACTCGTCGAAGACGACGCCCGCGTCGCCGTACCCGTGCGTCGTCCAGTAGTCGTGCCGGAACGACTCGTTGCCGACGGGGACAGCGGTCACGTTCGCGGGGTCGCGCGAGCGGACGGGCCCGACGCCCGACACCGAGAGGTCCGCGAGCGCGACGCGGGACGCGTTCACGTCGAAGACGCTCCCGTTCCCGTCGCCCGCGACCCGCGTCAGGTTCGCGCCGGCGCCGCGAATCGTGACCGGCTTCTCGACGCGGACGTCCCGCACGGAGTGGTTGCCCGCAGCGAGCCTGACGGTGGTGTTCGGCGGCGCGTCGCGGACGGCCGCCGCGAGGGAGTCGTTCGCCCCGACGGTCGCGGAGACCGGGCGGTCGAGGAGCCGGGTGGCGCGCTCGACGGTCCCGTCCGAGGCCTCGCGCCGCCGGTCCTCGACGCGCTCCCACTCGGCCGGCGTCCGCCCCGCGGCGCCGAACGACAGCTCCGCTACGGCGGCCCACCGCTCGACGCGGCCGCCGTGGTCGTCGGCGAACGCGGCGGCGTCCGCGCGCTCCGAGAACGGCACGACGGCCCGGTCGCGAGTCGGCGTCCGGGCGTCGCTCCCGACGACGAAGTAGGCGTCCGCCGCGGCCACCCAGCCGTGCTCGCGGTCCGTCGACATCCGCAGCAGGCCGTCGTCCCCGACCGAGAGGTCGGTCCCAGAGAAGTCCGAGACGTACACCGCCATCGGTCGACCCAGTTCGCGTTCCGTGTTCGCCTGCAGGCCCGAGACCAGCGACGCCACCCCGTAGTAGCCGACCGCGTACCGGTACTGCGTGAAGAACACCTGGCCCTTCGGGAGGACGAGCGAGGATTCGTGGGCGCGCACGACGACGCTCTCCGGGGCGCCCGTGGACCGCGTGTCCTCCATCGGGACCGCGGCCACTCGCGTGTCGCCGCCCTGCACGGCGAACGGCGCGAGCACGCCGGCGACCACCAGCAGGCCCGCGATGGCCACGGTCAGGAATCGCATACGGGAGCGAACGTAGCCAGCGACCAAGAATCGTCCGGCAGTAGACTTTTGCGATGGCCGTCGAACCGGTACGGTATGGGCGGAGGGAACGCACCTGCCGGCGACGAGGAGGCGGAGCGCAGCGGGCGGGACGCGGTCGCGTCCGTCTCCGACCTCTCGAAGTCGTTCGGGGACGTCGACGTCCTCGATGCGGTCTCGTTCTCGCTGCCGGCGAACGCCACGACGGCCGTCGTCGGCCCGAACGGCTGCGGGAAGACGACGCTCGTCGAACTGCTCACGGGCGTCGAGTCGCCGACCGCGGGCGACGTGACGCTCTCCCCGTCGGGCGAGCGCCCGGTCGGCTACCTCCCGCAGGCGCCGCGGTTCCAGCCCTCGGCGACCGTCCGCGAGACGGTCGCGTTCTACGCGCGGCTGCTCTCGACGGACGTCGACCCCGACGCCGCGCTCGACACCGTCGGCCTCCGGGAGGCGGCGGACCGCCGGACGGACGCGCTCTCCGGGGGGATGCGCCGGCTCCTCGGCATCGCGGTCGGCCTCCTGGGGTCGCCGCCGCTGGTCGTGCTCGACGAGCCGACCAGCGGCCTCGATCCGACGATGACCCGCTACGTCTTCGACGTCGTCACCGACCTGTCGGCGGCCGGCCAGTCGGTCGTGTTCACGACGCACGACCTGTCGCGGGCGGCCGCCGCGGACCACCTCCTGGTGCTGGCCGAGGGCGGCGTCGTCGCCGAGGGCGCGCCCGATGACGTGGTCGCGGAGTCCGGTACCGACTCGCTGGCGGACGCCTTCGACGCCGCGACCGGCGGCCGCGAGGTCTCCCCGGCGGGTGGTAGCGGTGAGTGACCGCACCGAGCAGTTCACCGCGGTCTTCGAGCGGGAGCTCCGGTCGCTCGCTCGCTCGCGGTCGGTGTGGGTGGTCGTCGCGGGCTTCGCGGGCGTGCTGTTGGCGGTCGCGGCACTCGCCGGCCGGTCGGGGTACGTGCCGCTGGTGCTCGCGCTGCTCACGCCGGCCGAGGTGGCGGTCCCGGTGATCGCGGTCGCGCTGGGGTACCGGGCGGTGCTCGGCGACCGGCTGCGGGGCGAGCTGGCGGTCCTGAAGACGTTCCCGGTCACGCCGCTGCGGTACGGACTGGGCGTCTACTGCGGCCGGTTCGCCGTGGTGGTCGTCGCCGTGGTCGGGACGCTGGCCGCGGCGGCCGCGGTCGTGCCGCTGCTCGGCCCGGAGTCGGGGACGCTCGCGCAGACGCAGGGCCTGGACTCGCCGGTCTACTACGCGCGGTTCGTCGCGCTGACGGTCGTCTTCGCCGCGGTCCTGCTGGCGGTGACGATGCTGGTGTCGTCGCTCGCGCGGACGGCGCGCCGGGGGTTCGTTCTCGCTGTCGCGTCGCTGCTGGTGCTCGTCGCGGGGTTCGACCTGGTCGTCGTCGCGGGCGTCGGCCGCGGCTGGATCGCCGAGCGCGGACTCTCGGTCGCGCTCGCCGCCAGCCCACTGAGCGCGTACCGCGGGCTCGTGTTGTCGTACGCCGTCGAGCCCGCGGTGACGATGCCGGTGCGGGCCGCGTCGCCGGTCGCGAGCTGGCTGTCGCTGGCCGTGTGGCTGTCGCTGTCGCTGCTGACGGCGTCCGGGCTCACCGGCGTCGAGTGACCGCGCCGTACCGTAACCACTTCGGTGCGGCGGGCGAAACGCGAACCATGCTCTCGGAAGGAGACGCCGCGCCCGGCTTCGAGCTGCCCAACCAGGACGGCGACACCGTGTCGCTGTCGGACTACGACGGCCAGTACGCCGTCGTCTACTTCTACCCGCGCGCCGACACCCCCGGCTGCACGACCCAGGCCTGTAGCTTCCGCGACAACTGGGACGAGTACGCGGACCGCGACGTCCCCGTGCTCGGTATCAGCGACGACCCCGTCGAGGACCTCGCGGACTTCGCGGCGAAGTACGACCTCCCGTTCGACCTGCTCAGCGACACGGACGGCGCGGTCGCGACCGCGTACGACTCCTACGGCGAGAAGAACGTCTTCGGGAACGAGGTCGTCGGCACGTTCCGGAACACGTTCGTCGTCGGACCGGACGGCGATGTCGTCGCCGTCTTCGAGGGTGTCGACCCCGAGGAGCACGCCGAGGAAGTCCTCGACGTCATCGATTAACTCCAATCGCCGCCGACGCGCTCGACGCCCTGCATCTGCGCGCCCGCGTGCTCGGTGAACACGACCTTCAGATTCTCGTCGGGGACGCCGAACCGCTCGGCGGCCTCGTCCATCACCGCGGTCGCGAACGCCCGCTTCGTCGCTCCGTCTCGGCCCGCCCGGACGTCCGCCGAGCAGAACACCTGCCCGCCCTCGACTGCGCGGCCGAGCGAGAGGTGTCCGTCGTCGCGCACGACGACCGCGACGTACGACCGGTCGGCGTCCATCGTCTCGACGTACAGGTCGGTGACGGCGTCGGCGAACGCGTCTGCCTCGGCGTCGGATACCGGGAAGTCGGTGTCGAACTGGAGCAGTGGCACGACCGACCGTCCGTTCGCGACCCCGGAATCTCTGTCGGTGATCGGAGCGCGTCTGTCCTGCTGGCGTCCCGCGACTGACGCACCCGCTATCGCTTCACGCTGATCGCGACGCCCTCGCCGAGCGGCACGAACGCCGTCTCGAAGTCCGGGTCGCCGCGGACGTGCTCGATGTAGTCCGCGACGCCCTCCGTGTGGTCGTCGACCGGTTCGTCGCCCTGCAGCGCCGCGGTCACGTCCGCTGGCTCGACGGGGCCGGCCATCATGTTGTCCGCGACGACGACGCCGCCGTCCGCGAGCTTCCCGCGGGCGTCCTCGAAGGCGTCGACGTACTCGGTCTTGCCGTGGTCGAGCAGCACGACGTCGAACGGACCGTCGTAGCGCTCGAATAGCTCCATCGCGTCCCCCGCCTCGTAGCGGACGGTCGCGTCCTCGTCCTGCCTGCCGAGGAATTCCCGGGCCGTCTCGAGGTTCCCCTCGTCGTAGTCCGTGAGCACGAGTTCGCCGTCCGCGGGGAGCACGGTGCGGAACCACGCGCCCGAGTAGCCGTACCCCGACCCGAACTCGAAGACGCGCTCCGCGCCCGCGAGCGTCGCCACCACGCCCAGGAGGTGGCCGACGTCCGGCCCGACGATGGGGAAGTCCTCGCTGCGGCCGTACTCGGTCATCTCCTGGAGCAGTTCGGAGGGCTCGGGGTTCGCGGCGTCGAGGAAGGCGTCTGCGGTGTCGCTCAGCACGTCGTTCATGGCCGCGACGACGGGAGCGCGGCCCATAGCCGTACCGGACTCCGGCGGGACCCGTCGCGCTGGACCGGCCCGCTCGCGCGGTGACCGTCCGCTACGCGTCGGTCCACTTGATGGAGCAGCCGCGGGACGGCCGCCACTCCTTCTCGACGGGCTCGCCGGCGAGGATGCTGTCGATGGCGTCGCGGACGTCGCCGCCCGGCCGCGTCGGCTCGTCGTCCGGATTCAGGGCGTCGTCGAGGCGGCCGTTGTAGACGACTTCGAAGCCGTCCCCGGTGTTCCGCAGGAGGAACGGGTCCGGGGTGCAGACCGCGCCGTACGCGCGAGCGACCTCCTGCGATTCGTCGCGGAGGTAGGCGTCGTACTGGACGGTGCCGTCCTCCACTAACTCCCGCATCCGCTCGAAGGAGTCGTCGGGGTACTCGTCGGCGTCGTTCGGGTTGATGCCGACGACCGCGGCGTCGTCGTAGTCCGCCGCGACGTCGTTCAGCACGTCGAACTTCGCCTGCGCGTACGGACAGTGGTTACACGTGAACACCAGCAGGACCGCCTCGTGGTCGGCGAGGTCGTCGAGGCCGTACGTCTCGCCGTCCGTCCCCCGCAGCTCGAAGTCGGGCGCGGGGTCGCCGGCTTCGAGTTCGGTCTCGGATTCCATCTCGACCATACGTGAGCGATAGCGTGCGAGCGGCAAAGTAGGTCGGGTTGCGGCACGCCCTCAGCCGGGCACGTAGCCGTCTTCGGTCTCGGCGAGGACGCCCTCGCGGACGAGGTGGTCGAGGTGCGCGAACGCCTCGCCGGGACCGTGGAGGACGTGGATGCCGGACAGCGAGCCGAACAGTGCCGCGCTGACCTCCCACGCGGTCGCCGGCGCGAGGTCCGCGACGGCCTCCTCGACGCGGGCGGTGCGCTCCTCGTGGTGGGCGGCGATGTCGCGGGCGCGCTCGCTCGGCGCGAAAATCGGGCCGCGGTGGCCGGGCCACGCGCGGTCCAGATCCAGCGACTGCACGCGTTCGAGGCTGTCGAGATACTGGGCGAGCGGGCGCTCGACGCGGACGTCAGCGCCGCCGACGTTCGGCGTGTACTTCGGCAGCACTGCGTCTCCGACGAACGCCTCGCGGCGGCCGCCGCGCTCGACGACGTACGCCACGAGCCCGGCGGCGTGCCCGGGGAGGTGGACGACTTCGGCCTCGTACCTCCCGAGCGCGACCGTGTCGCCGTCGGTGAGTTCCGTCACGTCCGCCGGGTCGCCGCGGAGGCCGCGGTGCTCGTCGTTGAACGCGAGCAGTCCCTCGCGCTCGTCGTCGGGCAGCCCCCAGTCGTAGAGCGCGGCCTCCTGTGCGTCGTAGAGGTCCTCGCGTGCGCTCCCGCGCTGCGCGACGAGGTCCGCGTCGGCTTCGTGGACGAAGACGTCCGCGCCGCTCTCGGCCTGCACGGCGCCGGCGAGTCCCGCGTGGTCGTGGTGCCAGTGCGTGAGCAGTACGCGGTCGAGGGCCGCGAGCGCGACGCCGACGCCGTCGAGCGCGTCCCGGAGCTCGGCGTCCACGCCCGGTGTCGCGACGCCGGTGTCCACGAGCGTCGTCGGCGCGTCCGCGTCGCCGTCTCCGAGGACGTAGACGCTGTTGCGCCCCTCGAAGGCGGTGTTCGACAGCTGGATGTGGTGCACGCTCCCGGCTACGCGAGTGCCCGACAAAGAGCTACCTGACGCGGTAGGACTCGGGGCCGACGAGGAACCGCCCGAGGTCGGCCTCGCGCTCGTAGTTCGTCTCCCGGAGGTCGCACAGCGCGTCGACGTACGCGGCCTCGTCTTCGTCGGTCCACGCCGCGGGGTCGAGCGCGGGCACGACCAGCCAGCCGCTGCCGTGGAGTTCCTCGCCGTGAACGTCCGCGAGGTCGACGCCGTCGGCGACGATGGCGGTGTAGTTCTCGAGGACGTGGCGGGTCGCGCGCTCGCCGACCGGCAGCAGGACGTGCGCGGTGATGGCGCGCAGCTCCGCGTCGAAGAACGGCTCCATCTCCGTGTACTCGCGCTCGCTCGGTTCGCCGTCCGGGACGCAGGCGTGGAGGTACGACAGGAACAGCTCGACCGGCTCGCCGTCGCCGTCGAGCAGCCCCGCGGCCGTCAGCGCGCGCCGGAAGCGCTCCGCCGCGGGCGTCCCCGTGAACGGCACGCCCTCGTCGGCGCCGCCGTGGACGCCCGGGTGGTCGCCGACGACGTGGAAGTCCGCGTTCGCGTCGCCGTACCCGGGGACGAACGAGTCGCACGGCGGCTGCATGCCGAACGGGTTGCTCGTACGGTCCGTGACGTTCTGCACGCCACGCCGTACGCGGCACCGGGACTTAAGCGGCGCGAGACGCCTCGGGCGACGCTGTCGGGGGAGCGGACGCGGGCATACCGGGTCGCTTACGGAATCGTAACGGGATATCGTTAGGTAGCCTTAACTGGCCGTCGTCCCAACCGGAGCCCATGAGCGAAAGCGAGCAGTTGCCCGCGTGGTGTCCCGGTGACGGCTGGTGTTCGATTACCGCGACGGCGTCCCTCGTCGGGAAGAAGTGGCACCCCGTCATCATCCACCGGCTGCTCGAAGACGGCCCGCTGGGGTTCAACGCGCTCCAGGAGGAGGTCGACGGCATCTCCAGCAAGGTGCTGTCCGAGAGCCTCGACGACTTGGAAGAGAAACAGCTCGTCTCCCGGACCATCGTCAGTGAGAAGCCCGTGCGCGTCGAGTACGCGCTCACTGACCTCGGGCAGTCCCTCGAACCGGTCGTGACCGCGCTCGCGGAGTGGGGGGAACAGCACCTCGACCCGGTCGAGGAAGAGGCGTCGTCTATCGTCTAAGCGGCCGCAGCGCTACTCGGTAGCGACAGTCGGAAAGCGACGACCGGACGAGTTAGTCGAGGACGACTTCGGCTTCCTGCTCGCGCTCGGCCTCCTCGTCGTCCTCGTCGATGGACAGCCGGTAGAGGTTCTGTCGGGCGTCCGGGATGTAGATGTCCTTCTCCACGATGTCGGCCTCCTGCAAGCGGTCGAGGGCGTCCCGGACGGTGCGCTGGGACAGCCGCGAGTTCTCCACGATCTGTTTCTGTGTGAGCCCGCCGTTGTACTCCAGCACTTTCAGGACGAGTTTGGCGCTCGGGGGGAGGTCCTGAACGAGTTCGTCGGTCGTCATCTACTACACACCAAGTACGCCACCCCCTTTAGCGCTCGGTAACGGACGTGTGAGCCAGTTACCGTCGGGTAACCGGCCCCCGCGTTCGACGGGGGTTTCGGTGGTCGGAGGGCGGGGCAGCGGAGTGGTCCGACCGGCGGCCTCAGACGGTGTCGGCTTCCACGCCGGCGGTGTACTGGCGCTTCCACTCGATGACGTCCCGGACGGCCTCGCGGCCCGCGTCAGTGATGCGGTAGTAGTTCGTGCGCTCGTCGCGCTCGCCCTTCTCGACGAGGCCGCGCTCGGCCAGCGAGTCGAGGTTCTGGTAGACGCGCGCGTGCAGTACGTCCGAACCGTAGTACGTCTCGAGTTCCGACTGGATCTCCATGCCCTTCGGCTCGTCGAGCCCGCAGAGCACGCAGAGGATGTCCCGCTGGAAGCCCGTTGTCTCGTCTCGCTGTTCCATGGCGTACCCCGGAACGTCTAAAATTATAACTATTTCGACGCTAAGTTAACGCCGCCGCTCTCTCGACGCACCGCCCAAAGAAATCGATAGCCGGTCTCCCGGCCGAACGGCGGCGCGATTATCGACCGAACAGGCGATAATCTTCGTCCGGCGTGTACCGCCTGAACAGCAGGCTGTTCGTGAGCACGCTCACGCTGGAGACGGCCATCGCGGCGGCCGCCAGCACCGGCTGGAGCAGCCCGAGGGAGGCCAGCGGAATCATCGCGGTGTTGTAGCCGAGCGCCCAGAAGAGGTTCTGCTTGATCTTCGAGAGCGTCCCCTCGCTGACGCGGATGGCCTTCACGACGTCGTAGGGGTCGTCGCGCATCAGCGTGACGTCCGCGGCCTCGATGGCGACGTCGGTGCCGGAGCCGATGGCGACGCCGACGTACGCGGAGGCGAGCGCGGGCGCGTCGTTGACGCCGTCACCGACCATCATCGCCTGCGTGCCGTCCGCCTGGATGTCCTCGACGGCGTCGGCTTTCTCGTCGGGGAGCACGCTCGCCCGGACGTTGTCGGGGTCGACGCCGACGCGCTCGGCGACCGCGCGCGCGGTGCGCTCGTTGTCGCCCGTAATCATGTGGACGTCGACGCCGCGCTCGCGGAGCTCCGCGACGGCGCGCTCGGACGTCTCCTTGACGGTGTCGGCGTCCGCGACGACGCCCGCGAGGCGCCCGTCGACGGCGACCAGCATCGCGGTCTTCCCCTCGCGTTCGAGGCGCTCCATGTCGTCGGCGGCGGGCGAGACGTCGACGCCCGCGTCTTCGAGGAGCTTCCGGTTGCCGACGAGCACCTCGCGGCCGTCGACAGTCGCTTTCACGCCCTGCCCGGGGACGTTCTCGAAGTCCTCGGGCTCGCCGACGTCGACGCCGCGCTCGCGAGCGCCGTCGACGATGGCGGCGCCGAGCGGGTGCTCGCTGCCGGACTCGGCGGACGCCGCCATCCGCAGGACGAACGACTCGTCGACCTCGGGCGCGGCGAGCGCGCCGCCGTCGGCCGCCGCAGCCGGCTCGCCGTCGTCGACGACGACCACGTCAGTGAGCTCCATCTCGCCGGTAGTGAGCGTGCCTGTCTTGTCGAAGACGACCGTGTCGACGTCGCGGACGCGCTCGAGCACGTCGCCGCCCTTGAACAGGACGCCGTTCTGCGCGCCGATGCTCGTGCCGACCATCGTCGCCGCGGGCGTCGCGAGGCCGAGCGCGCAGGGGCACGCGATGAGCACCGCGGACGCGAACACGACGACGCTGAACTCCAGGACGCCGACCGCCGCGGGACCGCCGACGACCACGCCCCACAGCGGGAGCGCCTGCACGACGCCCGCCAGCGTCTCGGGGAACGCGTACCAGACGACCGCCCAGAGGACCGCGTTGGCGATGACCGCGGGCACGAAGTACGAGGAGATGCGGTCCGCGACGTTCTGAATCTCGGGCTGGCGGGATTGGGCCTCCTTGACCGTCTCGACGATCTGCTGGATGGCCGTGTCCTCGCCGACCTTCGTCGCCTCCACGACGAGCACGCCGTTCTCGTTGACCGTCGACCCCACCACCTCGTCGCCGGGTTCCTTCGAGACGGGGACGGACTCCCCCGTCACCATCGACTCGTCGACCGCGGACTCGCCGTCGACGACGACGCCGTCGGTCGGAATCTTCTCCCCGGGCCGGACCTTCATCCGGTCGCCGACTTCGACCTCGGAGAGCGGCACTTCTTCTTCGCTGCCGTCCTCGTCGACGAGCGTCGCGGTGTCGGCCTCCATCTCGAGGAGCTTCCGGAGCGCGTCGCTCGCCTGGCTCTTCGAGCGCGCTTCGAGGTAGTTCCCGAGGGTGATGAACACGAGGATGAGCGCCGCCGTGTCGAAGTAGAGGCCGGCCTCGGGCAGCACGCCCGCCAGCGAGACGAGGGAGTAGACGTACGCCGTCGTGGAGCCGAGCGCGATGAGCACGTCCATGTTCGCCGTCCGGTTCTTCACGAGCGCCTTGTAGGAGTTCTCGAGGAACTCCCGGCCGAGCACGACGTAGACGGGCGTCGCGAGCAGGAACTCCACCCAGCCGAAGCGCGCCCCGAAGACGGTCTCCGGGAGGACGCCGCCGCCGAGCAGGTGGGTCTCGACGACGAAGAACAACAGCGGCGCTGACAGCAGCGCGCCGAACAGCGTGAGGTTGCGCTGGCGGCGCGTCTCCTCGTCGCGCGCTCGGTCGGCGGCGCTGCGCTCGTCGCCGTCGTCTCCGCCCTCGTCCTCGCGGACGGGCGTGTAGCCGGCGTCCTCGATGGCCTCGTAGACGGCGTCGAGGTCGGCCTCTGCGGGGTTGTACCGGACCGTCGTCTCGTCGGTCGCGTAGTTCGCGTCCACGGCGACGACGCCCGGCAGGTCGCCGACGGCGTCTTCGATGGTCGCCGCGCAGTTCGCGCACGTCATGTCCGTCACCGACACGGTCACTTCCTCGGCGACCGGGTCGTAGCCGGCGTCCTCGATGGCCGCGTAGATGGCGCCGAGGGACGTCTCCGCCGGGTCGTAGTGGACGGTGCCGCCGTCCGTCGCGAAGTTCACGTCGGCGTCGTGGACGCCGTCGAGGGCCGTGACCGACTCCGTCACGGTCGACGCGCAGTTCGCACACGTCATCCCCGAGACGTCGATGTGTGTCTGGCGCTCTGTCATTGGTAGTTACTACGGCCTAACCGTTCAAGCGACTTGCCGCTTCGAATACGAACTCTGAGGAGGTGCGTATTTTCGAATCCAAAGTGAATCGCGGCGGCCGCCGATGGGTCACAGGTGGAGAACGGCGAACGCCGCGACGAGCCCGGCGAGCGCGACGAGATTCAGACCGACGGACTGCTTGTGGTAGCGCGCGAACGCGTCCGAGCCCGCTTCCTCCATCTCCGGAATCAGCTTGTAGCGCGCGTAGAGGTTCGCGAGGAACGCCGCGACGACGCCGAGGTCCGCGACCAGCGGCGGCTCCGGGACGTCCGCGACGACGGGGCCGGCCGCCCACACGACCAGCGCGACGGCGCCCATCCAGACGCCGAACGAGTAGTACCGCGGGAAGACGACGTTCACGGCGTCGCCGGCGCGGTCCTCGCCGAGCTCGTCGAACAGGGCGGGCGCGGCGACGAACGAGAAGAACACGATGCTGCCGAGCCACATCCCCAGCGCGGCGTGTACGAGCAGGGCGGAGACGCTCATGGCGGCCCCTCGTCGTCCAGCCATCTGAACGTTCGGGTTTTAAGCCTCGGGGACGGCTACCTGTTCGTCATGTCGAGACAGGAGCGCCGCGTGCTCGCGTACGCCGGCCTCCTCGCCGCCGTCGCCGCGACGTACACCGTCGCGTTCAAGCACGGGATGGCGTTCTTCGAGGGGCGCGAGGTGACGTACGTCGAGTCCCTCCAGTTCGTCGGTCAGACGTTCACCACGACTGGCTACGGCGAGTACGCGCCGTGGGAGTCGAACGTGATGCTGCTGACCGTGGTCGTGATGCAGCTCAGCGGCGTCTTCCTCATCTTCCTGACGCTGCCGCTGTTCGTCGTGCCGTGGATAGAGGACCGCCTCGAAGTGGAGCCGCCGCGCAGCGTCGACCTCGACGACCACGTCGTCATCTGCGGGTTCGGCGCCCGCGACAAGACGCTCGCGGCGGAACTAGACGCGCAGGGCGTCGAGTACGTCGTCCTCACGGACGACCGCGAGACTGCGCTGTCGTTGCACGAGAACGGCTGGCGCGCCGTCCACGGCGACCCCGAGACCGCGTCCGGGCTGGAGCGCGTGGACGTCGGGGACGCCCGAACGGTCGTCCTCGACGAGAGCGACGAACGTAACGCCACCATCGCGCTCACGGTGACGGACATCGCGCCCGACGTCCAGACCGTCTGCTTCGTGGAGGACCCGTCGCTGGCGGAGTATCTGGAGTACGCGGGCGCCGACCGCGTGCTCGGCCCGCGCTCGCTACTCGGCCGGAGCCTCGCGCGCAACGTCACGAACGCGGTCACGTCGCGACTCGGCGAAGCCGTCGAAATCGGCGACGACTTCGAGATCGTGGAGATGCCGATCCAGTACGGCAGCGACCTCGACGGTGCCACGCTCGGCGAGACGGCCCTCCTCGAACCGGGCGGCGTGAACGCGGTGGGCGCGTGGTTCGCCGGCGAGTACGTCGGCTCGCCGTCCCCGGACCGGGAGCTCACGCGGAACACCGTCCTGCTGGTCGCGGGCCGCGAGCGAGACCTCGAAGCGTTCGAGGAGCGCACGCTCGCCGCGCACGACGCCGCGGACCGCGGACACGTCGTCGTCGCGGGGTACGGCGAGGTCGGCTCGACGGTGCGCGCAGCCCTCGACGAAGCGGGTATCGAGACGACCGTCGTGGACGTCGAGGACCGCCCGGGCGTGGACGTCGTCGGGGACGCGATGGAAGGGAGCACGCTGCGCGACGCCGACATCGGGGACGCGAGCGCGCTCGTGCTCGCGCTCGGCGACGACACGTCGACGGTGTTCGCGACGCTGGTCGCCCGCGAGGCCAGCGAGCGCGTGGAGATTCTCTGCCGCGCGAACGACGTCGAGAGCGCGCGGAAGCTGTACGCGGCGGGCGCGGACTACGTGCTGTCGCTGGCGACCGTCGCCGGGCGGATGCTCGCCCAGACCATCCTCGCCGAGGACGTGATGGCCCTCGACAAGCAGATCGACGTCGTGCGGACGGAAGCGCCCGCGCTCGTCGGCCAGACGCTCGCGGGGGCGGACGTCCGCGCGCGCACCGGCTGCACGGTGGTCGCGGTCCAGCGGGACGACGAGGTGATCTCTCGGCCGGACGCCGACTTCCGCGTCCGCGAGGGGGACGCGCTCGTTGTGGTGGGCGCGGACGCTGACGTCGCGCGGTTCAACGAGGTCGCGGGCGTCCACGCGGGGCCGCCGTGAGGCCGAACACACCGGCGAACATGTGATATTTCGATATGTTCCGGTCGCGGGCGGGAAACCTGCCCGGGGCGCCCGGCCATCGCTCCCCGTAAACCGGCGAGGAAGCGCCTATCCCGCACATACTTATGTATATCCGTCCAAGCACGGGCAAGCGGAACGGGCCGCGGTAGTGTCGGTTTCGCCCACTAACAATGACGTACAACGTCGACGGGGTGCTCCCGGCCGAGCTCGTCTCGGAGTTCGACGACGGCACGAACCTCCTGCTGAGCGGGCCGGCGATGTCCGGGAAGCGCGACCTCCTCCTGTCACTGCTCGCGCGCGGCGACGCCGACGGCGACGGCGCCGTCATCGTCACGTCCCGCGACCCGGCGGAGGAGATCGCCGCCGAGTACGCCGACGCGGTCGGCGGGGACCCCGGCTTCCTCCGCGTGCTCGACTGCGTCAGCGCCCAGAGCGGCGGCGCCACCGACGCCGACGACACCCACTACGTCTCCTCGCCGGGTGACCTCACCGGCATGGGCATCGAGTTCTCGGAGGTCGCGCGCGGCGCCGCGGACGCGGGCGTCGGCCGCCTCCGGGTGGGTTTCGACTCGCTGTCCCCGATTTTGATGTACGTCGACCTCCAGCGGCTGTTCCGGTTCCTCCACGTGTTCACGAGCCAGATACAGTCACAGGGCTGGCTCGGCGTGTTCTCGGTCGACCCGGAGAGCCACGACGACAAGACCGTCAACACCATCAGCCAGCTGTTCGACGGCGTCGTCGACGTCCGCGCGAACGACGGCGTCAGCGAGGTCCGCGTTCGCGGCGTCACCGACGGCCCCACCGAGTGGACGCGCGTCGAAGCCTAAACCCGGCGGTCGTGGCGTTCGGCGGCGACCGTCTCGACAGCCTCTCGACCTGCACCGTACGCGAGGTGCGTCCCGCAGTCGCAGTCCGACGCGCCCAGTCCCGGGACTGGCACTGCAGCGTCGTTCAGCGCGCGAGCGGTCTCGCACTCGACGTCCGCCTCGTCGGTCACGTAGACGGCCGCAACCCGCGTCTCCGGGTGGCCGAGCAGGTAGTCGACGTGCCAGTGGCGGGCGTCGCGCTCGCCGGCCGCGAGTTCGCGGTGGCGGTCGACGCGCCCCAAGCCGCCGCTACCGAACGCCGACCCCGTATACGCGTACCAGCCCGCGTCGAGGTCGTACTCGCCCTTCGCGCCGAACGCCACGGTCGCCGCCTCGGCGAGTTCGACGAGCAGCGTGTACGTGCCCGAGCTCATCGCGTCACTCGTGGCCGGAGACGGGGACCGGCTCGTAGGGCTCCTCGAGGTACTCGATATCCGAGTCCGAGAGGTCGATGTCGAGCGCCTCGACGGCCTGTTCGAGGTGCTCGACGCTCGTCGTGCCGACGATTGGCGCGTCCACCCAGTCCTTGTGGAACAGCCACGAGAGCGCTATCTGGGCCATCTCGACGTCCTTCTCGGCGGCGAGCTCCTGCACGCGCTCGTTGACTTCCGCGCCGCCGCCCGAGCGGTACGGGTGCTCGTACATGCTCTCCTCGGCCTCGCCGCGGGCCGTCGCGTCGATGTCCTCGTGGGGGCGCGTGAGGTAGCCGCGCGCGAGCGGCGACCACGGAATGACGCCCACGCCTTCCTTCTGGCAGAGCGGCAGCATCTCGCGCTCCTCCTCCCGGTAGACGAGGTTGTAGTGGTTCTGCATCGTGACGAAGCGCTCGTAGCCCTCGCGCTCGCTCGTGCGGAGCGCGTCCGCGAACTGGTGGGCCCACTGCGAGGAGGTCCCGATATACCGGGCTTTCCCGCGCCGCACCGCGTCCGTGAGCGCCGCGAGCGTCTCGTCGACGGGCGTGTCGTAGTCCCAGCGGTGGGTCTGGTAGAGGTCCACGGTGTCCATCCGCAGCCGCTCCAGGGAGTTGTCCAGTTCCTGCTCGATGGCCTTCCGGGAGAGCCCGCCGGAGTTCGGGTTTCCGTCGTCCATCTGGAAGAAGCCCTTCGTCGCGACGACGTGCTCGTCGCGGTCGTACTCCGCGAGGACGTTCCCGAGCACGCGCTCGCTCTCGCCCTTCGAGTACATGTTCGCGGTGTCGAAGAAGTTCACCCCGAGTTCGATAGCGCGCTCGATGATGGGCCGGGACTCCTCCTCGTCTAACACCCACGGCCGCCACTCCGGGGACCCGAAGCTCATGCAGCCGAGACAGATCCGCGATACCTCCATCCCCGTGTCGCCGAGCGTGGTGTACTCCATGCGGGAGACGTCGGCCGCGTGGGTGTTAGTGGTTTGCCAGCCGGCAGTCGCGCTCCCGGCGCCCGCCGGCCGCTGTCACTGCTGGAGCGGCTCCGCGTCCGCTCGGAGACGCTCGTAGACGTCTTCGGCCCACCGAACCGCGCGCCGTCCGTCGTTCCGGAGTACGCCAGCGAGCCCGCGGTCGTCGTAGACGAGCGCGCAGACGACCGTGGAGTCGGGCTGCTCGACGAGCACGAGCGCGTAGTCGAGGGTTTCGTTCGCCCGGCGCAGCGTCAGCCGGCCCGTGTCGAGGCAGGCTCCCACAGCGTCGGCGTGCGTCGAGACGAGTTCGTCCAGCGCCGCCGGCGCGACGGTGAGGTCGACGGGGACCTCGTCGTCGACGATGCGCTCGCGGAACCGCGGGACGTTCTCGTCGAGGACCGCGGGCACGAACCCGCGGACTGCCGTCGCGTCTTCCAGTACCGACTGGTACGCGAGGTACGGCCGCTGGGGTGCGACGGGGTCCGGCCGGACGACGTTCGCGCCCCGGAGCAGCGCGCCGTCGAGGGGCTCGTCCGCAGGCAGCGGGTCGAGCACGCCGCTGACGTCGTCGAGCGCGTCCAGCGTCGCGGTGAACTGCTCGTAGGCGTCGAACGCGAGCCGTCCCTGCGGGGTGAGCGACACGCCGCCGTCGCGTGCGACGAACCCCGCGGCTTCGAGGTCTCGGACCGCGCGGTCGACCGTCGACCGGGACACCGACTGGGAGACAGCCAGCTCCTGTTTCGTTCGCGCGTCGTCCCGGAGCGAGCGCAGCAGCTCCGCGCGCCGAGCGAGTAGGGGCACCGCGTCGCCGGTGTCCATCATCGTCTCACCGAATGGGTACCCGTTGGCGGCTCATCGTATATAAATGACCGCCAATGTTATGTCGGTCTACCGGCGGGTGGGTAGCACTGCAAGCGGTAATGTGAAGCCCCTCGCGTAGCGACTGCCACTTGCTGGTGTACGAACACCGGCTGTGCCTCTGACACGCTCCGCCCGCCGGCGTCTGCCGGCGGGTATCGGAGCGATCGACCGAAACCCGCGAGCTACGCTACCGACTCCACGAGCTCCGGCCGGTCGTTCGACGGGTCGTTGACCGCCCGCGACACCGGCCACGCCCGCAGTTCCACGTCGCCCGGTTCGAGCAGGCCGCTGGGGTCGTCTTCGGCCAGCCACCGCTCGCCCGCCTCGCGGCCGAGGACGACGGCCATCCGGTGGTGGTACTCCGCGAGGAAGTCGTTCGGCTCGGTCGTCACGATAGTAAAGGACTGCACGGGTTCGGGGTCCCGGCTCGGGCCGCCCTCCCCGAACTCCCCCAGCCCGGTCTGCTTCTGCTCGGGCGTCCACGTCTCCCACAACCCCGCGAGCAGGAGCGGTCGGCCGTCCGCCCGCGAGACGAAGTACGGCTGCTTGCCGTCGCCGGTTTCGGTCCACTCGTAGAAGCCGTCCGCGGGCACCAGACACCGCCGCTGCCGGTACGCCTCCTCGAACAGCCGGCTCTCCGTCAGCGACTCCGCGCGGGCGTTTATCGGGTCCGGGCCCTCCCGCGGGCCGTCCGACCACGACGGCACCAGCCCCCAGCGCGCCGTCGAGAGCGCCGTCGGTTCGGCGTCCAGAATCACCGGGAGGTCCTCCGACGGCGCGGCGTTGTACGTCGCCTCGTAGCTCGCGTCCTCCAGCCCGAACTCCGCCGCGAGGTCCGCGGGGTCGCTGAACAGCGCGTACCGGCCACACATACGCGACGAGAGGGGCCGGGCCGTAAAAGTCAGTCCGGTAGCGCGGCCTCCAGGTCGTCGACGACGGACTGGGTCCCGACGAACGTCGGCGTCCGCTCGTGGACGTCGTCCGGATCGACGTCCAGCAGCGACTGCGAGCCGTCCGTGGACGCGCCGCCCGCCTGCTCGACGACGTACGCGATCGGCATCGACTCGAAGAGCGCGCGCAGCTTCCCCTCCGGTCGGGACTGCAGGCCCGGGTAGCCGAAGACGCCGCCGTACGTCAGCACCTGGTTCACGTCCGCGATCATCGCGCCGCCGTACCGGAGCTTCAGGTCGTCTTCGACGTCACGGACGTACGATTCGAACTCCTCGGTCCAGTCCGGTACGCGCCCGCCGAACCCGTAGACGACTGGGTCGTCCGGGACTTCCACGTTACCGAGGTCCGTACGACCGTCGGCCTCCACGAGGTACTCCGTGACGTCGCCGTCCCGGGCGACGGTCATCGTCGTAATCGGGCCGTACAGCACGAACCCCGCCGCCACGAGGCTCCGGCCCGACGCCGGCACCGCCTCGTCGTAGACGCCGAGCACCGTCCCGCAGGGGTTGTTCGACTTCACGTTCGAGGAACCGTCCAGCGGGTCGATCGCGACCGCGTACCCGTCGTCGGCGTCGCCCACCACCTCGACGTCCTCGCGCTCCTCGCTGGCGTACCAGTTCACGCCGTCCAGGTCCGCGAGGCGCTCGAACAGCACGTCGTCGGCCCACACGTCCGCTTCCAGCTGTTCGTCCCCGGAGACGTTCTCCGTGGCCGCCTTCGCGCGGCGCTCCGGCAGCCCCTCGCGAATCTCGGGCGCCGCGTCCGCGACGACGTCGAAGACGCTGTCGACGACCATCAGATTCTGTCGAGCGCCTCGTCGACGCTCGCCTCCTCGTAGATGACGGCTTCGAGCGCGTCGAGGAACGGCTCCGGCTGCTCGCGCTGCCAGACGTTCCGACCGACCGCCAGCCCGACGGCGCCCGCGTCGATGGCGCCCTTCACGGACTCGAGGAAGTCGCGGTCGCTGGTCTTCGACCCGCCGGACATCACGACGTCCGTCGCCCCCGCCATGTCCACGGCGAACGACATCGCGTCCGAGCTCCCGGGGTACTTCACCTTCGCGATGTCGGCGCCGAGTTCCAGCGCCTGCCGCGCCGCGTACGCGATGGTGTCCGGGGACGTGTCGTCTTTGAGGCCCTGCCCGCGCGGGTACGACCACATCACGACCGGGAGGTCGTGTTCGCGGGCGGCCTCCTGGGCTTTCCGGAACTCCTCGGCCATCTCGACCTCGTGATTCGACCCGCCGTACAGCGTGAACCCGACGGCGTCCGCGCCGACCTCCGCAGCGTAGTCGACCGACCAGTTCACCGCGGAGTCCGGTTCGCCCATCCAGAGGTTCGACGTGCCGTTGAGCTTCGCGAGCAGGTTCACGTCGTCCTCGTAGGACGGGTAGTACGCCTCCGCGACGCCCTTCTGGACGGCCATCGCGGACACCGCGTCGTGGGCCGCGATGTCCCAGACCGTCCCGGGGTCCATCGTCTCGGGCACTTCCTCGAAGTCCACGGGCCCGTGTTCGAGGCCGTGGTCGTACGCGAGAATCAGTACTTTCCCATCGCGCGAAATCGGAGAGTCCTCGAAGGGGCGCATCATCAGAACGTGCAACGAGGACGCATAAGTGTCTAACTGTCCGCGAGGGCGCGCGAACCCCACGAATTCCGTACTTTGACTACACTCCGAGTAACTACTGGTCGTGGTCGGCGGCCGCGCGCTTCCACGCCGCGATACGCTCCTCGTCGACGCCCAGCGAGTCCGCGACGTGCTCGACGTGTGCGGTCGCGAGACTGCGGACCGACGTGACGCCCGCGCGAGCCAGCAGGTTCGCGGCCGACTCGTCGACGCCGTCGACGGCGGTCACGGGCGTCGGCGTCGACTGCTCGCGCCACGCCGCCTCGTCGCGCTCCGGCGACGGCTCGCTGTCCTCGCCGTTCGGCCACGACCGCTCGCGCCACGCCGACTCCTCGGCGGCCTCGTCGCCGCCCTCGACGTCGCTCGAGCTCGCCGACTGACGCTGCCACGCCGACTCCTCGGCGGCCGCGTCACCGCTGCCGTCCGCGGACGCCTCGTCGTCGCCGTAGCTCGCGGCCACCCACTCGCGCTCCTCGTCGTGGAGGCCGCGAACCTGCTCGGCGCGCCTGTCGAGGTCTTCGCCGCCCGAGAACGACCACTGGAGGGAGTGCTCGCGCCGGATGCGCGCGGCGACCCCGGGGTTGACGCCGGCCTCGACGAGCTCGGCGTGCGAGACAGACTTCGCTGCGAGGTCGTCTGCGTCGATGCCGGCCGCCGCGAGGACGTCTGCCGTCGCTGGGCCGACGAACTTCAGCGACAGCAGCCCGTCGTCCGCGTCCTCGTCTCCCACAGTTGCTGGAGGGAAGCCCCCGGAGGTGCTTGAGTGTTTCCACGTTCCGGCATTCTTAGGTGAACGCCCGCCGCAGTCGGAACTATGGACCTCCGAGACATCGACACCGTGGGCGTCGTCGGCGCCGGCACGATGGGCGCCGGCATCGCGCAGGTCGCCGCGACCGCGGGCTACGACGTGGTGATGCGGGACATCGAGACGGAGCTCGTCGAGGACGGCTTCGACCGCATCGAGGACTCCCTCGACCGCTTCGTCGAGAAGGACGAAATCGGGACGGACGAGCGCGAGGCCATCCTCGACCGCATCGCCGGGACGACCGAACTCGCGGACCTCGCGGACGCGGACCTCGTCGTGGAGGCCGCCGTCGAGAACATGGACGTCAAGCAGGACATCTTCGCGGATCTCGACGACGAACTCGCCGAGGGTGTCCCGCTCGCGACGAACACGTCGACGCTCTCGATCACGACTATCGCGTCCGCGACCGAGCGCGAGGACCGCGTCGTCGGCCTCCACTTCATGAACCCCGTACCCGTGATGAAGGGCGTCGAGGTCGTCGTCGGCGAGAAGACCAGCGAGGCGGCCGTCGAGCTCGCGCACGACTTCGCCGAAGACCTCGGCAAGGAGACGTGGGAGTCCGACGACAAGCCCGGGTTCGTGACGAACCGCGTGCTGATGCCGTGGATCAACGAGGGCATCCGCGCGTTCGACGAGGGCGTCGCGACGAAGGAGGACCTCGACAAGGGGATGCGACTCGGCACGAACGTCCCGATGGGGCCGCTCGAACTCGCCGACCACATCGGCCTCGACGTCTGTCTGGACGCCAGCCGGACGCTGCACGAGGAGCTCGGTGACCGCTACAAGCCCGCGTACCTCCTCAAGCGCAAGGTCGACGCCGGCGACCTCGGCAAGAAGACCGGGAAGGGCTTCTACGAGTACGAGTAGGGCTGACAGGCGGCACCACGAACCGACCGGGACTGCCGCGCTCCTGCCTCCCCCGGCCGCCCATTCGTCAGGTCATGCGCCGGGTTGGTCCCGGCTTCCTACTTGAACCTACGCAGATAGAGGCGTGTCCGCAGTCGAGAAACCGAGAGCAAGCATCCGCGAGCCGAGCGGCTCGAAGTTCTCGTGAGCGAAGCGAACGAGAGCCCGCGAGACCGAAGGTCTCGCTAAGAGCCCGAGGCGAGCGGTTCACCGAGCGCGAACGCAGTGAGCGCTCGGGCCGACGAGCGACCGTAGGGAGCGAGGAGTGCTTTTGGTGTCGGTTTTGCCGAGGGCGCGCGGAGCGCGCCCGCAGCGCAAAAGCGCCCCTAGAAGGAGTTCTTCAGTTTCTCGAAGAAGCCCTGGTCGACGTCGATTTCTTCGCCGCCGGCTTCCGCGAACTGCTCGAGGGCTTCGCGCTGTTCGTCGTTGAGCGATTCGGGCGTGACCACCTGGACGGTGACGTAGAGGTCGCCGTGGCCGCGGCCGCGGAGGTGGGGCATCCCCTTGCCCTGGAGGCGGAAGGTCTCGCCGCTCTGGGTGCCGGCGTCGAGGTCGAAGGTGGCGCCGCCGTCGAGTGTGGGGACTTCGATTTCGGCACCGAAGACGGCCTGCGGGAAGGAGACGGCGTGGCGGTGGTGGAGGTCGTCGCCGTCGCGCTCGAAGTCCGGGTGGTCCTCGACTTCGACTTCGACGAGGAGGTCGCCGTTGCGGGCGCCGCGGTCGCCGGGCGCGCCCTCGCCGTCCATGCGGAGCGTCTGTCCGGTGCGGATGCCGGCGGGGACGTCGACGGTGAGCGTGGCGCGCTCGCGGACCTGTCCCTGGCCGCTGCACGTCGAGCACGTCTCCGAGTAGAGTTCGCCGTCGCCGCCGCAGCGAGAACACTCCTGGGTCTGCTGGACGCGGCCGAGCGGCGTCTGGCGGACCTGCGTGACCTGCCCCTGGCCGTCGCACTGCGGGCACGTGCGTACGTCTGCGTCGTCGGGGTAGCCCGCGCCGTCGCAGTCCGGGCACTCCTCGGGCCGGCGGACCGTGACCTGCTTCTGGACGCCCTCGTAGGCCTCTTCGAGGGAGATGGAGAGCCGGGTGCGGAGGTCGCGGCCCTGCTGGGGGCCCTGTCCGCCGCGGCCGCCGCCACCGAAGAACTGGTCGAAGATGTCGCCCATACCGCCCGCGCCGCCGCCGGCACCGCCGAACGGGCCGCCGCCCATCCCGCCGGCACCTGCGCCGCCACCACCACCGCCGCCGCGTTTCTCGGCTTCCGTGTAGCGCTCGTGGCCGAGCTGGTCGTAGCGCTGGCGCTTCTCCTCGTCGGTGAGGACGTCCTTGGCCTTCTGTATCTTCCGGAACTTCTCCTCGGCGTCCGGGTCGTCGTTGACGTCCGGGTGGTACTCCGAGACCTTCTCGCGGTACGCCCGCTTGATTTCGTCCTCGGAGGCGTCCCGGGAGACGCCGAGTGCGTCGTAGAAGTCCTCGCTCATTCGTTACGCGTACGTATCCCGTTGAGACACTTGAAACGCCCGCTTGCCGGCGTTGGGCGCGTCGACGCGGGAAAATCGGGGCCCGGTCAGGTAGGCTACTCGTCGGATTCGCCGGCGAGGTCGTCGTGGTCGACCTCGTAGACGGTGACGGCGTCGTTGGCGTACGCGCGTTCGATTCCGGGGTCGTCGGCGAGCGCGGCGACGTCGTACTCTTCGCGCTCCAGCGGCCCGACCCAGACGTACTGGACGTCGTACTTGTCGAGCAGCACCGCCCGCGAGCGGGCGTCCGTCGTCTCGTAGAGGACCCCTACGTCGCTGACGCGCTGGTAGTACGGCTCGTCGCCCCGGTAGCCGGTCTCGTGGAACCAGCCCGCGACCGTCGGCAGGCCGGTGAGCGTGGAGACGGGGTTCTGCCAGCCGCGGCTCTGCCCGGGCTTCTCGACGAACGGCGGCGTCCCCGTCTCGCGCTCCATCCAGAGCACGGACTGCGTGGTGCTCACCTCGTCCTCGAACCACTCCATCGCCGCGACCTGCTGCGGGTGCGCGCTCCGGTGTTCGGCGTACCCGTCCAGCGAGGGCTCCACGCCCGCCTGGTACGGTTCGACGACGTCCGAGGCGACGACGAGCGGCGCGAACAGCGCGGACGACACCAGCACGAGCGCGAGCACGACGGAGACGACGGCGGTCCCAGTTGCGGCGCCGCTCGACCGAATCTCGGAGGGTGAGGGAGCGGCAGCCCGAACGTCGCCGAGGAGGATGGCGGCGATAGGCCCGGCGGCGAGCCCGCAGAACACCCACCCCTGGATGGCGACCTTCAGCGTGGTGTTCCAGCGCGCGAGCTCGAACGGGTGGACCCTGGCGTGGACGAGCTCCATCGCGAGCACGAGGCCCACGCCAGCGACGATCAGCATCGCTTCGAAGCCCGCGGACTCCCGGAAGCGCATCGCGAGCCACGCGCCCGCGACGACCGGCAGCAGGACGACGATGGCGCCGAGGTCCCCGACGAGCGCGCCGACTGCGACGACGACTGCGACCGCGGCGAGCGCCTCCAGCGCGTCGGCGCCCTCACTGTCCTCTAGGGCGGTGAGCCGCGTGAACAGGTACGTCGCGAACAGCGCGAGCAAGGCACCGTAGATGAGCAGTACGCCCGCAGCGGTCGTGCGCGGCGGGAACAGCCCGATGCCCTCGTTCGGCGGCACGCTCGCGAGCAGGAACGGCGACGCGAGCGCGTACCCGACGGCGCCGACGCCCGCCGCGACCACGGCTGCGAGCACGGTCCGCCACGCTTCCGCGAGCACTAGCGATACGCGCGAGCGCTCCGGGTCGGGCGCGACGGCGCGGAGCCGGTCCGCGACACGTCCCGGGAGTAGCGTCGCGGGGTGCGGGCCGGCGTAGACGGCCGCGAGCCACGCCATCCCGACCGCGCTCGGCAGCGACCACGTGTTCGTCACGCCGAAGTAGCCCGCGACCGCGCCGAGGCCGCCGAACAGCAGGCCGGCGCGGCGCTTGCGTGCGGTCGCCGGTGCCTGCACGTACGCGTACGCCAGCGCCGCCGCCAGCACGAGGAACCCCGTCGTCACCGTGTGGCCGTGCATGTCCGCCTTCACGAACGAGTACAGCGGGAACTCCTGGAGCGTCCCCTCGACGACGTAGCGAGTGTCCCACCACCCCCACGAGGACAGCGACGACTGCTCGAACAGAATCTGGGGGTAGTCCGCGCGGTTCACGTTGAACGCCGTCCGGCCCCACTTCACGGCGAGGTCGCGGGGCAGCTGCCCGAGCGCGAACCGAACGATAGTGACGGCGTTCCCGGCGAACGCCACGAAGAACACGCCGAGCGCGCCGCCGAGGCGCCGCGAGTAGCCGCGGTCGCGCGTGATCCAGCCGCACAGCGAGTACGCGCCCACGACGAGCGTCCCGAAGTAGCCCGCGAGCGCGACGTTGTGGACGTACTCCACGCTCGTGTCCGTGAGGAACGCCGCGACCGCGTTGAACACCGGGAGCCCGTAGTAGTAGCGCACCGGCTTCCCCGCGTACCACATGTCCTCGGGCGGAAGCGTCTCCGCGCGCAGCACCGCGTTCAACAGTCCGGTGTGGAGGAACTTCTCGCCGCCCCAGCCGCTCATCACGGGGTTCATCGAGCGCAGCGCGAGCACGAACCCGAAGCCCGCGGCGAACACCGCGAACGCGCCCGCGACCCGATTCCAGTCGTAGTCCGCGAGCCCGCGCCGCCGCGCGAGCACGTGCCCCGCGGCGCCGAGCGCGAGCAGGACCGCGACGCTCGCGAGCGCAGTCCACGGTCCGAAGCTGAACTGCCCGACGTAGAACGCGACCATCGTGACGACGAGCGTGGCGACGGGAATCGCGAACCCGGCGCCGTCGTCGGGCGCGGACGGGAACAGCAGCCGCGCGATGGGCAGCGCGGCCACCAGGAACGCGCCGTACAGCACTAGCCAGCGGAGGACCACGGCGGCGTCCGACATACCAAAGTGGGGCACGACGCCGCGCATAAACCTTCTGTCCTCCCGACAGCGCGCGCTACGGGAGCGAGCGAATGGTAGGAGAAGCGGTCCGCGAGGGGGCCGAGAACAGCGTTCGGTTACGCGTTAGTGTTACTCGTCCGCGTCGTCGTCTCCACTTCGAGAACCTCGCTGCGCTCGGTCTCGAAACACCGGGAGACTCGCTCCGCTTGTCTCCCGTGCCGAAGAAGACAGCGAGTCGCGTTTACTCCTCGCTGTCTTCCTCGACGTCTTCGAAGTCGGCGTCGACGAACTCCTCGTCGTCGGCGTCGCCGCCCGCACCGGGGCCGGCGCCGCCCATGCCGCCCATGCCGGCGCCAGCAGCGCCCGCACCGCCTGCGGCGCCCGCCTGGGCCTCCTGCTGGTAGGCCTGCTTGCCGATCTCCTGCAGGGTCTTGCTGAGGGACTCGGTGGCTTCTTCGAGCTCGTCGGGGTCGACGTCGTCCTCGTCGAGGAGCTCCTGGACGTTCTCGATCTCCTCGTTCACGTCCGCTTCGAGGTCGTCGTCGACGAGCTCCTCGTTCTCCTCGAGGAGGTTGTTCGCGCGCTGAATCGCGGTCTCGGCGTCGTTGCGCGCCTCGATGCGCTCGCGGCGCTGCTCGTCCTCCTCGGCGTGCTGTTCGGCCTCCTCCTGCATCTGCTCGATCTCGTCGTCGCTGAGGCCGACGCCGCCCTCGATGGTGATGGACTCGGCGTTCCCGGAGCCCTTGTCCTCGGCTTCGACGTTCACGATGCCGTCGGCGTCGATCTCGAACGTGACCTCGATTTCGGGGGTGCCCGCGGGCGCCGGCGGGATGCCCGTGAGGTGGAAGTCACCGAGCAGTTCGTTCTCCTCGGCGATCTCGCGCTCGCCCTGGAAGACGCGGATCTGGACGCTCGTCTGGTTGTCCGCGGCGGTCGTGAACACCTTCGACGCGGTCGTCGGGATGGCGGTGTTCTTCTCGATGAGACGCTCGAACAGTCCGCCCTTCACCTCGATACCGAGGCTGAGGGGCGTGACGTCGACGAGCACGATGTCGTCGACTTCGCCGGAGAGCACGCCGCCCTGGACGGCCGCGCCGAGCGCGACGGCCTCGTCGGGGTTGACGTTCTTCTTCGGCTCCTGACCGACGAGCTCCTCGACTTGCTCCTGGACCTGGGGCATCCGCGTGGAGCCGCCGACTAGGATGACTTCGTCGATGTCGCCCTTGTCGAGGTCGGCGTCTTCGAGGGCCTGCTCTGTCGGGCCGACGGTGCGCTCGATGAGGTCCTCGGTGAGGCTCTCGAACTTCGCGCGCGTGATGTCCTGTTCGAGGTGGACGGGGCCGGAGTCGGTCGCGGTGACGAACGGGAGGTTGACGGTCGTCTCCTTCCGGGAGGAGAGTTCGATTTTCGCCTCCTCGGCGGCGTCTTTGAGCCGCTGGAGGGCCTGCTCGTCGTCGCGCAGGTCGATGCCGTGGTCGTTCTCGAACTCGTCGGCGAGGTAGTCGATGATGGCTTCGTCCCAGTCGTCGCCGCCGAGGTCGTTGTCGCCGTTGGTCGCGACGACCTCGTAGACGCCGCCGCCGAGGTCGAGAATGGAGACGTCGAAGGTGCCGCCGCCGAGGTCGTAGACGAGGACGGTCTGGTCTTGGTCCTCGTCGAGGCCGTACGCCATCGACGCCGCGGTCGGCTCGTTGACGATGCGCTCGACCTCGAAGCCCGCGATCTCGCCGGCGTCCTTGGTCGCCTGGCGCTGCTTGTCGTTGAAGTACGCGGGCACGGTGATGACGGCCTTCTCGACGTCCTGCCCGAGGTACTCCTCGGCGTCGTGCTTGATCTTCTGGAGGATCATCGCCGAGATCTGCTCGGGCGTGTACTCCTCGCCGTCGAGTTCGACCGTGTAGTCCTCGCCCATGTGGCGCTTGATGGACGCGACGGTCTGCTCGGAGTTCTGGACGGCCTGGTTCTTCGCGGGTTTGCCGATGAGCCGCTCGCCCTCGTCGAACGCGACCACCGACGGCGTGGTGCGGTCGCCCTCGCTGTTGACGATGATTTCGGGGTCCCCGCCCTCCATCACCGCGAACGCGCTGTTCGTGGTGCCGAGGTCGATGCCCAGAATCTTCTCACTTGCCATGTTACCCGTTTCTAAGCCGCGTTTTCCCTTTAAGCCTTGCTAGTGAGACGGAGTACCACGAACGAGCGGGTCGACGCAGTCTTGCGGTTTTCCGAACGGTCGGAAAAACGGGCCGGCGGATTTATGACGAACCGGTCGTCAATCGGTCGCCACGCCGCCGAAATATCGTCCGCGTTACTCGTCGCGCTCTTCGCCCGCGCCGTCGCTCGACCCCTCGCTCACGGTGACCTGCGCGGGCCGGAGCACTTTCCCGCCCATCTCGTAGCCCGAGCGGTAGACGTCCGCGACGGTGCCCTCGGGCTGGTCGCTGTCCACGCGCATCATCACCTCGTGGCGCTGCGCGTCGACGTCCTCGCCCGCGGACGGCGAGATCTCGGAGACGCCCTCCGCGTCGAGCACGCGGTCGAACTCCTTGCGCGTGAGCTTCACGCCCTCGCGGAGGCTGTCCACGTCCCCGGACTCCTCGTCGAGCGCGCGACCGAGGTTGTCCCGCACGTCCAGCAGGCGCTCCACGAGGTCCTCCGTCGCGCGCTCCCGGATGTCCTCCTGTCGCTGCTTCGCGCGCTGTTTGTAGTTCTGGAAGTCCGCCTGCTTGGCCTGCAAGCGCTCGGTGAGGTCGTCGACCTCTGCCTCCGCGTCGGCGAGGTCGCGTTCGAGTTCCTCGACGCGTTCTTCGAGGCCGGCGACCTCGTCGCCGAGTTCCTCGTCGTGCTCGCGGACGCGCTCGGCCAGCGACTCCCCGCTGGCGTCCTCCGCGTCGGCGTCGGCAGCCTGCTCGGCGTCGTTGCTCATGTGCGTCAGAAACGGATACTCGCGTTTACGGATTTCGGGACGGCCCGGGGTCCGACGGCTACATAGGAGTCGGTGCGCTACCCCAGCGCGTGACAGTCCGGTTGCGGTTCGAGGACGGTACGCTCCGCGTCGAGCACGACGGCGGCGGTCCGCCCACCGGCGGCGTCGCCAGCCTGCCCGGCGTCGAGTACGACGACCGCACGGAGACGGGGCGAGCGCCAGCGATGGCGTACGCGGACCTCGTCGCCTACCTCGATTCGCGCGGGATTCCCTACGAGGACGACGCGCTCCACGCCGACAGCCTCGACGTCGAATCCGCGTACGAGCTCCGGGACTACCAGCAGGACGCCCTCGACGCGTGGACCGAGAACGACCGTCGAGGTGTGCTCGAACTCCCGACCGGCTCCGGGAAGACGGTCATCGGCCTGAAGGCCATCGAGGCGGTCGGCCGGTCGGCGCTCGTCGTCGTCCCCACAATCGACCTGCTGACGCAGTGGAGGCGCGAGCTCTCTCGAGAGTTCGACTGCGAAATCGGCCAACTGGGCGGCGGCGAGCAGGTCGTCGCCCCCATCACGGTCGCGACGTACGACTCCGCGTACCTGCGCGCGGACGACCTCGGAGACCGCTTCGGGCTCGTGATCTTCGACGAGGTCCACCACCTCGGCGGCGAGGAGTTCCAGAACATCGCGCGCCTGCTCGCCGCCCCCGCCCGGCTCGGGCTCACCGCGACGTTCGAGCGCCCCGACAACGCCCACGAGACCGTCGCGGACCTCGTCGGGGACGTCGTCTACCGGCTCTCCGCCGACGACCTCGCGGGCGAGCACCTCGCCGAGTACGACGTCAAGCGCCTCGAAGTCCCGCTCACCGACGCGGAGCGCGAGCGCTACGAGGACGCCCAGGGGACGTTCACGGAGTACCTCAAGCAGTCGAACGTCCAGCTGCGCTCGGGCAGCGACTACCAGGAGCTCGTGAAGCGCTCCGGGTCGGACCCGCGGGCCCGCGAGGCCCTGCTCGCGAAACAGCGCGCGCGCCGCATCGTCCGCGAGAGCGACGCGAAAGTCCAGCGACTCGAAGCGCTGCTGGACCGCCACCGCGACGACCGCGTCATCGTGTTCGCGGCCTCGACCGACCTCGTCTACCGGCTCTCCGAGCGCTTCCTGCTCCCCGCGATCACCCACGAGACGGGTACGAGCGAGCGCCGGGACGTCCTCGAGAAGTTCCGGGACGGCGACTACTCGCGGGTCGTCACCGCGAACGTCCTCGACGAGGGCGTGGACGTGCCGGACGCGAACGTCGCGGTGGTGTTCGCGGGCAGCGGCAGCGAGCGCGAGTTCACACAGCGGCTCGGCCGCGTGCTGCGCCCGAAATCTGACGGGGTCTCCGAGTCCGTGGACTCGGAGGCACGAGAGGCGACGCAGTCGTCTCTCGGTGGGCGCGCGCTGCTGTACGAGCTCGTGAGCGCGGACACCGCCGAGGAGCGCGTCGCGGACCGCCGCCGCTAGTCCTCCACGAGGTCGGTGTCCCAGTTGATGCTCGACCCGCTACCGTACTCGACGTCGAACGCGACGCGCACGACGGTCGTCTCGTTCGCAGCGAGCGTGACGTCCTGTTCTCGCGCGTAGGACTCGTCGTCGACCTCGACGGTGACGTACAGCGTGCCCGACGCCTCGCGCCCGGAGGGGTTGCTGACGGTGACCGCGATGGCGACGTTGCCGCCGTCGCTCTCCTCGTAGCCCGAGTCGGCGACCGTCAGCCCGGCCTCGCCGTCGCCGGTGCGCAGGCAGCCCGCGAGGGGGAGGGCGACGCCCGCGGCGGCAGTCCGTCGGAGCAGCGTCCGCCGGTTCATACGCGTCGGTCCCGGCGTACCGGCAAGAATCTTCTGTATCCTTTTGTGCGCGCGCCGCCAACCCGGGAGCGTGCTGACGAAGGACCTCCTGCGGGTGTCCCGGGCGGGCGGCGGCTACCAGCCGCAGTTCGCTGGGGAGGGCGACGAGGCGCTCGCGGCGCGCGTGCTCGGGACGTTCCAGGGGCACGTCGGCCAGGAGCGCGCCGAACTCCGGGAGTCCCTGACGGAGTTGGAGCGGGAGGCCGAGGACTTCAAGCTCGTCCGGGGATTCGCGCACCTCGTCGAGCGCGACGCCGCCTTCGAGGTCGAGTCCGCCGTCGACCCGCGGTCGGCACGCCGCGCCGCGTTCGCGGCGGCCGAGGACGTCGGCGTCGTCCACGCGGACGAGCGCGAATCAGCGCTCGCGGCGGCCGCAGCGGGCTTCCCCGGGGACGTGACGCCCGACGAGCTCGCGGACTCGCTGTACGCCGACCGCGAGACCCGCGAAGTCCTGACGGAGGTCTCGGCCCGCTGGACGCCCGAATCGCTGGTCGCCCAGTACAACCTCTCGCTGGCGCAGACCGCGCTGTTCGACGCGACCGAGATGCGCGTGCGCTCCTCGGACCCGCGGCGGCTGGTCTCCGCGGTGAAGCGCCTCGGCCTGCTGTACGAGGTAATTCCAGTGCAGGGCGGCGACGGCCGCGAGGTCGTGCTCACGGGCCCGGACGCGCTGTTCCAGCGCTCGCGGCGGTACGGCACGCGGTTCGCGCGCGTGCTTCGGACGGTCGCGAAGGGCGACGACTGGGAAGTCGAGGCCACCATCGACGACCGCGGCCGCGAGCGCCTGCTCGAACTCTCCGCGGGCGACCTCGACGTGCCCGACGCCGACCCCGTGACCGACGTGGCGTACGACAGCGGCGTCGAGCGCGAGTTCGCCGCGCGCTTCCAGTCCCTCGATTTGGACTGGGAGCTCGTCCGCGAGCCCGACGTGCTCGCGGCGGGCGACCGCCTGATGGTGCCGGACTTCGCGTTCGACTACGCGTTCGGCGGCGAGCGCGTCTACTTCGAAATCATGGGCTTCTGGACGCCCGAGTACGTCGAGAAGAAGCTCTCCCAGCTGGACGCCACCGACGAGACCCTGCTGGTCGCCGTGGACGCCAGCCTCGGCGTCGGCGAGGACGTCGCCGCGCGCGACCACCGGGTCGTCGAGTACACGGGCTCCGTGCGCGTGAAGGACGTCGTGGACGCGCTCCGCGACCTCGAATCCGACCTCGTCGCCGAATCCGCGGCCGACCTCCCCGACGAACTCGCGCCCGAGGACGACGTGCTCACGCTCGCGGCCCTCGCGGCGTCCCGCGGCGTCAGCGAGGACGCAATCGAGGACATCGACTTCCCCGAGCACGAACTCGTGGGCCGCACGCTCGTCCGTCCCCACGTCTTGGACGCCGTGGCCGCGGAACTGGAGGCGGGGATGTCGCGGGACGACGCCGAGGCAGTCGCCGAGAACTACGGCGTGGACGACGCGAGCGCGCTGTTCTCCCGGCTCGGCTACCGCGTGGAGTGGGAGGGGTTGAGCGGCGGCACGCTGCGCGAGAAGTGACTCAGAGGTCCCGGCGGTGGCCCTTCGGCACCATCGACTTGAGGTCGCCGTACGTGTAGAGACCGACGCCGATGGGCTCGACGCCGCCCGCGAGCTCGTGGGCGACGACGAGGTACCCCCAGTCGCCGTCCCACTCGACTTCCTGTTCCTCGCCGGCGACGAAGCGCTTCGCGCGCTCGTCGTCGAGCACGATGACGTTCTGTTCGGCCTCGCGGCCGAACCGCTGGACGGCGTCAGTCGTTGGCTTCCAGTGCTCCTGGCGCGTACGTAGGAGCTTGAGGCCAAGCGCCTCCACGGGGACGGGGCCGTCGAGGTCGTACGGGAGCGCCCACACCTTCCCCTTGCCCTTCTCCCAGAGCGTGTAGCCGTCGAAGGTGTCCTCGGGGACGTCGAAGCGGTCGACCCACCAGTCCACGACGGCCTCCCGGGACGGCCGGCCCGCGACCTCGCGGTCGTCGTCGGTCGCGGGCAGGCGGTCGAACTGGTGGCTGACGTTCTCGCTCATGCGGTCACCTCCAGTTTCGCGGTGAAGAACCCGCCCGTGTCGTTGTGGTGGGGGTAGTACCGTCGCGCCTCCGCCAGCGAGTCGTCGTAGGACTCGCCGTCCCACTCCGTGAGCCCCTCCACGGAGTCGAGCCCGGTGTCGAACTCGACGAGCCGGCAGGCGCCCTCGTCGAGGACGGTGTCGACGACGCCCTCGTTCTCCTCGGGCGCGAACGTGCACGTCGAGTAGACGACGGTGCCGCCCTCGCGAGTGAGTTCGACGGCCCGCGAGAGGATGTCCGACTGGAGCGCCGCGAGGTTCCGGCTGGCGGACGCGCCCGCTCCTTCGAGGGCGTCCGGGTTCTTCCGAATCGTGCCCTCGCAGGTGCAGGGCGCGTCGACGAGCGCGTGGTCGAAGGCGTCCACGTTCGGGAACGCGTCCAGGGTCGTCCGGCGCGCGTCGCCGTTCGTGACGGCAGCGCTCGTGACGCCGAGGCGGTCGCAGTTCCCGCGGAGCGCAGACAAGCGCCCGAGGTTGTCGTCGTTCGCGACGACCAGCCCCTCGTCGTCGATTTCGGCGGCGAGCTGGGTGGTCTTCCCGCCGGGCGCCGCGCAGGCGTCCCACACCACGTCCCCGGACTCGGGCGACAGCACCGCTGGCGGCACCGACGAGACCTCTTCCTGGCCGTGTATCCAGCCGTGGACGTACGGCCACGTGTTCCCGGGCTTGTCCGTGTCGACTTCCAGCACCCCGGGGTGCCAGTCCCGGCGCTCCACGCCGACGCCCGCCTCCCCCAAGGCCTCGACGGCGCGGTCCGGCGTCGCCTTGATGGGGTTGACGCGGACCGTCGTCGGCAGCGGGCGCTCGCAGGCGTCGAGGAACGCCGCGAAGTCGTCGATGATCGGCTCGTATCGCGAGAGCGCGTCCATTGCCCTCTCGTAGACCGGACGGGCGCTTGTGGGTTACGCTCGGGGGCGAGGCGGCCAGCCCCCGCGTTTATGCCGCTTCCGGGCGTCGTTCTCGGCATGGCACGCGTCCGACTCAAGACGGAGTTCGACCTCGACTCCCCCGCGCTCGTGGAGGGGCTTCCGGGCGTCGGCCTCGTCGGCAAGATCGCGACCGACCACCTCGTCGACGCCTTCGGGATGGAGTACGTCGCGAGCATCGACTGCAGCAACGTCCCCCGGGTCGCCGTCTACGACGAGGGCGAGCGCGACGTCCTCCCGCCCGTACGGCTGTACGCCGACGAGGAGCGCGACCTGCTCGCGCTCCAGTCCGACGTCCCACTGACCCGCGACGGGGGCGGCGAGTTCGCGGACTGCATCACGGAGTGGATCGCTGACAACGACGTCACGCCGCTGTACCTCAGCGGCCTCCCCGTCCAGGACCTCGACCCCGCGACCGTCCCGGAGGTGTTCGGCATCGCCAGCGGGACCGCCGGCGAGTGGCTCGACGAGGAGGACATCGGCACACCCCCGGAGCGCGGCCTCGTCGGCGGACCGACCGGCGCGCTCGTCAACCGCGCCGCCGAGGAGGGTCTCGACGCCGTCAGCCTCGTCGTGGAGTCCGACCCCCAGTTCCCCGACCCCGCCGCCGCCAAGCGCCTCCTCGACGGAGCCATCGGCCCGATGACCGGCGTCGACATCCCCACGGACGACCTCGTCGAGCGCGCCGAGGAGATCCGCGAGCAGAAAGAGCGCCTCGCCAAGCGCATGCAGGAGGCCGAAGAGGAGGAGTCCACGCAGGCGAAGCCGATGCGGATGTTCCAGTAGCTAGCGGGCACCGTCGCCACCCGCTGCCCCCTTCTCTATCCCGACACGTAGCGGCACCCTCAAGATGCGAGGACTCCTCCCTTCCGGGAAGCAGCCGATGGACTCAGCCGACCCTCTGGTAGTGCTCTGTGTCGACGACGACCCGGAGCTATCGACGCGTACGGCGACCGGCGCCACCGACGCCGTCGCGCGCATCGACGACGGCGGCGTCGACGGCGTCGTCTTCAGGCGTCGACGTGGCCGGTGTGCGCTTCCCCCTGGCCGTCCGTGGCGCCGCCCGCTGTCCCGAGCACCGCCTGCACTCGCTCGTCGCTCGTCGCTCGCACGAGGATCTCGTCGCCCGTCTCGAAGTCGAGGACGCCGATGTCCGCGAGCTTCGGGACGTGCGAGTGGTACAGCGACGTCCGGCACTGCTCGCGCTCCGCGTCGGTCACGCGCTCCGGGCACTTGTCCTGCTCCCACGCGACGACGCCCGTCGCGAGTTCGGCCAGGGTCTGCTCGCCATCCTCGGCGAGCGCGTGGAGGACGTACCGCCGCCGGGAGTGCTGCAGCGCGCGGAATACGTCGCTGAGTACTAGCCCGGACTGGGTCGACCCGTCAGCGCCGGAGTTGGCGGGCATGTCCGGGATTCCGTCGACCGAGGCGTCGTTTTCGACCATACAGTTCCCCAGGGTGGGTGTACGGAAAGCGTCGCTGTCTAACTGTGTAGGCACTCTTGGGACTGGCTCTGCGAGAAGTGTGAAATCAGGGGGATAGAGGGTTACGGGCGGTTTCTGCGTTGTCGACCGGAGTACGCGAAGAAGCCGCGGCACGCGCGGACCGTCAGCGACCTCGAGAAGTCCACGGGGAGATAACGCGCAGTGGGAGCGGCGCACGGGCTTCTCAACTGGTCGATTTCCCACGACTCCCGAAAATGTGGCTCTCAGCGAAGATTTCTCCGAGGAAGCTACGCGGCGTTCACCGTTCTTCGGGTGGCTTGTCTGGGGGTGGTCGAATGCAGATGACGCCGTCGCCGTGGACTGTCACCTCGTAGCCGGCGTACGTCACCGAGTCGTACAGCTCGCCGAGTGCTGCATCAGTTATCGTCACGTCGGCTAGCGCTTCGAATTCGTGGGGGCCGATGTCGTGGTACACAGGGGGCAACTCTACCGGGCGCGTTTTCGAGATCGTCGCAACGGCGGAGACGACGTCGATGGGGACGGAATCGGGGTGGCTCGCGATTCTCGCCCAATAGGTGTCCGTTTCGGCGTCGTAGTGGAGCGTCTCTCGTCCGTCCATCTCACTCCACTCGGTATCTGCTACATCGGGTGGCAGCGGGAGCGCGTGTGGTTCCGGCGGTATCGGTGTCTGTCCTCTATTCCCCATGCTTGATTGTGATGGACCACACTCGAATGAACCCCTGACATTTTGACCGTCTATCGGTTTAGGATAACCTGAGTAAGTCGGAGCGTCTCTGCGGCGGTATTCAAAAGGAACTGTAGAGCTGCTGGAGAGTGAGAAATGCACCGACCGGGAGTGAGCAGTCCGGCGGACTGCGAACATCGGTCGGAAACGACCGCGGGGAGTGCACCGACCGGGATTTGAACCCGGGCCATGAGCTTGGAAGGCTCAGGTCCTAGCCACTAGACCATCGGTGCGCTGCGCTTCGCTTGCGCACCGTGACTCGCGAATCCGTCGGATTCGCTCACCACCGGTGCTCACTCTCACTTCCGCCCGGTCGCTTAAGGGCGTTACTCTTCGCTGTGGACGACCGCGTAACAGTTCCCGCTGGAGACGAACGACTCGGCGACGGCGAGCGCGCTCTCCCGGAGGTCCGCGCGGAACTCCCCGGGGTCGTAGACGTGGTAGAACCGCGGGACGGTCTCGCCGCCGGGGAGCGTCCAGTCGACGGCGGTGTCGAATCCCTCTTCCTCCGAAAACCGGTCGTGTTCGGTGCTCCACGCGCTGACGAGCGCGGCGCCGGACGTCGAGAGCACGCGCGCGAGTTCGTCAAGGCTGGCGACGCGCGCGCCGCGACTGCGGAGGTGGTGGAGGGTGGCGACGTACACCGCGAGGTCCGCGACGCCGTCGCGAAGCGGGAGGCGTTCCGCGTCGCCGGCGACGAGGTCGGCGTCGAATTCGCGGTCGGCGGCGCGCTCCCGGGCGGTGGCGAGGAGCCCGCGGCTGGCGTCCACGCCGACGGCGCGGTCCGCGCGCGCCGCGAGTAGTTCCGTGTGGCGGCCGTTCCCGCAGCCGACGTCCACGGCGACGCCGCCGCTTCGACCGTCGAGGAACTCCTCGACTTCCGGCCAGGGGTACTCGCGGGTCTTCGCGAAGTGCTCGGCGATGCGGTCGTACGTGTGGTGGACGTCCGTCACGGAATCACCCGAGCAGGAGGAACGTGCCGTACGCGAGCGCGAGCATCACGGTGGCGTGCTTCGCGCCGGCTTTCACGCTCCCCTGTCCCATCTGTCCCGCCACGAGCCCCGAGCAGACCGCCTGCACGAGCCCGGTGTGGAAGAACACGAGGCTGTAGGCGTCCTTCGTCGCCTGCGTGAGCTGGGCGGTCCGGGAGAACGCGCCCGAGCCGCCGCCACCCGGGAGCTGGTCGGTGGAGCCGGCGGCGTCCACCACCGGGATGTTCGGGATGAAGATGACGTCGAGGGCGACGATGATGGCGAGGAACACGAAGAACGCGATGTAGATGACGACGAGGTACGTCAGTAGCTCGCTGCGCCGGTCGCGTTCGAGGCGCCGCGTCGCCTTCGCCTCGTTGGCGGCGATGCGCAGCACGGGCCCGAGGTCGCCGCTGGCGTGCATCGCGTTCGTCGTCAGCGTCACCACCCGCGAGATGGCGGGGGTGTCCGTGCGTTCGCGGAACCGGCCGAGGGCGTGCTCGATGCGGGCGCCCCACTGGACGTCCGCCCACGTGCGTTCGAGTTCCGTGGAGAGCGCGCCGAGGTCGCTGCCGACGACGCGACCGAAGCTCTCGACGACCGACATGCCGGCCTCGTTCGTGGACGCGAACCGGTCGAGGAAGTCCGGGACGCCCGCCTCGATGGCCTTCACGCGACGGCGGTGGAACTCGTACGCGACGGTGAACGTCCCGAGCACGAACAGCGCCGCGTGGACGACCGGGTCGTCGTACGCCGTGAGGTCCGTGACGCCGGCCGTCGCGAGCGGCCACCACCGCGCGAGCAGGTAGAGCGCGGCCAGCGGCGTCGTCGCGTACAGGAGCACCGCCGGGGACTCCCGGATCACTGACAGCGGGTTCCGGAGGCGGTAGAGAATCGGTCGTAGACGCTCGTATACGTCGATGCGCTCGCGGTTGAGCGCGGTCGACGCGCTCGCCGTCTGGCCGCCGTCCGTGCGGGCGTCCGCAGCGCGCGGGATGGACTGGAAGCGCACGTTGGCCTCCGAGTCTGGCTCCTCGGGGCTGGACGTGCCGCCGGTCGCGGTGTCCGTGATGCTGTCGAGGTAGACGACGAACCCCGCGGTCGCCATCGGGAGCAGCAGGTACGCGGTGAACTGCAGGAAGCCGAGTGTGTCCGAGAGCGTCAGCCCGACGACGACAAGGATGGTGATGAGGAACAGCGGGCCGGCGACCAGCAGCGTGACGTACGCTTCCGCGAGCGTCGCGAGCAGTTCGAGGAACTGCTCCTGCTGGGCTTCCGCCTCCTCGGCGTAGTAGTCGTACTGGCGCTTGAGGAACCCGGGGAGGTCGCGGCCGCTCCGGAGGACGCTCGTGAGGTTCTCCGCGAACTCCGAGAGCTCCTCGCTGGGCGTGCGCTCGCCGAGGCGTTCGAGCGCGCGCAGGATGTCCGCGCCGTAGAGGTCGACGTCCTTCACCGCGACCGCCATCTCCTCGGCGCTCTCCCCGTACACTTCGCGGTTGCGCGCGAGAATCCGCAGCACCTCGGGGAGCGCCATCCCGCTGCGCGAGAGCGCGTACATGAACGCGACCGTGCGCTCCATCGACGCGTCGATGCGGCGCGCGCGCTCGCCGGCCCGGTAGCTCGGCATCGACCACCGGAACTGGTAGGTGCCGTACGCCGCGAGCACGCCCAGCGTCGCTCCGGAGACGACGAACAGCCCGAACAGCGCGCCCGGGGTGAACCCCGCGGGGCCGTCCACGAACAGCGCGCGCACGGCCGCCGGGAACTGCGACTGGAGGTCCTCGCCGGCGTTCCCGAGCCCGACGAGCACGCCCGCGACGAGGTAGACGCCGAGGATGCTGCCCGCGAGCGCCGCGACGGTCGCGTAGCAGAGCGTCCGCGCGGCGTACACGCGGTACGTCTGCGGGACGTGTGCGCCCCGGAGCGCGTCCACCTGCGTCGGGTTGACCTTCCGGCGGCGGCTCGCGAACCCGCCGAACGCCGCCAGCGACACCCGGGAGACGAGCCTGTCTATCGGCCGGAAGAGTGGCGCCGCGGCGAGCGCGAACAGGACGCCGAGCACGGCGGCCAGCGGCGCGAAGGCGAGCGGCGAGACCATCTTACTCGCCGACACCCGGCGCGTTCACCGCGACGTCCTCGTCGAGCTCCGCGCGGATGCGGTCGACGACCCGCTCTGGGTCGGCGTAGTACTCGTTGACGACGGCCGTGAACTGCCGGTAGTCGGTGACGTCCTTCTCCGTGAGGTACTGGAGGACGCGCTTGCGGTTCCGCAGCTCGCGCAGCAGCTCGCCCCGCGACCAGCCGCGCTCGTCGCGGATCTCGTCGAGCACCGCGGAGTCGCGCTGCTCGAAGTCGTCGTTCGCGGGGTTCCACTCGAACGCCGTCGAGTAGTCGAGGTCGCCCGTGCGCTGGTCGATGCCCTCGATCTCCGCGATGACGCGGTTCCGGCGGACGCGTTCCTCGCCGACGTGCGTGAGCGTCTGCACGCAGAGGATGTCGAGGCTCTGAATCATCGCTCGCGGGACGTTGATAGGGTCGTTCTCCAGGCGGTTGATGACAGTCTGGACGCTGTCGGCGTGCATCGTCGAGTACGTCGTGTGCCCGGTGTTCATCGCCTGGAACAGCGTCATCGCCTCGTCGCCGCGCACCTCGCCGACGATGATGTACTCGGGGCGGTGGCGGAGCGCCGACCGCAGCAGGTCGTACATCGTGATGTCCTCGCCCTCGCCGATGGACTCCCGGGTCACCGAGGAGAGCCAGTTCTCGTGGAACAGCGTCAGCTCGCGGGTGTCCTCGATGGTGAGCACCTTCGAGCGCGGCGGCACGAACATCGAGATGGCGTTCATCGACGTCGTCTTCCCGGACGCGGTGCCGCCCGCGAACAGCAGGCTCTTGTTGGACTCGATGGCGAGCCAGAGGTACGCCATCTGGTCGAGGTCGAACGTGTTGTAGTCGACGAGCGTCGCGGGCGTGAACGGGTCCTCGCTGTACTTCCGGATCGTGAACGCCGACCCGCGCGGGGTGACCTCCTCGCCGAGCGCGAGCTCCGCGCGGGAGCCGTCAGGCAGTGTGGTCTCCGTGACGGGGTCGCCGATGGAGATGTGTCGGCCCGACTGCTGGGCGAGCCGCACCACGAACCCGTCGAGCTCCTCCTGCTCGTAGGTGACGTTCGTCTCGACGTCCGTGTACTGGTCGTGGTAGACGAACAGCGGCACCTCGTAGCCGTCGCAGGAGATGTCCTCGATGTGGGGGTCCCGCATCAGCGGGTCGAGCTTCTCGAACCCCTCGAACGCGCGGTGGAGGTAGTAGAACAGCCGGTAGAACGCGTTCGGGTCGACCTCGACGCCGTACTCCTCGAGCAGCCGCTTCATCTGGCGCTTGAGCACGTCCTCTGGGTCCTCGGGCTCGTACTCGGCGTCGTAGATGAGCGCGTCCCGGATGTCGTCGTACAGCGTCTCCAGGAGGTCGCGCTCGAAGTCGTCGAGGGCGGGCTCGACGACGTGGTAGCGGTACTCGTCGTTGACGTCGTCGTGGCCGACGAACACGAACGCGTACGGCGCGTGCACCCAGTAGCGGTCGACCTCCTCGTAGCCGTCCAGGCCGTCGAACTCGACGAGCGGGCCGTGGGCGGCGGGGTCGTACTCGACGAGGTCGACCGCGGACCCGCGGACCACGTCGACGACGCGCTCGGCGCGCTGCCGCACGTCCTCGAACCGGCGTTCGACGTCCGCGAGGAAGTCGGTGGGCATCGATTACTACCTCCACCTTCGCCCGCGTCAACTTAAAGCCTGTCTGCCGGCCCTACACCACGCCGTTCGCGAGGCGTGCGCCGTCCGCGATGCGCCGGACGTTCTCCCGGACGAGCGCCGCCATCCGTTTCGGGTAGTCGCGGGTCGCGGCGGCCGCGTGCGGCGTCACCACCACCTCGTCCATCTCCCAGAGCGGCGAGTCCTCGGGCAGCGGCTCCGCCTCGAAGACGTCGAGCGCAGCGCCCGCCAGTCCGTCGGATTGGAGCGCAGCCACGAGCGCGTCCTGGTCGACGACCGGGCCGCGCGCGACGTTCACGAGCACCGCGTCGTCGCGCATCGCGTCGAGCTCCGCTTCGCCGATCAAGCCCTCCGTCTCGTCGGTCAGTGGCACCGCGAGCGCGACGAAGCGCGCGTCCGCGACGGCCTCGTGGAGGTCGCCACTCGGGTAGACGGTGTCGACGTGGTCGACGGGGACCGGCGTGCGTTTGACGCCCGTGACGTCCATGCCGAGCGCGTCCGCCCGCGTTGCGATGCCCTGGCCGAGCGTGCCGAGGCCGACGACGCAGACGGAGGAGCCGTCGAGGGTGAACGGCGCGTCCCACGCCGGCCACTCCCAGTGCTTCTCGGCCTGCTGGCTGCGATACTCGTGGAGCCGGCGGGCGAACGACAGCATGTAGCCGGCGACCGTCTCGCCGACGCTGTCGCCGTGCGTGCCCGTGCTGTTCGTCAGCCGGATTCCCGCGGCCTCCAGGTCGTCGAACGGGAACCTGTCGACGCCGGACTGCACGGAGTGAATCCACTCCAGGCCGTTGTCGAGGAACGCGTCCTCGTACTTGAACGTCACGAGCGCGTCGACGCCGTCGAGCTCCTCGGTGGAAACCACGACCACGTCGGCGTCGACGTCTTCGAGTTCGTCGCACAGCACCGCCGGCGGGAACAGCGTCTCGACGGACGTGTGAACCCCGATGCGCGTCACCATGCGCGAGGGGTTCCCGTGCCTGCTTCTACAGTGTGTCGGTGCCGGCGGCTCACCGCGTCGCGACGTACGAGACGGTGAAGACGAGCACGGCCGCCGTCGCCACGTTCACGAGCGTGAACTCCGCCGCGCCGATGAACTCCAGGCCGCCGACGATGACGAGCGCGAACGTCGTCGACAGCACCGCGTTGATCCCCTGTACGACCCACGGGTTCCCGGAGGAGTGCTCGGCCGCCTCGCTGAACCCCTCGCCGTCGCCCGCGTCGCTGTCCTCGCTCATACCTCGAATCGCGGGAACGGGGGAACTTAGCTCTTGGCCGCGCCGACCGTGGAGCTAAGTTCGTCGAGTGCCAAGCCCGATCATGGGCATCATTGACACGGTATCGTCGGCGCTCTCGACCGACGCCGAGAACGACGACGTCGACGTCGACGCGTCCCGTGGCGCGTACTGGTGCGACGACTGCGGCGTCCGCGTCCGCGACGTCAACGTCGACGAGGAGGGCTTCGACCGCGACGCCGAGGGCGCGCCGCTGTGCCCGGACTGCGGCGACGCGATGCGCTTCGAGCGCGCGTACGAGGACGGCTGCGCCTGCTGACTCACTCGGCCGCCGCGGGCTCGGGTTCCCGTAGGACCGCCGCTGCTTCGTTCTCCGTGCCGAACGGTCCGTCCGGCAGTGCTTCGACGTCTGCCCACTCCTCCTCGGTGACGAGCGCGTCGTCCAGCCGCTCGCGGAGCGCGTCCTCGTCGAAGCCCGTGCCGATGACGACGTACTCCGTGCGGCGGTCGCCGTGCTCGTCGTCCCACTCCAGGTTCGGCCGGTTCGACCGGTAGAGGTCCTGTTCGACCTCCGGGAGCGACGCAATCCAGGGGCCGCGTGCGGTCACGCGAACTGACTCCCCGGCCTGCCCGACGGTCTGCCGGAACTCGCTGCCCGCGACCCACAGCGTCCCCTTCGAGCGCACGACGCCCTCGGGGAGCGTCCGCAGCACGTCCGCGATTCGCTCGGGGTGGAACGGCCGCCGCTGCCGGTACGTGAACGACGACACGCCGTACACCTCGTCCGGGTGGCGGTGGCCGTGGTGGTCGTCCTCGCCGTGGTCCTCGTCGAGCGCGCGCTTCCAGCCGGGGAGGTCGCCGACCTCGCGCTCGTCGAAGCGCTCGACGTCCAGCAGCCACGACGGGTCGACCTCGGAGAACGACGTCCGGACGGTGTCCGCGTCCGGCTGGAGCGCGCGCACCAGCGCCTCGGCCTCGTCGAGCTCGTCGTCCGTACAGAGGTCGGCCTTGTTCAGCACGACGGCGTTCGACACCTCGATCTGTTCGACGAGCAGGTCCGACAGCGGCCGGTCGTCCTCCTCGGCGGCGGTGCGTTCGGGCGTCCCCTCGCCGCCGAACGTGTCCACGAGCAGCCGGCTGTCCACGACCGTCACGAGCCCGTTCACGCGGTACTTCGCGGCCACTCGGGACTCCGTGGTGAACAGCCGCGCGACCGGTGCGGGCTCCGAGATGCCCGAGGACTCCACGACGAGGTGGTCGAACTCGCGGTCGTTCGCGAGCCGCACCACCGCGGTCTCGAGGTCGTCCTGGAGCTCGCAGCAGATGCAGCCGTTCGACAGCTCCGTGACGCCGCCCGCGACGTCGAGTTCCGAGCCCTCCGCGACGAGCTCCGCGTCGACGTTCACGTCGCCCATGTCGTTGACGAGGACGGCGACGTCGCGGCCCGCCGAGTTCGACAGCAGGTGGTTCAGCAGCGTCGTCTTCCCGGCACCGAGACTCCCCGAGAGCACCGTCACCGGAATTCCGTCGGCCATGCGTGTGAGTTCGTAGCAGGCGCCTTCAACCCCGCGTTTCCCGGAGTCGCTCGCCGCGGCGGGACCGCGAGGGCTTTTACCGCGTGAGTACCTACCACTCGGACGATGAACGTCGCCGACCGGATCGCGGCCTACCGGGAGGCCGTCGAGGAGTGGCTCCGAGGCCTCTACCACGGCATGATCAGCCACCCGGCCTACGAGAAGATCGAGAAGGAGGCCGAGGACGCCGAGGACGCGTTCCTGCTCGCGTGCTTCCCGGACGCGTTCGGCATCCCGTCGCCCGTCTCGTACTACACCGCCGAACTGCTGCCGTACATCGAAGACGAGTTCGAAGCGTGGGAGCGCCGCCTCTGGGACCGACAGACGCTGCTCGAACGCAAGGGCCAACAGTACCACTTCTGATGACCGCGACTACTACGCCTCGACCGTTTGCACAGCCAGTGATTGCCCACCCGACCGTGGGTGGTTCGCAGTGAAACCGTTCGTGTTCTTCGGCGGGAAGGGCGGCGTCGGGAAGACGACCGTCTCGTGCGCGTACGCACGCAAGTGCGCCGACGCAGGCGTCGAGACGCTCGTCGTCTCCACGGACCCCGCCCACTCCGTCTCGGACGTCTTCGACCAGCGCTTCGACGACACTCCCCAACCAGTGGAGGGCGTCGACGGACTCTCCGCGCTCGAAATCGACCCCGAGGAGGAGGTTACCGCGCACCTCGACGACATCCGCAACCGCCTCTCCGACCAGGTGTCGGCGGCGATGGTCAACGAGATCAACAAGCAACTGGAGATGGCCCACCAGACGCCCGGCGCCTACGAGTCCGCGCTGTTCGACCGCTTCGTCGAGGTGATGCGCGAGAGCGACCCCTACGACCGCGTCGTCTTCGACACCGCGCCCACGGGGTCGACGCTGCGGCTGCTCGGCCTCCCGGAGTTCCTCGAATCCTGGGTGGACCGCCTGATGCACAAGCGCCGGCAGAGCATCGACCTCTTCGAGAAGGCCGCCGTCGGGAACAACGAGCCGCGACGCGTGATGGACGGCGACCCGGTGCTCGCGCGCCTCCAGGAGCGCAAGGAGTTCTTCGAGTACGCGGGCGGCGCGCTCCGCGAGGACGCCGCGTTCTTCCTCGTGTTGAACCCCGACCAGCTCTCGGTCAACGAGACCGAGCGCGCCATCGGCGACATGGACGACGAGGGACTGGAAGTCCGCGGGCTCGTCGCGAACAAGCTCACGCCGTCCCCGGACGACGACGAGAACGGCCGCGGCGCGCGCTACCTCCGGGACCGCGTTGAGACGGAGAACGAGCGACTCGCGACCGTCCGGGAGACCCTGGACCCGCCGCTGGTCGCGGAGATCGAGTCCCGGACGCGCGAAGTGAAAGGCGACCTGCTCGCGGACGTCGCGGCGGAACTCGACGTCGAGGTCGCCGTCGAGGAACCCGCGTTCGTCTGACCGGTCGGTCTCACGTCCTCCAGCGATTATTTCGCCTCTCGAGCCACTCATTAAGAGCCGAACGCTTAAGTGCCCGTTCGGCAATCAGTGTCACGAAGGTACATTACAAATGACACAGGTGATATGGATCGTGGCGGCTGTGCTCGTCACCTTCACGTTGGGGTACGTGGGGTACTCGAAGTACCTCTCGCGATTCGTCGAAATCGACGACTCGCGCGAGACGCCCGCCCACAAGTACGAAGACGGTCAGGAGTACGTACCGGCCAAGAAACCAGTGCTGCTCGGCCACCACTTCTCGAGCATCGCCGGCGGCGCGCCCATCGTCGGCCCGATCACGGCCGGCGCCATCTGGGGGTGGGTGCCCGCCCTCGCGTGGGTCGCCATCGGCAACCCGCTGATGGGCGCCGTCCACGACTTCGTCTCGCTGTCCGGGTCGATGCGACACGAGGGGAAGTCCATCGGCTACATCATCGGCGAGTACGTCGGCGAGCGCGGGAAGGACATGCTGCTGTGGTTCGCGTTCCTCACCATCATCCTCGTGGTCGCGGTGTTCGCGCTCGTCGTGGGCATCGTGCTGAACGCGTACCCGTCTGCAGCCACCGCGAGCTTCGTCTACATCGGGCTCGCCGTGCTGTTCGGCATCTACCTCTACCAGCTCGACGGCCCGTTCATCCCCGGCACCGTCGTGTTCGTCGCGGGCGTGTTCGCGGGCGTCTGGCTCGGCATCCAGTACCCGTTCGCGCTGTTCGAGCTGGCGGGCGACGCAGCCCACCCCGCGGGCACGTTCGTGCTGTTCAGCGGTAGTACGGGCTCGTGGGTTCCAGGCGCGGGCGCGCTCGGCGGCAACACCGCTGCGTGGGTACCCGTGATTCTGGTGTACGCCGCGGTCGCCAGTGCGCTGCCCGTCTGGACGCTGCTCCAGCCCCGCGACTACCTCTCGTCGTTCCTGCTGTACGCGGGCGTCGGCGGCGCGCTCCTCGCCATCATCGTCGGGACGCTGCTCAACACGTCCGCCGAACCGCTCGTCATCGACAGCAGTATCGGGGCGTTCCAAGGGTTCTTCGGGGTCGAAAGCCGCGCCCCCTACCCGCTGTTCCCGATGCTGTTCGTCACCATCGCCTGCGGGACCATCAGCGGGTTCCACTCGCTGGTCTCCTCCGGGACCACCGCCAAACAGCTGAACAAGGAGAGCGACGCCCGCCTCATCGGCTACGGCGGCATGCTCGGTGAGGGCCTGCTCGCCTCGGTGGCGCTGTCCGCGCTCGCCGTCGCCGGATTCGCCTCCGACGCCGCGGGCGGCGGCATCGGCGGCGCGCTCCCGAACTTCGCCGCGGGCGGCGGCACCATCCTCACGAGCCTCGGCATCCCCGCCGAGTACGGCGGTCCGTTCATGGCGCTCGTGCTCGTGAGCTTCCTGCTGACCTCCACTGACACGGCCGCGCGGCTCGGCCGCTACATGATGGAGGAGATCGTCGGCACGCAGGGTAGCGGCACCACGACCGGCTTCTCGGGCGGCGTCGGCTCGTTCGCCCGCGGCCGGTACACGAACCCCGCCGTCCAGTGCGTGCTCGCGTACGTGCTGGTCATCTCCGGCGAGTGGGCGACGCTGTGGGCGCTGTTCGGCAGCGCGAACCAGCTGCTCGCCGCGCTCGCGCTGCTGACCGCCACCGTCTGGCTCGCCAACTGGGACGAGACCAAGCAGCTCGTCTCCACGGGCGTGCCGATGGCCGTCATGGTCGTCATCACGGTGATCGCGCTGGCGTTCCTGTCGGGCTACCAGTGGCTGTACGTCGGCCTGATTCAGGGCGGCGCCGGCGGTATCGGCGGCCAGATTTCGATGGCCGTCCGCATCGTGCTCGCCGTTGTGCTCGTCTACCTCGCGCTGTCGCTGGTGCGCATCGGCTACGGCAACATCAGCAGCTCGCAGGGCGGCCGCGAGCCCGCGGCGGAACCGAGCGACGACTGACTGCCCCTGCGGTCCCCAACTTCCTCTCCCTCTCGAACACGCTGTAGCCGCGGCTGTGTCGCTCGTCCCTGCGAGAGAAGCGGGGCGCTACGTCCAGAAGCGCTTCGCGAACCGCGAGAGGAAGCCCTCCGGCTCGGGTTCGAGGTCGCCCCAGAGCGCGAACGCGTTCGCGACGTCCGCCTCTTCGCTGGCGACCGCGTCCTCGTCGTGGGGGGCGACGACGACGAGGTTCACCTCGTAGCGGCCGTAGTAGCCGTACTTCAGTAGCGTCCTGTCGCGGAACTCCTCGACGAACGACGCGACCGAGTCGGGGATCTCGTCGGCGACGAGCACGAACGTGAAGTTCGTCTCGTAGTGCTCCTCGTCGGCGACGATCCAGTCGTCGGCGAGGTTGTGGCCGAACTCCACGAGCGCTTCGAGGTCCGCGACGGTCGGCCGGTCGGTCCGGCGCGCGAACACGTACTCTTCGGTCTCGTGGTCGGCGTAGCTCAGCGCGGGGTGGAAGAACTGTTTCTGGTTGCGGACGCGGAACTCGCCGTAGAGGTCGAAGCGCTCCCCGCGAACGGCGCGGTCGCGCTCGAGGTCGTAGCTGTACATCAGCCGGTCGCTGACGCGGTCGAAGTACTCGTCGTCCCACGTCGGCACGTTCTCCCGAATCTCCGCGGGGAGGTCGGCGGGGTCCGGGGCGTCGGTCTCAGTCATCTTCGGGGTCGTACGCGACCGCGTCGTCAGACGCGGGGGGCGCGCCGACGGCCAGCAGTTCGACGCGCTCGTCGGCGTCCTCGGGGTTGTGCGCGCGCTGCGGGCTCTCGGGGTCGACCGCGAACAGGTGTCCCTCCGGCACCTCGTACGTCTCCTCGGGCGTCTCCACGAACAGCGTCCCCGAGAGCACGAAGAACGCCTCCTCCTGGGTCTCGTGGTAGTGGTACGCCAGCGGCACCTGCTCGCCGGGCTCCGCGCGGAACAGGTTCACCGCCATGTTGTCGAGGTCGCCGGCGTCGGTCAGCGAGTGGTACTCGCAGGGCCGGCCCTCCGGCACTTCGACGTCGTCCGGGTCGACGATTCGGTATCCCATGCCTGTAGATACCACACGCGGGTTAAAAGCCCGTCGCGTCCGCGTCACTCCGCCAGCGGCCAGCGGTCAGGCGTCGCCCGGCGGTCCCTCGGCGGCGTCCTCGATGCCGGCCTGCATGCCCGCGTGGACGAACCGCGCGAGGATGTGGCCGATGCTCGTGTTCGCCGTCCACATCGCCACCTCGTCGAACGGCTCGGCGTGGTCCTCGTGGGTCGGCACCGACAGCAGCACCGTGGCGTCGTCCACGAGCAGCGTGCGGCCGGCGTATCCCGAGTCACCGCTCGCCGGCGAGTACACGACGTCGACGCCGCCGCTGATTCGGTCCCGGAGCGCGCCGTCGCCGGTGACGACGGTGACGTCGACGCCCTCGGTCGTGCGTTCTTCGAGCGCCGCGAGGACGTCGGGGCGGAGGTCGCCGTCGCTCGCCCCGACGAGCAGAACGTCGCTCGACGCGTCCGCGACGAGCGTGACCATCCGGTCCTGAATCGGGTCGTGGCCGCGCAGCGTCGCGACCGCGCTCTCGTCGGCGTGGCCCGCGCTGTCCTCGTGGACGGCGTCGAGGTGTTCGAACGCGCGCTCGTGCTGGCGTTCGATGCGTTCGCGGAGCTGCTCGCGCGCCCGTTCGAGGCTGACCGGCCGGTACTCCTTCGGCGAGGACTCCACGACCTCCACGAGCCCGCGGGTCGCGAGGTCGTCGGCCGCGCCGTACACCTGCGACCGGGGCACTTCCGAGATGCGCGCGACCTCCTGGGCGGTCCCGCTGCCGAGCCGCTGGAGCGCGACGAACACCCGCGCCTCGTAGTTCGCGAGCCCGAGCTCCCGCAGCGCGTCGACCGCCTCGTGTGCGCTCATTCCTCGTGTCGCCCGTGGCGGCCCCGTGCGAAAGACGTTTCGCCCGACTCCGCCACCGGACTCGTGTTGTACTATTCTACAAACGCTTATTAGGTGTCCTGTGGACGGTCCACGTAATGACAGATGGACTCACCGACGAGTACGCGTCGCTGCTCGCCGCGTACAGTCGGTACGTCGTCGTCGCGCTGCTGCTCGCGTCCGCGGTGATGGGCGTCAGCGCGAGCGGCGTCGACGGCGACCTCACGATCTCGAGCTTCGGCGGCGACTCCGAGGCGGCCCAGAAGCTCGACTACGTCCGCGAGAACTTCGAGACGGGCGACCGGAACACGACCTCGATGCAGGTCGTCGTGCGCGGCGACGACGTGCTCTCGAAGGCCTCGCTGCTGGAGACGCTGCGGTTCCAGCGCGCGCTCCGCGAGAACGACACCGTCGCCGCCACGCTGCGCGAGCGCCAGCCCACGGTCGGCGTCGGCACCCTCGTCGCGACGGCCGCCGTCCACGCCGCCCACGACGGCGACGGCCCGCCGCCCCAGCCGTCTCTCGACGAGCAGATCGCGCAACTGGAGTCGATGTCGGCGGCGGAGGTCGAGGCGACCGTCGCCGCCGTGCTCGACCCCGACCGCGAGCGCGCGGGCGGCGTGAACCCCTACACGCTGCTGGCGACCGACTACGAGCCCGGGAGCACGTCGGCGTCAGCACGCGTCGTCTTCGTGTTCCAGGCGACCGACGGCGGCGACGCGCTCTCGGACGCCGTCGTCGACGCGCAACTCGACACGCGGGCCATCGCCGGGGACACCGTCCAGACCGGGGACGCGTTCGTGTTCGGCGCGGGCATCGTCGACGAGGAGTCCAGTCGCGCGACCGGCGAGAGCTTCGCGGTCATCTCGCCCGCGGCGCTCCTGCTGATCCTCGGCGTGCTCGGCGTCGCCTACCGGGACGTCGTCGACGTCGCGCTCGCGCTCGCCGGGACGCTGCTGACGCTCGTCTGGATGGCGGGGTTCATGGGGTGGGCGGACATCGGCGTCACCCAGATTCTCATCGCCGTCCCGTTCCTGCTCGTCGGGCTGTCGATCGACTACGCGCTCCACGTCGTCATGCGGTACCGGGAGGCCCGCGAGGCCGACTCCGACCGCGGGCCGCGCGAGGGGATGCGCGTCGGCCTCGCGGGCGTCGTCGTCGCGCTCGTCGCCACGTCGTTCACGACCGCCGTCGGGTTCCTCTCGAACGTCGTCAGTCCCATCGGCGCCATCGCGGAGTTCGGGCTGGTGAGCGCGGCCGGCATCGTCTCCGCGTTCGTCGTGTTCGGCGCGCTCGTCCCCGCCGCCAAAATCGAAGCCGACGCGCTCCTCGAACGGTTCGGTTTCGACCGCCGGAAGCGCGCGTTCGGCACGAGCGGCGTCGCCGAGCGCGTCGTCGGCGTCGGCACCACGGTCGCACGGCGCGCCCCCGTCGCAATCGTCGTGGTCGCGCTGCTCGTGAGCGCGGGCGGCGGGTACGCCGCGACCGACATCGACACGTCCGTCGACCAGGTGGACTTCCTGCCGCGGGACTCCCCGGCGTGGATGGACTCGCTGCCCGGGCCGTTCGCGCCCGGCGACTACCAGATCCGGGAGAACACGGTGTTCCTCAACGACAACTTCGCGCAGTCCCGGGACAGGACGACAGTGCACGTGCTCGTCGAGGGCTCCGTCACCGACCCGGGGACGCTGGACAGAATCGAGGCGGGGGAGGCCGCGGTCGCGAACACGACGTCCGCCGTCGAGCTCGCGGACGGCAGCCCGGACCTCGACAGCCCCGTGACGGCGATTCGCGCGACCGCCGCCGAGAACGAGACGTTCGCGACCGTCGTCGCGGACGCCGACACGGACGGCGACGGAATCCCCGACGAGAACCTCGAACAGGTCTACGACGCGCTGTTCGCCGCCGCGCCCGACCGCGCCGGCGCCGTCCTCGACCGCGCTGACGGCGAGTACCGCGCCGCCGACGTCCGCGTGACCGTGTCCGCGAGCGCGCCCACGAGCACCATCACCACGGAGATGCGCGGCGTCGCCGACACTGTCCGCGGCGACGGAGCGCTCACCGTCACTGCAACCGGTCCGCCGATCGTCGACGAGGTCGTCCAGTCGGCGCTGCTGCGGACGCTCGTGGAGTCGTTCCTGCTGACGCTCGGCGTCATCCTCGCGTTCCTCACCGCGCTGTTCTACTGGCGCCACGACGCCGCCGCCCTCGGCGCCGTGACGATGGTGCCGGTGGTCGCCGCGCTCGGCTGGATTCTCGGCGCGATGTACCTCCTCGGTATCCCGTTCACCACGGAGACCGCGGTCATCGCGAGTATCGCCATCGGCCTCGGCGTCGACTACGCGATCCACGTCAGCGAGCGGTTCCTCGACGAACTCGGCGGCACCGCGGGCGTCTACGAGGCCCTCGACGCCACCGTCTCCGGGACCGGCGGCGCGCTCCTCGCGAGCGCGCTCTCGACCGCGGGCGGGTTCGGCGTGCTCGTCTTCGCGCTCGTGCCGTCGCTGCGGCGGTTCGGCGCCGTCACCGGTACCGCAATCGTGTTCGCGTTCGTCGCGAGCGTGCTCGTGCTCCCGAGCCTGCTGTCGCTGTGGTACCGGTACGCCGGCGTCCACCGCGCCGAGGCGTAGCCGGCGAGCGCTCGGTGTCGCTGCCGGTCTCCACTGCACGCAGCGACGGCGTGTGCGGCCGTCGTCGGCGGCAGAATTATGCCCGTTCGCGTGCGACTAGAACCCATGACAGAGAAGCAGCCGACCGAGGCGTGCGGGCGCTGTTCGATGACCACCGTGGTGGACGCGGTGGACGCGAACAGCGAGGACGGCCTCCGGGACCCGTTCGGCGACGAGCGCATCGAGGTCGAGGAGTCGGCGGTCCGACGCGTGTCGCCGGTCGCGTGGATGCAGAACGCGACCTCGCGCCTGAACGCGGCCGTCAAGCGGTTCACGTACGGCCAGTGAGAGACACCTGCACGGGGCGTTACGTTCATTTCCCCGTCCGCCGTACCTACTCGTAGGGAATGCGCCGGGATTACTTCGAACTGGACGTCGCGAACGTCGACTGGGTCGAGGAGGACGCCGACCCCGAGAAGCCGAACGTCACCATCGAGTTCACGGGCGCGGCCGCGGAACTCGAAGACCGACTCACGGACCGGGAGGGCAACCGCCTCGACGCCAGCGAGACAGACGCCACGTTCCGGCTGACCGACGACGTGGACGACCCGAACGCCGGTGGCGTCGTCGCCGTCACGAACCGCATCACCGGGGAGTTCGTCCTCGAACTCAACCAGGACGCCGACGACGTCCTGAAGTTCGTGCGCGCGGCCCGCCGGTACGGCGAGGCGACGGGCGACGACGGCCAGTACCGCGTCGAGATCCGCGTCGACGGCGAACAGCTCGTCGTCTACGAGAAGTCGACGTTCCTCGTCTACAGCGCCGACGGCGACCTCCTGCGCAGCCACAGCCTCATCCCGAGCGGCATCGAGCTCTGAGTTCTCCGCTCGGGTGCGAACAGCGGAACCTAAGTGAGCGCGGTCGTTCAGCCCGCGTATGGACCTCTTCGGTACGGCAGGGATTCGAGGGAGCGCGGCCGCCGACGTGACCCCGGAGCTGGCGGTCGCGGTCGGCGCCGCGGCCGGCGCGGACGCCAGCGACGACGACGAGGAGTTCGTGGTCGCGCGGGACGGCCGGGAGACGGGGTCGGCGCTCGCGGCGGCGATGAGCGCCGGCCTGCAGAGCGGCGGGATGCGCGTGCTGGACGCGGGCGTGCTGCCGACGCCGGCGCTCGCGTACGCGTCGCGGGGCCGCCGCGGCGTCCAGCTGACCGCGAGCCACAACCCGCCGGAGGACAACGGCATCAAGCTGTTCGTGGACGGCTCCGAGTACGACCGGGAGCAAGAGCGCGCCATCGAGGAGCGCGCGGACGGCGACCCCGAGTACGCGTCGTGGGACGACTGGGGGGACACCGAGTCCATCGACGTGCTTTCAGACTACCGCGAAGCGGTCGCGGAGTACGCCGGCGAGCACGGCGCGCCCCTCGACGGGCTGACGGTCGCGGTGGACTGCGGGAACGGCGTCGCGAGCCTCGCCACTCCGCAGGTGCTGCGCGAGCTCGGCGCGCACGTCGTCACGCTGAACGCGAACGTCGACGGCCACTTCCCCGGCCGGCCGAGCAAGCCGACGCCGGAGACCATCGGCGACCTGATGGCCTTCGTCGCGGCGGGCGACGCCGCGTTCGGCATCGCGCACGACGGTGACGCCGACCGCATCGTCGTCGTGGACGGCGACGGCGAAGTCGTCCACGAGGACACCGTCGTCGCGATTCTCGCCGAGCACTACACGCGGGACAGCGAGAGCGACGACCCCGTGGTCGTCACGACGCCGAACGCCTCCGCCCGCATCGACGAGCGCGTCGCCGACGCGGGCGGTCGCGTCGAGCGCGTGCGCCTCGGCGCGCTCCACGAGGGCATCGCGGCGGCGGAAGCCGGCGGCGGCGACGTCGCGTTCGCCGCGGAGCCGTGGAAGCACGTCCACACCGCGTTCGGCGGCTGGATCGACGGTGTCACCTCGGCAGCCGTGCTCAGTCGTCTCGTCGCGGACGCCGACGGGCTCGCGGCGCTGCGCGAGCCGGTGACCGAGCGGCCGTACCGGAAGGTCAGCGTCGACTGTCCGGACGCCGCGAAGGCGACCGTGATGGAACAGCTCGGCGGCGACCTGCCCGCCGCGTTCCCGGACGCCGACGTCGACACCGAGTACGGCGTCCGCCTGGAGTTCCCGGACGCGTCGTGGACGCTCGTGCGCCCGAGCGGCACCGAGCCGTACGTCCGCGTGTACGCCGAGAGCGACGACGTCGACGCGCTCGTCGACGAGGTCGCGGACGTCGTCGAGGCCGCCGTTGACGGCGCCTGAGTCGGGTTAGGCGGCTCACAGGTCGGGTAGACAACGACGCATTTATGCTGGTACGTCCGTGCCTTACAGGCAACTATGTCTGATTTCGAACGGCGCGAATTCATCAAGGCCACGGCCGGTGTCGGCGCTGTCGGTCTCGCCGGAATTGCGGGCTGTACGGGGGGACCGTCCGGGGACGGCGACGAGACGGAGACCACCGAGGACGCGGGCGGCGACGGCACGACCGAGGACTCGGAGGGGACGACGTCCGCGGGGGACACCACGAACGTCGGGATGGTGTACGCGACCGGCGGGCTCGGCGACGGGTCGTTCAACGACCAGGCGCAGACGGGCATCCAGCAGGCCGCCGAGGAGTACAACGTCGAGTACAGCGAGTCCCAGCCGGACGAGGTCGCGCAGTTCAGCGACTACCAGCAGCAGTACGCGAGTTCCACCGACCCCGACTACGACCTCGTCTCCTGCATCGGCTTCCTGCAGGCAGACTCGCTCTCGGAGACCGCGGCGAACTATCCCGACCAGAACTTCCAGATCGTCGACAGCACCGTCGACGAGCCGAACGTCGGTAGCTACGTGTTCCGCGAACACGAGGGCTCGTACCTCGTCGGCGTGCTCGCCGGCCACCTCACGACGATGGACTTCAGCGCCGGCGCGGGCTCCACGACGTCCGACTCCACGAACGTCGGCTTCGTCGGCGGCGTCGAGAGCTCGCTCATCCAGAAGTTCGAGGCCGGCTTCGTCGCGGGCGTGAAGGCGGCCAACGACGACGTCGACGTCCAGACGTCGTACGTCGGTAGCTTCAACGACACCACGGCGGGCCAGGAGGCCGCGCTCTCGATGTACAACTCCGGTAGCGACATCGTCTTCCACGCGGCCGGCAACACCGGCACCGGCGTCTTCCAGGCCGCCCAGGACAAGGGCCGGTTCGCCATCGGCGTCGACCGCGACCAGTCCGTCACGAAGGACAACTACGCGGACGTCATCCTCGCGAGCATGGTCAAGCGCGTCGACACCGCCGTCTACAACGCCGTCGAGGCGACCGTCAACGGCGAGTTCCAGGGCGGCGAGACCACCACGCTCGGTCTCGACGACGACGGCGTCGCCTGCGTCTACGGCCAGCAGCTCGGCTCCGAGATCCCCGAGGACGTCAAGACGGCGGTCAGCGACGCCCGCCAGAGCATCATCGACGGCGACACCTCCGTACCACAGTCCCCGTCCGGCGAGTAACTGTCGGCGCCTAGCGCACCACAACCACATTCTGCACGCAATGACGCAAACGGATACGGCCGTCCGACTAGAAGCAATCACGAAACGGTTCCCGGGCGTCGTCGCGAACGACGCCGTCGACCTCCCGGTCGAGCGCGGCTCCGTGCACGCGCTGCTCGGGGAGAACGGCGCGGGCAAGACGACGCTGATGAACGTCCTCTACGGGCTCTACAAGCCGGACGGGGGCCGCATCGTCGTCGACGGCGAGCCCCGGACGTTCGACTCGCCGCGGGACGCCATCGACGCCGGCATCGGGATGATCCACCAGCACTTCATGCTGGTGGACACGATGACGGTCTCGGAGAACATCGCGCTCGGCAACGAACCCCGGAAGTGGGGCGGGCTCGCCGTCGACCGCGACGCCGCGCGCCGGGAGGTCGTCGAGCTCAGCGAGCGCTACGGGTTCGACGTCGACCCCGACCAGGTCGTCGCGGACGCGAGCGTCGGCGTCCAGCAGCGCGTCGAGATTCTGAAGGCGCTGTACCGCGGCGCGGACGTGCTCATCCTCGACGAGCCGACGGCCGTGCTCACGCCCCAGGAGGTCGAGGACCTCTTCGACGTCCTCGACGAGCTCACCGACGAGGGGAAGACGGTCATCTTCATCACGCACAAGCTCGGCGAGGCGATGCACGCCGCCGACGACATCACCGTCCTCCGGGACGGGGAGAACGTCGGCACCGTGGACGCCGACGGGACCAGCCGGGAGGAGCTCGCGGAACTGATGGTCGGCCGCGAGGTCGTCCTCGACGTCGAGTCGCCCCCGGCGGACGTCGGCGACACCGTCCTCGACGTGGACTCGCTGTCCGTGCTCGACGACCGTGAGGTCCCCGCGGTCACTGACGTCACCTTCGAGGTCAACGAGGGCGAGGTGTTCGGCATCGCGGGCGTCGACGGCAACGGCCAGGCCGAACTCGTGGAAGCCATCACGGGCCTCCGGGATCCCGAAGCCGGCGACGTCGTCTTCGACGGCGAGGACCTCGCCGGCGTCTCCCGGCGCGACCGCATCGACGCCGGGATGGCGTACATCCCCGAGGACCGCCAGGAGCGCGGCCTCGTGATGGACTTCGACCTCGTGGAGAACGGCATCCTCGGCAGCCAGCACAGCGCGCCGTTCGCGTCCCGCAGCGCCATCGACTGGGACGAATCCCGGGCACACGCCGAGCGCGTCGTCGAGGAGTACGACGTGCGGCCGCCGAACGCGGACAACGAGGCCGTCTCGCTGTCCGGCGGCAACCAGCAGAAGTTCATCGTCGGCCGCGAGTTCGAGCGCGACCCGCGGCTGGTCGTCGCCACGCACCCGACCCGCGGCGTCGACATCGGCTCCCAGGAGTTCATCCACGACCGCCTGCTCGAACTCCGCGACGAGGGACGGGGCGTGCTGCTCGTCTCCTCGAAGCTCGACGAAGTCCAGGGGCTCTCCGACCGGCTCGCGGTGATGCACGACGGCGACCTGATGGCCGTCGTCGACCCGGACGGAATCACCGAAGAAGAACTCGGGCTGCTGATGGCGGGCGAGTACCCGGAGGGGTACGAGCCGCGTAGCGAGCGCGACGCCACGGGGGTGGTGCAGTGAGCGCCGCCGACCGAGCCCGCGGACTGCTCGGGCGGCTCGTCCGGGCGTCGGCGTTCGAGCGGTTCCTCATCAGCGCGTCCGCGCTCTTGCTGTCCGTGTTCATCGGCGGTCTCATCATCCTCGCGGCCGGCCGGATGACCGACTGCTCGAGCGCCGCGTACACGCTCGCGTTCCCCGGGAAGTTCGTCACGCAGTTCGTCGGCGGCGAGGCGCTGTTCGCGATGGGGTTCTGCTACGACCCGTTCGCGGTGTACGACCTGCTGTTCCTCGGCGCGTTCGGCGACCTGCTGAGCAACCCGATCAACGGCCAGTTCGCCACCACCGTCGCGGAGACCACGATTCTCATGTTCACGGGGGTCGCGGTCGCGGTGGCGTTCCGCGCGGACATCTTCAACATCGGGGTGCAGGGTCAGCTCGTCGTCGGCGCGCTCACCACGGGCGTCGTGCTCGTGTACGCCGCGCCGCCGCTGGCCGGCCTCGGCGCGCTCGCGACCGTCGTCCTGCTCCCGCTCGGTCTGCTGCTCGGCGCCATCGCGGGCGGCGTCTACGCCGCGATCCCGGGCGCACTGAAGGCGTACGCGGACGCCAACGAAGTCATCACAACGATCATGCTGAACTTCGTCGCCACCTCTATCGCCCTGTTCCTCGTCTCCCGAGAGAGCTACTTCAAGGACCCCGAGAGCTTCGCGAGCCAGACCGTCGGACTGCCCGACGTCGCGATGTTCCCGAGCGTCCTGTTCCGGCCGCGGGACGACGTCTCGCTGCTCGCGGTCGTGTTCGCCGTCGCCGTGCTCGTCGGCATCTGGTACCTCCTCCAGCACACGCCGTTCGGCTACGACCTGCGCACGAGCGGGCTCCAGCCGGACGCCGCCGAGTACGGCGGCGTCGACGCCGACCGCACTATCGTCACCAGCATGACGCTGTCGGGCGCGCTCGCCGGCATCGGCGGCGCCGTCTACGTGCTGATGGTGCTCGGGAACTTCCAGACGGGCGTGCCGTCGTACGGCTTCGACGGCATCACCGTCTCCATCCTCGCGGGGAACAACCCGCTCGGCGTCGGCTTCGCCGCGCTCCTCTTCGGCGTGCTGAAGAGCGGGTCCATCGTCGTGCAGGTCGGCTCGAACGTCCCGCCGACGCTCGTCGGCGTGCTCCGCGGGCTCATCATCCTGTTCGTCGCGATGCCGGAGTTCTTCCGGATGCTCGGCAAGCGGTTCGGGTCGTTCCAGCCGGCCGGCGAGCAACCGGTCGCCGCCGACGGCGCCGGAGGTGGGAGCGATGAGTGACTGGCTGCCCGGCGGCCCGGACCGCAGCATCGCCGCCGACACCTACGACTGGCTGTTCGCCGGCCGCGGCCGCGTCCAGCAGGCGGTCATCGCGGTGGTACTGGCTGCCGTCGTCGGCCTCGTCGCCGCCGGCGCGTTCGCGCCCCAGTCGAACGCCGGACGGCTGTTCGACGTGCTCACGGCGAGTTCCACGCTCGCGGCGACGCTGCGGCTGTCGGTCCCCATCGCGTTCGCCGCGCTCGGCGGCATCTTCGCGGAGAAGTCCGGCGTCATCAACATCGGCCTCGAGGGACTGCTCATCATCGCCGCGTTCGTCGGCGTCTGGGGGACCCAGACCACGGGCAGCGTCTGGTACGGCCTGCTCGGCGGCGTCGTCGCGAGCACGCTGCTCGCGGCGCTGTTCGCCGTCGTCTGCATCGAGTTCCGCGCCGACCAGATCATCGCGGGGCTGGCGGTGTGGCTCATCGCGCTCGGGCTCGCACCGTTCCTCTCCTCGGTCATCTACGGCTCGAAGAACACCCCGAGCGTCTCGACGTTCCCGACGCTCCCGGAGATGGGCATCCCGTTCGTCTCCGAGTTCGTCACGACGCCGCTCCCGCTCGTGAACACGGCGCTGGTCGACGTGCCGTTCTTCGGCGCGCTGTTCGACGCCGGCCCGCCCGTCTACCTGATGTTCGTCGCGGTCGCGCTGTCGTGGTACACCCTCAACCGCACCGCGTTCGGGCGCTGGGTCGTCGCCAGCGGCGAGAACCCGAAGGCGCTGGACACGGCTGGCGTGAACGTCCACCGCGTCCGGTACGCGGCCGTCCTGCTCTCGGGCGTGCTCGCGGGCGTCGGCGGCGCCGCGCTCGCACTGGGCGTCGGCCAGTTCACGGGTAACGGCCCGACGATGGTCAACGGCAAGGGGTTCATCGCCATCGTGGCGTACCTCTTCGGGAACTACCACCCGGTCGGCGCGCTCGGCTCGACGATGCTGTTCGCGGGCCTCGACGCCACCCAGCTCACGCTGCAAGCACGGGACGTCTTCCAGGTGCCCGCAGAACTGGTGCGCACCATCCCGTACGTCACCGTCATCATCGTGCTCGCGCTGTTCGGCCGCACGCGCCTGCCGTCGGCGGCGGGCGACCACTACGAGTCCGGCGAGGACGAGTAGCCCGAACGCGGCGGCTTTTTGTCGCGGCTCGCCGAACCCGGTAGTATGGACGACGACGAACTGCTGGACGCCGCACGCGACGCCTTAGCGGAAGCCTACGTGCCGTACTCGGAGTACCCCGTGGGAGCCGCCATCGAAACCGCCGACGGCGAGGTGTACGTCGGCACGAACGTCGAGAACGCGAACTTCTCGAACAGCCTCCACGCCGAGGAGGTCGCGGTCGGTTCGGCGGTCCGGGACGGCCACCGCGAGTTCGCGAAAGTCGTCGTCACGTCCGCGGAGCGGGACGCCGTCACGCCCTGCGGGATGTGCCGGCAGACGCTCGCGGAGTTCTGTGACGACGACGTGCCCGTGCTCTGTGACACCGGCGACGGCTTCGAGCGCTACACGATCGGCGAGCTCATCCCGGACACCATCACGCCCGAGATGCTCGGGCACTGAACGCGCGCCGGCTCCCGAAACGGCAAGACCCTTTGCCCCTGGCCGGCGAATCCGGTGGCATGCCTGGCGACAGCGAGGACCCCAACGACGAGGTCCAGTACCACGTCGAACTCTCCGAAGGCGACGTCGCGTCCAGCGTCCTGCTCCCGGGGAATCCCGAGCGCCTCGACAAGATCACGCCGCTGTGGGACGACCACGACGAGGTCGCCCACCACCGCGAGTACCGCACCGCCACCGGCAGCTACGACGGCACGCCCATCTCGGTCACCTCCACGGGCATCGGCTCGCCGTCCGCCGCCATCGCGGTCGAGGAGCTCGCGCGCATCGGCGTGGACACGTTCATCCGCGTGGGCTCCTGTGGCGCCCTCCAGGCGGAGATGGAGCCCGGCGACCTCGTCATCACGCGGGGCGCGGTCCGACAGGAGGGCACCAGCGACGAGTACGTCCGCGAGGACTACCCCGCGGTCGCCGACCACGAGGTCGTCGCCGCGCTCGTCGCCGCCGCCGAGCGCCTCGGCCACGACTACCACGTCGGCCTCACGATGAGCTCGGACTCCTTCTACGCGGGGCAGGGCCGCCCCGGCTTCGAGGGGTTCGAGGCCGCCGGCAGCGACGACCTCATCGCGGAGCTGAAGGACGCGAACGTCGCGAACGTCGAGATGGAGGCGTCGGCGATCCTCACGCTCGCGAACGTCTACGGGCTGCGCGCCGGCGCGGTCTGCTCGGTGTTCGCGAACCGCGAGACCGGCGAGTTCCTCACCGAGGGCGAGACCAACGCCGCGGAGACCGCGAGCCTCGCGGTCCACCTGCTCGCGAAGATGGACGAGCAGAAGGCGGAAGCCGGCGTGGACAAGTGGCACGCCGGGCTGAGCCTGGAGTAGCGACGCGGCCGACTCACTCCTCGTCCCGGGAGTCCCCGGAGAGGAAGACGCTCTCGTCGCCGCCGTGGAAGCGGTCGAGCGCGCGCATCGTGCCGACGTAGGACCCGATTGCGATCACGGTGACTGCGGCGAGGAGGACGAACCCGTACCAGACCAGTTGGGCGGCCATGCGAGCCCGGACGCCGGCGGGCGCCTTGAAGGTTCGGCGCCCGTTCCCGGAAACGCTAAACCCGGCGGCGCTCTGGTCGGCGTATGCGACCCATCTGGGACGACGACGGCCTCGCACCCGCGTTCGTGACGGCGTTCGAGGAGTGGGCGACGCGCAACGGCGGAGAGATCGAGGAGTCGACGGACACCACGCTGTTCTGCGAGTTCCCGCCGACCGACGACCAGATTCGGCTGCGCGTCGGCCTCTACGAGGCCGGCGGCCGGCACCGCCTGCGCTTCGACACGGTGCGCGAGGAAGTGGAGCTGAAGCTGCTCACGAAGTTCGAGACGACCGACAGCAAGCTCATCCTGCAGTCGGACAAGGCCAGCCGCACGTTCCAGCTGGACGTGCAGGCCGGCGAGTGGCGCATCCAGAAGCGTCCGGTCGCGGACGTCTAGAGCGCGTCCCAGGCCTTCATCGCGCGGGACCACGACGTGATCTTCGCGATCCAGCGCGCGGCCGCGCTCTTCTTCAGCATCTTCGCGGGCGTGCCGTTGAACGTCCGCACGGGCGCCGAGAACCCGCTGACCTCGACGTCGTGGGCGATGGCGGCCTCGCCGATGGAGACCAGCGTCCCCTGGTCGTCGTACGTCCACGCGCGCAGCGGGCGGTCGTCGATGGCGCGCGCGATGTTCTCCGCGGCGACGTCGGCGGCCTGCCAGGCGGCCTGCGCGGTCGGCGGCGCGGGCTCGTCGCCCTGGTCGACGAGCGAACAGTCCCCGACAGCGAACACGCGCTCGTCCTCCGTCTGGAGGTTCGAGGACGCCTGCAGGCGGTTGTGCTCGGCGTCTAGGTCCACGTCCGCGAGCTCGCTCGGGCCCGTGACGCCGCCCGTCCAGACGAACACGTCGTAGGACAGCGCCTCGCGCTCGTCGAACTCGATCTCGTCTTCCGTGGCGGCGACGATGGGGTCGTCGGTGAGAATCTCGATGTCGCGGTTCTCGATCTGGTGGCGGAGCGCGCCCTGGATCTCGCTGTCGCCCGGCGGGAAGATCTCGGGCAGCGCCTCCACGAGCACGACGTCGATGGGGGCGTTGTGGCGGTCGCGGAACTCCGCGAGCTCGCCCGCGGTCTGGATGCCGGAGAGGCCGGCGCCGCCGACGACCACTTTCGCGGGGTTCTCGCGGGTCGCGTCCCGGGCGGCGGTCTTGACGTCCTCGTGGATGCCGAGCGCGTCGTCGAGGTTCTTCAGCGTGTGCGGGTGCTCGCCCATCCCGTCGATGCCGTAGGTCGCCGTCTCGGAGCCGATGCCGACCAGGAGGTAGTCGTAGTCGACGTCGTCGCCGTCGGCGAGTTCGACGGTGCGGTCGTCGGTGTCGACGTCGACGACCTCGTCGTGGACGAACCGCGTGCCGCGGGACTTGATGTCCTCGACGGGGATCGAGATCTTGTCCTCGACCGCGGGGTCTCGGATGATGCGGTGGGACTCGTGGAGGACGAGGTGGTAGTCCGTCTCGGACACCCAGACGAGCTCCGTCTCCGGGCCGAGTTCTTCTTCCAGCTTCGTGACGGCGCCGGCGCCGGCGTACCCGGCACCGAGAACGACGACTCTCGTTGTCATAGTAACGTGTGCGTGGGCCGACGATACAAAGGCTTTGGAACGCTCGGCGTCAGTGCTCGGGTTCCTCGGCGGGCGCCTCCATCGAGTCGATCTTCAGGATGAGAATGTTCGCCGTGTCGTCTTTGCCGTCCAGGGTCCCCTCGATGACGAGCTTCGACAGCGGCGTCGGGCCGACGGTGACGCTGTCGCCCTCGTGGAACGCCCGGATGGAGCCGCGGAGGTGGATCTCCGCGCGGCAGAGCTCGGGGTGGTGGACGCTGGTCAGACCGACCTCCTCGACGTTCGCGTCCTCGACGAGTTCGCCCTCGTGTCGGACCGGGACCTCCGCGGTGGTGTCGAGCTTCTGGATTTCGAGCGCCTCGTAGGCGTTGACGGTCGGCTTGTAGCCGCCCTTCGGGCCGGGGACGCCCTCGACGAGCTGGAGCGCTTTCAGGCTCTGCATCTGGTTCCGGATGGTGCCCGGGTTTCGGTCGACCTCCTCGGCGATGTCCTCGCCCTTGACGGCCTGCTCGCGCTCCGTGTAGAGGTCTACGAGCGCGCGCAGTATCGTCTTCTGGCTGGAGGTCAGTTCAATCGATGACATACGACTGGTTTGGCCGGTGTTTTCCATAAATCCCCCGATGGGGAGACTGCGGGACGCGCCGAAACGATGGGTTTTACGGCGCGTCGCGCGACTCACCGCGCATGGACGGAAACCGCGTTCTGGTGACCGGCGGCGCGGGGTTCATCGGGTCGAACCTCGCGAACCACCTGGCCGCCGACAACGACGTCGTCGCTCTCGACAACGGCTACCTCGGCACCCCTGAGAACCTCTCCGAGGACGTCGAGTACGTGGAGGCGGACGTCCTCGACGACGACCTCCCGACCGACGTCGACGTCGTCTTCCACCTCGCTGCGCTGTCCTCCCGGCAGATGCTCGAAGAGAACCCCCGCGAGGGCGCCCGCGTCAACATCGAGGGGTTCGTGAACGTCGTCGAGCAGGCCCGCGACGACGGCTGCGACACCGTCGTCTACGCCTCGACGTCGTCGGCGTACGGCAGCCGCACGGAGCCCAGCCCCGAGGACATGGACCTGGAGGCCGCGACGGGGTACGACGCGTCGATGCTCGGCCGGGAGCGCTACGCCGAGTACTACAACGACTTCTACGACGACCTCTCGTGTGCGGGGATGCGCTTCTTCTCGGTCTACCAGGGTTACGGCGGCAACGAGGCCCACAAGGGCGAGTACGCGAACACCGTCTCGCAGTTCGCGGACAAGATCGCGAACGGCGAGTCCCCCGTGCTGTGGGGCGACGGCTCTCAGACTCGTGACTTCACGCACGTCGACGACATCGTGCGCGGGCTCGTGACGACCGCCGACCACGAGCTCGCCGGCGTCTACAACCTCGGGACGGGCGACCCGTACTCGTTCAACGAGATGGTCGAGCTCATCAACAACATCCTCGGCACGGACGTCGAGCCCGAGTACGAGCCGATTCCGCTGGAGAACTACGTCCACGACACGTGCGCCGACATCTCCAAGATTCACGAGGCGACCGGCTGGGAGCCCCAGATCTCCTTCGAGGAGGGCGTCGAGCGCGTCTGCGAGCCGTACCTCGACGACTGAGCTACCGGCGGACGAGGTCCCACGCTACCAGCTTCGTCGCGACGAGCGTCGACGCGACGACCGTCCCGCCGAGGAAGAGACCGGCCGCGTACACCGACCCCGCGAACGGCAGGAGTTCGCGGGGGAAGTAGACGTACGCCCACGCGGCGACGGCCGCGTAGCAGGCTATCGGTACGAGCAGAACGGCCGCTCGCTGCGGGCCCAGTCGCTGCAGGTCGCCGTACGTGCGGTCGTGCCAGGGATCTCCCGTGAGCGGCAGCCACGCCAGCCAGCCCACCAGCCGGAACCCGAGGTACCGGAGCTGTCGGCGTTTGGAGGGCACACGCTCACGTCTGTCGTTTCCGACATAAGCGCTTCGCCGGCCGGCGCGTATCCGCACCCACTAAGGGCCGGTCGCCGTAGCTGTCTGCATGTCTCGAACTGTCCACGTCATCGGCGCCCCGATGGACTACGGCGCGGACCGACGCGGCGTCGACATGGGGCCGTCGGCGATCCGGTACGCCGACCTCGCGAGCGGACTCGAAGCGGCGGACGTCGACGCCGTCGACACGGGCGACCTGCTCGTGCCGCGCGCCGAGGAGCGCGACGCGAACGGCGGGAACGCGAAGTTCCTCGACGAGATCGAGGACGTCTGTATCCGGCTCGCCGACGAGGTCGCGGGCACCATCGACGACGGCGCGTTCCCGCTCGTGCTCGGCGGCGACCACGCGGTCGCCATCGGGTCGCTGGCCGGGAGCGCCCGCGACGCCGAAATCGGCGCGCTCTGGCTGGACGCCCACGGCGACTTCAACACTCCTTCGTCCTCGCCGAGCGGGAACGTCCACGGGATGCCGCTCGCGGCGGCGCTCGGGCGCGGCGAGTTCGCGGACACGGAGTGGGCGAACGCCACCGGCCTCCGCGAGGAGAACGTCGCGCTCGTCGGCCTCCGCAAGCTCGACGACTACGAGCGCGAGGCCATCCGCGACAGCGAGATGACCGCCTACACGATGAGCGACATCGACGAGCGCGGCGTCACCAGCGTCATCGACGACGCCCTCGACGTCGTCACCGCGGGCACCGACGGCGTCCACGTCTCGCTGGACCTCGACTGGCTCGACCCCCACGAGGCGCCCGGCGTCGGGACGCCCGTCCGCGGCGGTGCGACCTACCGCGAGGCCCACGCGGCGCTGGAGGCCATCGCACAGCGGGACGAGAACGTGGACTGCCTGCGGTCGCTGGAGGTCGTGGAAGTGAACCCGATTCTCGACGAGTCCAACCGCACCGCCGACATCGCCGCCGAGCTCGCCGCGAGCGCGCTCGGCAAGCGGATCCTCTAGAGCGCGGCGGTCGCCACCGCGTACACGAGTCCGGCGGCGGCCGCGGCCAGCGCCACGTGCCCGAGTGCGCCGAACGCCACCGCGGCGCCGGCCAGCACTCTGTCTGCGATTCCGAGCTCTTCACCGAACACCGCCCGTTCGCGTTCTGCGACGGCCATTGTTCTTCACCTACTTCGAGGTAGGCCGTCCGGGGGGACAATCCCCCGGGGCGGTTCCAGTGAACTCACAACCGCTCCCAGTCTCCGGGAACCCGCGAAAATATTTACCGGGGGAGCGCTACTCCGCGTCCTCGTCCGCGTCGCCTTCGTCGCTGTCCTCGCTCGGGCGGTAGACGGAGACGTCGGCGACCTCGTCGCCTTCCTCGACGTCCATCACCTTCACGCCCTTCGTGTTCCGGCCGACCGTCGAGATCTCGTCGACGGGGAGCCGGATGATCTGCCCGTCGGCGCTCATCGCGACGAGGTTGTCGTCGTCGCTGACCGTGTCAAGGGAGACGACGCTGCCGTTCCGGTCGCCGGTCTTGATGTCCACGAGCCCCTTCCCGTTCCGGGACTGCTTGCGGTACTCCGACAGGGGCGTGCGCTTCCCGTAGCCGAACTCGGTGACCGTCAGCAGGGTGCGCTCGTCGTCGGGTTCGACCTGCGCGAGGCCCGCGACCCGGTCGTCGCCCTCGAGGTCCATCCCGCGGACGCCGCGGGCGTTCCGGCCCATCGCGCGGACGTCCGTCTCGTCGAAGCGAATCGCCATCCCGTCCTCGCTGCCGAGCACGACGTCGTGGCTGCCGTCCGTGACCTCCACGTCCGCGAGCTCGTCGCCGTCCTCGAGGCTGATGGCGATGATGCCCGTCGAGCGGATGTTCTCGAACTCGCCGACAGTCGTGCGTTTGACGTAGCCGTGGCGGGTCGCCATCGTGAGGTACTCCTCGTCGGACTCGAAGTCGAGGTCGTCGTCCGTGACGACCGCCGAGATCTCCTCGCCGTCGTCGAGGTCGAGGATGTTCACGGCGGAGGTGCCCCGCGCCGTTCGGGACATCTCCGGCACCTGGTGGACCTTCAGGCGGTAGACCTGGCCCTGGTTCGTGAAGCAGAGCAGGTAGTCGTGCGTGCTCGCGGTGAACACCGCGGAGACGCGGTCCTCGTCCTTGAGGTCCGTGCCGATGATGCCCTTCCCGCCGCGGTGCTGGGCGTCGAACGTGTCGGCGGGCACGCGCTTGATGTAGTCGCTCTCCGTGAGCACCACGACGACGTCCTCCTCGGGGATGAGGTCCTCGTCGGTGACCGTGCCGGTGTCTTCGATGAACGACGTGCGGCGCTCGTCGGCGTACTCCTCCTTGATGTCCCGGAGCTCGTCCTTGATGACCGAGAGGAGCTCCTCCTCGCTGCCGAGAATCTCCTCTAAGCGCTCGATGCGGGCGGTGACCTCCTCGTACTCGGACTCGATTTCGGCGGCCTCCATCGACGTGAGGCTGCCGAGCTGCATCCGCACGATGTGGTCGGCCTGCGCCTGCGTGAACCCGAAACCGTCCTTGAGCGCCTCCTTGGCGTCGTCGCGGTCCTCGGCGTTCTGGATGGTCTCGACCACGTCGTCGGCCTGCTCTAAGGCCTTCAGGCGGCCTTCGAGGATGTGCGCGCGGTCCTCGGCCTCCGCGAGGTCGTGCTCGGAGCGCCGCCGCACCACTTCCTTGCGGTGGGCGACGTACTCCTCGAGCATCTCCTTGAGCGTGAGGACCTTCGGCTGGCCGTCCACGAGCGCGAGGTTGATGACGCCGAACGTCCGCTCGAGGTGGGACTCCAGGAGGTGGTTCTCGACGACGTCCGTGTTCGCGTTCCGCTTGAGTTCGACGACGATGCGGATGCCGTTCCGGTCGGACTCGTCGCGGAGGTCGCGCACGCCGTCGAGGTCGCCGTCGCGGACGTCGTCCGCGATGCGCTCGACGAGCTTCGACTTGTTCTGCTGGTAGGGCAGCTCCGTGATGACGATGCTGTCACTGGAGTCGCCCTCTTCGACGTGGTACTCGGCGCGCATCCGGACGCGGCCGCGGCCCGTCTGGTAGGCCTGCTTGACGTCCGAGCGCCCGACGATGTTCCCCGCGGTCGGGAAGTCCGGCCCCTTCACGTGGTCCATCAGGTCGACGACCGTGCAGTCGGGGTTGTCGATGAGGTGGACGGTGGCGTCGATGACCTCGCCGAGGTTGTGCGGCGGGACGTTCGTCGACATCCCGACCGCGATGCCCGACGAGCCGTTGACGAGCAGGTTCGGGAACGCCGACGGCAGCACGTCCGGCTCGGTCAGGCGGTCGTCGTAGTTCGGCTGGAAGTCGACGGTGTCCTTCTCGATGTCCGTCAGCAGCTCCTCCGCGATGGGCGCCATGCGGGCCTCCGTGTACCGCATGGCCGCCGCGGGGTCGCCGTCGACGCTGCCGAAGTTCCCCTGGCCGTCGACGAGCGGGTACCGCATCGAGAAGTCCTGGGCCATCCGCACGAGCGCGTCGTAGATAGCGGAGTCGCCGTGCGGGTGGTAGTCGCCCATCGTGTCCCCGACGATGTTCGAGGACTTCCGGTGGCTGGAGCCACTGGAGACGCCCGCCTCGTGCATCGCGTAGAGGATGCGTCGGTGGACGGGCTTGAGGCCGTCCCGGACGTCCGGGAGCGCCCGTCCCGCGATGACGCTCATCGCGTAGTCGATGTACGACTGCTCCATCTCCTCGTCCACGCGGACGTTCTTCACGCGGTCCGCGACCTCCTCGGGTGCGTCTGGGTCTGGTGCTTCCGAACTCATGTTAGATGTCCACCCACTCTGCGTCCGTGGCGTGGTCTTGGATGAATTTCTTGCGCGGCTCGACGGCGTCCCCCATCAGCACGGAGAACATCTTGTCGGCCGCCGCGGCGTCGTCGACGGTGATGCGTTTCAGGATACGGTTCTCGGGGTCCATCGTGGTGTCCCAGAGCTGCTGGGGGTTCATCTCCCCGAGACCCTTGAAGCGCTGGACCTGCGTCGGGTTGCCGTTGCACTTCTCCTCGATAATCCGTTCGCGTTCCTCCTCGGTCATCGCGTCGTACGTCTCCCCGCGGTACCGGATGCGGTACAGCGGCGGCTGGGCGGCGTACACGTAGCCGGCCTCCAGCAGCGGCTTCATGTGCCGGTAGAAGAACGTCAGCAGGAGCGTGCGGATGTGCGCGCCGTCGACGTCGGCGTCGGTCATCATCACGATGTTCTTGTACCGGATATCGTCGATGTCGAACTCGTCGCCGATGCCGGTGCCCAGCGCCGTGATGATGTGTCGAATCTCGTCGTGTTCGAGAATCCGGTCGAGGCGGTGTTTCTCGACGTTCAGAATCTTCCCGCCGAGCGGGAGAATCGCCTGGAACTCCGGATTGCGGCCCTGCTTGGCGGAGCCGCCCGCGGAGTCGCCCTCCACGATGAACAGCTCCGCGTCGTCGGGGTCTTTCGTCTGGCAGTCCGCGAGCTTCCCCGGCAGGCTCGTCGAGGACAGCGCGCTCTTGCGGCGCGTGAGCTCCTCGGCCTTCTTCGCGGCCTTCCGGGCCTTCGCGGCCTCGACGGCCTTCTGGACGACGGCTTCCGCGGTGTCCGGGTGCTCCTCGAAGTACGTGCCCAGTCCCTCGTGGACCGTCCCCTCGACGATGCCCCGCACCTCGCTGTTGCCGAGTTTCGTCTTCGTCTGGCCCTCGAACTGCGGGTCGGGGTGCTTCACGGAGATGACCGCGGTGAGGCCCTCGCGGATGTCCTCGCCCGTGAGGTTCTCGCCGTCGAGCTCGCCGAGCAGGTCGTTCTCGTTGGCGTAGTCGTTGACGGTGCGGGTGAGCGCCGTCTTGAACCCCGTGAGGTGGGTGCCGCCCTCGCGGGTGTTGATGTTGTTCGCGAAGGCGTGCGTCGAGGACTGGAGGTCGTCGGTCGCCTGCATCGCGATTTCGACCTGGATGCCGTCCTCGGCGCTCTCGAAGTAAATGACGTCCTCGTGGAGTGCCTGGCGGCTCTCGTTGAGGTATTTGACGAACTCCCGGATGCCGCCCTCGTACTCGAACGTCGAGGACTGCGACTCGTCGCCGCGCTCGTCGGTGAGCGTGATCTCGACGCCGGAGTTCAGGAACGCGAGCTCCCGGAGCCGGGATTCGAGCGTGGAGTAGTCGAACTCCGTCGTCTCGAAGATCTCGGTGTCCGGCCGGAACCGGATCAGCGTCCCGGTCTCGTCGTCGCCGACGTCGTCGATGCGTTCGAGGTCGGTGACGGGCTCGCCGCGCTCGAACTTCTCGCGGTACTTCCCGCCGTCGCGGGAGACCTCGACCGCGAGGCGTTCGGAGAGCGCGTTCACGACGGAGACGCCGACGCCGTGGAGGCCGCCGGAGACCTGGTAGGACTTCCCGTCGAACTTCCCGCCGGCGTGCAGGACGGTGAGGATGACCTCGACCGCCGGCCGGTCGTACTCCTCGTGGGTGTCTATCGGGATGCCGCGACCGTCGTCGGACACGCTGACGGAGCCGTCGTCGTGGAGCGTGACCTCGATTTTGTCGCAGTGTCCCGCGAGCGCTTCGTCGATGGAGTTGTCCACGACCTCGTAGACGAGATGGTGGAGACCGCGGGCGTCAGTGGAACCGATGTACATCGCCGGCCGCTTCTGGACGGCTTCGAGGCCCTCCAGAACCTGGATTTGGCCAGCGCTGTACTCGCTTTGGTCAGACATGAACGTTAGCACCCTCTAATCCCCCCGGCGGTAAAAAAGACTCGCACGCGTGCGCGCGAAGCCCGCCCGGCTCGTCTCCGGCGCGTCCGCCGTCGACGCGTCCAGTTTCACTTTCACCACGCACACCGCTGGGGTTTTACCCTCCTGGCGGGAAGTAACGCCACCGAATGACGTCCTTCCAGTCGACACTCGGCGAGGAGGAAGGCATCGCGGAGGAGCTCGCCGCGAGCCAGCGGGAGATCTCCATCGCCGAGTTCTTCGAGAAGAACAAGCACATGCTCGGCTTCGACTCCGGGGCCCGAGGGCTGGTGACGGCCGTCAAGGAGGCCGTCGACAACGCCCTCGACGCCACCGAGGAGGCCGGCATCCTCCCCGACATCTACGTCGAAATCGAGGAGGGCCGGGACTACTACACCCTCGTCGTCGAGGACAACGGGCCGGGCATCACGAAAGAACAGATCCCGAAGATCTTCGGGAAACTGCTGTACGGGTCACGCTTCCACGCCCGCGAGCAGTCCCGCGGCCAGCAGGGCATCGGCATCTCCGCGGCCGTCCTCTACAGCCAGCTCACCTCCGGGAAGCCGGTGCGCATCGAGAGCCGCACGCAGGATTCGGGCGTGTCGAACTACTACGAGCTCATCATCGACACGGACACCAACGAGCCCGAAATCAGCGTGGAGGAGGAGCTCTCCGCGGGCGAGAGCGACCTCCGAGGGACGCACGGCACGCGCATCGAGATGGACATGGAGGCGAACATGCGCGCCCGCGGCCAGCTCCACGACTACGTCAAGCACACCGCGGTCGTCAACCCCCACGCGCGCATCGAGCTCCAGGAGCCGAAGGGCGAGATCAAGGCCGAGCGCGCCGAGGGCGCCGGCCTCCCCGAGGAGACCGAGGAGATCCGCCCCCACCCGCACGGCGTCGAGCTCGGGACGCTCATCAAGATGCTCGGCGAGACCGACTCCCACTCGATTTCGGGATTCCTCCAGTCGGAGTTCACTCGCGTCGGGAAGAAGACCGCCGACGGCATCGTGGACGCGTTCCGCGACCGCCACTACGGCCGCGAGGTGCGCTGGCGGCCGCCCGGAATCGACTCGGAGACGGACCTCGAGGCCGCCGTCGTCGACGCCGTCTCGAACAAGGGCGCCGACGACACCGCGGCGTTCGCCGAGCGCGTCGCCGACGCCGTCGAGGACGCCGAGTGGGTCGCCTACTCCGAGCTCGAAGACCTGGTCGCCGACGCCGCCGCCGAAGCAGAGGAAGCCTCCGGCAAGACGTTCGGCGACACCGTCCGGGGGCACGTCGTCGACGCGGTGTGGGACGCGCTCACCGAGGACCGCGCGGCCGACGTCTTCCTCGCCGTGGACGAAGCGACGACCACGCAGAAGGACGACGCGACCGTCCGCGGGCTCGCCGAGCGCATCGCCGACAAGTTCGGCGCGGACACGCCCCGAGACCGCGTCACGCGCGACCGGCTCGGCGAGTTCGTCTACCGCGCCGCGGAGATGACCGAGGAAGTCCAGGACGCGACCGTCGGCGAGACCGCCCGCGAGAACGTCGTCGAGGCGCTCTGGACCGACATGGCGACGGTGCCCGACGACCCGCCGAAGACGAAGGACGTGGCGGGCGACCGCGACACCGCCAGCGAGCTGCTGGACGCGATGGCGAGCGTCGACGTGATGGCGCCACCGACGTCCTGTCTCTCGCCCATCCAGGCCGACCTCGTGGAGGCCGGCCTCCGCAAGGAGTTCGACGCGGAGTTCTACTCGGCGGCCACCCGCGACGCCGAAGTCCACGGCGGCGACCCGTTCATCGTCGAGGCCGGCATCGCGTACGGCGGCGAGCTCGAAGACCAGGGCGGCGTCGACCTGCTGCGGTTCGCGAACCGCGTGCCGCTGGTCTACCAGCGCGGGGCCTGTGCGACGACGAACGTCGTCAAGGACATCGGCTGGCGGAACTACAACCTCGACCAGCCCGGCGGCAGCGGCCTCCCGCAGGGCCCCGCGGTCATCATGGTCCACGTCGCCTCGACGAACGTGCCGTTCACCAGCGAGTCCAAGGACGCCGTCGCGTCCGTCGAGGAGATCGAGGACGAGATCGAGCTCGCGGTCCGCGAGGCAGCCCGCGACCTCAAGTCCTTCCTCAACAAGCGCCAGTCGATGCGGAAACGCCAGCAGAAGCAGAGCGTCATCATGGACATCCTCCCGACGATGGCGGAGAAGGTCTCGGACATGACGGGTAACGACGACCTCGCCGTCGACGACTCGCTGGCGCGCATCATGAACAACGTCCTCGTCGAGCGCGAAATCGAGGACGGCGAGGTGACGCTGCGCGTCGAGAACCACGGCAGCACGTCCGCGGACGTCGACGTCACCGACATCGTCACCGCCGAGCCCGCCGACGCCTCCGACGGCAACGTCGTGGAGATGGACGGCGAGTGGTTCGTGAAGTGGTCGCCGTCGGTCGCCGGCGACGAGACCGCCGAGCTGACGTACAGCGTGGACGACGACGCGGAGTTCGACCTCTCCGTGCAGGGCGTCGAGGACGCCCGCCTGACTGTCAACCAATGAGCGACGCAAACACCCCAGACACGCCGAAAGGCGACGACGCCCGCGACCAGCTCGTCGAGCTGGCCGAACAGTTCTACGACCAGTTCGAGCGCGGCGACATCCCGCGGATGACGCTGCCGACGCGCTCGAAGTCGAACATCGAGTACGACGAAGACTCGGACGTGTGGGTGTACGGCGACCGCACGAGCACCCGCTCCGCGAACTCCGTGCGGGGCGCCCGGAAGCTCCTGAAGTCCGTCTACACCATCGACTTCCTCGCCCAGCAGCTCGACGAGAACCGGTCGTCGACGCTGCGTGAACTGTACTACCTCTCGGAGTCCTGGGACGAGGAGGAG